>DATMFW010000001.1:0-5464 GCA_035556655.1 Pseudolysinimonas sp.
GAGTCCCGGCGCGATGACGACGTACGGCCCGTGCTCGTCGATCATGCGGATCATCTCGTCGGCGTACTCCGGCGCCGCCGCCCCGGTGCGCGCGAGGCCCGCCGCCGCCAGCCGCACGGCGGCGCGCCAGTCCGGCGCCGAGGCTGCGAGGTCGACGCCGCCGTCCGGCAGCGGGGGAAGCGGCATCAGCCCGCGCCGAAACCGGCGGTGATGCGCTCGATGAGCTCCTGACGGTCCTCCAGCGGGAGGAACGCAGCCTCGGCGGCGTTCAGCTGGAAGGCGAGGACGTCGTCGGCGTCATAGCCGAAGGTGTCGGCGAGAATGCCGATCTCGTTCGTGAGGGTGGTCGCGCTCATCAGGCGGTTGTCGGTGTTGACGGTGACCCGGAATCCGAGCTGGTACAGCATGTCGAACGGGTGGTCGGCCATCGTGTCGCCCCACGCCGCGAACGCCCCGGTCTGCAGGTTCGAGCTGGGGCTGCATTCGAGGGTGACACCGCGGTCCTTGACCCACTGGGCGAGACGGCCGAGCACGACGAAGGTGTTCTCGTCGTCTTCGCCCTCACGCGTGATGTCCTCGGCGATGCGCACGCCGTGGCCGAGGCGCAGCGCCCGGCCGTCGATCAGCGCCCCGCGGATGCTCTCCAGGCCATCGGCCTCGCCGGCGTGCACGGTAGCGGGGAACCAGGCGTTGGCGAGCAGGTCGAACGCCTCGCGCTGGCGGACGGGCGGGAACCCGGCCTCGGGGCCGGCGATGTCGAATCCGACGACGCCGCGATCGCGGTGCCGCAGTGCCAGCCCCGCGATCTCGGTGCCCCGGTCGAGGTGGCGCATCGCGCTCACCAACTGCCCCACCCGGATGTCGTGCCCGCTCGCCGCGGCGGCCTCGGTCGCCTCGTCCAGGCCCTCCTGCACCGCCTCGACGGCCTCGTCGAGGGTGAGTCCGCGCTGCAGATGCTGCTCGGGCGCCCAGCGGATCTCGCCGTAGACGACCCCGTCGGCGACGAGGTCCTCGACGAAATCGCGGGCGACGCGCACCAGCCCCTCACGGGTCTGCATCACCGAGAGCGTGACGTCGAAGGTCTTCAGGTACTCCACGAGCGAGCCGCTGTCCGCCTGGTCGGCGAACCAGGAGGCCAGCTGACCGGCATCCGTCGCCGGGAGCTCGATGCCGAGCGGTTCGGCGAGCTCGATGATGGTCTGCGGCCGCAGCCCCCCGTCGAGGTGGTCGTGCAGGGAGACCTTGGGCAGATCGCGGATCGGCAGCCGTGCCCCGGGCAGGGAGTCGCTCATGACCCCAAACTATCGTGGGCCGCCCTGGATGCGGGCCGAGATCTCGAGGGCCGCCTTGGACGCGGCGGCGAACACCTTCTCGACGGGCATCGTCGCGAAGGTGGTGGCGACGTAGGGCACGGTGAGCGCGGCGCGCACGTAGCCGCGGGAGTCGCGCACCGGCAGGACCAGGTCGATGATCCCGGGCTGCTGCGGATCGTCGCGGCGGATCGACCCGTCGACCGCGAGCCGCTTCTGATCGCCCGGGTCGAGCTTGCCGGCGAGGTGCTCGCGCACGTCGGGCTCACCGCCCTCGACGAGCACGGTCCCCGTCGGGGTGTTGAGCGGGAAGAGCGCGCCGACCCGGACCCGGTACCCGAAGTCGGCAGGGCTCTCGACCTGGGCGACGACGCGCACGGCCCCCATGTCGAGCACGCTGAGGTTGCACGACAGGTGCACGCGGTCGGAGAGGTCGCGCATCGGCGGCGTGGCGGCGACGAGCAGACCGCGCAGCGGCGGGTGCCGGTGCGCGAGATCGAAGGCGCCCATGCCGAAGGAGTACATCCCGCCCTCGTCGCGCAGCACCCACCCGCGCGCCTCGAGAGCGGTCAGCACGCGGAACAGTTGCGAGACGCTGCGCCCGGTGGCCTCGGCGAGGTCGGTCTGGCTCATCGCCCCCGCCCGCGAGGCGAGCACGTCGAGCACGTCGAAGGCCTTGTCGAGCGCGGGGACCGTGTACTCCGGCATCAGCGATCGGCCCCCATGGCGGCGAGCATGCGGCGGGCGATCTCGCGGTCGATGTCGTCGGGCACCGGCTGGGCGCCGGGCGTCAGCCCGGCCCCGGCGGTGGCGACGCGTTCGAGCGACAGGCTCTGCAGCAGGAAGCCGAGGTCCATCGACTCCAGCGAGTTGCCTTTCGGTTCGCGGCCGGCGAGGTTCATCATGCGCCCGTCGGCGAGCAGGATCACATGCCGTCCGCCCGGGAGGTCGATGCGCTCGATGGCGTCGTCGAGGCGGGTGACGCCGGTCGCCCCCGACTTCAGCGCGGCGACATCGATCTCCCACGGGAAGTGCCCGCAGTTGGCCAGCACGGCGCCGTCGGCGACCCGCCCGAAGAACGGTGCGGTGAGGATGCCGGCGTGGCCGGTCGCGGTGATGAACACCTCGCCCCAGGTGGCGAGGTCCTCGATGCTCGACACCCGGAATCCGTCGAGTGCGGCCTCGAAGGCCTTCAGCTCGTCGATCTCGACGACGGCCACCTTTCCGCCCAGCTGGCGCAGGTAGTGCGCGACGCCGCGGCCGCACCAGCCGTAGCCGGCGACCACGAACCGCCGGCCCGGCACCATGAGGTTGGTGATGCGCATGAAGCTCTCGACCACCGACTGCCCGACGGCGTGCTTGTTCTCGCCGATCGCCTTCAGCAGCGAGTCGTTGATGACGACGACGGGGAACGGCACCCGGCCCGCCAGCTCACCGCGCAGCCGGTCGCCGCCGGAGGTGGTCTCCTCCGTGCCTCCGATGACGGATGCGGTGGCGCCGCGCGCGACCAGCCCGGCCGCGAGGTCCGCACCGTTGTCGAGCAGGATGTCGAAGCCCTCGTCGAGGACGGATGCGAGGTTGCCGTGGTGCTCGTCGAGGTCGTCGTCGCGCCGGCCGTAGACGGTCATGCCGTTCGCGCGCAGGTGGGCGACGATGTCGTCCTGAGTGGAGCCGTGGTTGCCGGTGGCGACGATCTCGGCGCCGCCGGCCTGGAGGGTCTCCAGCAGCACGGCGGTCTTGGGCTCGAGGTGCAGCGACATGCCGATGCGGTGTCCGCCGAACGGCCGGGATGCCGCGAAGTCCGCCCGGGTGCGGGCGAGCAACGGCATGCGGGAACGGATCCAGGCGACGCGCGCGGCGCCGCGGGAGGCGAGTTCGGACATGTCGCCAGTGTTTCACAGATGAACCTGGCTTTCATATACGCAAGACTGGATAGGATCGTCCCATGCCCCGCAAGATCATCCTCGACTGCGACCCCGGCCACGACGACGCCGTCGCGTTGCTGCTCGCCCACGGCAACCCCGACATCGACCTCGTCGGCGTCACCACCGTGATGGGCAACCAGACCATCGACAAGGTCACGCGCAACGCCCTCTCGGTCGCGCGCGTCGCCGGCATCACCGGGGTACCGTTCGCCCGCGGGGCCGAGCGCCCGCTGGTGCGGCAGGTCGAGACCGCCGAGAGCATCCACGGCGAGTCCGGTCTCGACGGCCCCGTGCTGCCCGAACCGACCATCGACCTCGACCCGCGCCCGGCGGCGCAGTTCATCGTCGACACCGTGATGGCGGCCGAGCCCGGGGAGATCACGCTGGTGCCCACCGGCGCCCTCACCAATATCGCCCTCGCCGCCCGGCTCGAGCCGCGCATCGTCGAGCGGGTGCGCGAGGTCGTGCTGATGGGCGGCGGCGCCCACGTCGGCAACTGGAGCGCGGTCGCCGAGTTCAACATCGTCATCGACCCCGAGGCCGCCGCCATCGTGTTCGGCGAGTCCTGGACCGTCACCATGATCGGTCTCGACGTCACCCACCAAGCCCTCGCCACCGACACCGTGATCGCCGCCGTCGACGCGGTCGGCACCGCGCCCGCGCGTTTCGTGCACGAACTCATGGACTTCTTCGCCCACAGCTACAAGGACGCTCAGGGGTTCGATCATCCACCCGTGCATGACCCGGTCGCGGTCGCCTACGTCATCGACCCGACGCTCGTGCGCACGGTGCGGGCGCCCATCCACATCGAGTTGTCCGGTGGGCACACCCTCGGCATGACCGTCGTCGACCTGCGAGAACCCGCGGGACCGGAGGTCAGCACCCAGGTGACGTTCGACCTCGACGCCGAGAGGTTCTGGGCCCTCGTGGTCGACGCGCTGGAGCGCATCGGGGAGCCCGACCGAGCTGATTGAGTAGGCCGCCTGCGGCCGTGTCGAAATCAGCGGGGGTTTCGACACGCGACCCGCGGTCGCTACTCAACCCGCTCACGCGGTTTCGACACGCGACCCGCGGTCGCTACTCAACCCGCTCGCTCGCGCTCAGCCGATCCTGCCGGCGATGAGCGGGCCGCCGTCCTGCACCTCGGACCCCGGATCGCCGATCGCGTACGCCCCCTCGAGCGCCTCGAGCGCGCGCTCGAACCGCGCCGGCTCGTCGGTGCCGAGGGTGAACAGCGACTCGCCCTTCTTCACCACCTGACCCGGCTTGACATGCAGGTCGATGCCCGCCGCATGGTGCACAGGATCCTCCTTGCGCGCACGTCCGGCCCCCAGGCGCCACGCCGCGATCCCGAACGGGAGCGCCTCCTGCTTCACCAGGATGCCGTCGCGATCGGCGGCGACGACGTGGGTCTCCTTGGGGGACGGCAGCGCCGCATCCGGATCGCCGCCCTGGGCCGTGATCATGGCGCGCCAGGTGTCCATCGCGCGGCCGTCCGCGAGGGCACCCTCGACGTCGGCGTCGGGCACTCCGGCGAGGTCGAGCATCTCGCGGGCAAGCGCCACCGTCAGCTCGACCACGTCGGCGGGACCGCCTCCGGCCAGCACCTCGACCGACTCGCGCACCTCGTTGGCGTTGCCGATCGCGAGCCCGAGCGGCACGTTCATGTTGGTCAGCACCGCGCGGGTCGCCACCCCGGCGTCGTTGCCGAGGGTGACCATGGTCTCCGCCAGCTCGCGTGAACGCGCCGGATCCTGCATGAACGCGCCGGAGCCGAACTTCACATCCAGCACCAGCGCGGCCGTGCCCTCGGCGATCTTCTTGCTCATGATGCTCGAGGCGATCAGCGGGATCGCTTCGACGGTGCCGGTGATGTCCCGGAGGGCATACAGCTTGCCGTCGGCGGGGGCGAGGCCCGCGCCGGCCGCGCAGATGACCGCGCCGACCTCGTCGAGCTGGGCCATGAACTCGTCGTTGCTGAGCTTGGCGCGCCAGCCGGGGATCGACTCCAGCTTGTCCAGCGTGCCGCCCGTGTGCCCGAGGCCGCGCCCCGACAGCTGCGGGACGGCCACCCCGAACGACGCGACCAGCGGAGCCAGCGGCAGCGTGATCTTGTCGCCCACCCCGCCCGTGGAGTGCTTGTCGGTGGTGCGCTTGGACAGGCCGGAGAAATCCAGGCGCTCCCCCGAGGCGATCATCGCCATCGTGAGATCGCGGATCTCGTCGCGC
>DATMFW010000002.1:0-33543 GCA_035556655.1 Pseudolysinimonas sp.
CCTCACCGTGGGCGGACCGTTCGCCGCGTTCCTCGCCGACCGGATGCGCCGGCGGTACCTGGTGACCGCGTTCGCCGCGATGGGCACCCTGGCCCTCGTCGGAGCGTTCTTCGCCACCGAGATCTGGCAGATCTTCGTCTGCCTGACCCTGACCGGCCTGGCGGGCGCGTACTCCAACCCGGTGTTCGGGTCGCTGATCGCCGAGGCCTACCCGGCCGAGGGGCGCGGCAAGGTGTACTCCTTCCACGCCATGGCCACCCCGCTCGGCCAGCTGATCGGCCCCGCCCTGGCGGGGACGATCGCGACCCTGGCGGGCGCCGGCCCCGATTCGTGGCGGTACGCCTACCTCGGCCTCGCCCTGCCGTACGCCATCCTGGCGATCTCGTCGCTGCTCTTCCTCAAGGAGCCGCCGCGCGGAGGCGCCCTGTACGCGGCCGCGACCGGCAACAGCCAGACCTGGGAGAAGCCGATCGGATTCTTCGCCGCGTTCCGGCGGATGGTCAAGATCCGGACCTACCTGTTCCTCTGCATGGGCATCGGCTCGCTGGGTCTCGCGCTCTACGCCGTGCCCATCCAGGTCTCGCTGCTGCTCGAGGCCGAGTACCAGCTCGACGCCCTGCAGCGCGGTCTGGTGTTCTCGCTCACCCAGATCCCGGTCATCATCGCCATGGTCATCGGCGGTCGCCTCTTCGACCGGCTGTTCCAGGTCGACCCCGCACGCACCATGTACCTCGCGCTGATCGGCATCGTCGGATTCGGGCTGCTGATCGTCGGCGGCATCTGGGTCCAGCCGCTGCCGGCGCTCATCGCGATCTACGTGCTGGCGATGGTGTTCAACGGGCTCACGCTGGTCTCGGTCAGCGCGATCATCGCGTCGGTGACCCCGCCGCGGTACATGGCCCAGGCCTTCGCGGTCATGACCCTGTTCACCTTCCTGATGGGCGGGTTCTTCGGCGCCGTGTTCTCGGGGGTCATCTCCGAGAGCTTCGGATTCCGGGTCGCGCTGGCCATCGCGGTCGGGGTCTCGGCCGCACTCGCCGGCCTGTTCTACCTGCTCGGGTCGCGCCACCACAAGGCCGACGCCGCCCGCGTGGCGGATGAGATCGCGGCCGACGCCGCCGCATTCGGCACCATGAAGGAGAAGGCATGACGACATCCCCGTTCCGCCTGGACGGCACCGTGACCGTGGTCACCGGAGCCAGCTCGGGCATCGGTGCGGAGATCGCGCGAGCGGTCGGCGAGGCGGGCGGCGACGTCGTCCTCGTCGGCCGCTCGGTCGAGCGGCTCGCCGCATCCCTGGATGCGGTGGCCGCAACCGGCGCACGCGCGGTCGTGGTCGCGGCCGACCTGACCGCCGACGAGGCCCCGGCCGCCGTTGCCGAGGCCGCGCTGTCGGAGTTCGGCCGGATCGACGGTCTGGTGAACGCCGCCGGCATCTACCGGATGGCGTCGCTGGCGGACACCACCGACCAGATCCTCGACGAGCACTGGCACGCCAACGTGCGGGCGCCCTACCGGCTCACCCGTGAGGTCGCGCCCCACCTGGGTCGCGGCGGCTCGATCGTCTTCGTGTCGTCGATGTCGGGACACGTGGGTTCGCCGAACGACTCGGCGTACTGCATGTCGAAGGGCGCGATCGAGCTGACCGTGAAGGCGCTCGCCATCGAACTCGCGCCCCGCGGGGTCCGGGTCAACGCCGTCGCCCCCGGCAATGTGCACACCCCCATCAACGCCGAGCTCATCACGCCCGAGCTCGAGGCCGAGATCCTCGCCACCACGCCCGCGGGGCGGATCGGCGAGGTGAGCGACATCGCCCCGGCCGTCGTCTACCTGCTGTCCGCAGCATCCACCTATGTCGTCGGGGCCAGCCTGGCCATCGACGGCGGGTTCATCGCCCAGTAATCACCCACACAGAGAGGCATCACCATGAGCACCACCACCTACCCCAGCGGGGTGAAGCGCGCCGACTTCGAGGCCGAGCTTCAGCGGCTCGAGGTGGTCTCACGCTTCCCCGGGATGCCCGAGAACCTGTTCGACGAGGGCCCGCACCTGATCACCACCCCCGACCTGCCCTGGGGCGACGACGTCCGCGAGCAGTCGATCGAGGCGTACCGCCGGTTCATCCACGGCGAGACCTGGATCACCGGCGGCGGGGCCCGCGAGATGGAGGCCGAGCTGATCGGCTGGATGGGCGGGCTCATGCACTCCGAGACAGCCGCCGGGTTCATCACAGCCGGCGGCTCCGAGTCGAACATGTGCGCCATCCTGACCGCGAAGCAGCTCGCCGGTCGCAAGGGCGGCAGCGTCGTGTTCCCCGACAACGGGCACTATTCGCTGCACAAGCTGTGCCGCATGTTCGACCTCGACGCCATCGTGGTGCCTGCCCCCGAAGGTCACCTCGACCGGGTCGACCCCGCCGCCATCGAGGCGGCGATCCGCGAAGACACCATCGCCATCATCGCCACAGCCGGCACCTGGGCGTTCGGCAGCGTCGACCCGATCGCCGAGATCGGCGAGATCGCCGAACGGCACGGGATCTACCTGCACGTCGACGGGGCGTTCGGCGGCTACATCCTGCCCTTCCTCGAGCGCTCGGGCTACGACGCCGGCATCCCCGCCTGGGACTTCCGCGTGCCCGGCGTGCACTCCATCAGCGCCGACCTGCACAAGAACGGGATGGCTCCGCCGCCCGCCGGCTCCCTCACCTTCCGCGACCCCGACCTGCTGGCGGCGGCCAAGGAGATCTGCCCGCCCAACGGAACCATGTCGGGAACCCGCGGCGCAGGTCCGATCGCCGGCGCCTGGGCGATGGCGAAGCTGCTCGGCGAACCGGGATACACGGCCGTCTCGCTGCAGTCGATGGCGCTCCGCGACGAACTGGTCTCCGGGGCGGAGGCCATCGAGGGCCTGCAGGTCTACCCCGGTTCGCGCATCAACATGACGCTGATCCACTCCGAGAGCCTCGACCTGCGCCCCGTCGCCGAAGAGCTGCGGGTGCGGGGCTGGATGTTCGCCGCCCGCTCGATCCCCGCGCCGGTGGGGATCGTGGTCGTGCCGATGCCGCACAACTTCGGGCGCACCGAGCAGTTCCTGCGCGACCTGCGCGAGAGCATGCACCTCGCCGCGCCGCTTCAGCCCGTGGCCGACACGCGAGAGAAGGTGTCGTCCTATGGCTTCTGACCCGCTCAGGCTCTCGGTCGACATCGGCGGCACCTTCACCGACCTCGTGGTCGAGGAGCGCGGCGAGCTGCGGTTGTTCAAGTCGCCGACCATGCCCGACGACCCGGTCCAGGGCATCCTCGACGTGCTCGCCATGGCGGCCGCCGCCGACGGCGTCACGCTGGAGGAGCTGCTCGGTCGCGTGGAGTCCTTCAGCCACGCGACGACCCGCGGGCTCAACGCCGTGCTGACCGGCAACGTCGCGCGCACGGCGTTCCTCACCACCGCCGGACACCCTGACGTGCTGCTGCTGCGCGAAGGCGGACGGCAGAACCCGTTCGACTTCACGGTGCCTTACCCCGAGCCCTACATCCCGCGACGGCTCACCTTCGAGGTGCCCGAGCGGATCACCTCCGATGGCGGGGTGCTGCAGCCGCTCGACGAGACCGCCGTCGCCGGGCTCTGCGCCCGGCTGCGCGAGCTCGGCGTCGAGGCGATCGCGGTGTGCCTGCTCTGGGCGACCATCAACCCCGAGCACGAGCTCGCGGTCGCCCGGATCCTCGATCGCGAGCTGCCCGGCGTGCCCTACACCCTCTCGCACCGGCTGAATCCGTCGCTGCGCGAGTACCGCCGGGCCTCGTCGGCGAGCATCGACGCGTCGCTGAAACCGCTGATGTCGGAGTACATCGCCGGGCTCACCTCGCGGCTGCGCGCCGCGGGGCTCACCGGCCGCATCCTCATGGTCACCTCGGTCGGTGGCGTCATGGACGCGCTGGATGCGGCGGACGCCCCGATCGTGACCATCAACTCGGGCCCGTCCATGGCTCCGGTCGCCGGCCGGGCCTATGCCGCCGCCGAGCTCGGCGCCGACGCGGTCATCGTCGCCGACGCCGGAGGCACAACCTACGACGTCACCCTGGTGCGGCGTGGGGAGATCCCCTCGACCCGGTCGGCCTGGGTGGGGGATGAGGGCACCGGGCACATGACCGGCCTGCCCTCGATCGATGTCAAGAGCGTCGGCGCGGGGGGCGGGAGCATCGCCTGGGTCGACGCCGGGGGCCTGCTGCACGTCGGACCGCAGAGCGCGGGATCGGTGCCCGGCCCCGCCTGCTACGGCCGAGGCGGTACGGCGGCGACGGTGACGGATGCCGCCCTCGTGCTCGGCTACCTCGACCCCGAATCGTTCTCCAACGGATCGATGACCCTCGACGTCGCGGCCGCACGCGCCGCCATCGACCGCGACGTGGCGAGCCGGCTCGGTCTCGACACCGTCGCGGCGGCCCACGCCGTCCTCGAGCTGACCACCGAGCAGATGGTGCGCGCGATCGAGGAGATCACGCTGCAGCAGGGCATCGACCCCGCCCGCGCTGTGCTCGTCGGTGGCGGTGGTGCGGCGGGCATCAACGCCGTCGCCGTCGCCCGTCGCCTCGGCAGCGAGCGCCTCGTCCTGCCCGCCGTCGGGTCGGCGCTGGCCGCCGCCGGTGCGCTGATGTCGGACCTCACCGCCGTGTTCAGCTCGACGGTGCCCGCCCTGACCAGCGCGTTCGACACGGAACGGGTCAACGCGGCACTCGCCGCGCTGCGCGAGCGCTGCTACGAGTTCGGCGACCGGGTCGGGGCGACGCGCGACGAGGTCGGCGTCACCCTGTTCGCCGAGGCGCGCTATCCGCAGCAGATCTGGGAGCTCGAGGTCACCCTGCGCGGCGCCGGGTTCGATGACGAGGCCGTCGCGCGATTCGCGGCGGACTTCCATGCCACCCACGCCGAGATCCTGGGCATCTCGGACGACCGCTCCCCGGTCGAGGTGGTCAGCTGGGGTGCGCGGGCGCGCGTTCCGCTTCGTGGCGAGTCGGAGATGCTCACCGCCCGCGCACCCCGTTCCGCGACGGCGTCGAGCCGGCGCGCCTACGTGCACGGCTCGGGCGTCATCGACGTCCCCGTCCGGCCGCTGGCGACCCTCACCGGCGGCGAGGTCGTCCAGGGACCGGTGCTCATCGAGTCGCCGTTCACCACCATCGTCGTCGCCGACGACAGCACCGTCGAGATCGGTCCCGCCGGATCGGTCCTCATCACCCCGGTCCGCGAGGCCGGCGCACAGGAAGCAGCGTGACCATGTCCACCGTCGAGGCCGGCCCGGCCACCGCATCCGCCCCCGAGCGCGACGGCGCGCAGCTCGCCGTGCTGAGCCATCGGTTCGAGGCCATCGTGCGCCGCATGTCGAATACGCTCGCGCGCTCCGGGCGCTCGGGAGTGCTGAACACGGCGCGCGACTTCTCGTGCTGCATCCTCACCGCCGACGGCGGCGTGCTGATGACCGGGCAGAGCCCGCCCATCCACACCATGGGCGGGCCCGACCTGCAGGCCAAGGCGATGAGCACGTTCTACCCGCACGTCGAGGCGGGGGATGCCTTCCTGCACAACTCCCCGTATCACGGCAACACGCACGCGGCGGATCACTCGATCCTGATCCCGGTCGTCGATGCCGACGGGGTGCACCGGTTCACCGTGCTGGCGAAGGCCCACCAGGCCGACTGCGGCAACTCGGTGCCCACCACCTACATGGCCAGCGCCCTCGACGTGTACGAGGAGGGGGCGCTGATCTTCCCGGTCGTGCGCGTGCAGAAGGACTACGAGGACTGCGCCGACATCCTGCGCATGTGCGAGATGCGCATCCGCGTGCCCGAGCAGTGGCGCGGGGACTACCTGGCGATCCTGGGCAGCGCGCGCATCGGCGAGCGGGCCCTGCTGCAGCTGGCCTCCGAGGTGGGGTGGGAGCTGCTGGAGTCGTTCTCGCGGGAATGGCTGGACTACAGCGAGGAGCGCATGGAGGCCGCCATCCGGGCGCTGCCCGCGGGCGAGGCCACCGCATCCACCCATCACGACCCGTTCCCGCGTGTTCCGGACGGCGTGCCGCTGCAGGTGCGGGTCACCGTGTCGCCCGAGGACGGCATGATCGATGTCGACCTGCACGACAACCCCGACTGCGTCCCCTCGGGCCTCAACCTGAGCGAGGCCTCGTCGCGCACGGCCGCGCTGATCGGGATCTTCAACTCGATCGATCACACGGTGCCCCACAACCAGGGCAGCTTCCGGCGGGTGCGGGTGCACCTGCGCGAGAACTGCGTCGTGGGCATCCCGCGGCACCCGGTGAGCTGCTCGGTGGCGACCACCAACCTGGCGAACCGGGTGGGCAACATCGTGCAGCGCGCGATGGCCGACCTCGGCGACGGCATCGGGATGGCGGAGGTCGGCTCGGGCATGTCGCCCTCCGAGGCCGTGGTGTCCGGCTACGACCACCGCACGGGGACCCCGTTCGTGAACCAGATCTTCACCGGTCCCAACGGCGGCGCGGGAGGGCCCTCGACCGACGGCTGGCTCACCATGAGCGACCTCGGCGGGGCGGGCACCCTGTTGCTCGACAGCGTCGAGATCGACGAGCTCAAGCAGCCGATCCTCATCCACCGGCGTGAGTTGTCGCCCGACACCGAGGGTGCCGGCCGGCACCGCGGCGCTCCGGCTCTCGACGTGGAGTACGGGCCGATCGGGACCGACCTCGAGGCGATCTATGCCAACGACGGGTCGATCAACACGATGTCGGGCGCCCGAGGCGGCTGGCCGGGAGCGCCCTCGGGGCAGTTCAAGCGCGACCTCGACGGCGAGCTGGTGCGCCTCGACATCTGCGGTCCGGTGCGGGTCTCGCCGGGAGAGCGCATCGTGGCGCGCACGAGCGGCGGCGGCGGTTACGGCGACCCGGCGACCCGCGATCCGCACGCCGTGGCCCACGACGCGCTCGAGGGCTGGATCACGCCCGAGCGCGCCCGCACGGTCTACCGGGTCGCCCTGACCGCCGCAGGCGACCTCGACGAGTCCGGAACGGCCGCCCTCCGGGCGCCGTAGCACCACTTTTCCGTCCCGTACGGCCCCCGGTCTGTGTTGCCGAGGGCCGTACGGGACGGATTCGTGTGGCGGGTAACGCCCCGGGGTCAGGGGACCAGGACGGCCTTGCCGCGGATGCGTCCCGCCTCGAGGTCGCGCAGGACGGCGGGCGCGTCGGTCAGCGGGACGACCCGGTCCAGGGGCGGCGCGAGGATGCCCTCGGCGAGGAGCTCGGCGACGCGTTCGAGATCGGCCGTCGTCGTGCTCGACATCAGCCCGACGAATCGCCGACGCGAGAACGCGGATGCGATCCCGGCCCCCATGCCGCGCTGCACCCCGCCGAGCACCCGGCCCCCACCCTCGCCCCCGACGATCACGATCGTGCCGGCCGGAGCGAGGGCACGTCGCAGCTTTCGGAGCGGCCGGTTGCCGCCCATGTCGACGATGAGGTCGTAGCGCACCGAGCCGTCGGTGGGATTCGTCGTCGTGTAGTCGAGCACCTCGTCGGCGCCGAGCGATCGCACGAAGTCGAGCTTGGGGGTGCTGGCGACCCCGGTGACCTGCGCGCCCCGGCTCTTCGCCAGTTGCACCACGAACGAGCCGACGCCGCCCGACGCCCCCAGCACCAGCACGCGCTGACCCGCGACCAGGCGCCCCTCGCGCACGACGGCCTGCAGCGCCGTCACCCCCGAGACGGCGGATGCGGCGGCGTGCTCGAACGAGACACCCACGGGCTTGCGCGCCAGCTTCGCGGGGTCCGCGATGACGTAGTCGGCGAAGGCGCCCTGGCCGACGCCGAAGACCGCGTCGCCGGGACGGAAGGCGCTCACGTCGGCGCCCACCGCATCCACCACGCCCGCGAGTTCGGTGCCGATGCGCGGGTTCTTAGGCCTGCCGACGCCGAAGGCGAGGCGGGCGAGCGTGGGCAGGCCGGTCATGATGTGCCAGGCGCCGATGTCGACGCCGGCGGCTCGGACCTCGACGCGGACCTCGCGCGGGCCGGGCTCGGGCGTGGCGACCTCGTCGAGGCGCAGCACGTCGGCGCTGCCGTACTCGGTGCGGATGACGGCCCTCATTCGGAGTCCTCGGGGTACTGGAACACGTCGTCGAGCGGGACACCGAAGACGCGGGCGATCTGGAAGGCGAGCTCGAGCGAGGGCGAGTAGCGCCCCTGCTCGATGGCGATCACGGTCTGCCGGGTCACCCCGATGCGTTCGCCCAGTTCGGCCTGGGTCATCTCGCCGTGCGCGAAGCGCAGAGCGCGGATCGTGTTGGTGACCGCGGTGGGCTTCACCATCTGGGCAGCCCGGTGCGGTAGGCGATGACCTTGGCGATCGAGCTGACGATCGCCGAGAGCACGAAGCACAGGTAGACGGCGTTGGCGATCCAGAACGTGTCGGCCTCGAATCCCGCGAGCACGAGCGCGGCGAGGCCGCCTACGGTGATGAAGCCGTAGCCCATGTTCTCGCCGAAGCGGTGGATGTCGCGCTCGCGCACGTCGCGCTTGCCCACGCGGGCGGCGAACAGCATGTGCAGCAGGATCGACAGGACGATCGACCCGCCGATCGTGGCGAGCATCGGGATCTGGTACGCGGCGTCGGTGATCGCGGCGCCGTCGAGGGTGCTCAGCACCCAGCCGGCGTACACCGGGTAGACGACGATCGCCAGGATCAGCATGATCCAGGCGCTCTTCTCCTCGCTGGCCATCGGCCCTCCTCATGTAAAGAATGGTTGACATGAGCAAGGTAAAGCATCCCGGACATCGTGTCAAGAATCTTTGACTCGCCAGCGCGAGCGGGCGCGGGGAAGGCGCCCGCGGGGAGGGCCTAGAACAGGTCGGGCGACGGAGTCGACGCCCAGCGGATCGCGACGTCGGCGTGCCGGTCGAACCGGTACCCGGCTCCGCGCACCGTGCGCACGATGTCCTCGTACGCGCCGAGCTTCGCGCGCAGCCGCCGGACGTGCACGTCGATCGTGCGCTCGTTCGGGATGTCGTCGCCCGCGCCATCGGCCCAGAGCGTCGCGATGATCTCGGCCCGGTCGATCGTGCGGCCCTCGCGGAGCACCAGGAACTGCAGCAGCTCGAACTCCTTGTAGGTGAGCGGCGCGACCTCGCCGTCCAGCTGGACGCGCTTGCGCGAGATGTCGATCACGACCCCGCCCCGCGGCTCGGCCGCCGGCTCGGCGGGAGCCGCCTGCCGGTGCTTCGCCAGCGCGGCAGGGTCCTGCAGCGCGAGACGCACGACGTCGACGTCGCGGCCCCCGGCCCCGACCGGCGCCAGGGCGACGGCCGCGTAGCTCTCGGCACCCGGCACGAGTTCGGCGGCCAGCCGCTTCAGGGCGGTGACGATCTCGCTCAGGTCGGTGCCGGCATCCAGAGCCTTCTGCTCGTCGATGCCGACATAGAGCGCGAAGCCGCGCGCCTCGGTGCCTTCCGGTACCGCGCGCAGACGCGAGGGGGTGGATGCGGGGGCCGGCGCGGGCGCGATCGCGGGCTCGGTGGCGGGACGGTAGCTGTCGATGGTTGCCAGAGACATGGTGTCGAATCCTTGTGCTGGTGCGAGGGGTGCGCCGGTATCGGTCACAGCGTTCCGCCTCGCGGGAGTGTGTCGAGATGGGGGAGTACGCGGACGTCGCCGGTGGCGAGCCGCGGGGAGTCCGTCAGAAGGACTCGGACGATGGGCCGATCAGGCACACATTCGACAACACATGACCGCACGCACCGGCATCATCATGCCGGCAGTCCCACGGGCCTCGGAGGAGGTCAGGGTGTGCACGTTCACGGTCATGCGTGCAAGTTTGTTGCACGCACGCAATAAAAGTCAAACCCCGGTGGTCGAGTAGCCGCGAAGCGGCGACCCTCCGGTGGTCGAGTAGCCGCGAAGCGGCGTATCGAGACCCCCTACACCGTCCCGTACAGCCGGTCCCCCGCATCGCCGAGGCCCGGCACGATGTACCCGACCTCGTTGAGCTTGTCATCCAGCGACCCCAGCACGATGGTGACCTCGCGTCCCTCGGTCGCCTTCTTCACGGCCTCCAGCCCCTCCGGGGCGCCGATCAGGCACACCGCCGTGACATCGACCGCGCCGCGGGCGAACAGGTACTCGATCGCCGCGATGAGCGACCCGCCGGTGGCGAGCATCGGATCCAGAACGAAGCACTGCCGGTTCGCGAGGTCGTCGGGCAGGCGCTCGGCGTAGATGTCGGGCTGCAGGGTCTCCTCGTTGCGGACCATGCCCAGGAAGCCGACCTCGGCCGTCGGCACCAGCTTGACCATGCCCTCGAGCATGCCGAGCCCCGCCCGCAGGATGGGCACGACCAGCGGCCGCGGCTCGGCGAGCGCCAGGCCGTCCGCCGGGGCGACCGGGGTCTGCACCGTCACCGGCGTGGTGCGCACGTTGCGCGTGGCCTCGTAGGCGAGCAGGGTCACCAGCTCTTCGGCGAGCGCACGGAACGTCGGCGACGGGGTGTTCCGGTCGCGCAGCACGGTGAGCTTGTGGGTGATCAGGGGGTGGTCGGCCACGTGCACTCGCATACGCTCGATGCTATGCCCGCGGACGAACTGCACGCGATGCGCGCCGCCCTCGCCGAAGCCGAACTCGCGCTCGCCTCCGGCGATGTCCCGGTGGGCGCGCTGCTGCTCGACGCGGACGGTGCGGTGCTCTCGCACGCGCACAACGAGCGCGAAGACAGCGGCGATCCGACGGCGCACGCCGAGGTGCTCGCGATCCGGCGCGCGGCGCAGGCGCAGGGCACCTGGCATCTGGACGACACCACCCTGGTGGTGACCCTCGAACCCTGCGTGATGTGTGCAGGCGCCATCCTGCAGGCGCGCATCCCCCGCGTCGTGTTCGGAGCCTGGGACGAGAAGGCGGGAGCCGCGGGCAGCGTCCACGACCTGCTGCGCGACCGCCGCCTCCCGCACCGCGTCGAGGTCGTCACGGGCGTGCTCGCCGAGGAGTCGGCGAACCTGCTGCGCCGGTTCTTCGACGCGCGACGCTAGAAGGTGTTGCCGTTCGTGCAGGTCTTCTCGGTCGCCTGCTGACCACTGATCGTGCTCGGCAGTTTCACGACGTCGGGAGCCTCGGGCGCGATGGTCGGCGGAGCGCTGCCGGTCGGCGTGGGCTCCGGCTCATCGACGTGGTCTCCCGCGACCGCACCGCCGCCCGGCTGGCCGGTGACGACGATCTGGGCGTCGGCCTTGATCGCATCCATCAGGACCTTGGCGTCCCCCGGCCGCGGCAGCACGCCGTTCTGGCCGTTGAACGTGCCCGACCCGCTCGGGTAGGTCACGAACGCGATGTTCTTCAGCGGGATGTCCTTCACCGCGAACGCCATCGACGCCATCGTGTCCAGCGAGCTGAGCGAGCTGCTCAGTGTCATGTTGGTCGCGGCGGCCTTCGCGATCGCATAGACCGTCAGCGGGTTGGTGAGGGTGCCCTCCGACTTGATCTTGCGCATCAGCGCCGAGAGGAACAGCTGCTGGTTGCTGATGCGGCCCGTGTCACTGCCGTCGCCGACGCCGTGCCGGCTGCGCAGGAACTGCAGAGCCGTCCAGCCGCCGATGGTGTGCTCGCCGACCTCCATGTCGAGGTGGATCTGCAGGTCGTGGATCGGCTCGGCGACACACACCTTGACGCCGCCCACCGCATCCGACATGGCGATGACGCCGTCGAACTCGATCTGCGCCGCGTAGCCGATGTTCTGGCCCGTCAGCGCCTCGACGGTCGAGACCGCGCAGGCCAGGCCGCCGTTGTACAGGGCCTCGTTGATCTTGCGGGTGCCGGGACTGGACTTGCAGCCGCTGATCGGCACGAACATGTCGCGCGGGAAGCTGACCGCGATCGCCGAGTGCGACACCGGCGAGATGTGCAGCAGGATCGTCACGTCGTTGAGGTTCTCGCCGCGCTCGCCGTAACTGGCGTTGCCGCCACCGCTGTCGCTGCCGACGAGGAGGATGTTCACCGGGCCGTCGATCGCCCCCACCGACGGCGGGGCCTCGCCCTCGCTCTCGATGACGACCCCCTCGCCGAAGTCCTGCGAGAGCTGCCAGGCGGCGATCGCCGCGACCGACCCCGTACTGGCCAGCGCGACGCCGAGCACCGAGGCGATCACACCGAGGATCGGCTTGGCGGCGCCGCGGCGCGGGAGGCGGCCGTGCCGCGCGGGAATGTCCACGAGCGGGAACTTTATCGGCGGCGTCTGAGCGCTTGCTGGAGGGCGCGCGGGCGATCCCGAGCCCGGATCAGTCGGCTCCGCGGATGACGATGGCGTCGGTGCTCGGCGCTCCCGACCGGTTCGGCAGGTAGATGTCGGGCTCGATGTAGATCACGCGGGCGAGCGGGACCGCCTCGCGGATCTCTTTCTCGACCTCGTTGATCGCGCGGGCGATGTCGGCGGCCTTCGTCGCCTTCGCCACCGCGACCTTCGCCGCCACCAGCAGCTCGTCGGGCCCCAGGTACAGCGTCTTCATGTGGATGAGCGCCTCGACCCGCTCGCTGGCGTTGAACGCGTCGCGGATCTTCTCCACATCGGCCCGGCTCGCGCCCTCGCCCACCAGCAGGCTCTTGGTCTCGATGCCGAGCACGACGGCGACCGCCACGAGCAGCACGCCGATCGCGATGGTGCCGATGGCATCCCAGATCACGTCGCCGGTCAGCAGCGACAGCCCGACGCCCGCGAACGCGAACACCAGACCGGTGAGAGCGGCCACGTCTTCCAGCAGGATGACCGGCAGTTCGGGCTGCTTGGCGCGGCGGATGAACGCGACCCAGCTCTGACCGCCGCGGGTCTTGTTCGACTCCTTCACCGCCGTGCGCAGCGAGAAGCTCTCGAGCACGATGGCGACCGCGAGCACGATCAGCGGGATCCACGGCAGGGTCAGCTCTTCGTGCGCCTCGAGCTTGTGGATGCCCTCATATAGCGAGAACATCCCGCCGACCGAGAACAGGATGATCGACACCACGAAGGCGAAGACGTAGCGCTCGCGGCCGTACCCGAACGGGTGCGCCTCGTCCGCCGCCTTCTTCGAGCGCCGGCTTCCCACCAGCAGCAGGATCTGGTTGCCGGAGTCGGCCAGCGAGTGCACACCCTCGGCGAGCATCGACGCCGACCCCGAGATGGCCGCCGCGACGAACTTCGTGATCGCGATGCCGGTGTTCGCCAGCAGCGCCGCGATCACCGCCTTCGTGCCGCCCTCGGTGCTCATGGCTTCAAAACTACACTCGCAGCGTGAGCACACGATTCCCGCGCATCGCCATCATCGGAGCCGGCTCGATGGGCGGTGCCATCCTGTCCGGGCTGCTGCAGAGCGGTGCCTCGACCGACGGCATCACCGTCACCAACCGGTCGGAGGAGAAGGCGGCGGCGCTGCGCTCGGTCGGCGTCACCTCGCTCTCGCACGAGACGACGCCGGATGCCAACCGAGCCGCCGTGCGCGGCGCGCGCCTCGTGCTCATCGGCGTGAAACCCGCCATGGTGCCCGATCTGCTGCGCGAGATCGGCGACGCGCTCGAGCCCGATGCCCTCGTGGTGTCGGTGGCGGCCGGCGTCACGCTCGGAACGATGGAGGACCTGGTCGCCCAGACCGTGTTCCGCTCGATGCCGAACACCCCCTCGATCGTGCGACGCGGGGTCACCGGCCTCGCCGCCGGGGCCCGCGCGACCGGCGCCGACACGGCGCTCGTGCGCGCGCTGTTCGAGACCGTCGGGGCGGTGGTCGAGGTGCCCGAGGAGAAGATCAACGCGCTGTCGACGATCTCGGGGTCGGGACCGGCCTACGTGTTCTTCCTCATCGAGCGGCTCACCGAGGCGGCACGGCACCTCGGATTCGACGAGGCGCAGGCGAGGCTGATGGTCGAGCAGACCTTCCTCGGGGCATCGGAGTTGCTGGCCGCCTCCGACGTCGGCCCGGAAGAGCTGCGCCGGCGGGTCACCTCGCCGAAGGGCACCACCGAGCGCGCGATCGCCGTGATGGCCGACGCGGACCTGACGGCGATGTTCGATGCGGCCGCCGCATCCGCGATCGCCCGCGCGGAGGAGATGGCGCGCGAGTCCGCCGGTTGAGCAGCGCTCGTCAGCCGCCGAGAGCGGCAAACCGGTCGAGGTCGGACGTGTTGCCCGACGCGATGATCAGGTCGTGGTTCGAGATCACCGTGTCGGGGGTGGCGTAGGTGAACTCCTTGCCGGGGCTCTTCACCCCGACGACCGTGATGCCGTACTTCTTGCGCACGTGCGATTCGGCCAGCGTCATGCCGCGGATCGGCTTCGGCGGGTACATCTTCACGATCGCGAAGTCGTCGTCGAACTCGATGAAGTCGATCATGCGGCCCGACACCAGGTGCGCGACGCGCTCGCCGGCCTCGGCCTCGGGGTAGATGACGTGGTTGGCGCCGATGCGCGACAGGATCTTGCCGTGCGACTGGCTGATCGCCTTCGCCCAGATCTGCGGGATCTTGAGATCGACCAGGTTCGCCGTGATGAGCACCGACGCCTCGACCGAGGAGCCGACGGCGACGACGGCGATCGAGAAGTCCTGGGCACCGATCTGGCGCAGCGCATCGATCGAGCGGGCGTCGGTCTGCACGGCGTGGGTGACCCGCTCCGACCACTTCTGCACGAGCGTCTGGTCTTCGTCGACGGCCAGCACGTCGCGGTCGAGGCGGGCCAGCTGCCCCGCGGTGGCGGCACCGAAGCGCCCCAGCCCGATCACGAGCACCGGGGCGTCATGAGCGATCTTGTCAACCAACGATCGGCCTTTCTTCCGGTCGGCGGAACAGCTGCCGACGCGTGCTCGCCGCGAGTGCCGCGGCGAGAGTCACAGTACCCAGGCGGCCGAGGAACATGGTCGCCGCGAGCACGTATTGGGATGCATCCCCCGCCGACTGCGTGAAGCCGGTCGTCAGGCCGCAGGTCGCGAACGCGCTGATGACGTCGAACAGCACGTAGTCCAGCGGCTCGTTGTCGATCAGCATCAGCGCGATCGACGCGCCGGCGACCGTCGTCGCCCCCCACAGCACCACGCTGACCGCGAGGCGCAGCACGTCGGAGGGGATGCGCCGGTCGTAGGCCTCCATCGACTCGCTGCCGCGGGCCTCGGCGAACGCCGCGATGAACAGGATCGCGAGGGTCGTCACCTTGATGCCGCCCGCAGTGGACGCCGAGCCGCCGCCGATGAACATGAGCATGTCGCTCACCAGCAGGCTCGATCCGTCGAGCTCGCCCATGTCGAGCGTGGCGAATCCCCCCGACCGCGACATCGAGGAGATGAAGAAGCTCTGCAGGATGCGTTGCCCGGCGTCCATGTCGGCCATCGTGCGCGGGTTGTCGAACTCGAGCAGGAAGTACGCGATGGCTCCGCCGAGCAGCAGCAGCCCGAACGTCACGAGGGTGAGCTTCACGTGCAGCGACCACCGGCGCGGGCGCAGCAGGTGTTTGCGCAGCACGTAGATCACCGGGAACCCGATGGCACCGAAGGTCACCGCGAGCATGAGCACGATGAGGAACCAGACATCCTGCGCGTACGGGGCGAGGCCCTCGGACGTGGGCAGGAAACCCGTATTGGTGAACGCCATCGCCGAGGTGTAGATCGACTGCCAGGCGGCGTTCCAGGGGTCGACGCCCTCGAGCAGCATCCGGGGGAACAACAGTGCCGCGACGACGCCCTCGATGACCAGCACGCTGCCCGCGACAGTGGCGAGCAGGCTGCCGGTCTCGCTGAGCCGCACGCCCTGGTTCTCGCTGATCGGCCCCTTGCGGAACCGCATCGGGTTGGCGTCGCCCGCGGCGAGCAGCTTCTGCCGCAGCCCGAGGCGCCGGCTGATGATGAGACCGAGGATCGAGGCGAGGGTCAGCACGCCGATGCCGCCGATCTCGACCCCGACGAACACGAACACGTGCCCGATCGGCGACCAGTAGGTGGCCATGTCGACCGTCGAGAGCCCGGTGACGCAGATCACCGAGACGGCGGTGAAGAGCGCATCGACGAACTCCGCCGGCTCGCCGGTGCTGGTCGCGATGGGCGTCGAGAACAGCAGGGTGAAGATGGCCACCAGGATCGCGAACACCAGGATCGCGAAGCGGGCGGGGGTGCGGAAGGCGAAGTCCCCGATGGCATCCAGCACGCGCGCGGGAAGGGATTCCCGCAGTACCGGTTTCGACCCCATCTCACTTCCCTGACATATGCCGACCGGGGAAGCATAGCTACCCTGGGGTATGGCCGATATCTTCGACGTGCTCGCCGACGGAACCCGGCGTGAACTGCTCAGCCGCCTGCGCCAGAACGGGGGTGAGGTCAGCGTGACGCAGCTCGTCACCGAGCTGGGCATCAGCCAGCCGACGGTCTCGAAGCACCTCAAGGTGCTGCGCGAGGCGGGGCTCGTCGCGGTGCGCGAAGAGGGGCAGCACCGCTTCTACCGCCTCGACCCGGCGCCGCTGGCCGAACTGGAATCCTGGCTCGCGCCGTTCTCGGGTGATGCGGTGGGCGAGACGAGCGCGGATGCCGTGGCGGCATCCACCGTGTTCGCGGCCTGGGCAGGCAGCGACGTCGGCGATCGCGTGGGACGCGCCGCCGCCGACACCGCCCACTCGGCGCGGGTCGCGCTGGAGGCCGCGCAGGAGAAGCTGCAGGGGGCGCAGAAACGGGTCGGCGATCGCGTGAAGGGGATTGCTCACGGCGGAAGCAACCCGTAACCTGAGGCGTCGACTCCTGTCACACGAGTCACACAGACCACAGCCGAACGGGGGTGCGCGCATGGGCGATCTGTCCGACGTGCGTTTCCTCACCGTCGCCGAGGTCGCCGAGATGATGCGCGTCTCGAACATGACCGTGTACCGCATGGTCGAGTCGGGAAAGCTGCCCGCCGTGCGGTTCGGGCGTTCCTACCGCATCCCCGAGTCGGCGATGGCGGCGGTCATCGAACCGCCGCGTTCGCAAGCCGACCAGGGCATCGCGTAGACTCACCCGGTTAGGTTTCCGCGGTTCGACGAGCACGCGGTCCCGTTTCCAGTTGTCGCGAATGAGGTGAACATGGGTTCCGTCATCAAGAAGCGCCGCAAGCGCATGGCGAAGAAGAAGCACCGCAAGCTGCTTCGCAAGACGCGTCACCAGCGTCGCAACAAGAAGTGACCGCACGCGGAGCGAGCGGGCAGATCGAGTAGCGCGCAGCGCGTGTCGAGATCTTCGAGCTTCAGGAAGCGCCGGGCCCCGTGCTCCGGCGCTTCTCTTTTCTCACCGCACGCGCCTCACGCCGCACCCGGCGCTGCGCTTCGCGGATGCTCTTCGGGGTGAAGCGCAGGATCGGCCAGTGATGCTTCTGGGCGTGGTGCGCGAGGATCGCGTCGGGGTTCACCACGACGGGGTTGCCGACGAGCTCGAGCAGCGGGATGTCGTTGCGGCTGTCGCTGTACGCCCAGCTGTCGGCGAGGTCGGCTCCGGTGCGCACCGCGAGCTCCTTCGCCGCCTCGGCCTTGTGCTCGTGATGCATGACCTCGCCGTCGAGCTCACCGGTGTACACGCCGTCCTCGTGGCGGATGCGGGTGCCGATCGCCCCGGTCAGGCCCAGCTTCCGCGCGATCAGGTCGCCGATCTCCCACGGGGTCGCCGAAACCAGCCAGACCTCGTGACCCTTGCTGATGTGCTCCTGCGTGAGTTCGACGGTGCCGGGGTAGAGGCGGCGCTGGATGCGCTCCTGCCAGATGCCCTCCGCGAGCTCCAGGATGTCGGAACGCTTCTTGCCGTACGAGAGCTCGAGCGCCTTCTCGCGCGCCGACTTCAGGTGACCGAGGTTCTCGCCCTTGCGGATGAATCGCATCTGGTGCCACGCGAACGGGGCGATGTCGCGCCAGGTGATGACCTTCTTGTTCCACGCCTCCCGCCCCAGCTGGAACAGGCTCGTGCCTCGCATCAGGGTGTTGTCGACGTCGAAGAAGGCGAGGATCGGGCGCTCGCTCGGAGGCGACTGCGATACCTCGGGCATCGTCCTAGTCTAAAGCGGTGCCCTCCGTGACCCTCCTCGGCAAGCCAGGATGCCACCTGTGCGACGACGCGCGGGCCGTCGTCGAGGGCGTACTGGCCGACCACCCGGGTGTCGCGTTCGAGGAGAAGTCGATCCTCGACGACCCCGCGCTGCTCGACGCCTACGCGGAGGAGATCCCGGTCGTCCTCATCGACGACCGGGTGCACACCATCTGGCGCGTCGAGGAGCAGCGGCTGCGTACGGCGCTCGCGGCGGCCGGCGCGTAGCCGATGCCCGTGCGCCTCGGCCGCGAGCAGGCACGCACCATCGCGGTCCGTGCGGCCGGGCTCGGCGACCGGCGCCCCGACGGTCTGCTCGACATGATCCGCCGGCTCGCCGCGCTCCGCATCGAGCAGACCGCCGTCGTCGCTCCGGCCGCCGACCACATCGCCTGGTCACGACTCGGCGACGGCTACGTGCCGGGGCTGCTGGATCGCGCCGTCGCCGAGCGCACGGTGTTCGAGTACGACTGGATGCTGCGGCCGATCGAGGACCTGCCGGCGTTCCTGCCCCTGATGCGCGCCCCCAGCGCCTACCCGAACGTGCGGGAGTGGCTCGAGGTGAACACGCGCTTCCGGAAGGGGGTGCTCGCCCGCATCGACGATCTCGGGCCGGTCACCTCGGCCGAGATCCCGGACGAGTCGATCGCACCGTGGCCGTCGTCGGGCTGGACCAACAACCGCGGCGTGCCGAAGATGCTCGACCTCATGCATCAGCACGGCGAGCTCGCCGTGATCGGACGCCGAGGGCGTGCTGCGGGTGGATGCCGTCTACCAGGACGAGCCCTTCACCCCCGCGATGAGCGACGGCGTCGAGCAGGCTCTCTCTCTGATCTGGGCGACAGGCTGGGCCTGGAAGTCGAGCGGCGCTAGGCTCCGGTCATGGAGCGGCTGCCGGTTCTCGCGATCTGCGGATCGCTGCGCGAGGACTCGCTGCACCGGGCCCTGCTGACCGCCGTGCAGGCGCGGGCGCCGAGGCTCCACCTCGTCGGGTCCGAACTCGTGCCGCGGCTGCCCCTGATGGATCCCGGCCTGGATCGCCCCGACTCGCTGCCGACCGCCGTCCGCGAGTTCCGGATGCTCGCCGAATCCTGCGCGGCCGCCGTGATCGCCTCGCCCGAGTACGTGCACGCCCCGTCGGGAGTGACCAAGAACGCCCTCGACTGGCTCGCCGGATCGACGGGTCTCTACGGCAAGCCCGTGCTGCTGCTCTCCGCCTCTCCCGGCCAGACCGGAGGCCTGCGCGGGCTCGCCGGCCTGATCCCCAGCCTGCTCGCCCTCGACGCACACCTCGTCGACCCGGTGAGCGTGTCGCAGGCGCCGCGTCGCATCCGGCCCGATGGCGAGGTGACCGAGGTCGGTCTCGACCTGCGGCTCGAGATCGCCGTCGAGCAGCTGGCGGATGCCGTGGGGGCGCCGATCCTGCGCGGCTAGGCTCCGCACGTGGCACCTCCGCGCCGGACCGGCAGACGGAGTCTCGCCGCGGCCGTGACCGCGCTGGTCATCCTGGGTGGCCTCGGCGGGACGCCCGGATCCGTCGCTCCGGGTGCCGCCGAACCGCTGCTCGGGTTCGGGCAGGAGTCCGGCGTCATCCGGCACGTGATCGTGATCTCGATCGACGGCCTGCGCCCCGACGCGATCGTGCGGCTCGGCGAGGCCGGGGCCCCGGCCCTGCACCGCCTGATGCTCGAGGGCGCGTTCACGCTGAACGCCCGCACCCTCACCGAGCAGACGATCACGCTGCCGAACCACACGGGCATGGTGACGGGGCAGCGTGTCGATCGCGTCGCGGGCGGAACGGGCGTCACGGTCAACACCGACAGCGGCGGCACCGTCCACGACACCGCGGGGCGGTACGTGGCGGGCGTCTTCGATGTCGTCCACGACAACGGCGGCACGACGGGACTGTTCGTGGGCAAGGTGAAGTTCGACTTCCTCGACCGGTCGTGGGATGCCGCCCACGGCGCCGCGGACACGGTCGCCCCCGACGACGGCCGCGACAAGATCGACCGCTACGTGCGTTCCGCGTCGGCGAGCCGGCTGGCCGCGCTGCTGGCCGCGGGCGAGGCTCCGACGTTCTCCTTCCTGCACCTGCCGCAGCCCGATGTCGCCGGGCATCACCACCGCTGGATGTCGCGGCGCTACCTCGCGGCCGTCACCCGTGCCGACGCCGATGTCGGGCTCGTGCTCGCCGCCATCGACGCGTCGGCGGCCCGGAGCGCCGACACCGCGGTCATCCTCACCTCGGACCACGGCGGGCGGGGTGATCACCACACCACCGTGCGCAGGCCCGAGAACTACACGGTCCCGTTCCTGGTCTGGGGACCGGGCATCGAGCACGGCGACCTCTACGCGATGAACCCGGTGACGCGGCGCGACCCCGGGTCGGACCGCCCCGGCTACGAGGGCGTGCAGCCGATCCGAAATGGCGAGGTCGCCAACCTCGCCCTCGACCTGCTCGGGTTGCCGCCGGTGCCGGGGAGCCTGTTCGACGTGCGGCAGGACCTGGAGGTGCGGGCGGACTAGGCGTGCGCCGCGTCGAGCGCCTGCTCGAGGTCGGCGATCAGGTCGTCGGAGTGCTCGATCCCGGTCGAGAGCCGCAGCAGGTCGGCGGGGACGGGAGTGCCTTCTCCTTCGATGCTGGCGCGATGCTCGATGAGGCTCTCGACGCCGCCGAGCGAGGTCGCGCGCTTCCAGAGCCGGGTGTGCGCGGCGACGGCGACCGCCGCATCCGGACCGCCGGTGACGCGGATCGAGAGCATGCCGCCGAAGCCGCCCGGCATCTGGCGAGCCGCGATCTCGTGGCCGGGACTGCCGGGAAGCCCGGGATAGAGCACCGCGGAGAGGTGGCGGTGCCCCGCGAAGTGCTCGGCGATGCGCTGCGCGGACGCGCTCGCCGCGCGCACCCGCAGGTACACGGTGCGCATGCCGCGCAGCAGCAGCCAGGACTCCAGCGATCCCAGGGTGCCGCCGATCTGCGCCCGGACCGCCCGCACCCGCTGCCACTGCTCGCTGTCCGAGCCGACGGTCAGGGTGCCTGCGGTGAGATCCGAGTGCCCGTTGAGGTACTTCGTCGCCGAATGCATGACGATGTCGGCGCCGAGGGCGAGGGGCTGCGAGAGCACCGGGGTCGCCGTCGTCGAGTCGACGGCCAGCAGCGCCCCCGCGGCGTGGGCGATCTCGGCCGTCGCGGCGATGTCGGTGATGCTCCAGAGCGGGTTCGCCGGGGTCTCGGCCCAGACCAGCTTCGTGGTCGGCCGGATCGCGGCGCGGACGGCCGCCGCATCCGTCATGTCGATGAGCTCGACCTCGAGCCCCCACGAGGTGGCGAAGCCGTGCAGCCAGTTGCGCAGGCTCCAGTACATGACCTTCGGCGCGAGCACGTGATCGCCCGGCTGTAGGGCCTGGAACACGGCCGTCGCCGCGGCCATACCGCTCGCGAACAGCAGGGTCTCGTGCCCGCCCTCCAGGGACGTGAGCAGCGCCTCGGCCTGGTCGAACGCCGGGTTCTGATCGCGCATGTACACCCGGCCCGAGCTGTATCCGTTGTCGGCGTCGCGCAGAAACGTGCTCGAGACATGGATCGGCGGGCTGATGGCCCGGGTGGCGTCGTCGATCCAGCCGAGGGCCTGGGCGGCCCGGCTCTCGGGGTGCGGGTCGGTGTCCGCGTTCATGGGACCAGGCCGCTACGGCGTCAGGCGGTTGGGCCCGCGGAACAGGTAGGTCACCTCGCGGATCGAGGGCTGGTGCAGCAGCAGCATGATCACCCGCGACAGGCCCATGCCGAACCCGCCGTGCGGGGGGACCCCGTACCGGAAGAAGTCCAGGTAGAACCCGAGCTCCTCCGGGTCCAGGCCCTTCTCGCGCGCCTGCACCTCGAGCACCTCGACACGGTGCTCGCGCTGGGCACCCGTCGAGATCTCGACGCCGTTGAAGATCAGGTCGTAGCTGTTGGTCAGGCCCGGGTCGTCGGCGTGACGGCGGTGGTAGAACGGCCGGATGCTGCTGGCGTAGTCGGTGAGGAACACGAACTCGTGCCCGAACTCCTCTTTCACGTACGCCGCGATCTGGCGCTCGCCCTCCGGGTCCATGTCGTCGTCGTGTCGCGGCACCTCGTAGCCGCGCTTGGCCACGATCTCTTTCGCCTCGGCGAGCGGGATGCGCGGGAACGGCACCGAGGGAACGGTCACCTCGACGTCGAACAGGGCCTTGATCTCGTCGCCGTGCTTGTCCTTCACGGCGGTGAGCCCGGCGACGATCAGAGCCTCGTGCATCGCCATGACGTCCTCGTGCGAATCGATCCACGAGACCTCGGCGTCGACCGAGATGAACTCGGTCGCGTGGCGCGAGGTGAAAGACGGGTCGGCGCGGAAGGCGGGGGCGACCTCGAAGACCTTGCCGAATCCGGCGGGCTGGGCCATCTGCTTGAAGAACTGGGGGCTCTGCGCCAGGTACGCCTTGCCCTCGAAGTAGTCGACCTCGAACAGCTCGGCGCGGGACTCGGATGCGCTCGCCATCAGCTTCGGCGTGTGGATCTCGACGAAGTCGTTCTCGACCCACCAGGTGCGAAGCGCGTGCAGGAACGTGGTCTGCACCCGGAAGATCAGGTTCTGTTCGGGGCGGCGCAGATCGAGGAAGCGCCAGTCGAGGCGCTTGTCGATCGAGGAGTCGTCGGCGATCGGCGAGTCGAGGGCCGGCGCCGCGACGTCGACCGCGTCGATCTTGACCTCGAGGCCGCCGAGCTTGACCCGCTCGTCGTGCTTCAGCTCGCCGGTGACGCTGAGGAAGGTGCCGGCGCTCAGGGCCGAGATCTGCCCGGCGAGCTCGTCGGGGGCGGAACCCTCCTCGACGTCGGTGCGCGGGTGCACGAGCTGCACGGCACCGGACTCGTCGCGCAGCACGACGAACTGCACCTTCTTCTGATCCCGCACCGTGTCGACCCAGCCCGAGACGGTCACGGGACCGTCGGATGCGGCGGCGAGGTTCTTGACGAGGGTGCGGTCGGTCACGGTCCCCGATCCTACCGGCGCTCCAAATCACGGAGTCATCGCTCCCGAAGGCCTCCCAGCCGCACACTTCGGCGGCGGGGGCCCGGTGGATCCGTGATTTGGAGCGGAACGTAGACTTCTGGGGTGCCCGCCGACCTCATCCACCTCGTGCGCCACGGCGAGGTGCACAACCCCACCGGCGTGCTCTACGGACGCATCGAGGGCTTCCACCTGAGCGAGCGCGGGCACGCCATGGCGCTGGCCGCCGCGCAGTCGATGGACGGCCGGCCGATCACCCGGCTCGTGGCCAGTCCCTTGCAGCGCACACAAGAGAGCGCGACCCCGTGGTCGCCGTTGTTCGGCGTGCGCATCGAGAACGACGACCGGCTCATCGAACCGCCCAACGTTTTCGAGGGGTACAACATCCGCCGCGAGCTCCGGCGCCGGCCGTGGAAGCTGCGTCACCTCGTCAACCCCGCGCTTCCGTCGTGGGGCGAGCCGTTCACCTCGATCCGCGACCGGATGATGGCGGCGCTCACCGACATCCAGGAGACGACCGCCGGGGGCGAGGCGGTGATCGTCAGCCACCAGCTGCCGATCTGGATGGTCGCGCGCACCGTGCAGGGCAAGCCGCTCGCCACCGACCCCCGCCGCCGGCGCTGCTCGCTGTCGAGCATCACGACGGTGCGCAGGGAGGGCGCCGGGTTCGTCGAGGTGGACTACCAGGAGCCGGCGCGAGACCTGCTGGCCGAGTCGATCGACCTGGGAGCGGTGTGAAGACGATCGTGGTCGCGATGGCGCTCGCCCTGGCGCTGGCCGGTTGCACGAGCGGGGGAGGGGTCGCCGAGGACTACAACGGTTCCGGCGACGGCGACTACACCTCCGGCGACGGCACCACGCAGTTCTACGCGGCGGCGAACCGCGGCGAACCGATCGAGTTCGAGGGCGCGACCGCGGGCGGCGACCGGGTGTCGAGCGGGGACTTCGCCGGGCAGATCCTGCTGGTGAACTTCTGGTACGCCTCGTGCGGACCCTGCCGCACCGAGGCCGACGACCTCAACGGCCTGTTCGATGAGTACGCCGGCCAGGGGGTCGCCTTCCTCGGGGTCAACATCCGCGACGACGCGGCGCAGGCGCTCAGCTTCGAGAAGAAGTACGAGGTCGAGTACGACTCGATCCTGGATGTCTCGGATGCGGCGGTCACGCTCGCGTTCGCCCGCCCGGCGCCCCCGAGCACCACCCCGACGACCTTCCTGCTCGACCGTGAGGGCCGCGTCGCCGCACGGTTCACCAGTGCCATCGACCCGCGGGTCGATGTCGTCGCGTCGATGATCGACGAGTTGCTGGCCGAAGAATGAGCCCCGGCGAGGTCCTCGTCAGCGGCGGACTCTGGCTCGCGCTGCCGATCGCGCTGGCGGCCGGGCTGCTGAGCTTCCTGTCGCCGTGCGTCCTGCCGCTGGTGCCGGGCTACCTCGGGTACGTCAGCGGGGTGGCGAGCGGCGCCGAACGCCGGCGCAGCCGCATGGTGGCCGGCGCCGCGCTCTTCATCGCCGGGTTCAGCGTCGTCTTCCTGCTGCTGTTCCTGCTCGCGGGAACCGTCGGGGTGTTCTTCGTGCAGTATCGCGACCTGCTGCTGCGCATCGGCGGAGTCGTGATCATCGTGCTCGGGCTGGTGTTCATCGGGCAGGTGACGGTTCTGCAGCGCACCCTCAAGCCGGCCTGGCAGCCGCGCACCGGGCTGCTCGGGGCCCCGCTGCTCGGCGTCGTGTTCGCGATCGGCTGGACCCCGTGCGTCGGGCCGACCCTCGCCGCCGTGAGCTTCCTCGCGATCGACGGCGGCGATCCCGGCCGCGCGCTGCTCATCGGGCTGTTCTACTGCGTGGGGCTCGGGCTGCCGTTCCTGCTGGTCGCGCTCGGGTTCGGCTGGGTCGGGGGCTCGATCGCGTGGGTCAAGCGCCACATCCGGGCCGTGAACATCGCCGGCGGTGTGCTGCTCGTCGTCATCGGTGTGCTCATGGTCAGCGGAGCCTGGACCTGGCTCATGTCGAGCATCGGGGCGGTGATCAGTGACTTCAGCATCGCGCTCTGATCGCCCGGCCGATCACGTCGACAACGCCGACGCGCCCGGTGTGGCCCAGCCGCGGCTCGGCCCGCTGGGATATCTGCGCTTCTTCTGGCGGCAACTGACGAGCATGCGCACGGCGCTGTTCCTGCTGCTGCTGCTCGCGCTGGCCGCGATCCCCGGATCCCTCGTGCCGCAGACCACCTCCGACCCGAACGGGGTGCTGCAGTTCCAGCAGACCGATCCCGAGCTGTACGACGTGCTGGACTCGTTCGGCCTGTTCTCCACGTTCGGCACCCCGTGGTTCTCGGCCATCTACCTGCTGCTCTTCATCTCGCTCGTCGGCTGCATCATCCCGCGCACCAAGCACCACTTCGACGCCCTGCGCGCCCGTCCGCCGAAGACCCCGGCCCGGCTGCAGAAGCTCGTCGGGTTCACCTCCCTCCCGACGACGGCATCGGCGGATGCAGTGGTCGCCACCGCGCGCACCCTGCTGCGTTCCCAGGGCTACCGTGTCGAGACCTACGGCGAAGCCTCGACCGGCTCGGCGAGTGTGAGCGCCGAGCGCGGCTACCTGCGCGAGACCGGCAACCTGGTCTTCCACGCCGCGCTGGTCGGGATGCTGCTCACCGTCGGCGTCGGCGGCGGCTTCGGCTACACCGGGCAGCGCGTCCTCGTGCAGGGCGAGCCGTTCACCAACGTGCGGGCGAGCTACGACTCGTTCAGCGGGGGCCGGTTCTTCCAGGAGTCGGCGCTCGAGCCGTTCTCGCTGCGGCTCGACGACTTCGACGCCGACTACGCGTTCGATGTGACCTCGGGGGTCTGGCACCCCGAGGACTTCACCGCCTCGCTGAGCACCCGGCTGTCCGGGGGTGACTGGGAGCCCGTCGACCTGAAGGTCAACGCCCCGGTGCCGATCGGCGGCACCGATGTCTATCTGCTCGGCAACGGCTACGCCCCGGTGATCACCGTGCGCGACCCCGACGGCACGGCGGTGTTCAGCGGACCCGTCCCGTTCCTGCAATTGGATGCGAACCTGTGGAGCCGCGGCGTGGTGAAGGTCCCCGACGGGCTGGCCGACCAGGTGGGATTCTCCGGCTTCTTCTACCCCGACCCCGTGCAGCTCACCGACGGCACCTTCCGCTCGTTCTCACCGGTCGACCACGGCGAGTCGCTGCTCACCCTGTTCGCCTATACCGGAGACCTCGGCCTCGACGAGGGCATCGGCGTGAACGCCTACGCGCTCGACCCCACCGACCTGACCCAGATCGCCGGCGGCGATGCCGGCGCCCCCGCCCTCGAGCTGCGCGAGGGCGACGTGGTCGAGCTGCCCGAGGAGCTCGGCACCATCGAGTACGAGGGACTGCGCCGGTACATCAGCGTCGACATCCACCACGACGCGACCCCGGTGTGGGCGCTGGTGTTCGCCGTGCTGATCCTCGGCGGGCTGCTGCTCAGCCTCTTCATCCCGCGCCGCCGGGTCTGGGTGAAGGTCGTCGGTGACCGCATCGAGTACGCCGGACTCGCGCGCGGTGAGGATCCGACGCTCGCCGAGGCCGTCGCCGAGTTCGCGCAGAAACACCGCGACGCACTCGATGAGAAGATGGACGGGTGACCGAGACCCTCGCCGCCTACTCGCTGGTCGCGATCTACTCGGCCATCGCCGTGTACGCGCTCGCCTTCATCGCCTTCGTGCTCGACCTCGGCAAGCGCACCGCCGACGCGCAGGCCGGCGAGGGCACGGCCGGCGCGAGCCGGTTCCAGCGGGTCGCGTTCGCGCTGACGATCCTCGGCTGGATCATCCACGTCGCCTCGATCGTGCTGCGCGGCATCGCCGCGGGACACGTGCCGTGGTCGAACATGTTCGAGTTCGCCTGCATGGGCACCGCGCTGACCATCGCGGTGTTCCTCGCCGTGCAGCTCTGGCGCGACGTGCGCTTCCTCGGCTCGTTCATCCTGGGCCTCGTGGTGTTGCTGCTCGGGCTCTCGGCCGTCAACTTCTATGTGCCGATCACCCCGCTGCCGCCGGCCCTGCAGTCGGCGTGGCTCGTCATCCACGTCTTCGTCGCCACGCTGGCGACCGGGTTCTTCGCCGTCGGCGGGGGTCTGTCGATCGCGCAACTGCTGCAGTCCAGGCGCGAAGCCGGGGGGCTGCAGAAGCTGCGGTTCCTGCGGTCGTTCCCGGCATCCGACAAGCTGGAGGCGATCGCCAACCGCGTCATCATCGTCGGGTTCGCGCTCTGGACCTTCACCCTCATCGCCGGAGCGATCTGGGCCGAGCGCGCGTGGGGCCGCTACTGGGGCTGGGACACCAAAGAGGTCTGGACGTTCATCGTCTGGGTGGTGTTCGCCGGGTACATCCACGCGCGGGCGACCCGCGGCTGGCGCGGCAACCCGTCGGCGTGGCTGGCCATCGTGGGGTTCGCCGCTGTGCTGTTCAACTTCACCGTGGTGAACCTGTTCTTCAGCGGCTGGCACGCCTACTCGGGGCTCAAGTAGCCGAAGCTCCGGGTCAGGCGCTCCCGCCACCACGCGGCGCGCTCCGGCGGTGCGGCGTAGCGCTCGAGCAGATCCTCGTCGGGCTCCACCCTGCCGACCCGGATGGCGCCGTCGCGGGGCAGCAAGGGCTCTGAGGTGACGTCGGCGGCGAGCAGCGCCGCCGTGCCGAGCCCGCAGTCGAAGTCGAGTTCGGGCAGCGCCGCCGCGAGCGCGGCACCCATCGCGAGACCCACCGACGTGTCGAGAGCACTCGAGACCACGACGGGCAGCCCGGCCTCGTTCGCGATCCGCAGCGCCGCGGCGACCCCGCCGAGCGGCTGCGCCTTCAGCACCAGCAGATCGGCGGCCCCCGCCCGAGCCACCTCGAGCGGATCGGACGCCTTCCGCACGCTCTCGTCGGCCGCGACCGGCAGGTCCCAGTCGTGCAGCCGCGCTCGCAGTTCGGCGAGTTCGGGCACCGTCGCACAGGGCTGTTCGAGGTACTCCAGGTCGAAGGGGGCGAGCTCATGCGCGGCCCGTTCGGCCTCGTCGACGTTCCAGGCGCCGTTCGCATCGATCCGGATGCGTCCCTCCGCCCCCAGGAACGCCCGCGTCGCGCGCACCCGGGCCACATCATCCGCCAGCCTCTGCCCGCGCTCGGCGACCTTCACCTTGACGGTGCGCGCGCCGGGGAACCTCGCGAGCACCTCGTCGACCCGCTCGGGCCCGACGGCCGGCAGCGTCGCATTGACGGGGATGCTCTCCCGCAGCGCGGGCGGAGCCGGGTGCCAGCCGTAGGAGATGGCGCCGGCCAGCCAGGTCGCGGCCTCCGCATCCGGGTATTCGGGGAACGGCGAGAACTCGCTCCAGCCCTCCGGGCCGCGCAGCAGCATCGCCTCGCGGGTGTCGATGCCGCGGAACCTCGTCGCCAGCGGCAGAGCGACCAGGCGGGCGCCGTCCAGGAGTTCCGCGAGCGTCGGCGCCATGGTCTCAGTGTGACAGCCGCGCTACCCTGGGCGCGTGAGCTACCTGCCGCAGCAGGGCCAGAACCAGCGCCCCGCTGACCCCCGTGCCTACCAGCCGCGCACCATCACGCCGCAGGTCCGCGTCGAGACCATGCACCAGGCGCCGACGCTCGGGCAGTACTTCCGGTCCGACACGCGCGGGGTGCCGGGGGCGAAGAAGCAACGCTGGGCCGGACTCATCGCGTTCTGGCTGGGGATGGCCTCGATTCCGACGCTCTTCATTCTGGGGGCCGCGTTCGAGCAGCCGACGTTCTATTACGTCGCGCTGGCGTTCAGCGCGCTCGCCGGATTCTTCGGCCTCGTCGCCCTGATCGCCGGCATCGGGCGGGTGCTCGGGTTCTTCGGCATCGTGTTCGCCCTGATCGGCAACGTCTACGTGATCAGCTGGCTCGACACGGTCGTCAACCCGCAGTGACGGCGGTGCCCGCGCCGCGCTGGCCGGGAGTGCTGGCCGCCGTGCTCGGACTGCTCACCGCCGCCGGTCTCATCAGCGGCATCGTGCTCGCCACCAGCGGCCTGTTCGAGCTCGCGACCTGGGTCGCCTGGGCCACCACCGGGGTCTCGGCCGCCGCCGTGCTGCTCGGTCTCGGTGCACTCATCGGGCGCCTCGGCCGCGGGTGGGCGGCCATCGGCGTGCTGCTCGGGGTGATCGCCAACCCGCTCCTGCTCGTGCACGGCCTCGGCTGGATCGGCAGACTGGGGGCATGACCTCCGAGCTGTTCGACGCATCCGCCTGGGCCGTGGTGCCCGGATTCGACGGGCTCACCGACATCACCTACCACCATCACGTCGACGGCGGCATCGCCCGGGTCGCGTTCGACCGGCCCGAGGTGCGCAACGCCTTCCGGCCGCACACCGTCGACGAACTGGCCGCCGCGCTCGATCACGCACGGCAGGACGCCACGATCGGCGTCGTGCTGCTCACCGGCAACGGGCCCTCGCCGAAGGACGGCGGCTGGGCGTTCTGCTCCGGCGGGGATCAGCGGGTGCGGGGGAAGGACGGGTACCGGTACGCGGATCTCGATACGCCGCCGGCTACTCGATCGGCGAATGGGCGCCTGCACATCCTCGAGGTCCAGCGCCTCATCCGCTTCATGCCCAAAGTGGTCATCGCCGTCGTCCCCGGGTGGGCGGCAGGCGGGGGGCACTCGCTGCACGTGGTCTGCGATCTCACCATCGCATCCGCCGAGCACGGGCGGTTCAAGCAGACCGACGCCGACGTCGGCTCGTTCGACGCCGGCTACGGCAGCGCCTACTTCGCCCGCCAGGTGGGCCAGAAGTTCGCGCGCGAGGTGTTCTTCCTCGCCCAGGAGTACGACGCGCAGCGCGCTCTCGAGATGGGCGCGGTCAACGCCGTCGTCCCGCACGCCGAACTCGAGACGACGGCGATCGCCTGGGGGCGCACGATCCTCGGCAAGAGCCCGACCGCGATCCGCATGCTGAAGTTCGCGATGAACGCCGTCGACGACGGGCTCGTCGGCCAGCAGGTGTTCGCCGGCGAAGCCACCCGCCTCGCCTACGGCACCGACGAGGCCGCCGAGGGCCGCGACGCCTTCCTCGGCAAACGCGACCCCGACTGGGCCCCGTACCCCTGGCAGTTCTGATGCGCTCTCGATCGTGGACGCGATTGACCTGGTCGCGGGGTCCGCGGTCGCCAATCGCGTCCGCGATCGGAGGGTCAGGGTGACGCGCACGGTGCGGGTCGGCGGACCCGGGACGGACATGCTCGCGGCGCTGCGGGACGCGCTCGCCGGAGGCCCGGCACTGTTCGTCTCGGCGGACCCCCGCGCACGGCCCCCGGAGCGCGTCGAACAACGGGTCGCGCTCGTCGTCGAGACCAGCGGATCGACCGGACGACCCAAGCGCGTCATGCTCGCTGCGGATGCTCTGCTCGCGGGTGCGGCGGCGAGCGAGTCGGCGCTCGGCGGCCCGGGACAATGGGTGCTGGCGCTGCCCACCCACTACATCGCCGGGCTCAACGTGCTCGCGCGGTCGATCTCGGCCGGCATCGACCCGGTCCCGGTCGCGGGCGACCATTTCACCGCCGCCGGGTTCGTCGAGGCGGCCGCCCGGCTCAGCATCCCCGAGCGCTACACCGCGCTGGTTCCGGCGCAACTGGCCACCCTGCTCGAGGACCCCGCCGCCGTCGAGGCGCTGCGCGGCTTCCGCGCCGTGCTGATCGGCGGCCAGGCCGCGCCCCCGGCGCTGCGGAAGCGCGCCTCGGATGCCGGGGTGCGCATCGTGCGCAGCTACGGCTCCAGCGAGACCAGCGGCGGCTGCGTCTACGACGGCTCCCCGATCGGGCAGACCACCGTGCGCATCGTCGACGGAGAGGTGTGGCTGCACGGACCCACCCTCGCCATCGGCTATCTCGACGATGCCGAGCTGACCGCGCGGCGCTTCCGCGACCTCGACGGCTTGCGCTGGTTCGCCACCGGCGACGCCGGCGAGTGGGACGGCGAACTGCTGCGGGTCACCGGCCGGCTCGACGACGTGCTCATCTCCGGCGGCGTCAAGGTCTCCCCCGCCGCCGTCGAACGCGTGCTGCACGACCAGCCCGGCTTCGAGGATGCGGTGGTCGTCGCCGCGGACGACGCGCGCTGGGGGCAGATCCCCGTCGCGTTCACCACCGGAACCGGAGACGCCCCGGCGGCGATCGAGGCCGTGGGCGACCGGCTGGGGGCGCCTGCGCGACCCGGCCGCGTCATCCGGCTGGACTCCTTGCCGCTGTTGCCCAGCGGCAAGGTCGACCGGCTCGCGCTCAGCCGCCTCGCCGCCGAATAGGATCGCTGCGTGGCGAAGCAGCAGAGGATCGACCCCCGGCTCATCGAGCGCAACCAGGCGAAGCGCAAGGCCGCCGCGGCATCGAAGCCGCGCGGCAAGAGCGGACGCCCCGGGGGGCGCCCCACCGAGCAGGTCAAGCCGGCGACCCTCGGCACCTGGATCTCGGGGGCACGGCCGCAGACCCTCGCGCTCGCCGTGGCGCCCGTCGCGCTGGGAACCGGCGCCGCATCCCTGCTCACCGAGAACTGGTACGACCACTGGGTCCGCGCCCTGCTGGCGCTCGCCGTCGCGCTCGCCCTGCAGATCGGCGTGAACTACGCCAACGACTACTCGGACGGGGTGCGCGGCACCGACCGCAACCGGGTCGGGCCGCAGCGGCTCGTCGGCTCGGGCCGGGCCAAGCCGCGCCACGTCCTCATCGTCGCCCTGGTGTTCTTCGCGCTCGCCGCCGCGGCCGGCGCGACCCTCATCGTGCTCAGCCAGCAGTGGTGGCTCTTCGCCGGCGGCGTGCTGGCGCTCGCCGCCGCGTGGTTCTACACCGGCGGACCCAAGCCCTACGGTTACCTCGGGTTCGGGGAGCTCGTGGTGTTCCTGTTCTTCGGCGCCGTCCCCGTCGCCGGCACCATGTTCACCCAGGTCGGCACCGTCAACATCGAGGCCTGGGTCGGCGGGGCCGCGCTCGGAGCCCTCGCCGCCGCCGTGCTGGTGGTCAACAACCTGCGCGACCGCGAACGCGACGCCGCCTCCGGCAAGCGCACGCTCGCCGTGCTGATGGGGCCGCTCGGCACGCGGATCCTCTACATGGTGCTGATGGTGCTGCCGTTCATCGCCCTCGGGTTCTTCATCGTGTTCTACGACTACACGGTGTGGGTGTTCTTCACCGCGCTCGCGGCCCTTCCGGCGATGCTCATCGTGGCCACCGCGAAGACCGCACGCGAGTACGTGCTGGCGATGCAGCTCACGCTGCTCACCGCGTTCGGATTCGGCGTCGGTATGGGCCTCGTGCTCGCCTTCGGCGGGATCCTCTGGATCTAGCCCGGGTCAGTCCGCCGCGTCCTCGGCGTCCTCGTCGGTGCCCGCCGGCGTCGCCGCCCGCGAAGCCGCCAGTTCGGCCGCGACCCGCTCCCGCAGACCGCGGAAGAAGATGTACGCCAGGCAGAACCCGATCGCCGCGGCCAGCAGGGCGGCGGCCCACCAGGGCAGGCCGACCAGGTACAGCACGGCGAACGCGACGGCGAACAGGCCGAGGCGGACCAGGGTGTAGGCGATCCAGGGGCGCATCGGTTCGAGTCTACGTCCGGCGCCGACGGCTAGAATCGGGGCCATGAGGGCCCTCCTGCCGTACTTCGGGATCCTGCTCGCTGTCGGATTCTCGATCTTCACCATCATCGACATCGCTCTCATCGACCGCGCCCGCGTGAAGTCCCTGCCCAAGGTGCTCTGGGTGATCATCGCGATGATCCTGCTGGTCGGGCCGCTCATGTGGTTTCTGCTCGGGCGGGTCAGGCTGAACCCCCGCGGCGGATCGTCGCGCCACGGGATGCGTGCCCCCGACGACGACCCCGAGTTCCTGCGCAAGCTCACCCGCGATCAGGCGCACGAGGAACGCATCCGCGACCTCGAGCAGCGCCTGCGCGAGATCGACGACGACAAGCCGAAGGAGTGAGCGCCGGGCCGTTCGCCACGGCTCTGCTCGGTGAACTGATCGCGCACGGCGTCCGCGACATCGTGCTCTGCCCCGGCTCTCGATCGCAGGCCCTCGCGCTCGCGGCGGCCGCCTATGAGCGCGCCGGCCGCGTCCGGCTGCGGGTGCGCATCGACGAGCGCAGCGCCGGCTTCCTCGCGATCGGGCTCGCCGCCGAGACGGATGCCCCCGTCGCCGTGATCACCACCTCCGGCACCGCGGTGGCCGAGCTGCACCCCGCCGTGCTCGAGGCCGCCCACTCGGGCGTGCCTCTCGTGCTGCTCACCGCCGACCGGCCCCCCGAGCTCATCGGCGTCGGAGCGAACCAGGCCACCGTGCAACCCGGCATCTTCGGCGGCGCGGCGCGGCTGATCGAGGTCGACGGCAGCGACGACGCGGCGGATGCGGTGCAACTCGCCGCCGACATCGTCACCTCGATCACGGGGCCGGTGCACGTGAACATCGCGTTCCGG
>DATMFW010000003.1:0-16514 GCA_035556655.1 Pseudolysinimonas sp.
CCGCCGAGCGAGGTCTCCTTGTACTTGGTGAGCATGTCGGCCCCGGTGTCGCGCATGGTCTTCACCGCGGCGTCGAAGCTGACGTGATGCGTGCCGTCACCGCGAAGCGCGATGCGGGCGGCGTTGATGGCGGTGTTCGCCGCGATCGCGTTGCGCTCGATGCACGGGATCTGCACGAGCCCCCCGATCGGATCGCAGGTGAGTCCGAGGTGGTGCTCGATACCGATCTCTGCGGCGTTCTCGATCTGAGCGGGCGTGCCGCCCCAGACCGCGGTCAGCCCGGCGGCCGCCATCGCACAGGCCGACCCGACCTCGCCCTGGCACCCCACCTCGGCACCCGAGATCGACGCGTTGCGCTTCAGCAGCATGCCGATCGCCGCCGCGGTGATGAGGAACTCCACGACGCCGTCGTCCGAGGCGTCCTTCGTGAAGCGGTGGTAGGCGTGCAGCACCGCCGGGACGATGCCTGCCGCCCCGTTCGTCGGCGCCGTGACGACGCGTCCGCCGGTGGCGTTCTCTTCGTTCACCGCGAGCGCGAACAGGGTCACCCATTCCGACTCGGCGGCATCCACGGCCTGCAGGTCCTTCAGCAGCTGCGGGGCGCGGCGGCGCACCTTGAGTGCACCGGGCAGCAGGTACTCCTCACGCGAGCAGCCGCGGTCGACGCAGTCCTGCATCGCGCGCCAGATGGCGAGCACGCCGGCGCGCAGATCGCGGTCCGGATGCGCCGCCAGCTCGTTCTGCGTCACCAGTTCCGCGATGCTCATCCCGGTTCTCTCGCACAGGGCCAGCAGTTCCTCCCCCGAGGCGAACGGGTAGGGGATGTCGAGGTCGGGTGGCGGCGCATCGCCGTCGTGGACGATGAAGCCGCCGCCGACAGAGAAATAGGTCTCGACCCGCAGGACGCCGCTCGCGGCATCCAGGGCCTGGAAGATCATGCCGTTGGGGTGCCACGGCAGCACCCGTGCGCCGTCGAGCACCATGTCGACGGCCGGGTCGAAGTCGATCTCGGTGCCGGATGCGAGCGTGAGCCGCCGCGTGACCGCCACCTGCGCGGCGTGGTCGACCACGTGATCCGGATCGACGGTCTCGGGCTCGCTGCCCGCGAGCCCGGCCAGCACCGCGCGATCGGTGCCGTGGCCGGCGCCGGTCGATCCGAGCGACCCGAGCAGCTCGACCCGCAGCCCCGCGAGACGCTCGAGCTCGTCGGGGGTCAGCGCGTCGACGAACTCCTTCGCGGCGCGCATCGGGCCGACGGTGTGCGACGACGAGGGTCCGACTCCGACAGTGAACAGGTCAAGGACGCTGAGGGTGGCCATGGGTTCTCCATTCTCATCAGCTCACCGGCGAGAGGACGTCGATCATGCCGAACAGGTCCTTCGGGTCTTCGGGCTCCGCGACCAGATCGATCTGGGTCTCGTAGTCCGTTCCGGCGACACGGTCTGCGAGGTAACGCAGGGCCGTGAAATCCTCGATGGCGAAACCCACCGAGTCGAACAGGGTGATCTGGTCGGCCGAGGTCCTGCCGGGAGCCTCAGCGCTGAGGACCTGCCAGAACTCGGTGACCGGGAAGTCGGGTGCCATCTGCTGCACCTCGCCTTCGATCCGGGTCTGCGGCGGGTACTCGACGAACACCGTCGCTCGATCGAGGATAGCCGGGTCGAGTTCGGTCTTGCCGGGGCAATCGCCCCCGATCGCATTGAGGTGCATGCCCGGCTCGACCATGTCGTCGGTGAGCACCGTGGCGAGGGCCTTGTCGGCGGTGCAGGTGGTCACGATGTCGGTGCCGCGGACGGCATCATGGGCGCTCGTCGCGACAGTGATGCGGAATCCGTGGGGTTCGAGGTTGCGCACGAACTTCTGCATGGCGGCCGGGTCGGTGTCCCACACCCGCAGCGTGTCGATGCCGAGCGCGGCGCGCATGCCGAGCGCCTGGAACTCGGCCTGGCTGCCTGCACCGATCATGCCCATGACCGTCGAATCGGCGCGCGCGAGCGCCTTCGCGACCATCGCCGAGGTGGCGGCTGTCCGCAACGCCGTCAGCAGCGTCATCTCCGACACCAGGATCGGGTAGCCGTTGTGCACGTCGGCGAGCATGCCGAACGCCGTCACCGTCTGGAACCCGCGCGCCGGGTTCGAGGGGTGGCCGTTGACGTACTTGAACGCGTACCGCTCGTAGTCGCTGGTCGGCATCAGCTCGATGACGCCGTAGGGGGTGTGGCTGGCCAGCCGCGGCGACTTCTCGAAGCGCTCCCAGCGCCGGAAGTCCTCCTCGAGGTACGGGATCATGCCCGCGATGACCGCGTGCGGTCCGGTGGCGTTCGTCCAGCGCACCATGTCGCGCACTCCCACGAACCGGGTCATGAGTCTCTCCGTCGCTGGCTCATGGCATGAATCCAACCGTGTCCGCAGAGCAGCCGCGGCGCATCGGGCGCGATGCAGCGGTTTCCGCCATTCCGGCACCGCCAGACGCGTCAAACCTTGCGTCGGGTGCGAAAAACTGCGCGTAGCATGGAGGTGTGAGCCTGAGCCCCGTCGACATGTACGTCAAGGAGGCGCGCAAGATCGCCACCGAGGCGGGGGAACGGGTTCTCATCGTGCGGGATGCTGTGGCCAGCTGGTCGATCTCGCGGTACGTCGACGGCGCGGCCAAGCAGGTCGCCACGTTGCTGAGCACGCCGAACGAAGCACTGCCCTGGACTGTCGTCGGCGTGGCCGGCGAGATCCGCGCCCGGGTGCGCACCTGGGCCGATGCTGTGGCCCTCGTCGGAGCCGTCGCGGTCTGACCTGTCGCCCCGGCACCGCCCTAGCCGGCGAGACCGTGGCGCCGGAACGCCTTCCACACCCCGTCGGCGGTGACCGACGCGGTCACCTCGTCGGCACGGGCCTTGATGTCGCCGTCGGCGTTGCCCATCGCGATGCCCACCCCCGCGACCTCGAGCATCTCGACATCGTTGGCGCTGTCGCCGATCGCGATCACGTCGACCAGCGGGACGCCGATCCGCGACGCGAGGGTGACGATCGCCGACCCCTTGTTCATGCCGGGCAGCGAGACCTCGCCGCCGGCCTCGCCCAGGTAGGGCATCGTGCCGGTGAGCACGTGGAACCGACTGCCCAGGCCCTCGCGGACGGTGGCGAAGGTGGTCGGGTCCTCGCCGAAGAACGTCGTCTTGCCGATCGGCTCGATCGCCTCGGGGTCGGGCCGCGTCTCGCCCGAGCGCACCGCCCAGTCCCCCACATCCAGCTCACCGAGCAGCTCGCGCAGGCGCTCGACGAGCCCGGTGCTCGGGTAGACGGCCTGGAACCCCTGCAGGATGTACTCGATCCGCTCCCGCTCTAAGAACCCGATGATCTCGGCGAGTTGCCCGGGCGACATCGTGCTTCCGGCGACGAGGCGCCCGTCGTGCTCGATGAAGGCGCCGCCCGCGGAGATGATGCCGTCGAATCCGATGTCGCGCACGGCCGCCGAGATCTCGGCGGGGGCGCGGCCCGTGCAGACGAAGACCAGGTGCCCGGCCGCGCGGGCCTGTCGCACGGCATCGACGCTGGATGCCGCGAGCCGTTCCTCGCGATCGATCAGCGTGCCGTCGACATCGAGGAAGACGGCGCGGCGGCGGTCGGACTGAGGCACCGTTCGAGCCTACGGGCGGGGTTCACCAGTCCCGGAACGACTCGGGGTCGGCGTCCCAGAGCCGCTCCTGTGGAAGGTCGGCGATGGCCGCGAGCTCGTGGGCGGTGAGCGTGTCGTGCACGGTCAGGTTCTCGGCCTGGCGCGCTGGATGCGAGGACCGCGGGACCGGCACGGATCCGATCCCGGCGTGCCAGCCGAGCACCACCTGCTGGGGCGACCAGCCGCGCTCCCCGGCGATCCGCGCGACGGCCGGCGGCACCTCCGTCGCCAGGCGGCCGAGCGGGCTCCAGGCCATCGTGGCGATGCCGAGCCCGGCATGCACGGACCGCAGTCCGTCCTGGCGCCAGGCCGGATGCAGCTCGATCTGATTGACGGCGGGCGCCTCCCCGGTCTCGGACACCAGCCGCGTCAGATGGCGTTCGGTGAAGTTCGAGACCCCGATCGCGCGGACCAGTCCCAGCTCGCGCAACTCGATCATCGCCCGCCAGCTGTCGACGTAGCGATCGAGGTGCGGGTTGGGCCAGTGGATCAGGTACAGATCGAGATACGTCAGGCCGAGGCGCCGCAGCGACGCGCGGCAGGCGGCGAAGGTCTCGCGGAAGCCGTGGTCGCGTCCGGCGAGCTTCGTGACGATCTGCACGCGCTCGCGCTCGATGCCCGAGGCGCGGAGCTCGGCCCCCACCTGCTCTTCGTTCCCGTAGCTCACCGCGGTGTCGATCAGCCGGTACCCGGCGCGCAACGCCGACTCGATGGCCCCCTCCGCGATGCCGTGGGTGCCGAGGCCGACAGCGGGCAACCCGACGGTCATGTGCCGGCGGGCGCGCCCGGCATCGGGGGCTCGAGCACGAGTTCGCGGCGCGGGCCGCGCACGACGATGCGGTACCACTCGCCGGCCGGCACCGCCCCGAGCTCCAGCGTCGAGCCCGCGGGGATCTCGCCTGCGGCGCGGTCGATGCCGTCGGCCGTGGCCACCAGGATCTCGCCCGTCAGGGCGTCCGCGCCCGGGTTCACCACGACGACGACCCCCGGCGGGTCCACGCGGATCGCCGGGGCGTCGTCGAGTTCCAGCTCGACGAAGGCACGCGCGCCCGAGACCGACGCGAACGGCGCCGAGACCTCCCCGGCCGTGACGGTGCCCCCCGCCATGGGCGGCAGCCCACTGAGAAGCGCGATACCGCGGGCGTCGGTGCTGAGCACCTGCGTCAGTTCCCCGCAGGCCACCCGGATCTCGGCGCGCTCCCCCGCGCCGCCGCGGGTCACCCGCACCTTCAGCCCGGCGGGAGCCGAGACGTGGGCGAGGCCGCTCAGCCAGGAGCCGGTATGCACCAGCCAGTCCTCGTTCGTCGGATGCCGCGGCGCGTCCTCCAGATCGTCCAGGTGCTCGAGGGCGAACTGCGCGCTCGCGCTGAAGCCGTTGCCGATCGAGCCGGGGATGCCGCTCCAGGCGTCCGCCGAGGTCTCGCCGATCTCATGGAACCAGGACAGGCCGCGGAAGACGCCCGCGGCCGTCTCGGCGCCGACGTTGACGCCCGCGATCCACTGCAGGTTGTCGTGCGCGATGCGCTCGAGTCGCGGCTCGGCGAAGACGCGCGCGAGCAGGGCGGCGATCCGCGCGACCTGCCCGTACATCCCGTTGAAGCCGTGCCAGGCCGGCCCGAAGTAGCGCAGCCTGCCCTCCGACTCGGTCACCGGGTAGATGCCGAACGGCGTGCCCGCCGTAGCCGGGATGAGATACCCGGCCGCGTAGTCCCACAGCGTCGCCCGCCAGAGCGGAGCGTCCGGCGAGTCGGGGAAGAGCTCGAGCAGGTCCACGATCCCCGATACGTCGTCAGGCAGCACGGCGCCGCAGTCGTAGCCCCACCCGGCGTGCTCCCACCCCGGCTGGCGCACCTGCTCACCCGGCCAAGCCCGGAAATGCCCACGGTATCCGCCGGCGCCGAGCACCTGGTAGTCCCGGCGAAGGGTGCGCGCCAGGTCGCGTGCCGCCTCGCCATAGGTCAGGTCGTTGGTGTGGCGGTAGAGGTCGGTGGCGACGCGCAGCTGCAACAGAACGTCGCGTGCGCGGGGCGCAGAGGGCGGCGTCCAGGGGGCGTATTGGCCGAAGATGCGCCGCGTCGACTCCAGCTCGTCGAGCGTGTCGTCGCCGTGCTCGGCGTTCGCGCGCATCCAGTCCCAGCCGCGCTTCGCGGCATCCAGGTCGGCGCCCGACGACAGCAGGCCCGCCGTCCGGGCAAGCGCCGAGGTCGCCAGCCCGACCAGGGTCCATACGGTGAGGTCGCGACCGATGTAGTACTCGTTCATGAACGACCCGTCGGGCCGCTGGCAGGCGCGCAGATAGTCGGCGCCGTGCCGCAGCTGGGTCCTCATCCGCGATCGCAGCGCTTCCGGGATGCGGGGCATCAGCGCGAGCGCATCGACCAGTCCCAGCACGACGATCGCGTGGCTCTCCAGACCCCGGCCGTCGAACGCGCAGTCCTGCCATCCGAGCTTGCCGCCGATCCGCGCCTCGAGCGCGGCGATCGTGGGCTCGAGGGTGCGATCGGCGAGCACTCCCTCCTCGATCGCGAACTCCTGCGAGCGCCCCGAGCCGTCCGCCTCGAGGACGTAGCGACCCGCGGGCAGCTCGCCCAGCCATCCGGGCCAGAGGCTCATGCCCCAGAGCTCGACCCGCTCGCCGAGCCGCACCGGGTGCTCCCCGCCGGCCGTGCGGAGGCAGCGCACGACCGGGTCGGCGACGACGTCGGCCGCGGCGCGGACCACGAACCGCTTCGGATCGCCCGGGCCGTACCCGAGCTGGGTCACGAGCAGCGAGTACGTCACGCTCCCTTCCTAGCCCTTGATACCCGACATCGTGACGCCGGCGACGATGCGCTTCTGCAACAGGATGAACAGCACGAGGGTCGGGATGCTGGCGACAACGGCCGCGGCCATCAGCAGGTTCCACTGCGTCGAGTACTGCCCCTGGAACTGGACAAGGCCGAGCGGCACCGTCAGCATCTCCGGCGAGTTCGTGATGATGAGGGGCCAGAGGAAGCGGTCCCAGTTGCCGATGAAGTAGATGATGCCGAGCGAGGCGAGCATCGGGTACGAGGTCGGAAGCGCCACCTGGAAGAAGGTGCGCAGCGTCCCCGCGCCGTCCACCGCCGCGGCATCCTTCAGCTCACGCGGGAAGCCGAGGAAGTGCTGGCGCATGAGGAAGATGCCGAACGCGTGCGGGATCCACGGGATGATCAGCCCCGCGAACGAGTCGATCCAGCCGAGCGTCTTGGAGATGTTCAGCAACGGCACCAGCAGCGAGTAGAACGGCACCATCATCGTGGCGATGATGCCGATGAAGATCGCCTCCCGGCCGCGGAACCGCAGCGTCGCCAGCGCATAGCCCGACATGGCGTGCAGGATCAGCGCGACGACAGTCACTGTCACGGCGACGATCGCCGAGTTCAGCATGTACAGCGCGAACGGGACGTCGGTGAAGACGTGCACGAAGTTCTCGGGATGCCACTCGCCGGGGATCAGCGACGGCGGGTACGCCAGGACCTCTTTGTTCGACTTGAACGAGGACGACACCATCCAGGCGAACGGGAAGAACATCACGATCCCGATCAGGATCATCAGCGCGCGGATCGACCACCGCCGCAGGGCGCTAGTCCGCATCGCGACCCCCTCTCAGCAGACGGATCTGCGCGATGCTGAGCACCATGATGATGAGGAACAGCACGACGGATGCCGCGGAAGCGGGACCCATGTGCAGGTACCGCAGCATCTGCTCGTAGATGTAATAGACCTGCACGTAGGTGCCGTAGTCCGGACCGCCCTTGGTGAGCACGAAGATCTGGTCGAAGTCCTGCAGGGCGATGATGCTCGTCATCACGACCACGAACGCGGTGGTGGGCCGGATGGTCGGCCAGGTGATCGACCAGAACCGCCGGAAGCTGCCGGCGCCGTCGAGGGACGCCGCCTCGAGGTAGTCCTTAGGCACCGCGAGGATCGCGGCGAGGAAGATGATCATGAAGTAGCCGACCTGCTTCCAGGCCGAGACCAGCACGACGACGACGAGGGCCTGCTGGGGCGAACTCAGCCAGGGCTGCGCGGGCAGGCCGACGCTCTGCAGCAGGAAGTTCACGAACCCGTAGCTGGGCTGGAAGATGAACTGCCAGACGATCGCCGCCACCACGACCGGCACCGCCATGGGCAGGAAGAAGATGGTGCGGAACAGCGCGGTGCCCCGCAGCTTCTGCGCCAGCAGGACGGCCAGGAACAGTGCGCCGCCGGTGACGAGAGGCACGTACATCAGCAGGTAGGCGAAGCTGACGCCCAGCGACCGCATCCAGACCGGGTCGCTGAAGATGTACCGGTAGTTGTCGAAGCCGACGAACGTGCGCTGCGGGCTGATCCCGTTCCAGGAGAAGAAGCTCAGATAGATGGTGAAGAGAATGGGGCCGACGTAGATCAGGCAGAGGCCGAGCACGTCGGGCAGCACGAGTACCCAGGCCGCACGGCCCTCGCCCGCGCCGCGGTGGGCCCGCCGCCGAGGCGACGGACCCACCGTGAGAGAGGATGCGATCACTTCTGGACCAGGCTCCGGATCTGCTCGCCGTCCGGGGACGCCAGGTAGGTGTCGATCGCGGCGGCGGCCGCGTCGGCTGCCGTCTGGGCGTCCGTACCGCTGAACATCACGGCCTGCAGAGCGTCGGTCACCGCCTTGTTGATCTCAGCGGGGTACGCCGGCTCGGGACGGGCTGTCTGCCAGATCGGCAGGAACCCGGCGAGCGGCTCGGCCTGGAACGCGGGGAGCTTCTGCAGTTCCTCGGTCACCGAGATGCGCGGCGACAGGGTCGTCATCGCGGTGGTCAGGTCGACGGCGTTCTGGGTGTCCTCCGCGAACAGCCAGACGGCGAAGTCCTTCGCCTCCTCCTGGTGCTCGGAGGCCGCGCTGACCGCCGTGTACCAGCCACCGAACGCGGCGGAGGGCGTGCCGCCATCCGGGATCGGCAGGGGCGCCGCCCCGACCTGCAGGTCGGGGTAGTTCGCGGCCAGGTTGCTGACCGGCCACATGCCGAGGGCGGCCATCGCGACGGTGCCCTGCCCGAGCTCGTCACCGAAGGCGCCCGAGGACTTCGGGGCGGCGGCGCCGTCGGCCATCAGGTCGGCCCAGAGCTGCAGGGCGGCGACGCCCTCGGGCTGGTTGATGAGCGCCTTGCTCCAGCCGTCGTCGACGACCTCGCCGCCGGCCGACCACAGGAACGGCCACCAGATGAAGTTCTGGAACACGTCCGGGTTGGTCGGCAGCAGGATGCCGGAGCGGTTGGCGGTCTTCAGCTCGGCCGACGCGGCCTTGAGCTCGTCCCAGCTGGCCGGGACCTCGACGCCCTCGGACTCGAAGAGGCCCTTGTCGTAGAGCATGCCCTGCAGACCCATCTCGTGCGGGATGCCGTAGATGTCGTCGCCGAAGGTGATGCTCTCCAGCGCCTGCGGCAGGAAGTCGCCGCGGAGGTCCTCGGTGAAGCGGTCCTGCAGCGGTGTGAGCAGACCCTGCGGCGCGAAGTTCAGCACGGTGGCCGCGCTCACCCAGAACACGTCGGGCCCGGTGCCCGCCGACATGGCCGTGGTCACCTTCTCGGCGAGGTACTGGTCGAACGGGAAGGTCTCGAGCTCGACCTTCACGTTGTCGTGCTCGCTGTTGTACTTCTCGATCAGCGCTTCCAGCACGGGCTGCTGCACGGGGTCCTGGTATTTCCAGAAGGTGAGGGTGATCGGCTCGTCGGCCGAGGGGCCGGCCGAGCAGCCGGACGCCACCAGCGCGACGGCGGCGGCGATCGCGGTCACAGCCGTGGCCATGATCCGTCGCCGGCCGGCGCTTGCGTGAGACTTCATCGTTGACTTCTCCTCTTTCGCTAAGTGTGGTGTTTCGGGGGGCACCGCCGGCGGCGACAAGCTGTGGCGCAGATCTGCCGGCGGCTCGGTCTCGCGGCCCGGGGTAGCTGTCGAGGGCACGAAATCGATTTCAGGCAAACTACGCCGGATCGTGTTGCGGCGTCAAGAGGCGACCCGCGGTGCCCGCCAGAATACTTGACGAAACTGGCGAAGCGGGCCTACCGTGCGTCTGTAATCGATTTCTATTGCCTGCGAGAGAGAGCCCGTGTCGTCGACAGATTCCGCCGTACGCGGTGCGCCCGTGTACACCCCGGCGCACCCCTTCACCGCCATGCCGCTCGGCGGCATCGGAACCGGGAATGTCGCCCTGGGCGCCGACGGATCGCTTCGCCAGTGGCAACTGCACAACATCGGCAACCACCGGGGCTCCCTGCCGCTGAGCTTCTTCTCGTTGCGGGTATCGGCGGTCGAGCCGCCGTCCGACGTGGTGCGCATCCTGCAGGCCCCGGTCCCGTCGCACGATCCGACACCTCTCGTCGACGACGACTACCGCGCCCCGTGGCACGACCAGGCGTTCGCCCGGCTGACCCCCGTCACCGAGACGCGATTCTCGGCCACCTACCCGGTCGCCCGTGTCCAGTACCTCGATGCCGACGTGCCCGTCGACGTCGACCTCGAGGCGTTCACCCCCCTGGTGCCCCTCGACGTCGCCGACAGCTCGCTGCCGGCTGCGCTCTTCACCTTCACCCTCACCAGCCGCGCCGATACGCGGGTCCACGGCTCGCTAGGGGCGTCGCTGCTCAACGCCGTCGGCTGGGACGGCGTCTCGCCCATCGACACCGTCCGGGGCGCGGGCCTCGGCGGCAACACCAACCGGGTCTCGCGCGACGGCGATTGGACCTCGGTGATCCTCGAGAATCCGAGCATCGATCCGCGCGACGCCGGGGCCGGCCAGATGGTGCTGTCGGCCGACCGCGCCGACACGGCGGTCCTGCGGCAGTGGCACACCGTCGACGAGTTCGCCGCGTTCCTGGCTTCGCGCAGCGGCGCCGACGGCCGCGAGCGCCTGCACGGCAGCCCCGCCCACGCGGATGCGCTGCGCCAGACCACGACCGGACACAACGGTCCGAGTTCGCAGGGCGAGACCTGGGCGGCCGGCATCGCCGTACCCTTCGCCCTCGAGCCCGGCGAGACCACCCGCATCCGCGTCATGATGACCTGGCACTTCCCCAACCGGTACGTGAACTTCGAGCAGTTCGGGCCGGCGCGGCCCGAGTGGGGCCCGACGCGGTTCTGGCTCGGCAACCGATACGCCCAGCGCTTCCCCGACGCCACCGCCGTCTCCGCGTACGTGGCGGCCGACTGGACCCGGCTCGAGGCCCTCACCCGATCGTGGACGAGCGGATTCGCCGACAGCTCGCTCGACGACGATGAGGCCGACCATCTCGCCGCCCAGCTGGCATTCGTCCGCAGCCCCACCTGCTTCCAGGCCGCGGACGGCCGGTTCTACGGCTTCGAGGGCGTGCTCGGGGCGTCCACCACGATGTGGAACGGCGACGTGGGGGGCTCGTGCCCGCTCAACTGCACCCACGTCTGGAACTACGTCCAGGCCGTGGCCAAGGTGTTCCCCGAGCTCGAGCGGAGCATGCGCGAGACGGAGTTCGACATCATGCAGGCACCCGAGGGGTACCTGCCGCACCGCCTGATCGTGCCGGTCTACCTGCCGCAGTTGTGGAACGAGGTCATCGGCGGACCGGACGAGCCGGCCCTCGACGGCATGCTCGGCAGCATCCTCAAGACCTACCGCGAGTACCGGCACGGCGCCGGCGTCGACTGGCTGCGCTCCTACTGGCCCTCGATCACCCGGCTGCTGCGCTGGGTGCGCGATCGCTGGGACCCCCAGAACACCGGCGTCCTCCGCGGCATCCAGCCCAGTACCCACGACATCGATCTGTCGGGGGTGAACCCGTACATGGGCGGCATCTGGCTGGCCACCCTGCGCGCCGTCGAAGAGATCGCGCGGGTGCTCGGCGAGGACCCCGGCGACCTCCGCGAGCTGTTCGAGCGCGGAAGCCGCAGCTACGACGAGCTGCTCTTCACCGGCGAGTACTACCGGCAACTGATCGAGCCGGGCGATTCCGACGTCTTCCAGTGGGCCGAGGGCTGCCTCACCGATCAACTCATCGGCCAGTGGTGGGCGCATGAGCTCGACCTCGGATACGTGTTCCCGGCCGACCACGTGCGATCGGCGCTGTCCGCGATCGTGCGGCACAACCTCCGCGAGTCGTTCCGCGGGTTCGAGCACGGCTACCGGGTGTACGCCGACCTGGACGACGCCGGGCTGCTGCTGTGCACCTGGCCGAATGCCGGCCGGCCCGAGATCCCCGTGCGCTACGCCGACGAGGTCTGGAGCGGGTCGGAGTACCAGGTCGCGGCGCATTGCATCATGGAGGGGCTGATCGACGAGGGCCGCCGGGTGCTCACCGCGCTCTGGGCCCGTCACGACGGCACCCGCCGCAACCCCTACAACGAGATCGAGTGCGGGGACCACTACGCGCGCGCGATGGCGGGCTGGTCGGTGCTCGAGGCGCTCAGCGGCTGCCGGTTCGACGCCGGATCACGTGCCCTCTCCGTCGATCCGCCCGCCGGCGACGGGCGCTGGCCCTTCATCACCGACACCGGATGGGGGACCGTCACGGTCCGCGGGTCGCAGCTCGACCTGCTCTGCCGGGGCGGGCGCGTCGAGCTGGGGTCGCTGCGCCTGCGCGGTGAGGAGCTCGCCGCCGGCGTCATCGATCTGGCGCCAGGCGACTCCTCGACCTGGCACGCGACAGACAAGGCGGCAAGCGTTCCCTCGCTACCCTGATCCCATGGCGACGATCTACGAGGTGGCGGCTCTCGCCGGGGTCTCGCCCGCCACGGTGTCCCGGGTGCTCAACGGGCGCTCGGTCTCGCCCGAGAAGGCGCGTCTGGTTCGGGATGCCGCCGAGAAGCTCAACTTCACGGTCAACCGCACCGCGCGCGACCTGCGCCGGCAGCACAGCGAGGTCATCGCGCTGCTCGTGCCCGACATCGAGAACCCGTTCTTCACCGCGCTGGCCCGCGGCGTCGAGGACCGCGCGCAGGAGTCGGGGTACTCGGTCGTGCTGTGCAACACCGACGAGGACCCGGCGAAAGAGACCCGCTACCTCGAGATCGCGAACTCGGCGAACATGGCGGGGGTGATCCTCGCCCCATCGCGCGAGCACACCGACATCTCCGGGCTGCTGCAGCGCAAGAAGCCGGTGGTCGCCGTCGACCGCACGACCGGGTTCGACATCGACGCCGTCATGGTCGACAACCGTTCGATCGGCGCATCGGCCACCGCGGCACTGATCGACCGGGGCTTCCGGCGGATCGCCTGCATCGCGGGACCGCTCGACGCGGGCTCCCCCGAAGAGCGCAGCCAGGCCTGGGCGCAGACGATGCGCTCCCGCGGGCTCGGCGATCCCGCGAAGTACCTGGTGCACGCGGACTTCCGTGTCGATGGCGGCCGGGCCGCGATGGCCACTCTCCTCGAACTGGACACCCCGCCCGACGCCGTCGTGGCGACGAACAACCTGATGGGCGTCGGCGCCCTCCAGGCGCTGTTCGAGGCAGGCCTGACCCCGCCCGCGTTCGGCGTCGCCGTCTGCGGCGAGCTGCCGTTCTCGACCGACGCCCCCGCGAGCGTCACGCAGGTGCGCATCCCGGCGCGCCACCTGGGGACCACGGCGGCGACCCTGCTGCTGGACCGCATCGAGGGCGACAGCCAGCCGGCGCGCACCGTGGTGCTGCGCGGCGAGATCCTCGAGGCCGGCTGAGCCTCAGCGGCCGTGGGCGAGCCGATGCTGGATGTCGGCGGTCGCCTCGTGCAGGCGCCGGTACTCGGCATACAGCTCGTCGTACGCCGCCCGGCGCTGCCCTGCGGGCTCGATCGCCCGCACGACGGGGTTCCAGTCCTCGATCCGCGCATCGGCGACGGCGGATGCGGCGAGGAACGCCGCGCCGTAACTCGCCCCGATGCCGACCCGGCACACGCTCTGCACCAGACCCGAGACATCGGAGACGATCTGCAGCCACAGGTCGCTCTGCGTCCCTCCGCCGACGGCGACGACGCGGACCGGTTCGGCACCCGCGTCCCGCATCGCCTCGACGTTGTGCCGCACCCCCATCGCGGTGGCCTCCAGGGCGCTGCGGTAGAGATCGCCCCGGGTGTGCTCGATCGTCAGCCCGGCGAGCACCCCGCGCGCCGACGGATCGGCGATCGGGGTGCGCTCGCCCGCGAAGTAGGGAAGCATCAGCAGCCCGCGAGCACCGACCGGGCTCCGGCCGGCCTCGGCGATGAGCTCCTCGTACCCAGGAGAGCCGAACAGGTCGCGCAGCCAGCCGGTGATCGCGCCCGAGGTCGCCATTCCGCCTGCCAGGTTGCGCGTTCCCTCGAACGCGCCGACGGTGCCCCACAGCGGCGGGCAGGCGATCGGGTCCGCGACCGTGCAGATGAGGAACATCGTGGTGCCGTACATGAGCATGAGGTCCCCGGGGCGGGTCGCCCCCACGCTGACCGCCTCCGTCCAGGCGTCGATGGTGCCGGCCACGACCGGGATGCCGGCGGGCAGGCCGGTCGCCCCGGACGCGGCCGGCGTGACGGGGCCGGCCACCGCATCCGCCCAGACCAGTCGCGGCAGCTCGATCGGTCCCGCCAGCTCCTGCGCCCAGGGCGCGAACCACTCGCCGGCGCGGACATCGTAGAGCGGGGTGCACTGGCTCGCCGAATGGTGGTCGAGCACGTACTCGCCGGTGAGCTTCCAGGTCAGCCAGGATGCCGGCATGAACAGGCGACGAGCCGCCGCGAAGACCTCCGGCTCGTGCTGCGCGATCCAGGCGAGCTTCGGCCCCGCGGCCTGCGTCGAGAGCGCCGACCCGCAGCGCTCCACGATCTCCGCGGCGCCGAAGCGCTCAGTGAGGTCGGCGATCTGCTCCTCGGCGCGGGTATCGACGCCGTAGAGGATCGCCGGACGCAGGGGCTCCCCGCCGGCATCGGTGAGGGCGACGCACGGCCCCATGCCGCTGACGCCGACCGCGGCGATGTCGGGAGCGGCGAGCTCGTGGGCGATCGAGCAGAACTCCTCCCACCACACCGCGGGCGCCATCTCCACCCTGCCCGGTCCGGGCCGGTCGACGGCGTGCTCGCGCACGGCGACCCGTTCGACGGTGCCGTCGGCGGCGACACGTACCCCTTTGGTGCTCGAGGTCCCGACGTCGACACCGAGGAATGAGGCCACTACAGCCCCGGGATCTCGCCGGCCAGATGCACGGTCACGCCGAGGGCGGCGAACGCCGACGCCTTGGCGACCAGCGCGCGGCGGGCCGTCGCCGCATCCGGGGCGTAGGCGACCTGGATGTGGTTGGCCTTGTGCCTGGCCATGAACTGATCGCGCGTGATGCCGGGCAGGAACCCGTGCATGATCGGCCACTCGGGGTTGGTCGCCTGCCAGCGCCGCTCGGTCTCCTCGGCCGGCAGTTCGACCGCCGAGCCCAGCCCGATGTCGAGGTGAAGCCCGCCCTCGGCGATGTAGAGCCGCGACCACACGATGTCGCCGGGTCGCGAGACGCCGCGCAGGGTCGAGCCGCCGAGCGGGAAGTACATCGGGTTCTGCCGCCGGCCCTCTGCTCCGCGATAGCCGCCGGCCAGATGCGACGGCGGTACGGAGCCGGAGATCTCGAACACCCAGATGAAGCGGCCGCCGAACTCCTCGCCCCAGCGCACGTCGTGCAGGGTGGTCGCCGGATCCAGCCCCATCGCCGACCACACCTGGTTGGTGACGAGCGCGTCGATGGCCACCCCCTCATCCGCCTCGTTCGCGAGCGGCACGGCCCGGCCGTCCCACAGCACCCGTCCTCCGTCGCGGGAGCGCACCGGCGGCCGCTCGGCGTTGTTGATCAGCCCCTCGGCCAGGTCGGAGGCCGGGCAGATCGCGGCGAGACCCTGCTGGTACTGGATGCCGATCACGTCGGCTCCGTAGTCGTCGGCGATGCGCAGCAGCGCGATGTACATCTTCGCCTGGCTGAGCACCTGCGCACGGGTGAGCTCGCTCGCCTCGTCCTGACCGAACCGGAACGTCATGCCACGCTCGAGCAGCCAGGCGAGCACCTGCTCGGCCTCGTCGTCGGAGGTGGCCTGCATCTCGGCCCAGAGCGCCGACTGCGACAGACGCTCCTTGTACACGCCGAGCGGGTTCATCAGCTCGTCGTCGATGATCGCGTTGTACATGCCCATGCAGCCCTCGTCGAAGACGGCGAAGATCGCCTTGTCCTGCTGCAGGCGTGCCGCGATGGCCTCGCCCAGCTCGGTCTCGGGGTCGGATGCCGGCGCCGGCAGCGGCCGCATGTGGCTGTCGTCGTGACGCACGGCGCCGGTCTCGGTCCACTCGCGCATCCGATCGAGGAACCACTCGTCGCGGAAGTCGACGCTCCAGAGGGTCGAGTAGGCGACGCCCATCTTCGTCAGCCCCGCGTTGAGACCGAGGACCCCGACCAGACCGGGAGCACCGCCGTCGAAGTTCGCGACCGTCAGGATCGGGCCGCGGTGGGTGCGCAGACCGGCGAGCACATGGTGGCTGTACTGCCATACCGACTCGGCCACGATCAGCGGGGCCTCGGGCGGGATCTGCGTGAACACCTCCAGACCCATCCGCTGGGTGCTGATGAAGCCGTGCCCGGTGCCGGGGTCGGCCGGGTGCGCGCGGACGATGCTCCAGCCGAGATCGCCGAGCACGCGCGCGAGATCCGCCTCGAGCTGCTGCTGCACCGGCCAGCCGGCCAGGTTGGCGGCCTCGCGGAGGTCGCCGCTGGCGATGAGCCAGGCCGTCCGGGGCTTCAGGGCGGGGCGCGGCGTGGGGCGGGGGAGGGCGTAGGTGGTCGACACGCGCCTCACTCTACGTAAAATCGATTTCAGAAACAATCCCGAATCGCGAGTCGGACACGGCGG
>DATMFW010000004.1:0-3267 GCA_035556655.1 Pseudolysinimonas sp.
GGGCTGATCGAACCGTGATTTTCGGCTAACCTTTCGGACGAGCGCCACCCGGGCCTCGCCGACCCGAAGGATGCCGATGAAGGCACGACTCGCTGCAGCACTGGCGGTTTCCGCCGGCCTGGTGGTGAGCGTCGGCGCGCCGGTCGCGGCATTCGACAGCGGGATGCTGGTCACGTTTGCGGTGGGTGACGCCCCGGTCGGCATCGCCTTCGATCCGGTCACCGGTGACCGCGCCTACATCGCCGCGAGCGCGGACAACACGCTGGTGGCCGTGGGGATCCCCGCGATCGGCGTCTCCGTCGACATCCCGGTCGGCAGCGCTCCGATGGGCGTGGCACTCAGCACCGACGGCACCGTCGCCTACGTGCCGAGTTACGGCGACAACCTGGTGACCGTGATCGACACCACCACCGACACGGTCACCGGCACGATTCCGGTCGGCACATCACCCTTCTTCATCGCCATGTCGCCCGACGGCACCAAGGCCTACGTCCCCAACTCCGGAGACGACACGGTATCGGTCATCAGTACCGCGACGAACACCGTCACGGCGACGATGCCGACCGCAAGTCTCCCGGTCGCTGTCGCGTTCTCGCCGGACGGATCGACGGCCTACGTCGCCCAGGCCGGGGGAGACGTGATGATCTTCAACGTCGCCACCAGCACGTTCGCCGGAACCATCGCGCTGACCGGCATGCCGTACGGCGTGGGCGTCAGCGAGGACGGCACCCGGCTCTACGTCTCGCAGTACTCGGCCGGCACCGTGACCGTGTTCAACACCGCCGACTACTCGGTGGCGGGGGTCGTCACGGTCGGCGGCGCGGCCGAGGGCGTCGGCATTCGGCCCGGCGGCCGGCAGGTCTTCGTCGCGCACGGCAGCGGCGAGGTCGCGGTCATCGACACCGCAACGCTGACGGTGATCGACCAGCTCGGGGTCGGAGCCCTGCCCCGCATCACCGCATTCTCGCCGGACGGTTCGCTCGCGCTGGTCAGCAACACCGGCGAGCACACCGCCACGATGATCGAGCTCGACTTCACGGTCGCTTTCGACTCCGCGGGGGGCAGTGCGGTCAGCCCCCAGGACATCTCCCCGGGCGCTCTCGCGGCCGAGCCCCCCGCCCCGACGCGCGCGGGGTATGCGTTCGACGGGTGGTGGAACGGTGCCACCGAGTGGGACTTCGCGACCGACACCGTGACCTCCGAAGTCGATCTCGTGGCGCACTGGCTGCCGCTGCCCACGATCACCGGGAACGCATCCGAGTCGACGCAGGCCGGCAACCTGTTCACCTGGACGCCGACGATCGTGGCGCAACCGGGCTACACGGTGACCAGCACCGCTCTGCCCAGCGGACTCACCATCGATTCCGGGACCGGCATCATCAGCGGCATCCCCACGGTCGCGGCCGGCCCGGCGACGGTGACCGTGACGGTCACGGATGCCAACGGCAGCGTCCAGAGGGATGTCACCATCACCGTCGGGCACGCCGCCGCCCAATCGCTCAGCATCAGCGCCTCGGACCTCACCCCGAGACAGGGTGACACCATCACGATCACCACGACCGCGATGGACAGCTACGGCAACACGTGGGATGCCTCCAGCACCGCCGTCATCAACAGCAGCGTCGCCTCTGACCAGATCTCGGTCGACAAGGTGAAGTTCATCCACGCATCGCCGCACGTGCTCACCGTCACCGTCGCTCCCGCAATCGGAACGATCACCGTGCAGGTCTCGCCAGCCGGCGGGCTCGGCATCACCGGCAGCGAGATCCCGTGGGTCGTGATCGGTCTGGCCGCGCTCCTGCTGCTCGTCGGTGGGCTGCTGGTCGGGCTGCGGGCACGGCGGGCGCGCTCAGCCGGCTACAGCAGCAACTGAACCGCCGCCGGCAGGACGAGCACCAGCAGGCAGGCGGCGCCGACCGCCCCGAAGAACCAGCGGTCGGATGCGCGCTCGCCCCCACGTGCTCGCCCACGTCGCGAGAACACAGCCACCCCGAACGCGAGGATCGCCGCGACGACGCCGCCGATGATCAGCACCCAGGCCAGTTCGTGCGGCATCACACCCCCTGCGATCGATAGCGCAGGGCGCTCAACGCGATCGCGCGCGCCCCGGTGACCGCCGCGCGGGCTCCCCGCGGGGAGCAGGCGGCGCGGGCGAACTCGACGGTGTGCGGCTTGGTGCCCTCGTCGGCCACCTGGATGCCGATCTCGAGCGCCGGCACCCGGTGGCTCACGTTGCCGAAGTCGCTCGACCCGAACACCGCGGACCGCGGGTCCGTCGGCGGGGTCACCCCGAGGTCGGCGAGCACCCCCCTGCCGATCTCTGACAGCGCCGGGTCCTGGCGCATCTCGGCGTACGGCGGCATGAACTCGTCGGCCTCGAGACTGCAGCCGGTGGCCAGCGCGGCGCCCTCGGCGCAGCCGCGAACCCGCTCGAAGGTGTCCTCGAGTTCGGCGAGGGTGGGAGCGCGCAGCCGCATCCGCAGCGCGGCGCGGTCGGGGATCACGTTCGGCGAGGCACCGCCATCCGAGATGATCCCGTGCACCCGGGTCTCGGGCCGCAACTGCTGACGCAGCTGCGCGATCGCCGTGTAGCACTGCACGACAGCGTCGAGCGCATTGACGCCGAGGTGGGGCGACATGGCGGCATGGGCGCCGCGGCCGCGGAAGACGAACTCCACCCCGCGGGCGGCGAGCGCCCCCTCGGTCACGATCGTCGACGCATCGTAGGGGTGGATCATCAGCGCGGCGGCGACGTCGTCGAACACGGCGGCCTCGATCAGCCGGATCTTGCCGCCGGCGCCGTTCACCGAGCTCTCCTCGGCCGGGCAGCCGAGCAGAAGGTAGCGCCCGTCGGGGTCGGCGTGCGCTACCGCCAGGTAGGCCCCGACCGCCGCCGCGCCGATGACGTTGTGGCCGCAGGCGTGACCGATCTCCGGCAAGGCGTCGTACTCGGCGAGGATCGCGATGCGCGGGCCCGAGGTGCCGCTCTCGGCGCGCAGACCGGTCGGCATCCCGGCGACGCCGACCACGGCCTCATGACCGGCGTCCGCCAGCATCCGGCTGATCGCCGCGACCGCCCGCTCCTCCTGATAGCCGATCTCGGGATGCTCGCCGATCTCGGCGGCGAGCGCCTCGATGCCGGGCGCGATGGCGTCGATGAACCCCGTCACCGCCGCCTCGCGCTCACCCATCGATCAGGATCTCGGCCAGACCGGCGGCCCGCTCCGGCGATGTCACCACGCGCACCTCGGCACCCGGGTGCAGAGG
>DATMFW010000005.1:0-9338 GCA_035556655.1 Pseudolysinimonas sp.
TCACCGTGGGGGTCGCCCGCGACGATCACGCCATGATCGCGCAGGCTCTCGCCGAGGCGGTCCGCGCGTGAACGTCACCGTGCTGGCCGGCGGGGTCGGCGGCGGCAGGTTCCTGCTCGGCATGCGCGCGGCCCTGCGCGATGTGCCGGATGCGCGCCTGCGCGCCATCGTCAACACCGGCGACGACATGTGGCTGGCGGGCCTGCGCCTCACCCCCGACCTCGATTCCATCATGTACGCCCTGGCGGGGGTCAACGACACCGAGCGCGGCTGGGGGCGCCTCGGCGAGACCGAGCGCGTGTCGGCGGAGCTGGCGGCGTGGGGCGTCGGCTGGCCCTGGTTCACCCTCGGCGACCTCGACCTGGGTGCGCACATCTCGCGCACCGCGTGGCTGCGCGAGGGCGTGCCCCTGCACGAGGTGGTGCGCCGGCTCTCTGCGCGATGGCCGCTCGGCGCCGAACTGATCCCGGCGACCGACGACGAGGTCGAGACGCACGTGGTGACCGATCTCGGCGAGCTCCACTTCCAGGAATGGTGGACCCGCCACCGCGCTGCCGTCCCTGCGCAGCGCTTCGTGCACCACGGCATCGAATCGGCAGTACCGGCGCCCGGAGTTCTCGAAGCGATCGCCGAGGCCGACCTCGTCGTGCTCGCCCCCTCGAACCCGGTCGTCTCGATCGGGACGATCCTGGCAATCCCCGGAATCCGCGACGCGATCGCCGAGGTCGAGGCCCCGGTGGTCGGGGTCTCCCCCATCATCGGTGGCGCGGTCGTGCGCGGCATGGCCGACCAGTGCCTCAGCGCGATCGGAGTCGAGACCTCCGCCGGGGCGGTCGGCCGGCTCTATGCCGATCTGCTCGACGCCTGGCTGGTCGATACCGTCGACGCGGATGCGGCGGTGCCGGGCGTGGAGGTCCGTGCGGTCCCGCTCTGGATGCGCGACGAGCCGACGAGCGCAGCCCTCGCGACCGAGGCGCTGCGCTTCGCTCGCCCCTAGACAGCAAGCGCGGACCGGGTGCGCGGACCCAGGTGCTCCCGAACGAGCAGCAGGTGCTCCTCGAGATCGACGTCGCGCCGCAGCGAGCTCTCCGCCGGAAGGGTCAGCTCGACGAGACCCAGGTCGCGGTGCGCCTGTGCAGAACCCGGTCCGAAGGCGTGCACGAAGGGTGCGCCGCCGCGGGCGGTGACGAGCGTCGATCCGGTCCCGTCGGCATCCGGCACGAAGGCGCGCTCGAGCGCGGACGCCCGCTCGAGGGCCGCGACCAGGTCCGCCGCGTCGAGTGCAGGCAGATCGCCGAGCAGGACGGCCCGCGAGCCGTCGTCGGAGAGGCCGAGGTCGATGGCGGCGGCCAGTCCCGACGGAGCGGGCTCGAGCACCACCCGCGCGCCGAGGGAGGTCGCGGAGGCGGCGAGCGCCGCATCCGCCGTCACGACGACGACCTCGGGCCCGCCCGCCACCGCCGCCTCGATCGTGTCGAGCGCGATGGCGCGCGCGAACTCCGGCCCGCGAGCCAGCCGCGCCTTGCCGGGGGCTCGCACGGGGATGAGGACGGTCCAGGACACCGACCCAGAGTAGGCTCGCAGCAGCCCCGGAACCGTTCTTGATTCCGGCGTCGCCTCCGCTCTGGGGCGGCTCGGCCCGCGAGAGGTCTCTCGTCATCCGATGTCGCACGCCCACAGAACGGAAGGTCATGCGCCGACTCGCTGTCGCATCCCTCGCCCTGCTCGTCCTCGCCGGGTGCAGTGCACCCGCACCTGCCGCGACCCCCAGCGCCGACGGCGCGGTGACGGTCACCAACTGCGGAACCCCGGTCACCTTCGAGACGGCACCGGAACGGGTCGTCACCATCAAGTCGACCTCGACCGAGATGCTGCTCGCGCTCGGGCTCGGCGACCGCATCGTCGGCACCGCGTTCCAGGACGGACCGGTTCCGGAGGAGTGGGCGGCGGATGCCGAGGGCGTGCTCGAGATCTCGGACTTCATGCCGAGCGAAGAGGCCGTGCTCGACCTCGAACCGGACCTCGTCTACGCCGGGTGGGAGTCGGCGTTCTCGGCCGACGCCGCCGGGGAGCGCACCGAACTCGCCGCCCTCGGAGTCGCCTCCTACGTGCAGCCGGCGGCGTGCCGCAGCGCCGACGTGCCCGGCAAGCTCGGCTTCGACGAGATCTTCCGCGAGATCGGCGAGGTGGCCTCGATCTTCCGGGTCGACGGGTCCGCGCTGATCGCCGACCAGCAGCAGCGGCTCGCCGCGATCACCCCCGACGACCGGGGGCTCACGGCGCTCTGGTACTCCTCGGGCACGGACACCCCCTACGTCGGTGCCGGGATCGGCGCACCCGAACTGGTCATGGAGACCGCCGGCTTCACCAACGTGTTCGCCGACATCGACCAGACCTGGGCCTCGGCCGGCTGGGAGTCGATCGTCGAGGCCGACCCCGACCTCATCATCCTCATCGACGCCGACTGGAACACCGCCCAGAGCAAGAGGGACATGCTCGAGAACGACCCGGTGCTGTCGCAGCTGACCGCGGTGAAGAACGACGCGTACATCGTGCTGCCGTTCGCCGCCGGCGAGGCGGGCGTACGGAGCGTGCCGGCCGTCGAGAGCGTGCTCGGGCAGCTGAAGGACCTGCGGGTTGAGTAGGCCGAAGGCCGTGTCGAAACCGGGCGCGCGGGTCTCGACACGCCGCTCCGCGGCTACTCGACCAACTCAAGCGGAGGTGCCGGTTGAGTAGGCCGAAGGCCGTGTCGAAACCGGGCGCGCGGGTCTCGACACGCCGCTCCGCGGCTACTCGACCAGCTGTCGTCGGCGTACTCCTGACGGCGGGCCTCCTGGCGTCGATCGCGGCCGCCGTCACCATCGGCTCGGCCGACCTCAGCGTGCCCGACGTGATCGGATCCATCGCCGCGCACCTCGGAATCGGCCAGAGCCCGCTCGACACCCTCCGCGACGGCATCGTCTGGGAACTGCGCCTCCCCCGCATCCTCACCGCAGCCTGCGTCGGCGCAGGCCTCGCGCTCTCGGGAGCGGTGATGCAGGCCCTCACCCGCAATCAGCTGGCCGATCCGTACCTGCTGGGCCTGTCATCCGGAGCCTCACTCGGCGCGGTCAGCGTGCTGCTGCTCGGGGTCGCCGTGCTGTTGCCGGTCGCCGCCTTCGCCGGAGCCCTCGCCGCCCTCGCCGTCACGCTCGGCCTGGCCGGCGCCCTCGGGCGCATCACCCCGACCCGAACGGTGCTCGCCGGCGTCGCGGTGTCATCGCTCGCCGGCGCCATCACCAGCTTCGTCATCTTCTGGAGCGTCACCGGGGACTCGTACCGGCAGATCCTCGGCTGGCTGCTCGGATCGCTGAGCGGCGCGCGCTGGCCGGCCGTCGCCATCGCGGGCATCGCTCTGCTCGTCGTCGGGGTACCGATCGCGCTCAGCGGCCGGGTACTCGACGCGTTCGCGTTCGGCGACACGACCGCCTCGTCGCTCGGGGTTCCCGTGCAGGCGGTGCGCTGGGTGCTGCTCGGCGGCACCGCGCTGCTCACCGGAGCGATGGTGTCGGTGAGCGGCGCGATCGGGTTCGTCGGGCTGGTGCTGCCGCATGCCGTGCGCCTGCTCACCGGACCGGGACACCGCGCCCTGCTGCCCCTGGCCGCGCTCGTCGGAGCGGTGTTCCTGGTCTGGGCCGACACCCTCGCCCGCAGCCTGTTCGACCCGCGCGAACTGCCGGTCGGCATCGTCACCGCACTGATCGGGGCACCCGTGTTCGCGCTGCTGCTCGCCCGGCGCCGGAGCGAGGCGTGATGCGCGCCCGCGGCATCACCGTGCGCGCCGGAGCCGCCACCCTCGTCGACGATGCGTCGTTCGAGGCCCCGGCCGGCGCGCTCACCGCGCTGCTCGGCCCGAACGGCGCCGGCAAGTCGACGCTGCTCCGCGCCGTCGCCGGTGTCGAACGCCCGGCGAGCGGCTCCGTCGAGCACGACGACGCCGACCTGCTCGCGATGCCCCGCCGGCGCCGCGCGCGGGTCCTCGCGCTCATCGAACAGGAGGCGGCGACCGAGCTGCCGCTGACCGTCCGCGCCGTCGTCGGACTCGGCCGCACGCCCCACGAGACCCTGCTGGGTGGTCGCGATCCGGATGCGACAGCCGCCATCGACGAGGCGATGGCCGTCGCCGGAGTGGCCGGGTTCGCCTCCCGCGACATCACCAGCCTCAGCGGCGGTGAGCGACAGCGGGTCATGCTCGCCCGCGCCCTGGCGCAGCAGCCGCGGATCCTCGTGCTCGATGAACCCACCAACCACCTCGACATCGCCGCGCAGCTCGAGGTGCTGGACGTGCTGGCCGACCTCGCCGCGGCCGGCACCACCGTCGTCGTCGCACTGCACGACCTGACCCTGGCGGCCGCGCACGCGCAGCACGTCGTGGTGATGGCACACGGCCGGGTGGTGGCGAGCGGTCCCACAGGCGAGACCCTCACGCCCGAACTGCTGCGCGAGGTCTATGGGGTGCAGGCGCAGTGGAGCACCAACCCGCTCACCGGGGCGCCCCTGCTGGCGGTGGCGCGGGTCAGCCGTCCGGGTCCCACCGGAAGCGGATCATGAGCGAGGCGGGAAGGAAGATCGCCCGCAGCCGGTCCCGCGCATCCACCGTCGAGGCGATCGCGCGGCGCAAGGCCCGCAGGTCCGCGACCGACGGAGCACCGCGGCCGGGCGGCGCGAACGCCGACTCCTCGACCTCGGACCGGAATCCGGAGATCGCCTCCGACTCGCGACTGAGCACCACGGCCAGCCGGTCGGCGAAGTCGCGCGGGGTCTCGCTGTCGGGGGCCGCCCAGCCGTAGTCCCGGGCGGTGTCGCGCAACTCCGCCCAGGCCGCGCTCGCCGGATCGCGTCCGGCACGGATCGCACGCTCGCGCCGGCGCCGCACCAGCACCCTGATCACCGCCGGCGCGACGGCGCCGAGCAGCACGAGGGCGGCGATGGTGCCGAGCACCACCGGCAGCGGGCTGGAGCCCGAGGCAGCGGTGGCCGGCGCCCCGGTGTCGATCCCCGCGTCGTCGGGCCGCTCGGGGGCGTTGCCCGGCTGCGCCGTCGCAGTGGGAGTCGGGAGGGCGCCCTCGTCCTCCGGGGTCGCCGGGTCGTCGACCGGCAGATTCGCGGCGTAGTCGGGCAGCTCACCACGTCCCGGCGTCGGCTCGAAGCGCAGCCAGCCGACCCCCTCGAAGTAGAGCTCGGGCCAGGCATGCAGGTCGTGCGAACTCACCGTGTAGCTCGTGATGCCCTGCACCGAGAGCTGCTCGCCCGGCTGGAACCCGACCACCATGCGCGACGGGATGCCGACCGTGCGCGCCATGATCGCCATCGCCGAGGCGAAGTGCACGCAGTAGCCCGACTTCTCCTCCAGGAACCGCGCGATGATGTCGACGCCGCTGCCGTCGTAGCCCTTCTCGACCGGGGCGTCCTCGGAGTAGGTGAAATCGCCCGACGTGAAGTAGTCCTGCAGCGCCATCGCGCGCTCGTAGCTGGTGGGCAGCCCACCCGCGACCTCGTTCGCGATCTCCGCGATCGACTCCGGCATCCGCGAGGGCAGATCGAGGGTGTCGAGGTCGGCCTCGGTGTGGGGCACCGCCGCCTGCACCTGCGCGAGGGTCGGTACCACCTCGTAGTAGGTGGCCGTGTACTTCTGACCGCGCACCCCGGTGTCGGTGCTGCGCGCCGCCAGGCCGTTCGGCTCCCAGTACCACTCGCCGACGGTGCCCTCGACGCTCTGGGTCGGGTAGGGCAGCGGCAGCCAGCGCCCGGCGATGTCGCCGACGGTGACGTCGACGGTCTGCTCGATGCGGCCGATGTCGGGGCCGAGCCCCGGAGCCGACGGGAAGTCGTCGACGGTGTTGCCCGGGATGTTGTTGACGATGTTCGGCGCCCAGCTGCGGCCGTTGAAGGTCTCGAGGGTGGCCAGGCGCAGATACACACCCCTCTCGGCTGCGGTGCGGTAGGTCACGGCGATGACGGCGTCGCCGCGACGCAGGTCGTCCCCGAGGTTGATGAGCGGGTTGATGCCGGTCTGCACCCCGCCGCCGAGCGGGTTCTGGTCTTCGACGACGCCGGGCAGGAAGGTCGGGGTGAGCAGCCCGCCGACGATCGAGACCGTGCCGACCAGGGCGAGCACCGGACCGGACGTCGGGCGCCGGTCCAGGCGCAGGATGACCAGGAACAGCGCGGCGGTGACCACGAACCACACGGGATCGGCCAGCTCGGGCCGCACCGATACCGGGATGCCGAGCAGCGTCAGCAGGGGGGCCGCCATCAGCGCCGGGGATTTCACCAGCGTCACGGCGGCGTCGGCGAACAGCGCGCAGCAGATCATGGTCAGCACCAGCAGCAGCATGATGCCGGTGTCGGGCTGCGCGGGCACCCGCTGCTCCTGGATCGACTGCCACCCGGCGTTGATGATCCGGTTGACGCGGTCGGCCGACTCGAACGTCGGCAGCAGCCCGAGGAAGGCCTTGTCGCTCGCGAACCCGGCGGTCACCGCCAGCACGCTCGCGCCGATCGCCGCGACGTAGGGCACCCAGAGCCGGCGGGTGAACTGCCGCGCGAGGGTCGTCGCGGCGAGCACGAGCACGGCGAACCCCGCCCCGGCCAGCCACCAGGTGACATCGCGCAGGGCGACGTGCATTCCGGCGTAGGCGGCCAGCAGCGCCGCGAGCACCAGCAGCAGCCGGCGCCAGTGCGTGGGCGCACCGCGGCGGGCCGGGCGCCGGGCCGGGCCCGCCGGCTGCGCGGTCCGGGCGGGCCGGGATGCGGTGGCCAGGCTCATGCGGGCACCTCCTGGTGGTGCCCCGCGTCGCGCCACGCATCCCCCGGGTGGGTCTCGTCGTGAACCGCCACGACCTCCCAGCCCGCGCCGGCGAGCCGTTCGCGCAACGCGTGCCGCGGATCGAGCAGGAACGCCACCGCGGCCTGCCCCGCCCGGCGGCGCTTGAGCATCCAGGCGATGGTGGCCTCGTCGGGATCCGACAGCAGCGCGAACACCGGCCCCTCGGGCTCCGTCGCGACGCTCGTGCCGACCGGGTCCTGCGGGCGGTCGATCAACCGCACCGCGGCGAGGCTGGTGAGGAAGCCCTCCGCGCGACGACCCCCCTCCCAGCGCTCACCGAGCTGCTCGACCTGAGGCACCCCGGTCTCTTCGATCGAGACCCGGAATCCCGCCGACTCCAGGTGCACGCCGAGCGACGCGGTCATGCGCACCACCCACTCGAAGTGCTCGCTGTACGCCGTCGGCGACCAGGTGTCGCCGACATCGGGTTGCGCGTCGGGGTACCCGCCCTGCCGGGTGTCGATGAGGATCCGCGCGTCGGGGTGACTGCGGTGCTCCTCCTGGCGCACCATCAGCTCGCCGTGGCGTGCCGAGGCTCGCCAATGCACGCGCCGGAGGGCGTCACCTGGGCGGTACTCGCGGGTCGTGAGGTCATCGTCGTTGCCGGTCACGCGGCGCTGCACCAGGAGCGCCGTCCCCTCGCCGTCGGCCAGGGTGGGGCCGCCCGGGGGAAGCTCCACGACATCCGGCACCACGACGAGCCGGTCGGCTTCGCCGACGGCGAGCACCGAGTCGACCATGCCGAACGGGTCCTCGTACTCGACCACGAACGGACCGATCGGGTAGAGCCCGCGGCGCACCGGGTGCAGGTCGTACCCGACGGAGCGGATGCGGCGGGCCGCCGATCCGATCGGGATCGCGTCGAGCTCGTGCGGCGCCATCGGCTGTTGCCACGGGATCGCGTCGTTCCAGAGCAGCGGGGTGCTCGCACTCGAGCCGATGTTGCGCACCCGCACCGTCACGCGGGTGACCCCGCCGGCCGAGACCACCGGCGGCGAGAACAGCCGGATGATGTCGAAGCGGGGCTTGCGGACCCGCACGATGATGGCGCCGAGGATCACCAGCAGCAGGGCGAACCCGCCCGCGACGAGCACCTCGCGGCGTCCCGCCGAGTAGCCGGTGACGATGCACACCAGGCCGAGGGCGAGGGTCACCCAGCCGCGCCGCGTGAGGTGCGCGGCGCGTCGGCGCAGCAGGACCTCGCCGTCGCGGCGCCGGCGCTGCGGCCTGGCCATCAGGCCGGTCCCGACGCTCCGAGCGGCACCGGTGTCGCGGCGACGATGCGAGCGGTGATCTCGGCGAGGGCCTCGACCCCGAGGGGGCTCGATCCGATGGCGGCCCGCGTCGTCATCAGACGGTGCGCCAGCACGGGCACGGCCAGCGCGTCGATATCGTCGGGCAACACGAAGTCCCGGCCGTCGAGCGCGGCGCGCGCCTTCGCAGCGCGCACCAGCTGAAGCGTCGCGCGGGGACTCGCCCCGAGCCGCAGATCGCGGTCCACCCGGGTCGCCGCGGCGATGGCGACGGCGTAGTGCTCGACGGCGGCGCTGACGAACACTGCGCGTACGGTGGCGATCATCCGCCCGAGACGCTCGAGCGTCACGACCGGGTGCAGCGCGGCAAGCGGGCTGCCGCCCTCGCGGTTGCGCAGCATCGCGGCCTCGTTCGCCGCATCCGGGTAGCCCATCGAGATGCGCGCCATGAAGCGGTCGCGCTGGGCCTCGGGAAGAGCGTAGGTGCCCTCCATCTCGATGGGGTTCTGGGTGGCGATGACGGTGAACGGCACCGGCAGGGCGTACGTCGCGCCGTCGACGCTGACCTGGCCTTCCTCCATGCTCTCCAGCAGGGCGGACTGGGTCTTCGGGCTGGCGCGGTTGATCTCATCGCCGATGACGATGTTGGCGAACACCGGGCCGGGCTTGAACTCGAACTGCCGGTCGGCCTGGTTGTAGATGCTCACGCCGGTGATGTCGGCAGGCAGCAGGTCGGGGGTGAACTGGATGCGCGACACCGAGCAGTCGACGGCTTTCGCCAGCGCCTTGGCCAGCATGGTCTTGCCCACCCCGGGCACGTCCTCGAGGAGCAGGTGGCCCTCGGCCAGCAGCACCGTGGTGGCCATCTCGACCGCCTCGCGCTTGCCGTCGATGACGGTCTCGACGGCGGCCATCACCGCGCGGGCGTCGAGCAGGAACTCGGGCATCGGGAGCGAATCGGCTGTGGCGGCGACGTCCTCGCCCGCTTCAGCCTCATCGCTGCGGTACGCGTTCATCTTCAGGACTCTGCCACATGGCGGCGACGGGCGTCACTGGGAAGTTGCCGCATCACCTTTCGGCGGTGCGCTCAGCGCGGCACGAAGTGCTCGCGCACGCCCGGCAGCCAGAGCAGGGCCGCGGCCGCGACTGCCGGGATGTTCAGCAGCGCCGTCGGCGCCGGCCAGCCGAACATCGGCGAACCGGCCATGCTGAGCGCC
>DATMFW010000006.1:0-14880 GCA_035556655.1 Pseudolysinimonas sp.
CAGGATCACCCAGCCGTTCTCGACCCCGGGCAGCAGCGCGTCCTGCTGGGCCTTGGTGAAGCGGTGGATCTCGTCGAGGAACAGTACGGTCGAGAGCCCGTACAGGTCGCGGTCGGCGTGCGCCTTCTCCATCACCTCGCGAACGTCTTTGACGCCAGCGGTGACGGCGGAGAGCTCGACGAACCGGCGGCCGGAACTGTGGGCGATCGCCTGCGCGAGGGTCGTCTTGCCGGTGCCCGGAGGCCCCCACAGGATCACCGAGACGGCCCCCGATTCCCCGGTCGCATCCGCCGCCAGCTTCACGATGGGCGAGCCGGGCTTCAGCAGGTGCTTCTGCCCCGCCACCTCCTCCAGCGACGTGGGGCGCATGCGGACCGCGAGCGGGGTGACTCCCGTGCGGAGTCCCTGCTGCGCGGCCATGTCCCCACAGTAGCCGCGGGTACCGACCCGTTTTGGCAGCCTCAGGGCCGCTCTGTAGTGTTCTCGCGTGGCATCGACGAGGCAGCAGCGCGAGCAGCGAGAGGCGCGCGAGCGGCTCCAGCGGTACCAGGCCCGGCAGGAGGTGCACGCGCACCAGAACAAGCGCCGGGTCCGGGACAACCTCATCGCCGTCGCCGGCGTGATCCTGGTCGCCGGTCTCGCGACCGCCACCCAGATCTTCTACTTCAGTGCAGGGCCCGGCGCCCCGACCGCCGCGCCGTCGGACGCGCCGTCGGACGCGCCCACCGGCGCCAACGTGGGGGCACCCGACCCGGCGACGGCCGAGAACCGCACCTGGACGGGAACCATGGTGCTCAACGGCGACATCACGCTCGGCATCGAGCTGGATGGCGCAGCGGCACCGCAGGCCACCGCCGGTTTCGTGCGCGACGCCGCCGACGGCTACTTCGAGGGCAAGACCTGTCACCGCCTCGCCACGAGCGACGGATTCTCCTTCCTGCAGTGCGGTTCGCTCGATGGCACCGGCGCGGGAGATCCGGACTACGCGTTCGGGCCGATCGAGAACGCGCCGGCCGACAACGTCTACCCGACCGGCACCATCGCCATGGCCCGCCAGGGCGATAACGCCTACAGCAACGGCCACCAGTTCTTCATCGTGACCGGCACCACGACGCTCGGCGCCGACTCCGCCGGCGGCTACACGATCGTCGGGAAGGTGACCAGCGGCCTGGAGAACCTCATCCAGGACGTCACCTCGCAGGGCATCGACCCCGACACGCTCGGCCAGGACGGCACCGGCGCACCCCTGGTTCCGACAACGATCACGGGGGTCACCCTGCAGTAGCGGGTGCAATAGGCTGGGGGGCGCTCCGGTCAGAGGCGGCCGGGACTGACGGCAAGGTGAGTTATCCGTGGCGAGCAGCGAACAGGCACCCTGGGGCCGGGTCGGCGACGACGGAACGGTCTACGTCCGCGAGGCGGACGGGGAACGGGCCGTGGGCCAGTACCCCGACGCCACCCCCGACGAGGCTCTGGCGTATTACGAGCGCAAGTTCGCCGAACTGGCCGGCCAGGTCGGGCTGCTCGAGCAGCGCGTCCGCGGCGGGGCGCCGGCGAACGATGTGGCCAAGGCCATCGCGCACCTCACCGAGTCGGTGGCGACCGCCAATGCCGTCGGCGATCTCGCGGGGCTGCGAGAGCGTCTCGACAAGCTGAGCGGCAGCGTCGGCGAACTGACCGAGAAGCAGTCGGCCGAGGCGAAGGCTGCGGTCGCGACCGCGCTCGCCGAGCGCGAGGCCCTCGTGGCCGAGGTCGAGGCGCTGGCCGCCCAGGATCCGGCGAAGGCGCAGTGGAAGCAGGTGACCTCGCAGCTGGATTCCCTGTTCGCCCGCTGGCAGGCCGCCCAGAAGGACGGCCCGCGGCTGCCCAAGACCGAGAGCAACGAACTCTGGAAGCGCTTCCGTTCCGCGCGGACGAGCATCGAGGGCCACCGCAAGGCCTTCTTCACCGAACTGGACGGGGTCCACAAAGAGGCACGCTCGCGCAAGCAGGAGCTGATCGACCGGGCCGAGGCGCTGGCGCCGCGTGGCGCGGCGGGCATCCCCGATTACCGGCGGCTCGTCGACGAGTGGAAGCTCGCCGGGCGAGCCGGCAAGCGTGCCGACGACGCGCTCTGGGAGCGCTTCAAGGCCGCCGGTGATGTGCTGTTCGCCGCGAAGTCCGAGGTCGACGCCCTGGAGAACGAGGAGTTCGCGGGCAATCTCACCCAGAAGCTGGCGCTCCTGGAGGATGCCGAGAAGCTGCTCGCGGTGACCGATCACGCGAAGGCCAAGCAGGCCCTGCTCGATGTCCAGCGCAAGTGGGACGCGATCGGCAAGGTGCCGCGGGATGCGATCCGCACCGTCGAGGACCGCCTGCGCAAGGTCGAGACGCACGTGCGCAAACTCGACGAAGACAACTGGAGTCGCACCGACCCCGAGAAGACGGCTCGCTCCGAGGGGTTGGCCTCGCAGCTGACGAACGCGATCGAGAAGCTCGAGCGCGAACTTGCCGAGGCCACGGCGAAGGGCGATGCCCGCAAGATCAAGGAAGCCGAAGAAGCGCTGGCCGCCCGGCGCGTCTGGCTCTCGGCCATCGGCTCCTAGTTCCACAAGAACTCTTGTACAACAGTTCTTGACTATTTAGCCTGGCCGGGTGGAACCCACCCGCATCGAGGTCGACGACCCCTCTGCCATGCGCGCGCTCGCGCATCCGCTGCGCCTGAAATTGCTCGGACTGCTCCGCCGCGATGGCGCGAAGACCGTCGGCGAGCTGAGCGAACTCGTGGATGCCGCCCCCGGCTCGGTCAGCTACCACCTGACCACGCTGCACCGCTTCGGATTCGTCGAGGAGGCCCCCGAGCTGGCGCGCGACGGGCGGGAGCGCTGGTGGCGGGCATCCCACGCCATGACCGCCTACGAGCCCGTGGACCTGCTCGCCGACCCCGAGAGCGCCGCGGCCGGACGTCGCATGCGCCAGGCCTTCCTGCAGGGACACCTGGCGGAACAGCTGGACTATCTGGACGCCGAACCCGCGCTGCCGCGGGAGTGGGTCGCGGCGGCAAGCGCGGGCGACATCATCGCCTATCTGACAGCGGCGGAACTCGCCGAGCTGACCGCCGAGGTGAACGCCCTCGCCGAGAAGTGGGCGCGGCCCCGCGAGCTCGCGTCACCGCAAGCCGAACCGGTGCGCTTCATCTACTCCGCATTCCGGCAGCCGTGACCTCCGTCCGCACCTCCACGCGGCGCACGCCCCTGATCGCCCTGCTCGCCGCCGACGGCATCTCTCGGGCGGGGAACGCCGTCACCACCGTCGCCGTCCCGCTCTACGCCCTCGCCGTGACCGGCTCGCCGTTCGCCACCGGCATCGCCGGGGTGTTCGCCACCGCGCCGATCATCGTCGGCGGCGCACTCGGCGGCGTGCTCGTCGACCGGTTCGGCTGGCGGCGCTCCGGGGTCGTGGCCGATGCGGCGAGCGGCCTGACCTCGCTCGCGATCCCGGTTCTGGCCGGGCTGGGCATCCTGCCGTTTCCGGCGCTGCTGGCCCTGGTCTTCCTGAGCAACCTGCTCGACACGCCGGGATCCACGGCGCGCACCGCCCAGCTGCCGGAGCTCGCCGAACTCGCCGGCACGCCGCTCAGCCGCGCGACGGGAGCCCACGCCACCGTGTCGCGCACGGCGGGGATGCTGGGAGTGGGACTGGCCGGGGCCCTGGTCGCCGTCGTCGGGCCCGCGAACGCGCTGTACGCCTGCGGAGTGTTCGCGGTGTCGATCGCCCTGACGCTGCTGTTCGTCCCGGCCGACGCCCGCCACCACGCCACGCGCACCGAGGAGCCCGCCGAGCCCTACCTCGGGGCCCTGCGCGCCGGTCTGAGGTTCACCGTGCGCACTCCCCTGCTGCGCGCCGTCGTGATCCTGGTCGTCACCACCAACATGATCGACGCCGCCGGACTGACCGTGCTGAAGCCGGTCTACGCCCGCGGGATCGGCGATGACGGCGCGGTGCTCGGCGCCATACTCGCGGTCTTCGCGGCCGGTGCGCTCACCGGCGCCGCCGCGTACAGCGCCGTCGGGCACCGCCTGCCGCGACGCGGACTGTTCGTGGCTCTGTTCCTGCTCGCCGGCGTGCCGCCCTACCTCGCCCTCGCGCTCGATGCGCCGCTGCCCGCGATATTCGCGGTTCTCGCACTCTCGGGGCTGGCCGCCGGCCCGCTCAACCCGATGATCGACACGGCGCTGTTCGGGATCATCCCGGTCGCCCTGCGCGCGCGGGTCTTCGGCGCCCTGTCGGCCGGGGTCGCCGCGGCGATGCCGCTCGGCAGCGCGCTCGCGGGTCTCGGTGTCGAGCAGCTCGGCCTGACCGGTACACTGTTCGCCGCGGCGGGCGTCTATCTCGTGGCGATCCTGTCCACGGCGTTCGGGCGACGCTGGCACGGATTCTGAGACTGTCCACAGCGCCCGTTTCCCACCGATCGCACCGGATGCCCGCACCCCCGGCCCGGGCACGGCACGATGCAGAGATGGTCGCCCTTCCCCCCGCGCTCGACGGTTCTGCACTGCCGCTCGCCGAGCGCATGGCCGCCACGCTCGACGGCGAGCTCTACCCGCTCGGCGGCGCACACTGCCCGATCGACGAGGTCGAGACGCCGCGGCTGCGGCTCGCCGCCGCCCTCGCCGGACTGCCGGTGCGGCTGATCGCCGAACTGGGCACCGCAGCGTGGGTGTGGGGCGCGACGCCCATCGCCCCGCGTCCCCTCGAGCTCTGCGTCGACCTCGGTGCGCGGGCCCGGCCGCTGCACGCCGCACCGGTGGTCATCCGCGAGGTGGTCGTCCGCTCCGGCGACCTGGTCTCGCTCGGGGAGCGACGGGTGACCAGCCCGCTGCGCACGGCGATCGATCTGGCGCGGTCCCGCATCCGGTGGGGTGACCACGAGGCGCTGCTGGTGAGCGAGCTGGCCCGCCAGACGGGATTCACGTTCGACGACTGCCGTACCGTGGTCGAGGCGCGGCGCAATCTGCCCGACAAGCGGCGCGCGATGATCAGGCTCGAGCGGGCGCTCAGCCCGCGCTGACCCGGTACACGTCGTAGACCGCCTCGATGCGCCGGACCGCGTTCAGCAAGCGGTCGAGATGCACGGTATCGCCCATCTCGAACACGAAGCGGCTGAGAGCCAGGCGATCGCTCGAGGTCGAGACCGTCGCCGAGAGGATGTTCACGTGATGCTCGGAGAGCACGCGCGTGACGTCCGAGAGCAGTCCGGACCGGTCGAGGGCCTCGACCTGGATCTGCACGAGGAAGACGCTCGAGGAGTTCGGGGCCCACTCCACGTCGATCATGCGGTCGGGTTCGGCCAGCAGGCTCTTCACGTTCTGGCAGTCGGCCTGGTGCACCGACACCCCGGTGCCGCGCGTGACGAACCCGACGATCGAGTCGCCCGGAACCGGCGTGCAGCACTTGGCGAGCTTCACCAGGATGTCCGGGGCGCCGCGCACCAGGACACCGGAGTCGCTCGAGCGCAGCTGTCGCCCGCGCCCCTTCGGGGTGAACGGGATCTCGGCCTCGTCGGCCTCCGCCTCACCCTGCATCGAGGCGACGACCTTCTCCAGCACCGACTGCGTCGAGATGTGGCCCTCGCCGACCGCCGCGTAGAGCGCCTCGACGCCCTCGTAGCGCATCTGGGCGGCGACCTCGGCCAGCACGTCCTGGCTCATCAGTTTCTGCAGCGGCAGGTTCTGCTTGCGCATGGCGCGGGCGATGGCGTCCTTGCCCTGCTCGACGGCCTCCTCGCGCCGCTCCTTCGTGAACCAGCCGCGGATCTTGCTGCGCGCACGCTGGCTCTTGACGAAGTTCAGCCAGTCCTGACTCGGCCCGGCGTCGGGGTTCTTCGAGGTGAACACCTCGACCGAGTCGCCGGAGTTGAGTGTGGACTCCAGCGGCACCAGGCGCCCGTTGACCTTCGCCCCCATCGTGCGATGGCCGATCTCGGTGTGCACGGCGTAAGCGAAATCGACCGGGGTGGCCCCGGCCGGGAGGCCGATCACCTTGCCCTGCGGGGTGAACACGTAGACCTCCTTCGCCCCGATCTCGAATCGCAGGTTGTCGAGGAACTCGCCCGGGTCCTCGGTCTCGGACTGCCAGTCGCTGATGTGGGCGAGCCAGGCCATCTCGGTGTCGCTGGCCGCCTGGTCGCGGTCGGCGGCCTTGCTCGTGACACGCTCCTTGTACTTCCAATGCGCGGCGACGCCGTACTCGGCACGGTTGTGCATGTCGTGGGTGCGGATCTGGATCTCGATCGCGCGCCCCTGCGGACCCACCACCGTGGTGTGCAGCGACTGGTAGAGGTTGAACTTCGGGGTGGCGATGTAGTCCTTGAACCTGCCGGGGATCGGATTCCAGCGCGCGTGGATGGCCCCGAGAACGGCATAACAGTCCCTGATGTTGTTGACCAGGACCCGGATCCCGACGAGGTCGTAGATCTCGGTGAACTCGCGACCGCGGGCCACCATCTTCTGGTAGATCGAGTAGTACTGCTTCGGCCGGCCGACCACCTGGCCCTTGATCTTGCCGGCCTTCAGGTCTTCGTTCACCGCGTCGATGACGAGCTGCACGAACTCCTCGCGCTGGGGCGTGCGGTCCTTGACCAGGCTCTCGATCTCGACGTAGAGCTTCGGGTAGAGCACGGCGAACGAGAGGTCCTCGAGCTCCCACTTGATGGTCTGGATGCCCAGGCGGTGCGCAAGGGGCGCGTAGATCTCCAGGGTCTCCTGGGCCTTGCGCGCGGCGGATTCGGGGGCCACGAACCCCCAGGTCCTGGCATTGTGCAGCCGGTCGGCCAGCTTGATGATGAGCACGCGGATGTCCTTCGACATCGCCACCACCATCTTGCGTACCGTCTCGGCCTGCGCGCTGTCGCCGTACTTCAGCTTGTCGAGCTTGGTGACGCCGTCGACGAGCATCGCGATCTCGTCGCCGAAGTCCGCGCGCAGCAGGTCGAGGGTGTAATCGGTGTCCTCGACGGTGTCGTGCAGCAGCGCGGCGGCGAGGGTCTTCGGCCCGATGCCGAGATCGGCGAGGATCTGCGCGACCGCCACCGGGTGCGTGATGTACGGCTCCCCCGACTTGCGGGTCTGCCCGGAGTGCGCGCGCTCGGCCGCCGCGTAGGCGCGTTCGATCAGCGCGACATCGGCCTTGGGGTGGTGAGCACGCACCGTCTTGAGCAGCCGGTCGACGGCGCCGGTCGGCTGGGCACGCGAGAACAGGCGCGGGAAGATCGATCGGCGCAGCGGCGCGGTGCCCGGCGCCTGCGTGTCGGTCATGCGCTCACCTCCCGCTCCCGATGCTGAATTCTACGAGGCGGATGCGGTGGCTGCTGGGCAGGCGGGCTACGCGGACGCGGTGGACAGGCTCTTCGCGCGCTGGGCGAGGGTGCGCTTATCTCGCGCGGCGATCTCGGGCTCCCCCTGCCGGAACATGGCGTACAGCGGCGCGGCGACGAACGGCGTCGAGTACGTGCCGATGATGGTTCCGACGAGCAGGGCGAGCGAGATGTCGCGCAGCGTGTCGGCGCCGAGCACGAACGATCCGAGGAACAGGATCGCCGCCACCGGCAGCGCCGCGACGACACCCGTGTTGATCGAGCGCACCAGCGTCTGGTTCGCCGCGAGGTTGACGGTCTCGCCGTAGGTGCGGGTGGATTCCTCGCCCATCTCGGAGGTGTTCTCGCGGATCTTGTCGAACACGACGACCGTGTCGTACAGCGAGAAGCCCAGGATCGTCAGGAAGCCGATGACCGCAGCCGGGGTGATCTCGAATCCGGTCGCCGCATAGACGCCGACGGTGATCACGAGATCGTGGAGCAGCGCGAGCATCGCCGCGGCCGACATCTTCCAGGTGCGGAAGTACAGGGCCATCAGGATCGCGGCGAGCGCCAGGAACACCCCGAGCCCGAGCAGCGCCTTCTGCGTGATGTCGGCTCCCCAGCTCGCCCCGATGAACGAGTCGTCGACCGTCTCGGTGTCGAAGGCGTCCTTCAGGGCGCCCGCGACGTCCTGCGTCTCGGCGTCGGTGAGCTGGTCGGTCTGCACGCGCAGGCCGTCGTCGCCGACCGTGGTGACCCGGACGAGCGCGTCCGGCACGACCGAGTGCACGGCCTCTTCTGCGATATCGGGGTCGACCGACGAGGCGTCGGATACCTGGAACTGCGAGCCGCCGCGGAACTCGATGCCGAAGTTGAATCCGGCGCCGAAGTCGCCGGCGCCGCGGACGAAGGGGACCGCGACCGCGGCGATCATCAGCGCCACCGCGAGGCCCAGCCAGATGCGGCGCAGGCCGATGAACGGGACGCTGCGCTCACCCGTGTAGAGGTCGTTGCCGAACTTGGTCAGCCCGCTGGCCATCAGCGCTTCCCCTTCTTGGAACCGGACTTCTTCTTCTGGGGCGGCCGCGCAGGCGTCTCGGTGCGCGCCGGCTTCGCCGTGGTCGCGTCGAGCGCGGCGGCCTCCGCCGCCTTGCGCTCGGCGATGGTCTGGCGACGCTCGGCCTCGCGCCCGGCGCCCGAGCGGCGGGCGGCGGCCGAGACCCGGAACTCGGCGCGACCGCGGTAGACCGCGCCGAGGGCCGTCGGGTCGAGACCGCTCAGCGGGTGGCCGCTGGAGAAGAAGCGGGTGGTCGCGAGCAGCTGCAGCATCGGGTGGGTGAACAGCACGACGACCAGCACGTCGATGACGACGGTGATGCCGAGCGTGAGCGCGAAGCCCTTGACCGACCCGACGGCGATGATCGCGAGCACGACCGCCGACAGCAGGTTGACGCCCTTCGCCGCGTAGATGGTGCGCAGGGCGCGCTTCCAGCCCGCCTCGACGGCGCCGGTGAGACCACGGCCGTCGCGCAACTCATCGCGTATTCGTTCGAAGTACACGATGAACGAGTCGACCGTGAAGCCGATCGCCACGATCAGACCCGCGACCCCGGCCAGCGACAGGCGGTAGCCCTCACGCCAGCTGAGGATGGCGATGACGAGATAGGTCAGCACGGCGGCGACCACGATCGAGGCGATGGTGACCGAGGCCAGCGCGCGGTACTGGAAGAACGAGTAGATGACGACCAGGATCAGGCCGACGAGCCCGGCGAGCAGACCGCTCTGCAGCTGGCTGCTGCCGAGAGTCGGCGACACCGAGTCACGGGTCTGCACCTCGAAGCTCACCGGAAGGGCACCGAACTTGAGCTGCTGGGCGAGAGCGGTGGAGGTCTCCTGGGTGAACGAGCCCGAGATCTCGGGCTGGTCCGTCACACCCAGTACGCGCGGCGCGGTGATGACCCGGCCGTCGAGCACGGCGGCGAACTGGTTGCGCGGCGGGTCGAGCCCGATGAGACGGTTGCCGATGTCTTTGAACGCGGCGCCGCCCTTGTCGTTGAAGCGCAGGTTGACGACCCACTCACCGGTGTTCACGCCGCCGCTGCCCTGGCGCTGACCCGAGAACGCGTCGGTGATGTCGGCGCCGTCGACCTCGACCGGCCCGAGGACGTACTTGATCTGCCCGGTGTCGTCGCAGGTGATCAGCGGCTTGTCGGCGGGAGCGAGGTTGGCTTCGACCTCGTCGATCTGATCGCAGCGGAAGTCGTCGTACGCCTTCTGGATCTCGGCGCTGACCCAGTTCGGGTCGCTGGCGTCGGTCGGCTCCGGATTCGGGGTGGCCGCGGGTTCCGTCGGCTCGACGTCGGGCTCTGCGGCCTCGTCGGTCGGAGCAGGGGTCTCGGTGCCGTCGTCGCCGACCGCGTCGGTCGACGGGGTGCCGGCCAGGATCACGGGCCGGAACTCGAGCTTCGACGAGGACTGCAGGCGCTCCTGGGTCTCGGGGTCGAGCGGCCCCGGGATGAGCACCTCGATGTTGTTGGCGCCCTGCGTGCTGATCTCGGCCTCGGAGACGCCCGACGCGTCGACACGCTGCCGGATGATCGAGACGGCCTGATTCAGCTGCTCCTGCGTGACCTCCTGGCCCTCGGCCAGCTGCGCGGCGAGCACCACGCGGGTCCCGCCCTCCAGGTCGAGGGCGAGCTTCGGGGTCCAGCCCCAGCCCCAGAACAGTGCTCCGGCGGTCTGGATGCCCAGCAGCACCGCGATGATCGCGGCCAGCCAGCCGAGAGATCGCCAGGCCTTGCGGACCGGCGTCGAGCTTGTTGCCACCGGGGGGTCGCTACTCGGTCGGCTTCTTGCGGGGGGCGCGCTTCGGCTTGGGCTCCTCCGACAGCTGGCCGTACTCGGGCTCGCCGGAGGCCTCCGTGGCCGGCTCGTCGGCGTCGCTGACGGCCTCTTCGGGCTCGACGATGCGGGCGAGAGTCTGGCGGTGGACGCGCAGCCGGGTTCCCGGGGTCGTCTCGATGACGGCCTCGTTCTTGTCGTCGTCGATCGACACCAGGGTTCCGAAGATGCCGTGCTGGGTCATGACCTCGACGCCGGGGAGCATCTGGGTCTGCAGCTTCTCGGCGTCGGCGCGACGCTTCCGCGAGCTGCGGAACATGAAGATGATGACGACCGCCAGCAGCGCGAACAGTCCGAGGTTCAGCAGCAGGTTGGAGTCGATCCCCCCGGTCGTGGCCGCGTCATCGCCGCCTCCGGTCGAGAACAGCAGGGTGGTGATCATGGGCGTACGAATGCCTTCCGGATGGTGTGGGGAACCATTGGATCATACGTCATCGTCGAACAGCGTCCCGCGGTCGGGCCTGCGCACCCCCAGGTGGTCCCAGGCCTTGCGCGTCGCAACCCGTCCGCGGGGGGTCCTGCTGAGCATGCCCATGCGCACCAGGAAGGGTTCCACGACGGACTCGATGGTCTCGGGTTCCTCGCCGACCGAGACCGCGAGGGTGTTCAGGCCGACCGGGCCGCCCTCGAACCGGGTGACCACGGCATCCAGGATCGCGCGGTCGAGCCGGTCGAGACCGAGCGCGTCGACGTCGTACAGGTCGAGGGCCGCATCGACCGTCGCCAGGTCGGCGGCGGCGGAGTGCACGAGCGCGTAGTCGCGGACCCGGCGCAGCAGACGGTTCGCGATCCGCGGGGTCCCGCGGCTGCGGGTGGCGATCTCGAGGCGCGCCTGCGGCACGATGTCGAGTTCGAGCATGCGGGCCGCGCGGGCGAGCACCTCGTCGAGCTCGGTGTCGTCGTAGAACTCCAGGTTGGCAGTGAAGCCGAACCGGTCGCGCAGCGGATTCGGCAGCAGCCCGGAGCGCGTCGTGGCACCCACCAGCGTGAACGGCGACAGATCCAGCGGAATGCTCGTGGCCCCCGCCCCCTTGCCGACCATGATGTCGATGCGGAAGTCCTCCATCGCCAGGTACAGCATCTCTTCGGCCGACCGGGCCATGCGATGGATCTCGTCGATGAAGAGCACCTCGCCGGGCACCAGACTCGACAGGAGGGCGGCGAGATCGCCGGCGTGCTGGATCGCGGGGCCGCTCGACATGCGCAACGGCCGGTCGCTCTCGTGCGCGACGATCATCGCCAGGGTCGTCTTGCCGAGGCCCGGAGGACCGGCCAGCAGGATGTGATCGGGGGTGCGGTTCTGCAGCCGGGCCGCGTCGAGCAGCAGCTGCAACTGCCCGCGCACCTTGGCCTGCCCGACGAACTCGGCGAGGCTGCGCGGGCGCAGCGCCCCCTCGAAGGCGAGCTCGGCCTCGGACTCGGCCAGCTCGGGACGGCCCGTTGCCGAGCCGGTCGAGACCACGTCGTCGTCGCTCATGAACGCACCGCCGGTCCGAGTCGTGCCAGAGCCAGCCGCAGCAGCGCCGGGACGGTCGCGCGATCGGCGTCGGAGGCATCCGCGAACGCCTCGTCGACGGCCTGCGCCGCGAGGCGCTCGTTCCAGCCGAGACCCACCAGGGCGGCGACGACGTCGGTCGTGGTGCTGCCGCGGGCGGGCGCCGACATCGGCGAGCCGGATGCTGCCGCCAGCTTGCCCTGCAGGCTCACCGCGATCAGTTTGGCGGTCTTCGGCCCGATTCCCGACACCTTGCGGAAGGGGGCGTCGTCCTCCGCGGCGACGGCGCGCGCCACCTCGTCGGGGCTGAGCGTGGCGAGCACCCCGAGCGCCGACTTCGGGCCGACGCCCGAGACCCCGCGGAGCAGATCGAACACCTCCAACTCGTCCCGGGTGGCAAACCCGAACAGGCTGAGGTCGTCTTCGCGCACGACCAGGGCGGTGTGGATCGTCGTCTCGTGGCCTCCCCGCAAGGTGAGCGCGTGCTGCGGCGTCACCTGTATGGCGAGGCCGATTCCGCCCACCTCGACGACCGCGACCGACCCGTTGGCACTGAGCACCGTGCCGCGCACCGACGAGATCACCGTGCCACCCGTTCCGCCGCGCGCCAGGCCTGCTGCGCCTTCGTCAAAGCGGTGGTCGAGTGCGCGGCGACGCCGCGGGTATCGAGGCCACCCCGCCAGGCATGACAGATCGCCAGCGCCAGCGCGTCCGCCGCATCCGCCGGCTTCGGCACCGACGCCAGACGCAGCACCCGCGCCACCATCGCTCCGACCTGCGCCTTGTCGGCCGAGCCGTACCCGGTGATCGCCGCCTTCACCTCGCTGGGGGTGTGCAGCCCGACCGCGAGACCGTGCTCGGCGCCGAGAGCGAGGGCGATCCCGCTGGCCTGCGCGGTGCCCATGACGGTGCGCAGGTTGTGCTGGGCGAACACCCGCTCGACCGCCATCGCGGTCGGGACGAACTCGGTGAGCACCGCGCGGATGCCCTCCGACACGGCCAGCAGCCGCTGCTCGAGCGGCTGTTCGGGCGGGGTGAGCACGACGCCGACGTGGACGAGCGTGGCACGCCGGTCGGATGCGACGTCGACGATGCCGATCCCGCACCGGGTCAGCCCCGGGTCGATGCCGAGCACACGCATACGGGGAGACTATCGAGCGCAGTCGTACATGTGTTCGAAGGCGCGCCGGGGGTCTCGACACGCGCCTCCGGCGCTACTCGACCAGCTGGGGCGCCTCCGGCGCTACTCGACCAGCCGGGGCGCCTCCGGCGCTACTCGACCAGCTGGGGCGCCTCCGGCGCTCCTCGACCAGCGGCTACTCGTCGTCGTCCAGTTCGGCCTGCACCGCGGGCGGCACGTCGATGTTGGTGAAGATGTTCTGCACGTCATCGCTGTCTTCGAGGGCATCGATCAGCCGGAACACCTTGCGCGCCACGTCCGCGTCGGCCTCGATCGTGAGGTTCGGCACGAACTCCGCCTCGGCGGAGTCGTAGTCGATCCCGGCCTCCTGCAACGCGGTGCGCGCGGGGACCAGGTCGGACGGCTCGGTGATGACCTCGAATCCGCCGCCCTGGTCTTTCACCTCTTCGGCCCCGGCGTCGAGCACGGCCTCCAGGATCGCGTCCTCGTCGACCCCGTCGGTCTTGGTGATCGAGATCACGCCCTTGCGCGAGAAGTTGTAGGCGACGCTGCCCGGGTCGGCCAGGGTCCCGCCGTTACGGCTGAGCAGGGTGCGTACCTCGGCCGCCGCGCGGTTCTTGTTGTCGGTGAGGCACTCCACCAGGAACGCGACACCGGCCGGACCGTAGGCCTCGTACATGATCGACTCGTAGCTGACGGCCTCGCCGCCGATGCCCGCCCCGCGCTTGATCGCGCGGTCGATGTTGTCGTTGGGCACCGAGGTCTTCTTGGCCTTCTGCACGGCGTCGTACAGGGTCGGGTTGCCGGCCAGGTCGGCGCCGCCGATCTTCGCGGCGACCTCGATGTTCTTGATGAGCTTCGCGAAGGACTTGGCGCGCCGCTGGTCGATGACCGCCTTCTTGTGCTTCGTCGTCGCCCACTTGGAATGCCCGCTCACGATGCTCCTTCTCGCCTCTGGAAAACCATCCACGATTCTAGGCGGGCTAGGCTTCCGGGATGGCATCGCGCTGGTTCCGGATCGCGTACGCCGAGAACGCACTGCGGCGTTTCGCGGCGGATCAGGGCACCGACCTCGCCGCCGTACGCACTCCCGAGGCGATCCGCCTGATGCTCGACTTCTACCGGGAGCGCCGTGCCCAGCACGCCCGGGTCGACGACGAGGGCGACGGACTGCTCTGGCAATGGGGCCCCGACGCCGACGCCACCCGGTTCACCATCGCCCTGACCCGCCAGCTGATCCGCGAGGACGCCGAGCCGATCACCCAGCTGACGTTGTGCCTGCCGTTCCGCTGGACGCCCGCGCGGCGCGCCCTCGGCCGCGGACACGCCTGGTGCTGGTCGCCGGATGCGGTGGACGCGTTCGAGAAGGACCTCCGGTCTTCGGCGGCCTACCGCGCCGTCGCGGCGGCGGCGCCGACCGACGTCATCGTCCGCACCGACACCATCTGACGCACCTAGCGCAACCTCACACCCGCCTCACGCAATTCGAGCTGGGCCAGGGCCTTCACCACCTTCTTGTCGCCGCTTCGCCAGGCATCCACGGGTTCCCGCGCGATGTCGTGCAACTCACGGAAGTCGGCGTTGACCAGGGCGCGCAGCGCGAGCAGGTCCGGTCCGTCGGGCAGCCGGGACAGGTTGCGCGCCTCGGTGGCCCGGCGCGCCCAGCCGAGACGCCGCCGCAGCCAGATCCACAGCACGAGCAGGATCGGCAGCGCCGCCACCACGATGCCGACGGTGAGCGCCGCGGTCATCACGAGGTCCTGCTGGGCCTGACCGGCCTGGGCGAGCAGGGTTCCGGCTCCCGAGGCGGCGTCGAAGGGCTGACGGATGCCGCCGCCGATGAACGGGACGCCCCCGAGGGTCTCTCCCGCATCCGCCATCGTCTCTTCGAATCCGGTGCCGGCGTCCTCGATCGTCTTGCCGAACGCCGCGAGCACCGCGATCGCCGTGTAGACGATGGTGCCGGCCCAGACGGCCGCGGCGATGATGCCGAGAGCGACGAGGTCG
>DATMFW010000007.1:0-40601 GCA_035556655.1 Pseudolysinimonas sp.
CCGCTCGAGCAGCTCGTCGGAATCGCTCACACCCGATGCGGTCACCCCCTCACCGCCGTGACCTCGATCTCGATGAGCATGCGCGGATCGGCGAGTCCCGCCTCGATCATCATCGCCGCCGGGCGGATCTCGCCGAACACCGCGCGCAGGGCCGGCCAGCACTGCGGGAACAGATCGCCGTCGGGCAGCACGTACGTGACGCGCACCACGTCGGCGAAGGAGCTACCCGCCTCGGCGAGTGCTGCGCCGATGTTGCGCAGGCACTGGGCGGTCTGCTCGGCGATGCCGTCCGAGATCGTCATCGTGGCGTAGTCGAATCCCGTGGTGCCCGACACCATCACCCAATCGCCCACGACGACCGCGCGGGAGTACCCGATCTGCTCTTCAAAGCTCGACCCCGAGCTGATCAGCCGTCGTTCCATCTGGTGCTCCTGTTCAGTGCTCGGCCAGCCAGGCGCGGAGTGCAGCGACGGTGGGGTCCGCCGCGTCCCGGTGCGGGGAATGACCCGCGCCCTCGATCACGACGTAGTCGATGGTGCCGGATGCGACCGACGCCGCGTGGGCGTCCTCGGGTTCCAGCATGGTGTACACCGCGGGATCGCCGCCGAGGATCAGCGTCGGGGTCCGGATCGCGGCGGCATGCTCGCGCAGGTCCCAGCGCTCGACGTCGAAGGTCCGGGCCACCGCATCCGGGTCGACCGCGCTGATGGCATCCGCCTTCGCCGCGATGTCGTGGTCGTGCCAGCGCGGATGGGCTTGGGCGAGTGTGTCCGCGGTCTCGGCCAGCTCGGCGACCTGGTCGGCGGCGACGGCGGGCAGCAGGTGCGGCGGGACGAACCACACGGGGTCCACCAGGACGAGCCGCCGGGTCCAGGCGGGGTCGCGCGCGGCGAGCACGGTGGCGATCGCGCCGCCGAGCGAATGCGCGATCACGAGATCGTGGGGTCCGTCCCGGTGGGCGTCGGCGATGTAGGACTCCAGGTCGTACCGCGTGGCCGGTTCGCCCCGGTCGTGGCCGAGCAGCGCGACGCGCTCGGTGCTCCAGCCGTCGGCCTCGAGGGTGTGGGCGAACAGCCACATCCCGGCGGGGTTCGAGCTCAGCCCGTGGATGAGCAGCGCGTTCACAGCCGATCCAGCAGGTCGGCGACCCCGCGGAAGTAGGCGTCGGCGTCGAACCCGGGCAGCAGCGCGTTCTGCACGATGTAGCCCTGGCCGATGCCGAGGAAGACGGGCATCACCTCGTCCGCCCAGCCGGCCGCCGCATCCGGGGCCATGCCGAGGCGCTCGCCCGCCCAGCGCGCGAGGTAACCGCCCATGACGGCGCGCACCCGCACGAAGGTCGGGCCGATCACGCCCGAGATGGCGGGGTCGGTCACCGCCTCGCCCCAGAGCTGCACGAGCAGCCCGGGATCGCGGACCTCGCCGCGCAGCCCGTCCATCATGGTGCGCAGGATGCGACTGGGCGCCGGCAGGTCGCCCGCGGTGAGCGAGTCCTCGATCTCGCCCATCCGGTGGCCGAGGATGCGCTGGGCGACGGCGACGGCGAGTTGTTGCTTGCCCTCGAAGTGCCCGTAGATCGCGCCGGCGGAGAGGCCGGACTCGGCGATGATGTCCGCCATCGAGGTGCGCTGGAAGCCGCGCGTGGCGAAGCAGGCGAGGGCGGCATCCAGGATCTGCTCACGCCGCGCGTCGCGGTGCTGCTGGCTGACCTTGGGCACGTGCCTCCTCTTGACTCCCGACCGTATCGCGATTATAAAGAACGAACATTCGTTTTTTTTTTCGGAGAGCGAGCCGCCATGTCCCCCCGTCCCGTCCCGCCCGCCGCGCGCGTGGTGATCGTCCCCGTCGTGCTGTCGGTGATCGTCGCGGTGATCCTGCTCGCCTTCCTCTGGCCGGTGCTCACCGGTGCGCCGCGCGACCTGCCGGTCGCCGTGACCGGACCGGCGCCGGTCGTCGGTCAGCTCAGCGAGGGCATCGACGCCCAGGCGCCCGGGGTGTTCGACCTCACCACGGTCGAGGACCGGGATGCCGCCGTCGCCGCGATCGAGGCGCGCGAGGCGTACGGCGCGCTGGTGCTCGGGGCGGCACCCGAGGTGCTGGTGTCGTCGGCCGCCAGCCCCGTGGCGGCACAGGCGCTCGCCGGACTCGCCCCGACGCTGCAGGCCCGGCTGCAGCAGGCCGCCGCCGCCCAGGCGGCTGCGCAGGGTGCGGAGCCGCCCGTCGTCACCGTCGAGGTCACCGACGTGGTTCCGCTGGCCGAGACCGACGAGCGCGGTGCAGGCCTCGGCTCGGCCGTGCTGCCCCTCACCATCGGCGGCCTGCTCGCCGGAGTGCTCATCACCCTCGGGGTCGCCGGGCGCACCCGCCGCATCGCGGCGCTGGTCGTCGCGGCGGTTCTCGGCGGGCTCGTGCTGGGCGGGATCCTGCAAGGCTGGCTCGGGGTGCTGCAGGGTTCGTACCTCGCGAACGCCACGGCCATCGGGCTCGTGCTGCTGGCCTGCGGTGCGTTCGTCGCCGGAGCGGCCTCGCTACTCGGGCGCCCCGGGATCGCCGTGGGGGTCGTGACGCTCGTGCTGATCGCGGTGCCGCTGGCCTCCGCCGCGACCCCGGTCGAGTTCCTGCCGGCGCCCTGGGGTGCGGTCGGGCAGTGGTTCCCGCCGGGTGCCGGCGCGACGCTGCTGCGTGACCTGTCCTACTTCCCGGCGGCCGACGCGCTGCAGCCCTGGCTCGTGCTCACCGGCTGGGCCGTGGTGGGACTGCTGGTGCTGGGTGCCGGGCGCCGCACGGTCGGCGCCACCGGATCCGACTAGCTGGGCTGGGTCGGGATCGCCTCGGTGTCGGGGATCGGGCTGGCGTCGCGGCCGCGCAGGTCCGGGATCGCGCGGTGGAAGATCGCCGCGACGACGAGGGCCAGCAGGGCGAACCCGGCACTGGCCCAGAACGCCCCCGGCGCCCCGGTGCTCGTCGGCGAGCGCAGCGCGTCGATCAGGAAGCCCGCGATCGCCGACCCCGCGGCCGCGCCGATGAGCTGGCCGGTGCCGACCCAGCCGTAGGCCTCGGCGGTGTCGCTGAACTTCACGCTGGCCGAGACGGCCGAGAACATGACCGCGAGTGCGGGCGCGAGGCACAGGCCGGCGATGATCAGGGTGACGGCGAGGCTCCAGAACTCGAAGGCCAGGATGGCCAGGCCCGCCCCGAGGAAGATCACCAGGACACGCCGGGCGAGCGACCACGGGCTCACCGGCAGATGGCCGAAGAACAGGCCGCCGAGCAGCGAGGACAGCGCCCAGATCGCCAGGATGATGCCCGACTCGGCACCCTCCTCGCCGAAGGTGGCCACGACCCCGGTCTCGATCGCGGCGCAGGAGGCCACGACGAGGAAGCCGACGGCGGTGACGACGAGCACCGCGGGCCGGGTGAGGACCGCACCGAAACGTCGCTTGCTGCGCGGGATGCGCACCCAGCCGACCTCGGGCGACAGGACGAACCAGGTGCCGCCGCCGACCAGGAAGATCACCGACAGCATGACGCCGGCGACCGTCGAGACCTGAGTGCCGACGAAGGTGACCACGACCGGTCCGGCGATCCAGATGATCTCCTGCGCCGAGGCATCGAGCGAGAACAGCGGCGTGAGCTGGCGGCCGTTCACCATCTTCGGGTAGATGGTGCGCACGGCCGGCTGGATGGGTGGATAGCTCAGCCCGGTGAGCGCCCCGAGCGCGATGTAGGCCCAGAGCGGCAGTTCCAGCAGCGCGATCGCGGTCAGCGCGGCGGCGCACACGATGATCGTGGTGACGATCACCCGGCGCATGCCGAGGACGCCCATCAGGCGGCTGGTGAGCGGTCCCGAGATGGCCTGGCCGACGCTGGTCGCGGCGAGCACGACCCCCGCTGCGGCGTAGGAGTCGAAGATGCGCTCCATGTGCAGCAGGAACCCGAGCGAGATCATGCCGCTCGGGAACCGCGCCGTCAGCTGCGCGGCGATGATCCGGGCGACTCCCGGGGTGCGCAGCAGGTCGACGTAACTGTTCACAGCCTTCCCACTCTAGCGACGGGCGGATGTCGGTGGCCGCGGGCAGATTGGTCCCGTTCAGCCTGTGGAAACTGTGCAGAACGAGGGACAAGTTATCCACAACTGGGGACGACACGCCCACTATATGTAGTGGTGCTTGCGGTGTCGGTGCCCCGATATATAGTGATCAGACCGCGCGGCCAGTTCGGGGGCTCCGGGCGGCGCCGGGGTACAACCCGGCCCTCTACTTCGGCGCGCATCGGCGCGCCCGCACCACCAGCACGAAGCACACGGAACACACGAATCAAGGAGCGGACCGGGGAATGGGAATCACTGTCGTCAAGCGCAACGGGGAGCGCGAGCCCTACGACGCGAACAAGATCAACCTCGCGATCGAGCACGCCAGCCGCGGTCTCGACGAGAACATCACCTGGGTCACCCAGATCGCGTCGGAGCTCGAACTCACCCTGTTCGACGGCATCACCACCCAGCAGCTCGACGAGGCCGTCATCCAGGTGGCACTGCAGAACGTCAAAGACGACCCCCAGTTCGACACCGTCGCCGCCCGGCTGCTGCTCAAGACCATCTACAAGCGGGTGCTCGGCGACTACCAGACCGACGACGAGCTGAAGGCGCTGCACGCCCAGCATTTCCGCGGCACGATCGAGCGCGGCGTCGCCGAGACCCTCTTCGACCCCCGATTCCTCGACCTCTACGACCTCGACCGGCTCGCCGCCGCCCTCGAGCCCGAGCGCGACGGACTGCTGAAGTACATCGGCGTCGTCACCCTGAACAACCGCTACGGCATCAAGGCCCGCAACAACGACCCGCTCGAGGTGCCGCAGTACTTCTGGATGCGCATCGCGATGGGGCTCGCCCTCAACGAGGCCGACCCGACCAGCCACGCGCTGGAGTTCTACACGAAGATGTCGAAGCTCGAGTACCTGGCCGCCGGCTCGACCCTGGTCAACGCGGGCACCGCCTACCCGCAGCTGTCGAACTGCTTCGTCATGGAGATGCAGGACGACATCGAGAACATCGCCAAGAGCGTGCGCGACGTCATGTGGCTCACCAAGGGCACCGGCGGCATCGGCCTGTCGGTCACGAAGCTGCGCGCCCAGGGCTCGCCGATCCGGTCGAACAACACCACGAGCACCGGTCCGATCCCGTTCATGCACACCATCGACTCGGTGCTGCGCGCGGTCAGCCGTGGGGGCAAGAAGTTCGGTGCCCTGTGCTTCTACATGGAGAACTGGCACCTCGACTTCCCGGAGTTCCTCGACCTTCGCCAGAACTCCGGCGACCCGTACCGCCGCACCCGCACCGCCAACACCGCGGTCTGGATCAGCGACGAGTTCATGAAGCGCGTCCAGAACGACGACGACTGGTACCTGTTCGACCCGCTCGAGGTCTCCGACCTCAACGAGCTCTACGGCAAGGCGTTCAGCGAGCGCTACGCCGAGTACGTGGCGATGGCCGAGGCCGGCGAGCTGCGCATGTTCCAGAAGGTCGCGGCGCGGGCGCAGTTCAAAGACATCCTGATGAGCCTGCAGACCACCAGCCACCCCTGGCTGACCTGGAAGGACACCATCAACAACCGCGCCCTCAACAACAACACGGGCACGATCCACCTCTCCAACCTCTGCACCGAGATCTGCCTCCCGCAGGACGAAGAGAACATCTCGGTCTGCAACCTGGCCTCGATCAACCTCTCCACCCACCTGCGGGTCGACGAGAACGGCACCCTCGGCTTCGACTGGTCGCTCATCGACGAGAGCGCCCGCAGCGCCGTGCGCCAGCTCGACAACCTCATCGACATCACGATGTCGAGCGTCGCCGAGGCCGACCACGCCAACACCGAGAACCGGGCGATCGGGCTCGGGGTCATGGGCTTCACCGATGTCGTCGAGAAGCTCGGCTTCTCGTACGAGAGCGAAGAGGCCTACGACCTGATGGACGAGATCATGGAGCACGTCTCGTACGCGGCCATCGATGAATCCGCCGACCTCGCCCGCGAGCGCGGCTCGTACAACAACTTCGCCGGCAGCCGCTGGTCGCAGGGCCTGGTGCCCTTCGACTCGATCGCCCTCACCGAGGCCGACCGCGGCACCGAGATCAAGGTCAACCGGAAGACCCGGCTGGACTGGGACGTGCTGCGCGAGAAGGTCAAGGGGGGGATGCGCAACGCGACCCTGATGGCGATCGCGCCCACCGCATCCATCGGCCTCGTCGCGGGTACGACGCCCGGTCTCGATCCGCAGTTCTCGCAGATCTTCAGCCGCGCCACCAGCAACGGCAAGTTCCTCGAGGTCAACCGCAACCTGGTCACCGACCTGCAGAACCTCGGCATCTGGGATCAGACCCGCGAGTCGATCCTGCGCTCGCAGGGTGACATCCAGGGCATCGAGGCGATCCCGGCCGACCTGAAGAAGGTGTACAAGACCAGCTTCCAGCTCTCGCCGTACTCCTTCCTCGAGGTCGCCGCCCGCGCGCAGAAGTGGATCGACCAGTCGATCAGCCGCAACATGTACCTCGAGACCCGCGACCTCGGCGACATGATGGACATCTACTACGCGGCGTGGGAGCGGGGCGTCAAGACGACCTACTACCTGCACATGAAGCCGCGTCACACCGCCGAGCAGTCCACGGTGAAGGTCAACAAGGCCGAAGAGATCGCCGGCGGCACGGCCGCGCCGGCTCCGGTGACGACCGAGGCCGCTGCGGCTCCGGCCGCCGCTCCGGCCCGCCGCGGATTCGGGGGGCTCGGCAAATGAGCGTCGACCGCGTCGGAGAATACGAGATCCCGGTCGACCCCATGGACGACCTCTACTGCGAGAGCTGCCAGTAATGCCCATCCTTGGAACCGGAATCAAAGAAGGACTCCTCCTCAAGCCCGTCACCTACCCGTGGGCGATGGACCTCTACGACCAGGCCGTTGCGAACACCTGGTTCCCCAACGAGATCCAGCTCGGGGAGGACATCGCCGACTTCAAGAAGATGACCGACGAAGAGCGGCACGCCATCACCTTCCTGATGTCGTACTTCAACCCCAACGAGCTGCTCGTGAACAAGGCGCTCGCATTCGGGGTCTACCCCTACGTCAACGCTCCCGAGGCCCACCTGTACCTGGCGAAGCAGATGTGGGAGGAGGCCAACCACTGCATGTCGTTCGAGTACGTCCTCGAGACGTTCCCGATCGATCGCAACGAGGCCTACAACTCGCACGTCGACGTACCCTCGATGGCGCGGAAGGAGGAGTTCGAGGTCTCCTTCATCCGGCGGATGACCGAGGAGACGCTCGACATCACGACGACCAAGGGCAAGCAGGACTTCATCCGCAACCTCGTCGCGTACAACATCATCCTCGAGGGCATCTGGTTCTACTCCGGCTTCATGGTGGCGCTGTCGTTCCGCCAGCGGAACCTGCTGCGCAACTTCGGTTCGCTCATGGACTGGATCGTCCGGGACGAGTCGCTGCACCTGAAGTTCGGCATCAACCTGATCCTCACGGTGCTGGATGAGAACCCCGATCTGCAGACCGAGGAGTTCGCCGCCGAGATCAAGAAGATGATCACGGATGCCGTGGAGATGGAGGAGGAGTACAACAACGATCTGCTCCCCAACGGCATCCTCGGGCTGAACGCCAGCTACATCAACCAGTACGTCAAGTACCTCGCCGACCGCCGGCTCGAAGAGCTCGGATTCGCCCCGGAGTACAACGTGACGAATCCGGCGAAGTGGATGGCGACGGCGAACGACACCCTGCAGCTGGTGAACTTCTTCGAGAGCACCAACACCTCGTACGAGTCCAACGCGCAGGCGTCGTCGGGGGCGAAGAAGGAGTAGCCGGCGTTTCCGTGCGCCTCTAGACACGGAATGGTTGAATGGACTAGAAAATAGACCATTCAATCGTTCTACCCGGAGGAGTGTCTCGATGACGAGCACGGAAACGAAGAAGGCGGACGCCGGCCCGGCCCGCCTGACCGGCAAGCTCGGTGCGGTGGCCGTCACCTTCATGGTGATCGCCGCGGCGGCGCCGCTGACGGTGGTCGGCGGCCTCATGCCGATCGGCTACCTGGTGCACGGTGAGGGCTTCCCCGCCATGTTCCTGGTCGCCACCGCGATCCTGCTGCTGTTCGCGGTCGGCCTGGTGGCGATGAGCCGTCACGTCCCGGACGCCGGTGCGTTCTTCACCTACATCAGCCACGGCCTCGGCCGGGTTCCCGGCGTCTCCGCCGCGTACCTCGCACTCATCTGCTACACCTTCGTGCAGTGCGCCGTGGTGTCCTTCCTCGGCGCCTCGATCAGCGGCGACATCGCCCTGCTCGGCGGGCCCGAGATCCCGTGGTGGCTGTTCACGGCCGCCGCGATCGCGATCTTCGGCTTCCTCGGCTACCGGCACATCGAGCTCAGCTCGCGCGTGCTCGTCGTGGTGCTGGTGCTCGAGATGGCGGTCGTGCTGGTGCTGACCATCGCGATCGCCGCGCAGAACGGCGCAGAGGGCCTCTCGCTCAACAGCTTCACCTTCGGCAAGATCCTCGAGGGCTCGCCCGCTCTCGGCCTCATGCTCGCCATCGCGGCGTTCATCGGGTTCGAGTCCGCGGTGGTGTTCCGCAGCGAGGTCCGTGACGCCAACCGCACCATCGCCCGCGCCACCTACGGCTCGGCGATCATCATCGGCGTCTTCTACGCGATCGCCGGCTGGGGACTGCTCATGGGGATCGGCCCGTCGCAGGTCGTCGACTTCGTGCTCGTCGACCCGGCGACCGCACTCGCCCGCGTCACCGACATCTACCTCGGGCCGGTCGGCGGCGTGATCATCGCCGTCCTGTTCCTCGGCAGCATGTTCGCCGCGGTGCTCTCGCTGCACAACGTGATCGCGCGCTACCAGTTCGCGATGGGCCGCGCGGGGCTGCTGCCCGCGCGCCTCGGGACGGTGCACCAGAAGCACGGATCGCCCGCCGTGGCCTCGCTCGTGCAGTCGCTCACCGCGGTGGTGCTGGTGATCCTCGTCATCGTGACGGGCATCGGGCCGGCCAACGCCTTCGCCTGGTTCGCGGGAATCGGCGGTCTCGCCATCGTCATCCTGTACGCCGGCACCTGCCTCGCGGTCATCGTGTTCTTCCGCCGCACGCAGGCGGAGAGCAACGTGTTCCGCACGATCGTCGCGCCGGTTCTCGGATTCATCGGACTGGTGATCGCGGGCTACTTCATCGCGATCAACTTCCCGTTGCTGGTCAACGACCTCGATGCGGACGGCAACCCGGTGTTCGGAGTGGTGAGCACCGTGCTGCTGGTGATCATCGCGGCCGGCCCCGTGATCGGCATCGTGCAGGGGCTGATCGTGCGAGCGCGCAGCCCGAAGGTGTACGCCGACATCACCAAGCACCTCGACGAGGACTGACGCATTTCATGACGCAGCCCCTCGTGGGCATCACCGGTCGGCGTCGCGACGCGAGCGTGCTCGCGGCGCCGGCCGGGTTCGCCGATGCCCCCCTCGACATCTTCTTCGCCGATTACGCGACATCGATCGCGCGAGCCGGCGGGACCCCGGTGTTCCTGCCGCTGGACGGCGACCCCGCCGATCTGGTGGGCCGGCTCGATGCCGTCCTGCTGGCCGGTGGCGAGGACGTCGACCCCGCGAACTACGGCGCATCCCCCGCGCCGCAGCTCGGAGCGATCGACCCCGCGCGCGACGCCTTCGAGCTCGCGCTGACCCGGGGTGCGCTCGAGCACGACGTCCCGCTGCTCGGCATCTGCCGCGGTCAGCAGCTGCTCAATGTGGCCCTCGGCGGCACGATCCTGCAGCACGTCGACGGTCACCTGCAGCGCGAGCACCGCGGCGAGCGCACCCATGACGTCTCGGTCGTCGCGGGCACGCGCCACGCCGGGATGTACGGCGACCGCACGCGGGTCAACTCGTTCCATCACCAGACCGTCGAGCGTCTGGGCGACGGCGCCGTTGCCGCGGCGCACGATGCAGACGGCCATGTCGAGGCGATCGACGTTCCGGGCGCCCGCGCCCTGGCGGTGCAGTGGCACCCCGAGACCTTCGGGGGAGACCCCGCATTCGACTGGCTTGTACAGGAGGGGAAGAAATGACCAGACACGAGGGCAAGGTCGCGTTCATCACCGGCGCGGGGTCCGGCATCGGCCGCGCGACCGCGCTGCGCCTGGCCTCCGAGGGGGCGAAGATCGTCGTCACCGACATCGCGCTGCCCGCGGCGGACGAGACCGTGGCGCTCATCGAGCAGGCCGGCGGTGTCGCGATGGCCGCATCCGTCGACGTCCGTCAGGCCGACCAGATCGCGGCGGCCGCACGGCAGGCGATGGATGCCTGGGGCGCCCTCCACCTGCTGGTCAACAACGCGGGGGTGGTCACCAGGCACTCCTTCGACGACCTCACCGAGGAGGCCTGGGACTTCGTCTTCGACATCAACCTGAAGGGCCAGTTCCTGACCGCCCGCGCCCTCGCCCCGCACATCGAGGCATCGGGCGGCGGCGCGATCGTGAACCTCTCCACCGTGGAGGCGCTCGTCGTCGTCACCAGCGGGACCACGGCGCAGCCGCACTACAACGCCAGCAAGGGCGGAGTCCCCATGCTCACCAAGGCGATGGCGATCGAGCTGGCCGGCCGCAACATCCGCGTCAACGCCGTCGCGCCGGGTCCGATCGCGACCAACTTCTTCGACCTCGAGGGGGTCACCAGCGCCGAGGCGATGGAGTTCCTCGGCCAGCGCCTGCTGGTGAAGCGGGTGGGCCAGCCCGAGGACATCGCCTCCGCCGTATCGTGGCTGCTCAGCGACGAGGCGAGCTGGATCGACGGGATCCAGCTGCCGGTCGACGGAGGGTGGCTGACGCGATGACCGACCGCACCGAGGGGTTCCTGCGTTCCGACGACCTCGAAGCCGAGGGCATCCACACCGTCATCGCCGGCACCCCCGACCTGCAGGGACGCATGGTCGGCCGCCGGGTGCCGATCGACCAGTGGGCGCGGGTCGCCGCGCACGGCATCGAGATCTGCACCTGCGCGTGGGCGTGGGATGTCGCGCAGAGCTTCGACCTCATCGGCGGCGGGCAACTCGCCCTCTGCAACATGCACAACGGGGTCCCCGACGTGCTGCTGCGTCCCGACCTCGGCACGCTGCGACGTGCCGCCTGGCTCGACGGCATCGCGATCTGCATCGCCGACCCCGAGCACCTCGACACCGGTGAGCCGATGTCGATCAGCCCGCGCGTCATCCTGAAGCAGCGCATCGCCGAGCTGGCGGAGCTCGGCTACACCCCGCAGGTCGGCACCGAGCTGGAGTTCTACCTCTTCCTCAACGAGTCGCGCAGCCTGCGCAAGAACGGCTTCCGCGATCTCGACCCGACGACGCTGACGCCGAGCGACTTCCTGATCCACGAGGGCAACGCCTACGAGCCGTTCTTCCGCAAGCTGCGCGCCGACCTGAAGTCCAGCGGGATCCGCATGGAGGCGGCGCAGTCCGAATGGGGCACCGGTCAGTGGGAGATGACCTTCGTCTACGGCGAGGCGCTGGAGATTGCCGACCGGCACATGCTCTACAAGATGGCGGTGCGGGATTCGGCGGTCGCCGCCGGCATGTCCGTCACGTTCATGGCGCGCCCGCTCAACGGTCAGCCGGGATCGTCCTGCCACGTGCACACGTCGCTGCTGGACTCGGACGGCCGGCCTGCGTTCTGGAGCGACGAGGACCCCGATCACATGTCTGCGGTGATGCGCTCCGCGATCGGCGGGGTGCTCGAGCACGCGCCCGAGCTGATGGCCTGGTACGCGCCGACCATCAACTCCTACCGCCGCAACAACTCGGAGGAGGTGGCGGGCTTCGGCCGCACCTGGGGCGTCGACAACCGCTCGGTCTCGGTGCGGGTGGTCGGACACGCGCCGGAAGCGCGCCGGTTCGAGTTCCGGTTGCCCGGGGCCGACACCAACCCCTACCTCACCCTGTCGGGTCTGCTCGGCTCGCTGGCGGACGGCATCCAGCAGCAGACGGCGCCGCCGGCGATGACCGTGGGCAACGCCTACGAGGGCGAGGTCGACACGGTCATGCCGTCGCATCTCGCCGCGGCCGCGGAGCTGTTCGGGGCATCCGGTTTCGTCGAGCGGCTCATCGGCGACGAGGACCGCAAGCACTTCCGGCTGCTCGCCGAGCAGGAGTGGCGGGTGTTCCAGTCGACGGTCAGCGACTGGGACCTGCAGCGCTACTTCGACCTGATCTGATGATGAGCTTCCCCGAATCGCGCACCTGGATCGGCGGGTCCCCCGAGGCGAGCGAGGTGGCCGACGGCGACGCGCTGTTCGACCCGAACACCGCCGGCCGGCTGGCCGACACCCGTTCCTCGTCCCCGCGCCAGGTCGACCGGGCGATCGACGCGGCGGCGAGAGCGCACGCCGACGGCGGATGGCTGCGGCTCGGCATCGAGGGCCGGGCGCCGTATCTGGAGCGCTTCGCCGATGAGCTGGATGCGGTGGCCGAGCAGATCGCGCACCTGGACGCCCTGAACTCCGGCGTCCCCATCTCGGTCACGCGACTCTTCGGTGGCAGCAACGGTGCGACCGTGCGCGCCGCCATCGCCCGGGCACGGGCGGCCGGCGACGCCAGGACGCTGGAGGCAGACGGCCGCGATGTCGTCGTGCACCGCATCCCGTGGGGACCCGCTGCGCTGATCGTGCCGTGGAACGCGCCCTCGGCGATGGCCGTCAAGAAGCTCGCCTACGCGCTGGCGGCCGGAGCACCCGCCGTGCTCAAGCCCTCCAGCGCGTCCCCGTGGAGCGCCGAACTCATCGCGGAGGCGGCCGAGCGCGCCGGGTTCCCCTCCGGTGTCGTCAGCCTGGTGCTCGGCGGCCCCTCGGTGGGGGAGCAGCTGGTGGGCGATCCCCGCATCCGGGCGATCTCGATGACCGGGTCGACGGCCACCGGCCGGGCCATCGCGGCCGCGGCCGGACCGAACTTCACCCGCCTGCGCCTCGAACTCGGCGCCAACAACGCGGCGATCGTGCTGCCCGGCGCCGACCTGCGCGAGACCGCCGATCAGCTGGTGAGCGGGTTCACCAAGCTCTCGGGGCAATGGTGCGAGGCGCCGCGGCGGGTCATCGGCGTCGGCGACGTGGGCCCCCTGGTCGATGCTCTCCAGGCGCGCCTGTCGGGCATGGTCATCGGCTCGTCGCTCGAGGACGCCACCGAACTCGGCCCGGTCGCGTTCGCGGCGCGGAAGACCGAGCTGGTGGCCCAGCGCGATGCGCTCGGCGGCCGGGTCATCGAGGCGGGGCAGGTGCCGCCTGCGGGATACTTCCTGGCGCCGACCCTCGTCGTCACCGACCGTGATCCCGACGGCGAGCTGTTCGGGCCGATTCTCGCGATCCGCACGGCGCGCGATGAGACCGAGGCGCTCGCCATGGCGAACACCGGGCCGGTGGGTCTCGCGGGCTACGTCTTCGGTCCCGACGACGCGGTCGCGGCGGCTCTCGGGTCCCGTCTCGACGCCGGGGAGATCAAGATCAACGGCACGAGCGTCCTCGACATGGCGGCGGAGTCGGAGCAGAGCTTCTTCGGGTCCGCCGGCCTCGGAGGGCACGGGGACGCGGGCGTCCTCGACTTCTTCGTGGGCAGCCGCATCGTGGGGACCGACGCGCCCGGGTTGCCGTTGTAGCGTGGCACCCGTGAGCGCTGACAGCCCGGTGAAGGTGGTGCCGTTGCCGGAGCGCTCGGCACCCGGATACCAGGGCATCGTCGACCACCTGCGGCGGGAGTTCATCCTCGGCCGGCTGCGACCCGGTGATCGGTTGCCGTCGGAGCGGGCGCTCGCCGAGCATCTCGGCGTCGCGCGCGAGACGCTGCGCCAGGCGTTCCGGGTGCTCGAGGGCAGCGGGCAGATCGTCATCACGCGGGGAGCGCGCGGGGGAGCGGTCGTGCAGGCGGCGATCGTCGACCCGATGCGCATCCGCGCCGACGTCGACACGCTGGCCGGCTCGATCATCCCGCTGACCGAGTACCGCTCGATCGTCGAGGGCGCGGCCGCCTCGCTGGCCGCCGAGCGCCGGAGCGACGCCGATCTCGCCGAACTGGTGTCGGCCCAGCAGGACCTGCTCGCCAGCGACACCCTCGACGGATCGCGGCATGCCGACACTCGATTCCACCTGGCCATCGCCGCGGCCGCGGGCAACCCCGTGCTCACCTCGGCGATCGAGGATGCCCGCGTGCAGATGTTCACCACCGTCGACCTGCTGAGCTTCCCGTTCGTGAAGGACTCCAGCTACTCCGCGCACGGCGCCGTCCTCGACGCGATCCGGGCGGGGGACGCCGACGCGGCGGCGGCGGCCATGCGCGCGCACCTCGCGGTCACGCGCGAGGAGTTCCGCCGGCTGTTCGAGGACCGCTGACTAGCTCAGGGCGCGGGCGACCGCGGCGAGAGCGTGCAGCTTGGTGGTGTCGAAGACCGGGACGGGCGAGTCCTGGGGGCCCACCAGCAGGGTGATCTCGGTGCAGCCGAGGATGATCCCGCCGGCTCCGCGGTCGACCAGACGTTGCATCACGCCCCGGTACTGCTCGCGGGATTTCTCCCGCACGACGCCGAGCACCAGCTCGTCGTAGATGATGCGGTGCACGATCTCGCGGTCGGCGGCCTCGGGCACGATCGCGGTGAGCCCCCGCTCCCGCAGCCGGCCGGTGTAGAAGTCCTTCTCCATCGTGAAGCGAGTGCCCAGCAGACCCACGGTGCCGATCCCCGCGTCGATGATCGCCTCGGCCGTCGGGTCGGCGATGTGCAGCACCGGGATGCCGGCCGCGGCCTCGATCTGCGCCGCCACGATGTGCATGGTGTTCGTCGCGATCACGAGGAACTCGGCCCCGGCGGAGGCGAGGCCGCGCGCGGCGGAACCGAGGATGCCCGCGGCTGTGTCCCAGTCATCCGCCGCCTGCAGTTCGGCGATCGGGGCGAAGTCGACGCTGTGCAGCACGATCGGAGCGGAGTGCAGACCGCCTGCCCGGTCGCGGACGGTCTCGTTGAGGACGCGGTAGTAGTGCGCCGTCGACTCCCAGCTCATGCCGCCGAGCAGGCCGATCGTGCGCATCGGGTAAGCGTAATCAGGGTCGACTGCGCTCGTCACTCCCTGAGACCTCGTGCACCGGGCTCTCTTCCAGGAGCGTGCTGCCGAACGCACTAGCCACGAACGGCGCGATGAGGATCACTGACAGGGTCGCCGCGATCACCCACAGGGCGACCAGACGAGGGCGCGACCGTCTCAGGGGCGTCGTCGTGGCGGCTCCGGCGACGATCAAGGGCGCCAGAGGTACCAGCGGAAATGTCACTACCTCGAGGGCGATGAACAGGATGAAGAGGCGATCGACCGGCGGAAACAACCGGATCTCGTCCGTGTTCGTCTTCGTCGTGCTCAGCCGCCCACCTGCCAACCAGTCGAGACGCCCTTTGCGGTCGTCGAGTAGTGCAGGCCGATGCCTAACGTGATCGGGCTGCCCTGGACCCCGACACTCGCGTCGAATCGATAGACGGCGTCGGCCGAGGATCCCGCTCCCGGTTTCGTGCAACTGATCGGCTTGACAGCCCACCCGACTCCGAAGCTGCCCTCAGTGTGGCAGGAGTGCGCACCCGTATATCCGCGGTAGGTGGCGACCCAGGCACGGATTCCGTCCCAATACGTCCGTCCGCTGTGCTTCTCCACCAGCGAACCGCCCCAGTAGGTGTGCGTCCAGTTGCGGTACTTGATTCCCCCAGCCACCGCGGCAGCAACGAGAGCGGAGGTCTCGGATGCTGTCAGCTCCTGCTCGTGAGCCCACGCCTCCATGTCGCCTACGGTGGCCGTTTGGACGCTCGATTCCGTGATCGTGATCATCGCCGAGCAGATCCGCCGGTCGACTTCCCGGTCGTTGGCGCGCTCTATCGCGCGCAACTGGCGTAGGCACTCGGATGAGGTGAATGTCTCTCGGCTCGTCCCGCCGGCGTCTGGATCATCGCCGGCCTCGGCGGCAAAGGCGCCGCTGAGGGGCGACCCGAGGAGCAGTACAGCGGTCATAGCGAGAGAGCTGACGGCGAGTGACAACACGGAGTGACGCAATGGTGAGTCCGTTCTCGAAGAGGATACGTAAAAGTAGCATCTGTGAGGAGCGAAGTCACTACCGCCGCAGTGCAGTTCAGACTTACCGAGCCGACGCTGCCCAACGAGATCGGCATGCACCGCGTCGCGTTCTCGGTCGACGACCTCGACGCGGCCCTCGAGATCGCCGCATCGCACGGCTGCCATCCGCTCCGCGGGGTGGCGACCTACGAAGACATCTACCGGCTCACGTACGTGCGAGGGCCGAGCGGGATCATCGTGATGCTGGCGCAGGATCTGCGCTCGCGGTAGCCGCGGGGTTTCGACACGCGCTTCGCGCTACTCAACCCGCTGGGGCGGTTTCGACACGCGCTTCGCGCTACTCAACCCGCTGGGGCGGTTTCGACACGCGCTTCGCGCTACTCAACCCGCTGGGGCGGTTTCGACACGCGCTCCGCGCTACTCGACCCGCTCACGCGCTTCGCGCTACTCGACCCGCTCAGCCGGCGAGCAGCTTCCGGATCCGCTGCACGCTCACCGGACCCGCCGCCCCGAGGTGCTGGGCGAAGAGCGACAGGCGCAGCTCCTCCAGCATCCACCGGGCGCCGGCCAGGCGCGGGTCCGCGTCGGGCGGCAGCGGCAGCGAACCGCCCGCCTCCCGGTAGAGCGCGGCCGCCTGTTCGACCTCGGTCTGCCACTGGCGGTCGCGACCGGGGTTGTCGGGCAGCTTCTCGACCCGGTGGGCGATGCCCGCCAGATAGACGGGAAGCCGGCGCAGCCGCGCGGCGGGGGTGGCGCGCAGGAACCCGGGGAACACCAGCGACTCCAACTGCGCGCGGGCGTCCGCGAGCGGCGCCATGAACGCCAGAGCGGATGCGGCGGAGATCGCCCGGTCCGCCCCGCGCGCCGCGTCGATCACCTTCGCGACCTCCCCGACCAGGCCGAACAACGCATCCATCAGGCCCGCCGATGCCTCATCGCGCAGGGTCTGGAACTCCGCGCGCGTGAACGGGGCGCGCTCGCCGATCGCCTGGTCGAGCACCGCCAGCAGCGCGTCGTCGAGCAGCGCAGCGGTCGAGCGGTACGGGCTCGCCGCCAGCAGCAGCTTCTCGGCCGGGGTGAGGTGGTCGTTGACGTAACCGAGCGGGCTCGGAACCGTGAGCGCGAGCAGGCGCCGCACCCCGCGCGGATGCTCGCGGGCCTGCTCGGCCGGGGTCGCGAAGACCCGGATCGCGACGCTCGTCCCCTCGTCGACGAGGGCAGGGAATCCGCGCACCGGACCGTTCTCGACGACGCGCGGGAGGACCTCGAGGTCCCATGCCGTGATCCCGGTCCGCTCCAGCGAGCGGTCGGGTCCGGATGCCGCGGTCGCCTTCGCCACGCTGGTCCGGGTGCGATCGGCGAACCTCTCGCGCAACGCCGCCAGGTCCTTCGAGGTGCCCAGGCGCTTCCCGCGGTCGTCGATCGCGGCGAACGTCATCCGCAGATGCGCGGGCACGCGGTCGAGGTCGAAGTCGGCGGGGCTGGTGGGGGTGTGGGTCTCGCGGCGGATGAGCGTGCTCAACCAGGTCTCGACACTCTCGTTCTGCTCGCTGGTGGACCAGCCGACCTGCGCGAAGCGGCGGGCCCAGTCGGCGGCGGGCACGACGTTCTTGCGGATCGCTTTCGGCAGCGCCTTCAGCAGCGCGGTGACCAGTTCTTCGCGCAGCCCCGGGACGAGCCAGGTGAAGGGTTCGGGTGCGACCTGCGGCAGCAGCGCGAGCGGGATCTCGACGGTGACTCCGTCGTCCTCGGCTCCGGGTTCGAACCGGTACACCAGCCGGAAGCTCTGATCGCCGTGATGCCACTCGGCCGGGTAGGCGTCCTCGTCGTGTCGCTGATCGAGCCTGTCGAGATCCTCCGCCTCGACTAGGTCGCCGCGCGTCATCACGAGCCGCGTGCGGTCGGCGTCCTTCCACCAGGCCTCGAATCCGCGCACATCGGTGACCTCGGCCGGGATGCGCCGTTCGTAGAACTCCACGACCGCCTCGTCGTCGACCAGCAGGTCGCGGCGCCGGGTCTGCTCCTCGACCAGCCCCAGCTCGCGGCGCAGCTCATGGTTCGCGCGATCGAAGTCGTAGAGCGGATTCCGGTCGATCGGGTACGGCCAGTCGCCGTCGACGAGGGCGTGCCGGATGAACAGCTCGCGCGCCTGCTCCGGGTCGATGCGTGCCAGCTGCACCCGGCGCCTCGGCACGATCGGCACGCCGTAGAGCGTGACCTTCTCGTCGGCGACGGCCGAGCCCTGCTTCTTCTCCCACCGCGGTTCGCCGTAGCTGCGTTTCACGAGGTCGCCGGCGAGCGCCTCCGCCCAGGCCGGGTCGATCGCGGCGACGGTGCGTGCGAACAGCCTGCTGGTCTCGACCAGCTCGGCCGCCATCACGGCGGGCGGTGCCTTCTTGGCAAGCCCGGACCCGGGGAAGATCATGAACCGCGCGTTCCGCGCGCCCAGGTACGTCTTCGCCGGTTGAGTGGCAGCGGAGCGGCGTGTCGACACCGCGCGCTCATCCCGCAGCCCGATCCGCGACAGCAGCCCCGAGAGCAGCGACTTGTGGATGCCGTCCGCATCCACGCGCGGAGCCCCCGCCTTCAGTGACCCGGCCCGCAGGATCTGCCGGTACAGGTCCTGCCACTCACGCACCCGCAGGTAGTTGACGAACTCCGCCTTGCACATGCGCCGGAACGCGCTCGAGGAGAGCTCTTTCTGCTTCGCCTCGAGGTGGTTCCAGAGGTTCAGCAGCGCGAGGAAGTCGCTCGTCGGGTCGGCGAACCGGGCGTGTGCCTGGTCCGCCTGCGGGCGCTTGTCGAGCGGTCGCTCTCGCGGGTCCTGGATCGACAGGCCGGCGACGATGGCGGCCACCTCGCGGACGACGCCGTTCCTGCGCGACTCGATCAGCATCCGGCCGAATCGCGGGTCGACCGGCAGGGTGGCGAGCTCCCGGCCGATCTTCGTGATGCGGTCGCCCCCGGAGGAGCGGTCGCGCGCGATCGCGCCGAGCTCGCGCAGCAGGTCGAGTCCGTCCTGGATCCCGCGCCGGTCCGGCGGCTGCAGGAACGGGAACGCGGCGATGTCGCCGAGCCCGATCGCGAGCATCTGCAGGATGACGGCATCGAGTCCGGTGCGCAGGATCTCGGGGTCGGTGAACGCGGGGCGGCGCTCGTAATCCTCCTCGGAGTACAGCCGGATCGCGATGCCGTCGCTGGTGCGCCCGGCGCGGCCCGAGCGCTGGTTCGCGCTGGCCTGGCTGATCGCCTCGATCGGCAGGCGCTGCACCTTCGCGCGGGTGCTGTACCGGGAGATGCGGGCGGTACCCGCGTCGATGACGTACTTGATCCCGGGGACGGTGAGGCTCGTCTCGGCGACATTGGTCGCCAGAACGACACGGCGCCGGATGCCGGGGGCGCGTCCCGTCTCGAACACCCGGTGCTGGTCTGCCGCACTCAGGCGTCCGTACAGGGGGACGATCTCGGTCGCCGGGCGGGAACTCAGCGCGTCCTGCGCGTCGCGGATCTCGGTCTCGCCCGAGAGGAACACGAGCACGTCCCCCGGGGCCTCGCGTTCGAGCTCGTCCAGCGCGTCGGCGATGGCGTCGTTCTGATCGCGCGTGTCCGAATCACGGAGCTGCGCGTCCCCTCCGGCGAAGTCGTCGCGATCGAGGTCGGTTTCGGCGCGAGACTCCGTGATTCGGAGCGCCGGGGGGTCGGGGGCGAGGGGGCGGTACCGGATCTCGACCGGGTAGGTGCGCCCGCTGACCTCGACGATGGGGGCTCCGCCGAAGTGGCGCGAGAAGCTCCCGGGGTCGATGGTCGCGCTGGTGATGATGACCTTGAGGTCGGGGCGGCGCGGCAGCAACTGCACGAGGTAGCCGAGCAGGAAGTCGATGGTGAGCGAGCGCTCGTGCGCTTCATCGATGATGATCGTGTCGTAGCGGCGCAGGTCGCGGTCGCGGTGCAGTTCGGCCAGCAGCACGCCGTCGGTCATCAGCTTGATGCGCGTCTCGGCTCGCGACCGGTCGTCGAAGCGCACCTGGTATCCGACGATGCCGCCGAGCTCCACGCCGAGTTCGTCCGCGATCCGCTCGGCGACGCTGCGCGCCGCGATCCGGCGCGGCTGGGTGTGGCCGATCTTCTCGCGCCCGAGCTCGAGGCAGATCTTGGGCAGCTGCGTCGTCTTGCCCGAGCCGGTCTCTCCGGCGACGATGACGACCTGGTGGTCGCGGATCGCACGCGCCAGATCCTCCCGAGCCGCGCTGACCGGCAGCTCGGGAGGATAGGTGATCCGAAGGGACATAGCCCTCCAGCTTAGGTCTCAGACCGCGGCGAGGACCTCGCGCTCGAGCCGGGCGTAGCTGGCCTCCATGCCCTCGGTCATGCCGGTGGCGAGGATCATGTCCCGCTGGGCCATGTCGGGGTAGGTGATGAGCAGCGTCATGAGCGTGACGCCGTCGACCTCGTCGAAGCTGAGGTCGTTGGTGTTCGCCGGGAACGGCGCCCCCGTCATGCGTTCGGTCGTGACCATGCGCCGCTCGGGCTCGATCACGAGGTTCTCGCCCTCGAAACCGAACGCCTCGCCGGGGGTGTCGCCGACCGGAGCCCAGGCGTTGCGGTACGCGCCGCCGGCCACGAGGTCGTTCTCGCAAACCGTCAGCTCCCAGCCGTCGGGACCGAGCAGCCAGCGCTTCATCAGGTCGGGCTCGGTGTGGGCGCGCCACAGCAGGTGCCGCGGGGCCTGGAACGCGCGCGTGATGCGCACGTGGGTGTCGTCGAGGATCTCGGTCTCGGTGCCCTTGCCGAGCGCGTACTCGCGCAGGTCGGCGAGCACGAGGTCGAGCTGACCGAAGGACTGGCGCATCCCCTCGACCTGTCCCATCGCGATCACCTGCTCGAGCGCCTCGAGCGTCGGCGAGGCGGACACCGCGGTGAACCGGGACCCGGTCGCGGTGCTCTCGAACGTCAGCGTCATGGTGCCGGTCGGTACGGTGGTGTCGACCTCGCCCTCGGCGTCCGCGAACGCGTCCTCGACGACGAACCGGTGGGGTGCGTCGACCTCGACGAAGTCCCAGCGGCCGTAGAAGCGCTCGCCCTCCGGCGAGGTCATCCAGTAGTGGGCGATCCCGCCGGGGCGGAACTCGTAGGTGCCGAACGTCGCGGGGTAGCCGGGGGGACCCCAGAAGCGCTCGAGCTGGCGCGCGTCCGCGAACGCGGCCCACAGCCGCTCGACGGGGACGGGGAAGTCGGCGACGACCGTCATGGTCAACGCTTCCGGTTCGGTGGTGACGGATGTCACGGGCATGGTGTTCTCTCCTTGTTCCTGCGGTCTATTCGGTTTCAGCCAGCAGCGTGTCGAGTCGGTCGATCCGGCTCCGCCACAGGTCGGCGTAGGCGTCCAGCAGGTGCTGGGCGCGGGCGATGGTGTCGGGGTCGGCGCGGACCAGCCGCTCCCGTCCCCGGGGTTCTTTGGTCACGAGTCCGGCTCCTTCCAGCACGGCGACGTGCTTCTGCACGGCGGCGAACGACATCGCGTAGGCCTCCGCGAGGCGGCTCACCGACGTGTCGCCGACGGCGGTCCGGCGCAGGATGTCGCGGCGGGTCGCGTCGGCGAGGGCGTGGAAGATGCGATCCACCTGCGCGTCGCTGAGATCCGTTTCTACAACCATTTGGTTGTACGTTAGGCCGCGAGCGCGCGGCTGTCAACTCTGCAAGGCTGGAACCCATGACCAGCGTCCCCACCATCACCCTCAACGACGGCCACACGATCCCGCAGCTCGGGTTCGGAGTCTTCAAGGTCGACCCCGGCGAGACCGAGCGGATCGTGAGCGACGCCCTCGAGGTCGGGTACCGCCACATCGACACGGCCGCGATCTACGGCAACGAGGCCGGTGTGGGGGCGGCCATCGCGAAGTCCGGCATCGACCGCGACGAGCTGTTCATCACCACCAAGCTCTGGAACGCCGACCAGGGCACGCAGTCGGCCCGCGACGCGATGGATCTCAGCCTCGACAAGCTCGGTCTCGACCACGTCGACCTGTACCTCATCCACTGGCCGCGCCCCGACCTCGACCGCTACGTGGAGTCCTGGCTGACCCTCGAGCAGCTGCAGGCCGAGGGCAAGACCCGCTCGATCGGGGTGAGCAACTTCCACCGCCCGCACCTGGAGCGCGTGATGGCCGAGGGCTCGGTGGTGCCCGCCGTCGACCAGCTCGAACTGCACCCGGCTTTCGCCCAGCGCGAGTTGCGCGCCTTCGGGGCCGAGCACGGCATCCACATCGAGGCGTGGGGTCCGCTCGGGCAGGGTAAATACGATCTGTTCGACGAGAAGCCGGTTCGGGATGCGGCGGCGGCGCACGCCGTGACCCCGGCTCAGGTGGTCATCCGCTGGCACCTGCAGAACGGCATCATCGTGTTCCCGAAGTCGAACTCGCGTGAGCGCATGGCCGAGAACTTCGACGTGTTCGGATTCGAGCTGAGCGCCGACGAGATCGCGGCGATCGACGCGCTCGACCGCGGGCAGCGGGTGGGGTCGAACCCGGACGAGGCCACGTTCTAGGTCTCGATACGCTCCTGCGCTCCCCGACCACCGAGCGGGACGGTTGAACCACGCGGGGTCTCCAGCAGCAGCCCGGTGCCGGCGAACGCGGCCTCCAGGTCGGCGCGGGTCTCACTGAAGTGCTCCCAGTCCTCGGTGTGCACGCCGACCACCTGCGTGACGCCGAGGATCCGCGCGGCCTCCACCGCATCCGCCGAGGTCAGGGTGAGGGGCGCGTCGATGGCGGGCACCCGCGCGGCGCCGGCGAAGAGCACGGCGATGTCGATGGGGGCGTGCCGGGCCGCGATCTCGCGGACCGGGTCGAGTGAGGCGTTGTCTCCGCTGACGTAGATGCTCGGGTGCCCCTCGGCTTCGAGCAGATAGCCGACCACGGGGCCGACCCACTCCAGGGATCCGGGCGGGCCGTGCAGGGCGGGCATGCCGGTGACGGTGACCGGGCCGGTGCGGTGCTGCTGCCAGGGTTCCAGCCCGACGACGGGGGAGCCGAGGTCGGCGGCCGCCTCGGGGGTGCTCAGCACCAGGGGCGAGGCCATCGCGAACTCGCGCCCGGCGATGTCGAGATTGTCGGGGTGCTCGTGGTGCGAGGCGAGCACGACGTCGATGCGCCCGACAGCGGCGGGACCGAGGGCCGGTCCGCGGGTCTTCACCAGGGGGGTGGAGCCGGGGTCCGCGTAGGTCTGCGGGTCATCGAACGTGGGGTCGATGAGGAAGCGCAGCCCGGCGTACTCCAGCACGCCGCTCGGCCCGCCGAGGTAGGTGAAGGTGGTCACGGTCTCGAGGCTAGGGGGCGATCCGTCGCGGGTCGAGGGTGCGCAGCAACCCCTGCACTCCCTCGGTGGTCTTCAGTGCCAGCTCGGCCTCGGTGAGCGGAAGCACCTGCAGGAGGCTGATCGGCGGCTCGCCGGGCACGGTCTCGGTCGCCCCGAGCCGGGTGGGCCGCACGAGGACGGCGGCGCTGAACGGCAGCCCCTGCACATAGGGCGCACCGTGCGGGATGGCGTGGCCGGCCCCCAGCCAGGATCCGGTCTCGTGGGGCAGACGGGCGAGCTCGCGCAGCAGCCGGATCGGCCAGTACGCGCTCTCGGCCGGGCCGGCGTGCGCCGGGACGGAGGCGAGCGGCCAGGCCGCGGGAAGCAGCATGCAGAGCTCGGCGTGTTCGCGTTCGGCCCGCCGGGCGACCCCGAACGGCACGGTCATCGGCCGGGCGCTCATGCCGGAGGTGACGAGCACGGCGAACGGCCGGGCCTCGGTGGGCGGGAACACGGTCACGTCGACGGGCAGTCGTTCCGAGCCGGGCTCCTGCCAGCGCGCCCCGGCGGGGCCGAGGTGGTACTGCAGGTGCTGCATCAGCCGGTCGTCGGCAGGCGTGACCTCCTCCTCCTGCTCCGGTTCCGGAGCGGCGCGCTTACCCCAGGCCACCTCAGCAGTCTCGCACGAGCCCTGCCTACCCTGGGGTCATGCCCAACCGTCTCGGCGATGCGATCAGCCCCTACCTGCGCAGCCACGCCGGCAACCCGGTCGACTGGTGGCCGTGGGGTGAGGAGGCGTTCGCGGAGGCGGCCCGCCGGGACGTCCCGGTGATGGTGTCGATCGGGTATGCGACCTGCCACTGGTGCCACGTGATGGCGCGCGAGAGCTTCAGCGACCCGGTGCTCGCGGGTTATCTCAACGACAACCTGGTGGCGATCAAGGTCGACCGCGAGGAGCACCCGGAGGTGGATGCGGCATTCCTCACGGCGGCGAGCGCGTTCACCCGCGACCTCGGCTGGCCGTTGACGGTGTTCACCACCCCCGACGGCTCGACCTATTTCGCCGGGACCTACTTCCCGCCGCGTGCCATGGGGAATGTACCGGCGTTCCGCCAGGTGCTCGAGGCCGTGGTGGAGGCCTGGCGCGACAAGCGCGAGGACGTGCAGGCGGCGGCGGGCGCGGTGCGCGCCGCGGTGGCGGGCTCGCGTCCGCCGGCCGCGGCGGGCGAGCCGTCCGAGACGGCGTTCGCGGATGCGGTGGCGGGCCTGCGAAAGCTGGAGGACACCGTGCACGGCGGCATCGGAACCGCCCCGAAGTTCCCGAACGCCCCCGTCATCGGGTTCCTGCTCGAGCGGGGTCTGCGCGGGGATGCGGAGGCGGACGCGTTCGCGCGACGGATGCTGGGGGCGATCGCCGCATCCGGCCTGCGTGACCCGGTGGAGGGCGGGTTCTTCCGGTACGCGACGCGGGCCGACTGGACCGAGCCGCACTACGAGCGGATGGCGTACGACAACGCCCAGCTGCTGGCGCACTACACGGCGGTCGGTGATGAGGGGACCGCGTCGGGGGTCGCCTCCTTCCTGCTGGAGGTGCTGCGGCTGCCGGACGGCGCGTTCGCCTCGGCGCAGGACAGCGAGAGCCTGCTCGACGGGGTGCGCAGCGAGGGCGGGTACTACGCACTCGACGCCGCGGCCCGCGCCGCTCAGCCGCGTCCGGCGCTGGATGCCAAGGTGCTGACCGGGCTGAACGGCATGGTGATCGGGGCGCTCGCCGAGGCGGCGACCCGTTTCGGGCGCACCGACTGGCTGGAGGCGGCGGTCGCCGCCGCGGACCGGGTGCTCGCGGTGCATGGGTCGGGGGCGCGGATCGCCCGGGCCTCGCTCGACGGCCGGGTGTCGTCGGCCCCGGCGACCCTGGAGGACCTGGGGGGTTTCGCGGGTGGTCTGCTGCGCCTCGCGCTGGCTGCGGGCGAGGTGCGGTTCGCGGTGCTCGGCCGTGAGTTGATCGAGGCCTGCCGGTCGGCGGAGGGCGAGATCCAGGCGCCGGCGGGGACCGATCCGGTGCTGGCCGCGCGCGGGTTGCACGGCGAGACCGACCCCAGCGACGGCGCGCAGCCCTCGGGGCGCGCCCTGCTCGCCGACGCCGCGCTGCTGCTCGCAGCGCTCACCGGCAGCGAGCAGCACCGGGCGATCGCGCTCGACGCCGTCGCCCCCGCGCTCGGGGTCGTCTCGGGGCAGCCGAGTGCGTTCGGGGCCGCCCTGGCCGTCGCGAGCCGGCTCGCGGCGCCGGTGCGGCAGCTCGTGGTGGTCGACGACGATCGCGCGGGTGAGCTGGGCGCCGCCGCACGCGAGTGGCGGGCGGGGGTGCGCGCGGTGGTGACGGCGGCCGGCGCCGGGGCGTTCGCGAGCGCCGGGTTCGAACTGTTCGCGGGTCGCGAGTTGCGCGATGGCCGGCCGGCGGCCTACCTCTGCGAGGGGTTCGTGTGCCGCCTGCCGGTGTCGACGGCCGGGGAGCTCAGACCGTTGCTGGCGCCCTGACCAGCGCGGCGTCGGGGTCGGCGGTCCACTCGTTCAGCGATCCGTCGTAGATCGCGACGGAGGTCTCGCCCAGCAGGGTGAGGGCGAGGGCGGCGGAGGCGGCCTGGATGCCGCCGCCGCAGTAGGTGATGATGCGCGGCGCGCCGAGCGCGGGGGCGAGAATGCCGCCCAGCCGGCCTGCGTCGAGGAACGTGCGGCGCTCGGGGTCGACGAGCCGCACGGCGGGGGCGGAACTGCTGCCGGGGATGTGCCGGTTCTCGTAGTCCTTCGGCGGGGTGGCGCAGACCAGGGCGGCGGCGTGCTCGCCGCGCACGACGGCCTCGACATCGTGTTTGCCCGCCCAGAGGCCGGGGCGTTCCACGGCGGTGAACCGGGCGGTCGCGGGTGGGACGTGCCCGAGCTCGAGGTCGCGTCCTTCGGCGCGCCAGCTGGTGAGTCCGCCGTCGAGCACGGCGACGTCGTCGTAGCCGAACGCCTGGAACAGCCACCACACCCGGGCCGCCCATTGGCCGTGCACGGTGTCGTAGACCACGACGGTGGTGGTGTCGTCGACGCCGAGGGCACCGGCTGCCCGGCCGAACCGTTCGGCGTCGGGGCGGGTGAACGGGTGCTGACCGTCGGGGTCGGACAGCTCGTCGATGAGGTCGGCGAACACGGCACCCGGGATGTGCCCGTCGAGCAGGTACTGCTCGTGTCCGCTGAGGTATCCGGATCGCCCGTCGGGCCGGGTGTATCCGACGACGGAGGCGTCGAGCACCACGAGCCGCTCGGCGCCCAGGTGGTCGGCGAGCCACTGGGTCGAGACGAGGGGTCCGGGCAGGCGGGTCATGCGGTTCACGGTAGTTCCGGCTCGGTGACCCCGCAGCAGCACCCGCAACACGGGGTAATAGGCTGAAGCGATGGCATCACGACTTCTGCGCGTTCCGGCGGCGGTGGTGCTGCTCGCGCTGGCGGGCTGCACGCCGATCGGGACCTTCCTCGGCGGCGGGGCGCCCGTCGCCGCCCCCACGCCGAGCGCGTCGCCGACGCCGACCGCGTCCGCGACCCCCGAGCCGACGACGGGTCCGTGCGACGACGCGGTGCTGAACCAGCCGGGTGAGTACCACCTGCCGGACTGCATCCGGGTGACGGTCGAGGGCACCGATGTCGAGGTGGTGGCCGGGTCGATCGAGGTGCTGGTGATCCGCGGCAGCGCGAACGAGATCGACGCGGGTGAGGTGGGCACGATCGACCTCGAGGGCAACGTGAACGACGTCGACACGCTGGGTCTCGGATCGGTCGAGATCTCGGGCAACTTCAACGACATCGGGGTGCACGGATCGGTCGGCCGGGTCGCGGTGCAGGGCAACGACAACGAGGTGCTCGCCGACGGCGACGTGGGGTCCGTGGAGGACCGCGGCGAGCGCAACCGCATCGGCTCGCAGCCCTAGGTGGCGGGTCTCGGATACCTGGCCACGGCGACGCCGCTTCGCCTGGCCAGCGCAGGATCGCTGGTGGCCCTGCCGATTCTCGCGGTGCAGCAACTGGACGACGTCGCGGTGGGTGCCGCACTGGTCGCCGCCGCGCTGGCGCCGGCGGTCCTGGCCGCCCCGTTCGCCGGGGTGGCGCTGGATCGGGCCCGGCGTCCGCGGCGCCTCGTCGTGCTGTCGGCCCTGGTGACGGTCGCCGGGTTCTCGGCGGGGGCGCTGCTGGGGGTGCTGCCGCTCTGGCTGATCGCGACGCTGCTGCTGCTGGCCGGCTGTGCCGCTCCGTTCTATTTCGGGGGACTGTCGAGTTTCGTGACCGACGCGATCCCGGACGAGCGGAAGGCGTACGCCTACGACACGCTCTCGTACAACATCGCCTCGGTGGGCGGCCCTGCCCTGGTGGCGCTCGCCGGGCTGGGCGGTTCGGCGGCGCTCGGCATGTGGCTGATGGCGGCGGCCGCCGCGGTCGGTGCGGTGTCGATCCTGGGGTTGCGGTTCACGGCGCGGGAACCGAGCGGCACGCCGTGGACGGGGACGATCGTGAGCGGAGCGCGCCATCTGGTGGGGCACCGCGGGCTGCGGCTGGTGATCCTGTCGAGCACGATCGTGCAGATCGGGTTCGGGGCGATGCCGATCGTGGCGGTCGCGCTGGCCTCGGAGCGCTCGGGCGATGTGCACGATGCGGCGCTCATCGTCACCGCGTTCGCGCTCGGCGGGCTGGTGGGCGCGGTGCTGACGGCGGCCCGCCGCTGGACGCGCCTGGCGCCCGCCGTGGTGATGGGCGCCGGTTTCGCCGTCATCGGGCTCATCACGTTGCTGGCGATCCCCGATCTGGGGATGCCGTGGACGGTGGTCGTCATCGGCCTGTCGGGCGTGCTGCATGCCGCGACCTCGGCGGCGATGCTGCTGCTGCGCCAGCTCACCAGCCCCCCGGTGCTGCGCTCGCAGGTGTTCACGATCGGGTCGGGTCTGCGCTCGGCGTCGGCGGCGCTGGGGGCCGCGGTGGCGGGCGCCGCGGCCGGCCTCGAGGCCGGCTGGCTGGTCGCGGGCATGGCCGCCTACTGGATCGTCGGGGGCCTGATCATGGTGGGGTTCCCCGCCCGCGACGCGGAGGCTAGCGGATCACCTTCCGCGCCGTGATCTGCCCGGTGTCGAAGCCCAGCAGGTGCAGCCCGCCGCCGAAGCGCGCGTGCTCGACCTTGATGCAGCGGTCCATGACGACGGTGAGGCCCTTCGATTCGCCGTAGAGGGCGGCGTCCTGGTTCCAGATGCCCAGCTGCACCCAGATGGTCTTCGCCCCGGCGGCCACGACCTCGTCGATGACGTCGGGGATGTCGCTGCCGCGGCGGAACACGTCGACGATGTCGGGCACGACGGGCAGGTCGGCGAGACTCTTGTAGACCTTCTGCCCAAGGATCTCGTCGGCGTTGGGGTTCACGAAGTAGAGGTCGTAGTCGCTGGATTGCTGCAGGTAGGTGGCGACGAAGTACGAGGAACGGGCCGGGTTGGGCGAGGCGCCGACGATGGCGACGCTCGTGGCGTTGCGAAGGATCCGCAGGCGCTCCTTGGCGGTGGGACCGACCCAGGTGCGCTGGGACTTCAGCAGCTTCGCCAGCGGGGAGTCGGCGGGGATGTCGCAGGTGAGCCCGTTGCTGAGCTGCACGGTGTCGAGGTCGGTGGAGGTCGAGACCATGGGCCTATTCTCCCTTCGCGGCGGCCGCGAGCGCCCGGTCGAGGTCGTAGATGATGTCGTCGGGGTCTTCGATGCCGACGCTGATGCGCACCAGGCCGGGCAGCACGCCGGCGTCGTGCAGCTGCTGCTCGGTGAGCTGGGCGTGGGTCGTCGAGGCGGGGTGGATGACGAGGGTCTTGGCGTCGCCGATGTTGGCCAGGTGCGAGGCGAGGTCGACGCTCTCGATGAAGCGTTGCCCGCTGGCGCGCCCGCCGGCGACCCCGAACGAGAACACCGATCCGGGCCCGAGCGGCAGGTACTTCCCGGCGCGCTCGTGGTGCGGGTGGCTGGGCAGGCCCGCCCAGTTGACGAACTCGACGCGGGGATCGGCGGCCAGCCATTCGGCGACGGCGCGCGCGTTGTCGACGTGGGCCTGCATCCGGAAGGGCAGGGTCTCGACGCCCTGGGCGAGCAGCCACGCCGAGTGCGGGGCGAGCACGGGGCCGATGTCGCGCAGCTGTTCGGCGCGGAGGCGGGTGAGGAAGGCGTACTCGCCGAAGTTGCCGTGCCAGTTGAGCCCGCCGTAGTGCGGAACGGGCTCGTCGAACAGCGGGAAGCGCTCGTTCGCCCAGTGGAAGCGCCCGGATTCCACCACGACGCCGCCGAGCGTCGTGCCGTGCCCGCCGAGGAACTTGGTCGCCGAGTGGATGACCACGTCGGCGCCCCACTCGATGGGCCGGTTGAGGTACGGGGTGGCGACCGTGGAGTCGACGATGAGCGGGAGGTGGTGGGCGTGCGCGACGTCGGCGAGCCCTTCGAGGTCGGCGATCTCGCCCGAGGGGTTGGCGATCGATTCGACGAAGATCAGCTTGGTCTTGTCGGTGATCGCGGCGGCGTAATCGGCCGGGTCGGTGCCCTGCACGAACGTGGTCTCGACCCCGAACCGGCGGAGGGTGACGTCGAGCTGGGTGACGGTGCCGCCGTAGAGCGAGGCGCCGGCGACGATGTGATCGCCCGCCCCGGCGAGGGCCGCGAACGTGATGAACTCGGCGCCGAGTCCGGATGCGGTGGCCACCGCCCCGAGGCCGCCCTCCAGCGAGGCGACCCGCTCTTCGAACGACGCGACGGTGGGGTTGGCCACCCGGCTGTAGATGTTGCCGTACTTCTGCAGGGCGAAGCGGGCCGCGGCATCCGCCGTGTCGTCGAACACGAAGGCGCTCGACTGGTAGATGGGCAGGGCGCGGGCGCCGTGCACGCCGTCGGGGATGTTCCCGGCGTGGATGGCGCGGGTGCGGAAGCCCCAGGCGCGGTCGGCGTGGTCGGTCTCGTCGGCGGCGGCGGATCGGTCTGGCATCCTGCCAGGCTATCCGCGGGCCCGGGCCGTGTTGCGGGGAGTTACGCCCGCGCGCGGATGCGCCGGCCCGCGTTGCGGACGAGGGCGGTCTCGATGAGCGCGTCGAGCAGCGCGGGGTAGCTCACCCCGGCGGCGGCGAACATGCGGGGCACCTGCGAGTGGGCGGTGAACCCGGGGAAGGTGTTCACCTCGTTGAGCACCGGCCCGTCGGCGGTGAGGAAGAAGTCGACGCGCGCGAGGCCGCGGCAGCCGAGCGCGCGGAACATCGCGACCGCCGCATCCTCGAGGGCGTCCCGCTGCGCGGGGTCGAGGTCGGCGGGAACCCGGAAGTCGGGTTCGCCGTCGTATTTGCCGGCGGTGTCGAAGATCCCGCCCTCGGGCACACCGATCTCGAGGGCGGGGGCACAGGTGAGCGCGCCGTCGGCGTGCTCGAGGACGGCGATGTCGATCTCGCGTCCGGTGACGAAGCGCTCGATGAGCACGGAGTCGTCGAGGGCCAGGGCGTCGCGCACGGCCGGTGCGAGGCCTGCCGTGTCGCGCACCACGGTCACCCCGTGGCTGGAGCCCGCCCGGGTGGGTTTGACCACTACGGGCAACTCGACCCGGGGTAGGTTCTCGGCCGAGGTGACCCGCACGCCGGGGGCGGTGCGTACTCCGGCCTCGGCGGCGAGCAGCTTGGTCATCGCCTTGTCCATGGCGGCCGCTCCGGCGGCCACCCCCGAGCCGACGTAGGGCACGCCGACGAGGTCGAGCAGGGCGGCGACGGTGCCGTCCTCGCCGTGCGGCCCGTGCAGCGCGGGGATCACGACGTCGGCGCGGCCGAGGACCCGGACGGCATCGGCGAGGTCGTCCGGCAGCGGAGCGGCGCCGGTGTGAATCCAGCTCCCGTAGCGTCCGATGGTGAGCTCGACGACGTCGTACCGGGTGCGGTCGAGTGCGGCGGCGATCGCGGCGGCGCTGGCGAGCGAGACCTCGTGCTCCGAGCCGGTGCCCCCGCCGATGACGGCGACGACGATCACGCGGCGACCCCGCGTCGCACGGCGTGCAGGGGGCGCACCTGCGTGGTACCGGTGGCGATCCCCACGGTCTCGCGTCCGACGCGCGGGCCGATCCGGGTCACCAGCTCGTGCTCGATGGTGCCGGCCCAGTCGGCCCATTCGCGCAGGGTCGGTTCGCCGTCGTCTCCCGGTCCGAACACCGTGACCGTCTCACCGGGTTCGATCCCGGCGTCGCCGGCGTCGATGACGATCTGGTCCATCGACACGGTCCCGGCGATCGGCACCCGGCGCCCGCGCACCAGCACCCGGGCATCGGGGGAGAGCGTGCGGGGGATACCGTCGGCGTAGCCGAGCGGCAGCAGCGCGAGGCGGGTGCGATGCGGCGTCCGGTAGCGCAGGCCGTAGCCGACCCCGGTTCCGGCGTTCACCTCGCGTATCGAGACGACGGGCGCGCTCAGTGTCATGGCGCCGCGCAGCTCGGTGGTTCGCGAGGGGTCGATGCCGTAGAGCCCTGCCCCGATGCGCACCATGCCGAAGTGGGTGCTCGGGTCGGTGAGCGCTCCGGCGGTCGCCGCGAGGTGGGCGAGTTTCGGGGCGAGTCCGCGGCTGCGTGCGGCGCGAAGCGCGTTGCGGAACCGCAGCACCTGCCGGCGGGTCTCCGGGTGGCCGGGTTCGTCGGCGACGGCGAGGTGGCTCATGATGCCGGCGACCTCGAGTCGCCCGGCGGCCTCGCCGAGGCGGGCGAGTTCGCAGAGCGCCGTCCACTGCGCGGCATCGATCCCGTCGCGGTGCATCCCGGTGTCCAGGTGCAGGTGCACGCGGGCGCGGCGGCCGGTGCGCGCGGCGGCGGCCGACACCGCGGTCAGCTGGGCGATCGAGGGGATCGCGAGGTCGATGTCGTGCAGCAGTGCCGCATCCAGGTCGGCGCCGGGCGGGTTCAGCCAGCTGAGGATCGGGGCCGAGACCCCGCGCCAGCGCAACGGCAGCGCCTCGCTGATGCTCGTGACGCCCAGCCGGCGTGCCCCCGCGCCGAGGGCGGCGAGCGCGGCGGTGCCGTGGCCGAATCCGTCGGCCTTCACCACCGCCATGATCTCGGCGTCGGCGACTCCGGCGATGAGGCGGGTGTTCTCGGCGATGGCGGCCGCGTCGATCCGGAGGGTGGCGCCTGCGTACATGCCTCCACGCTAGGAAGCGCGCGCCGCCCGGTCCTCGGGCGCCGGGATGAACGGGGTCATCCCGGAGGATGATTCCGGCTCAGATCCAGCTGGGGAACCAGAAGTGCATGTTCATGAACCAGCGCGGGATCTCGGCGCCCGTCCAGATCGGCAGGAAGAACAGGCTGACGAGCGCGCAGCCGGCCAGGAACACCCCGACCAGCCGGATGCCGCCCACGCGCCGCGACTCCGGGTCGCCCGGGCTGCCCAGCAGCGCCAGCAGCGCGGCGGTGAGCGCCAGGATCAGGTACGGCTCGAACGCGATCGTGTAGAACTGGAACACCGTCCGGCCGAGGTAGAGCAGCCAGGGCAGGTACCCGGCGGCGATGCCGACCAGGATGAACGCGTCCCGTCCCGTCGGCCGGCGGATCATCCGCACCACGGCGTACACCAGCGCGGCGGTCGCCGCCCACCAGATCAGCGGGTTCGCCACGTCGAGGATGGTCGCGGCGGTGTCGCCCTCGGCATGCCAGTACATGCTCGTCGGCCGGGCCAGCAGCAGCCAGGTCAGCGGGTTCGCCTGGTAGCTGTGCGGGGTGTTCTCGCCCACGTGGTAGCCGTACATCGCCGCCTGGTAGTGCCACCAGTTCTGCAGGTCGTACGGCACCCACGACAGCAGCCCGCCCCAGGCCTGCCCGCCGTCGTTCTCGATCCAGTGCCGGTAGTACCCGCCCGAGGTCGCGAACCAGCCCGCCCAGGACGCCACGTGGATCACCAGCGCCACCGGCACCATGAGCAGGAACGTCGCCGGTCCCTGGGTCAGCAGCCCTCCGGGCCAGCTGCGGATGCCGAGCCGGCGTCTCGTCAGCAGCTCGCTTCCCAGCGCGTAGAGCGCGAATCCGGCCAGGAAGTACAGCCCGCTCCACTTGATGCCGCTGGCCAGCCCGAACGCCGCACCCGCGGCGATCAGCCAGGGTCGTGCCCAGAACGACGGACCCCACCCGATCGGCAGGCGTTCCCCCGCGCGCCAGGCCAGCCACGCCTCGACGCGCCCGCGGTTCGCGTCGCGATCGATGAGCACGAAGTACGCCCCCAGCAGCGCGAACAGCGCGAGCATGGTGTCCAGCAGCGCGACCCGGCTCATCACGATCGCGTTGCCCTCGATGGCCATGAGGCCGCCGGCGATGACCGCGGGGAGGGTCGCGCCGCCGAACAGCCGGCGCGCGACGAGCATCACCAGCCCGACGAGCAGGACGCCGCAGAGCGCGACGGCGATGCGCCAGCCGACCGGGTCGGTGGCGCCGAAGACGGCGAGCCCGGCCGCGATGATCCACTTGCCCACCGGAGGGTGGGCCACGAACGACGGGTCGGTCAGGTGGATGTCGGGGCTTCCCGCGTTGAACGCCAGGTTGGCATCGGCGGGCCAGGCCGCCTCGTAGCCCAGGTGCGAGAGGGTGTAGGCGTCCTTGACGTAATAGGTCTCGTCGAACACGAGTTCGTGCGGAGCACCGAGGCCGACCAGGCGCAGCAGGGCGGCCACGAGCAGCACGAGGGCGGGGGCTCCGAGATTCCAGGCCGCCCGTGCGCGGGGGCGGGCCATCAGCCGGACCCATCCGTCGTCGAGCCGCGACCCCGCCTGCTCGAGAACCGTCACCGGGATATCGTACGAGGCCGTGCCGGGCAGAATGGGGCGATGCTCGTGCTCGCCGCCACCCCGATCGGGAATCTGGGCGACGCCACGCGCCGCCTCGTCGAGGCGCTCGAGGCCGCCACCCTCGTCGCCGCCGAGGACACCCGCACCACCGCGCAGCTGCTGCGGGGTCTGGGGGTGCAGAACCGGCCGCGGCTGGTCGCGCTGCACGAGCACAACGAGCGCGACAAGGCCGCCGAACTGGTCGGGCTGGCCGGCGAGCAGGACGTGCTGCTGCTCTCGGATGCCGGGATGCCCACCGTGAGCGACCCCGGCTTCGTGCTGGTGCAGGCCGCGATCGCGGCGGGGGTCCGGGTCACCGCGTTGCCGGGTCCGAGCGCGGTCCTCACCGCGCTCGCCCTGAGCGGCCTGCCCACCGACCGGTTCGTGTTCGAGGGCTTCCTGCCGCGCAAGGGCCGCCTTCCCGCGCTGCGGGCGCTCGCCGCCGAGCCGCGCACGCTGGTGTTCTTCGAGTCGCCGCACCGCATCGCCGAGGCCCTGCGCGACCTGGCGGAGGCGTTCGGCGCCGATCGGCAGGCGGCGCTATGCCGCGAGCTGACCAAGTTGCACGAGGAGGTCGCGCGCGGCACGCTCGGCGAGCTGGGGGAGCGCTTCGCCGACGGCGCGCGCGGCGAGATCGTGCTGGTCGTCGGCGGTGCACCGGCGCGCGCGGTCTCGCTTGCCGAGGCCGCCGGGCAGGTCCGCGCGCTGGTCGCGGCGGGTGCTCGCCTCAAGGAGGCCAGCGCCGAGGTCGCCGAGCACACCGGCCTGTCGCGGCGGGCGCTGTACGAGGCGGTGCTGCACGGAGACGGGCCGGTAACCTCCGGGACCCGCCGGTAGGATCGAGTCCACCATGCCGTCGGACCGCTCCTTCTACATCACGACGCCCATCTTCTATGTGAACGACGTGCCCCACATCGGGCACGCGTACACCGAGGTGGCCGCCGATGTGCTCGCGCGCTGGCACCGGCAGGCCGGCGACGACACCTGGCTGCTGACGGGCACCGACGAGCACGGGCAGAAGATCCTGCGCACCGCCGTCGCCAACGACACCACGCCGAAGGCGTGGGCCGACCAGCTGGTCGAGAGCGCATGGAAGCCGCTGCTGCAGACCATCGACATCGCCAACGACGACTTCATTCGCACCACCGACGAGCGCCACGAGACGGCGGTCGCCGCGTTCCTGCAGCAGCTCTACGACGACGGCCACATCTACGAGGGCGAATACGAGGGCTACTACTGCGTCGGCTGCGAGGAGTACAAGCAGCTCGACGACCTGATGGAGACCGAGGACGGCGACTACGCCGGCCAGAAGCTCTGCACGATCCACTCCCGCCCCGTCGAGGTGCTCAAAGAGAAGAACTACTTCTTCCGGATGAGCGACTTCGGTCAGGCGCTGCTCGATCTCTATGAGGCCGAGCCGTCGTTCGTGCAGCCCGACAGCGTCCGCAACGAGATCATCCAGTTCGTCGCACAGGGGCTCGACGACCTCTCCATCTCGCGGTCGACCTTCGACTGGGGCATCAAGGTGCCGTGGGACCCGACGCACGTGGTCTACGTCTGGTTCGACGCGCTGCTCAACTACGTCAGCGCGATCGGCTACGGCGTCGACGACGCCGAGTTCCGCCGGCGCTGGCCGGCGTACCACCTGGTCGGCAAGGACATCGCCCGGTTCCATGCGGTCATCTGGCCGGCCATGCTGATGGCCGCCGGGCTGCCGGTTCCGCACCGGGTGTTCGGCCACGGCTGGCTGCTGGTCGGCGGCGAGAAGATGTCGAAGTCGAAGCTGACCGGCATCGCGCCGCAGCAGATCACCGACGTGTTCGGTTCCGACGCGTTCCGCTACTACTTCCTGCGCGCCATCACGTTCGGCCAGGACGGCTCGTTCTCGTGGGAGGACCTCTCGGCGCGGTATCAGGCCGAGCTTGCCAACGGGTTCGGCAACCTCGCCTCGCGCGTGATCGCGATGGTCGGACGCTATTTCGACGGCGCGGTCCCCGAGGTCGATGCCCACCCGCTGCTCGAGCTGGCCGAGAGGGTGACGGCCGAGGCGGATGCCGCGATCGAACGCTTCGCCATCCACGAGGCCATCGCCAAGATCTGGACCCTCGTCGATGAGCTGAACGGCTTCATCACCGACACCGAGCCGTGGCAGCTGGCCAAGGACGAGTCCCGGCGCGCCGAACTCTCACAGGTCCTCGGCGTGGCCGTGCGGGTACTGGGCACGATCGATGTGCTCCTTTCTCCGGTGATGCCGGTCGCCACCGCGCGGCTGTGGGCGGCGCTGGGCGGCGAGGGAGATATCCGCGATCAGGATGTGCGTGCCGCCTGGACCTGGACGGGCACCGGGTGGATCACGCCGCTGGAGGGCACGCTGTTCCCCCGCATCGAGGAGCCGGCCTCGGTGTGAGCGACGACGTCGAAGAGTTCCCCCCTCTTCCGGAGGCCCTGGTGGTCCCGGTCTACGACAACCACACCCATCTCGACCACGATCGCGATCACTCGGGCCCGCAACTGGAGCCCCGCGAGCAGCTCGACCGGGCATCGGCCGTCGGGGTGCGCGGGGTCGTGCAGGTGGGCACCGATCTGGAGACCTCGCGCTGGAGTGCGGAGCTTGCCTCGCACGAGCCGCGCGTGCTCGCGGCTGTCGCGCTGCATCCGAACGAGGCGCCCGCGCTCGCGGCGGCCGGCACGCTCGATGACCACCTCGCCGGCGTCGCCGAACTCGCCGGGATGCCGCGCGTGCGCGCCGTCGGCGAGACCGGCCTGGACTTCTTCCGCACCACCGACGACGCCGGGCGGGACGCCCAGGTGCGCTCGTTCGAGGCGCACATCGAGATCGCCAAGCAGCACGACCTCGCGCTGCAGATCCACGATCGCGACGCCCACGACGAGGTGCTCGAGGTGCTCGAGCGGGTGGGCGCGCCCGAACGCACGGTCTTCCACTGCTTCAGCGGGGATGCGGCGCTCGCCCGGCGGATCGCCGAACGCGGGTGGTTCCTCTCGTTCGCCGGCACCGTGACCTTCAAGAACGCCCAGCCGCTGCGCGACGCGCTCGAGGCGATCCCTCGGGCGAACATCCTGCTCGAGACCGATGCGCCCTACCTCACGCCGATGCCGTATCGCGGCCGCACCAACTCCTCGTACCTGATCCCGCATACGTTGCGGGCCATGGCCGCGCACCTCGGCACCGACCCCTCGATGCTGGCCGCGCAGATCTCGTCGAACACCGAGTTGGTCTACGGCCACTGGGACGACGAGCCGGTCACACCGCCGCCCGGACCGTTCGACCCGCATCCGGAATCCGGCGGCGCGGGCGACCCCGACTGGCAGGGCTGATGGCGCTGCTCGGCCCCGCCGAGGTGCGCGACCTCGCCGCCGCGCTCGACCTGCAGCCCACCAAGAAGCTCGGCCAGAACTTCGTCGTCGACGCCAATACGGTGCGCAAGATCGTGCGCACCGCCGGTGTCGAGGCCGGCGACGAGGTGCTCGAGGTGGGCCCCGGCCTCGGCTCGCTCACGCTCGGCCTGCTCGAGGCGGGCGCCCGGGTCACGGCGGTCGAACTCGACGGGCGCCTCGCCGACCTGCTGCCGCGCACCGTCGCCGAGCTGGCGCCCGGCGCCGAACTCGTCGTGGTGCACGACGACGCGCTGCGGGTGCCGGTGCCGGGGGCCCCGACCCGCCTGGTGGCGAACCTGCCGTACAACGTGTCGGTGCCCGTGCTGCTGCATCTTCTGGCGACGGTGCCCAGCCTGCAGAGCGCCCTCGTGATGGTGCAGGCCGAGGTCGGGCAGCGCATCGCCGCCGCGCCCGGGTCGAAGGTCTACGGCTCGCCGAGCGTCAAGGCCGCCTGGTACGGCGAGTGGACGACCGCCGGGACGATCAGCAGGCAGGTGTTCTGGCCGGTGCCCAACGTCGACTCGATCCTGGTGTCGTACCGGCGCTCCGGGCAGGCGCGCGGCACGGCCGCGGAGCGGGATGCCGTGTTCGCCCTGGTGGATGCCGCCTTCGGTCAGCGGCGCAAGATGCTGCGCCAGGCGCTCAGTGAGCTGTACGGGGGAGCGGCCGCCGCATCCGCCCGGATCGAGGCCGCCGGACTGGACCCGACGGTGCGCGGCGAGCAGCTGTCGGTCGCGGATTTTCTCGCCCTCGCGCGCGTCTAGTGTGGAGGGATGCCGACCGCATCCCGTGCCCCCAGCGTGCACGTGAAAGCGCCCGGCAAGATCAACGTCTTCCTCAAGGTGGGGGCCCGTCTCGACGACGGGTACCACGATGTCGCGATCGCCTACCAGGCGGTGTCTCTGTACGAGGAGGTCTGGGTCCGCGAGGCCGACGACTTCTCGGTCGAGCTCGACGGCACCGTCGAGCTCAGCCGGGTGCCGACCGACGGATCGAACATCGCCATCACCGCGGCCCGGCTGCTGGCGGCGAAGACCGGCTACGCCGGGGGCGCGCACATCCGGATCGGCAAGCACGTGCCGGTGACCGGCGGCATGGGGGGCGGCTCGGCGGATGCCGCGGCGACCCTGCTGGCCTGCGACGCACTCTGGGGCACCGAGCTGCCGCGCGACGAGATGCTCGAGCTGGCCCGCAAGCTCGGCGCCGACGTGCCGTTCGCCTTCACCGGAGGCACCGCGATCGGCACCGGGCGGGGCGATGAACTCTCGCCGGCGCTCGCCCAGGGCAGCTTCTCGTGGGTGCTGGCCCTGGCCGACTTCGGGCTGTCGACCCCGGCCGTGTACAACGAGCTCGACCGGCACCGCGATCGCCACGCGCAGGACATCTTCCCCGCGGATCCCCGCCCGAGCGTCGACACCGACGTGCTGCAGGCGCTGCGCGCGGGTGACCCCCAGATGCTCGCCGCGGCGATGCACAACGACCTGCAGGCGCCCGCGCTGCACCTCGAGCCCTCGCTGAGCTCGGTGCTGGAACTGGGCGAGCAGAACGGTGCCCTGGCCGGCATCGTCTCTGGCTCCGGGCCGACGGTGGCCTTCCTGGTCGCCGACCCCGACTCGGCGCTCGAGCTGCAGGTGGCGCTGTCGGCGTCCGGGCTGAACGTCGTGCGGGCCACCGGTCCGGTGCACGGCGCCCGTATCGTCGGGGACTAGGCCGTGACCGTGCGCGTGAGGCCGTTCCGGCCCGATGACACCGAGGCTGTCGTGATAACACCATCGACCTCGGCAAGCGCCTGATCGAGGACTGATGGCACACCTGCTCGGCGGCGAGAACCTCGCGCTCGAATACCCGACCCGGGTCGTCTTCGACCGGGTCACCCTCGGCATCGACGAGGGCGATCGCGTCGGCGTGGTCGGACGCAACGGCGACGGCAAGTCGACCCTGCTACGCCTGCTCGCCGGGCGGATGCCGCCCGATTCGGGGCGCGTGACCCGCCGCGGCGGCGTCACCGTCGGCATGCTCGATCAGTCGGACGTGCTGCCCGAACAGAGCACCGTCGCCGAGCTCGTCGTGGACGGCCGCGCCGAGCACGAGTGGGCGGGCGAGGCGCGCATCCGCGACGTGATCGCCGGCCTGCTCTCGGACGTGCCCTGGGATGCGGTGGTCGCCGACCTGAGCGGCGGCCAGCGGCGCCGGGTCGCCCTCGCCGCGTTGCTGACCCACGACTGGGATGTGGTGTTCCTCGACGAGCCCACCAACCACCTCGACGTGGAGGGGGTCGCCTGGCTGGCGGCGCACCTGAAGAAGCGCTGGCCGGCGCACCAGGGCGGGCTCGTGGTCGTCACCCACGACCGGTGGTTCCTCGACGAGGTGTCGACGACGACCTGGGAGGTGCACGACGGAATCGTCGAGCCCTTCGAGGGTGGGTACGCGGCGTACATCCTGCAGCGGGTCGAACGCGACCGGCAGGCGGCGGCGAGCGAGTCCCGCCGGCAGAACCTGCTGCGCAAAGAGCTGGCGTGGCTGCGCCGCGGCGCTCCAGCGCGGACCTCGAAGCCGAAGTTCCGCATGGATGCCGCGGCCGCCCTGATCGCGAACGAACCGCCCGTGCGCGACAGCGTCTCCCTCGCCCAGCTGGCGGTCTCGCGCCTGGGCAAGGACGTCGTCGACCTGCTGGATGCGGGGGTGTCGTACGGGGACACCGAGGTGCTGAAGCCGATCGAGTGGCGGATCGCGCCGGGCGAGCGCACCGGGATCCTGGGGGTGAACGGTGCGGGCAAGTCGACGCTGCTCGGCCTGATCGCCGGGACCGTGGAGCCGACCACAGGGCGGGTGAAGCGCGGTAAGACGGTGAGGATCGCGGTGCTCGATCAGCGCCTGGCCGAGCTCGACGACATCGGGCACCTGCGGGTC
>DATMFW010000008.1:0-30877 GCA_035556655.1 Pseudolysinimonas sp.
TGATCGTGGACCTGGACCTGCAGTTCGGTGACGTCGCCAGCGCCCTGAACCTGGACCCGGAGCACACCATCACGGACGCCGTGTTCGGGGCCGCCGCCCAGGACTCCATGGTGCTCAAGGCCTTCCTGTCCGTCGACGAAACCGGCGTCTATGCGCTCTGCGGGCCGAAAAACCCGGCGGACGCGGACCTGATCACCTCCGAGCAGGTCGCCGTGCTGGTCAACCAGCTGGCCGCCGAGTTCCAGTACGTGGTGCTGGATACCGCGCCCGGCCTCGGCGAGCACGTGCTGGCCGCGCTGGAACAGGCGACCGACGCCGTGTGGGTGGTAGGCATGGACGTGCCAAGCATCCGCGGCCTGAACTCCGGGCTCGGGGTGCTCCAGGAACTGCAACTGATGCCGCAGGGCCGGCACGTGGTGCTCAACTTCGCGGACCGGCGCAACGGGCTGACCGTCCAGGATGTCGAGGCCTCGATCGGGATTCCCGTGGACACCGTGGTCCCGCGCTCGCACGCGGTTCCGCTGAGCACCAACAAGGGCATGCCGCTGCTGACCGCCTCCATGCGCGACGGCGCCTGGCGCGGCCTGGACAAGCTGGCCAAGCGGTTTGCCGCGGACTCCAAGACGGAGCGCAAGCTCCCCCGGCGGGAGGTCCTCCAGTGAACCTGAGCGAACGCCTGAACTCGGTGCGCAACGACAACCGCGAGGCACCGGCCACCGGTAACACGCCACCGGCCGTGCCGGTGGCGTCCACGCCGGGGGCTCCCTCCACGGAGATCGTCGATCCGGCCGGCAGCTACCCGGAGGACCCCGGCCCACCCGCCCCGGAGGAGCTGTCCGGCCTGGCCGGCAAGCTCGCCTCCCAGGGAACGGCCTCCCAGCCGGCGCCGCCACGCGGCAGGGCTGACGCCCTCGCCGGGCTCAAGGCCCGCGCCGCCCAGTCACTGTACGGCAGGCTGGGGGCACGCATCGCGGACACCTCGCTTACCGAGGAAGCGGCGCGCCAGCTCGCCCGCGACGAACTCAGCCAGGCGATCGACCAGGAGCAGGTTCCGCTCACCCCGGAGGAACGGCGCCGGTTGATCCGCGACGTCGCCGACGAGGTCCTGGGGCTCGGACCGCTCCAGCGCCTGCTCGACGACGACGACATCACCGAAATCATGGTGAACGGGCCGGACCGGATCTACGTTGAACGCCGCGGCCAGCTGTCCCTGTCCGAGTCGACTTTCAGTTCCGAGGAACAGCTGCGCCGGGTCATCGAGCGCATCGTCTCCCGGGTGGGCCGGCGCATCGACGAATCGTCCCCGCTGGTGGATGCCCGGCTCGAAGACGGCAGCCGCGTCAACGCCATCATCCCGCCGCTGGCGGTCAGCGGCGCCACGCTGACCATCCGCAAATTCAGCAAGAGCCCGTACACCGTGCGCAACCTGATCGACTTCGGCACGCTGAGCCCCGACATGGCGCATCTGCTCGATGCGTGCGTCAAGGCCCGGCTGAACGTCATCGTGTCCGGCGGCACGGGCACCGGCAAGACGACGCTCCTGAACGTGCTCTCCGGGTTCATCCCCGGCGACGAGCGCATCATCACCATCGAGGACGCCGTGGAACTCCAGCTCCAGCAGGAGCACGTAGTGCGGTTGGAGAGCCGTCCGCCCAACATCGAGGGCAAGGGCGCCATCACCATCCGCGACCTGGTGCGCAACTCGCTGCGCATGCGTCCCGACCGCATCGTCGTCGGCGAGTGTCGCGGGGGCGAGGCGCTCGACATGCTGCAGGCCATGAACACCGGCCACGACGGATCGCTCAGCACCGTGCACGCCAACTCGCCGCGCGACGCGATCTCGCGGCTGGAGACGCTGTCGCTGATGGCCGGGATGGACCTGCCGCTGCGCGCCGTGCGTGAGCAGGTGGCGAGCGCGATCGACCTCATCATCCACGTCACCCGGCTGCGTGACGGCTCACGCCGGGTCACCCACGTCACCGAGGTGCTCGGGATGGAAGGCGACAGCGTCACGCTGCAGGACGCCTTCGTCTTCGACTACGCCGCCGGGGTCGACGCGCTCGGGCGCTTCCGCGGATCGGCAAGGCCCACCGGGCTGCGCCCGCGGTTCACCGACCGGTTCGCCGAGCTCGGCATCAGCCTCGACAACGCCGTGTTCGACACGGGGACCCGCTGATGTCGCCCGCACTGATCATGGGGCTGGTGCTCTGCGCCGCCGCGTTCGTGCTCGTCGCCGTCGTGCTGCTGCAGCCGCGGCGCGCGGCGGCCGCTCCCGCCGGACCCGGGCTCGCCGCCCGAACCCTCGGCGCCACCGAACGCGCGCTGCAGGACGCCGGCTGGTACGGCCGGTTCGGGGAGCGGCTCGAACTGGCCGGCATCCGGATGCGGCCCGCGAGCGTCGTGACGCTGGTCACCCTGGTCACCGTCGCGGCCGTCATCCTCGGGGCCGTGCTCGGCATCGTGCGGGGTCTTCCGTGGGGCCTCGCCTTCCCGGTGGTGTTCGGGGCGCTCGCCCTGGTGGCCGCGCGGGCGGTGATCGCCCGCACGGTCGCCCGGCGGCGCGCGGCCTTCGCCGAGCAGCTCGACGACACGCTGCAACTGATCGCGAGCGGCCTGCGCGCCGGGCTCAGCCTCCCGGCGGCGCTCGACGCGGTCGCCGCCGAGGCCGAGTCCCCGACGGCCGAGGAGTTCGCCCGGCTGCTCAACAAGAACCGCATCGGGTACGACCTGGCGCAGGCGATCGAGGAGTGCGCCGAGCGCATGGACTCCGACGATCTGGCCTGGACGGCACAGGCCGTGGCGATCCATCGCGAGGTGGGCGGCAACCTCGGCGAGGTGCTCGACCACGTCGGCGAGACCATCCGGGAGCGCAACCAGATCCGCCGGCAGATCCGCACCCTGAGCGCGGAGGGCCGCATCTCCGCCAACGTGTTGATCGCGCTGCCCATCGGCATCGCCCTCGTGCTCGCCGTGATCTCGCCCGACTACATCAGCCTGTTCGTGACGACGCCGGTCGGGATGGTGCTGATCGGCATCTCGCTCGTGCTGTTCACCGTCGGCGTGCTGTGGCTGCGCGCCATCACCCGGATCCGGTTCTAGAACAGGAGCACGGACATGCCCACGCTGACCATCGCCCTCGTCGCGGCCATCATGCTCGCCGTCGCGCTGCCCCTGCTGGTCTGGGGACTGGTGCCGGCCCGCGCCGGGGTCGCCCGCGAACGCCTTGCGGCGCCCGTGCGCCCGGCGGCACCCACCGAGCCGGCCACCCTGCCGCGCGCGCTGCAGCTGATCGCGAGCCCGGCATCCCGCGCCCGCCTCGAGCGCAGCATCGCGCTCGCCGGGCTCACGCAGACCTGGCCGATCCGGCGCGTGCTGCGCGCGAAGCTGCTCGCGACGGGGGTCGCGCTCGCGCTCGCCGTCGTGTTCGTGGTGCCGGCGCCGGGCCTGCCGCGCCTCGTGCTGGCGCTGGCGTTCCTCGCCGGCGTGTACCTGCTGCCCGACGTCGTCATCGGAGGCCGCGCGCGCGAGCGGCAGGAGGTGATCCGCCACGAGCTCGCCGACGCCCTCGACGAGATCACCATCTCGATCGAGGCCGGACTCAGCCTCGAGACGGCGGTGTCGCGCGCGGGTGAGTTCGGCAAGGGACCCCTCGCCCAGGAGCTCACCCGCACCGTTCAGGACATGCGCGTCGGGTTCAGTCGCAAAGAGGCCTACCTGGCCCTCGCCGACCGCACGAGCGTGCCCGATCTGCGCCGGTTCGCGCGCGCCGTGATGCAGGCGGACCAGTACGGCGTCTCGGTCGGGCACGTCGTCCGGGTGCAGGCGAAAGAGCTGCGGGCCAAGCGCCGTCAGCGTGCCGAGGAGCGCGCGATGAAGGTGCCCGTGCAGGTGCTGTTCCCGCTGATGTTCTGCATCCTGCCCGTGCTGTTCGTGGTGGTGCTCGGTCCCGCCGTCATCAACCTGGCCGGCGTGATCGGCGACGTCCCGCGCTGACCCCCTAGGATGGCGGCAGCGAAGGGGAGTATCCCACCTCATCGCGGCCGTCATCACGGAGTGCAGCGCCGCCCTCCCGGTCGCGATCGTGCACCGCACGCGGGAGAGACGTTCGGGACATCATCGACCCCGAAAGGCCACCCATGCACCTCGAGATCCCGCTCTGGTTCGAGATCGGCACGTACGTCGCGCTGCTGCTGATCCTGTCGTTCGACGTGTTCTGGGCATACCGCCGCCCGCACGTTCCGTCGACGCGCGAGTCGACGCTCTGGATCACGTTCTACGTCGTGCTGGCGCTGATCTTCGCCGGGTTGATGCTGCTGCTGGGCGATGCCGAGCACGCCGGGCAGTTCATCGCCGGCTGGCTCACCGAATACAGCCTGTCGGTCGACAACCTGTTCGTGTTCCTCATCATCATGGCCAGGTTCTCGGTGCCGCGCAGGTACCAGCAGGAGATCCTGATGGTGGGCATCATCCTGGCGCTGGTGTTCCGCGGGATCTTCATCCTGCTGGGGGCGGCGCTCATCGAGAACTTCAGCTGGATCTTCTACATCTTCGGGCTGTTCCTTCTCTACACCGCGGCGAACCAGGCCTTCACCGGGCACGACGATGAGGAGGAGAGCGAGAACCGGCTGATCCGGATGCTGCGCCGCCGCATCCCGATCACCGACGGCTACGACGGCGCGAAGCTGAAAACCACGGTCGACGGCCGGCGGGTCTTCACCCCTGTGCTCATCGTGTTCATCGCGCTCGGTACCACCGACCTGGTGTTCGCGCTGGATTCGATCCCGGCGATCTTCGGCATCACGACCGAGCCCTTCCTGGTGTTCACCGCGAACGTCTTCGCGCTGATGGGGCTGCGGCAGCTGTACTTCCTGCTCGGCGACCTCGTCGACAAGCTGGTGTACCTGAAGTACGGGATCGCGTTCATCCTGGCCTTCATCGGCGTGAAGCTGTTCTTCCACGCGCTCGCCGAGAACGAGGTGTTCTTCATCAACGGCGGCCACCACGTGGAGTGGGCGCCCGATATCGGCACGTTCGTCTCGCTCGGCGTGATCGTGGGGGCGATGGCGATCGCGGTGATCGCGAGCGTCATCAAGCTGCGCATCGACAGCAGGCGCGACGGGGTGCCGATCACGACCGGCAGCTTCCCGGGCGTCGACGACCCCGAGGACCCGCGGTAGCGCCGAGCGGTGTTAGCGTAAGGGCATGCTCGCGCGGCACCTTCTCCTTCTTCGCCGCGACGAGGCCTAGCCCCCGGCCTTCCTCGTCGCGGAGTCCACAGCGCTTCTGAACCGCGCGGCCGACACCCCGACCGAAGGAATCCGATCCATGCCGAAGACACTGGCCGAGAAGGTCTGGGACGCCCACCTGGTGAAACAGGGTGAGAACGGCGAACCCGACCTGATCTACATCGACCTGCACCTGGTGCACGAGGTCACCAGCCCGCAGGCGTTCGACGGGCTGCGCCAGGCGGGCCGGCCGGTCCGCCGCCCCGACCTCACCATCGCCACCGAGGACCACAACACCCCGACGCTGGCGATCGACAAGCCGATCGCCGACCTCACCAGCCGCACCCAGATCGAGACGCTGCGCGCCAACTGCGCCGAGTTCGGGGTCCGCCTGCATCCGCTCGGCGACGTCGAGCAGGGCATCGTGCACGTCGTCGGTCCGCAGCTCGGGCTGACCATGCCCGGCATCACCGTGGTCTGCGGCGACAGCCACACCAGCACCCACGGCGCGTTCGGGGCGATGGCCTTCGGCATCGGCACCAGCGAGGTCGAGCACGTGCTGGCCACCCAGACCCTGCCGCTGAAGCCGTTCAAGACGATGGCGATCACCGTCGAGGGCGACCTGCGACCGGGGGTCACCGCGAAGGACATCATCCTCGCGGTCATCGCGCAGATCGGCACCGGCGGTGGCCAGGGCTACGTGCTGGAGTACCGCGGGTCGGCCATCCGTGCGCTGAGCATGGAGGGGCGCATGACGATCTGCAACATGTCGATCGAGGCCGGCGCACGGGCCGGCATGGTGGCGCCGGACCAGATCACCTACGACTACCTGAAGGGCCGCCCGCACGCCCCGCAGGGCGCCGACTGGGATGCGGCGGTCGCCTACTGGGACACCCTCGCCACCGACGAGGACGCGGTGTTCGACGCCGAGATCTTCCTCGACGCGAACGAGCTGGAACCCTTCGTGACCTGGGGCACGAACCCGGGGCAGGGGGTGTCGCTGTCGCAGGCGGTGCCGGATCCGGCATCCATAGTCGACCCGAACGAGCGCGCGGCGGCCGAGCGCGCGCTGGAGTACATGGACCTCGCGGCGGGGACGCCGATGAAGGACATCCGGGTCGATGCCGTCTTCATGGGATCCTGCACGAACAGCCGCATCGAGGACCTGCGCGCATTCGCGAGCGTCATCAAGGGGCGGAAGAAGGCCGACGGCGTGCGCGTCATGGTGGTGCCGGGCTCGGCCCGGGTCCGGCTCGAGGCCGAGGCCGAGGGCATCGACACGATCGTCACCGAGTTCGGCGCCGAGTGGCGCTTCGCCGGATGCTCGATGTGCCTGGGCATGAACCCCGACCAGCTCGCCCCGGGCGAGCGCTGCGCCTCGACCAGCAACCGCAACTTCGAGGGGCGCCAGGGGGCGGGCGGGCGCACGCACCTGGTGTCGCCGCTGGTGGCGGCCGCCACGGCGATCCGCGGGACGCTGTCGTCGCCGTGGGACCTCGGTGATCGAGTAGCCGACGAAGTCGGCGTGTCGAGATCGGGAGGAGACGCCTGACCATGGAGAAGATCTCGCAGTTCACCGGCACCGCCGTCCCGCTGCAGCGCAGCAACGTCGACACCGACCAGATCATCCCGGCGGTGTTCCTCAAGCGCGTGACCAAGACCGGCTACGACGACGCTCTCTTCAACGCCTGGCGCAAGGATCCGGAGTTCGTGCTCAACGACCCCGCCTACGCCGGGGCGACGGTGCTGTTCGCCGGGCCCGACTTCGGTACCGGGTCCAGCCGCGAGCACGCCGTGTGGGCGCTGCGCGACTACGGGTTCAAAGCGGTGTTCGCGCCCAAGTTCGGCGACATCTTCCGCGGGAACTCGGGAAAGCAGGGCCTACTCACAGGAATCGTCCCGGAATCGGGCATCGAGGCGATCTGGGCAGCGATCCAGGCGCAGCCGGGAATACCCGCCACGGTCGATCTGGTTGCCCGTACGGTGACCGTGGGCGAGCACGTAGCCGCCTTCGAGATCGATGATTACACTCGGTGGAGGCTCCTGGAGGGCCTCGACGACATCGGTCTCACACTGCGCGACGAAGCGCGGATCACGGAGTTCGAGGGTTCCCGAGAAAGCTGGCGGCCCCGCACTCTTCCCGTTCTCTAGCTAGGTGGTTCTCACGTTGGATTCGCTCACCACGGACGCGGCCAAGGCAGGTCTTCGCGTCGGACTGAAGTCCGACAAGATCATCATCCACGGCGGCAAACCGCTGAAGGGCCGTATCCACGTGCGTGGCGCCAAGAACCTCGCGACGAAGGCGATGGTCGCCGCCCTGCTCGGCGAGACCCCCAGCCTGCTGCAGGACGTGCCCAACATCAGCGACGTCGATGTGGTGCGCGGAATGCTGGGCGCCTACGGCGTGACGGTGTCGAGCCCGGAGGACGGCCAGCTGCTGCTGGATCCCACCAACGTCGAGCGGGCCCACTTCGCCGAGATCGACGCGCTGGCCGGGTCCAGCCGCATCCCGATCCTGTTCTGCGGGCCGCTCCTGCACCGGCTGGGCGAGGCGCTCATCCCGGATCTCGGCGGCTGCCGCATCGGCGATCGCCCCATCGATTTCCACATGGATGCGTTGCGTGCCTTCGGCGCGGTCGTCGACAAGTCCTACGAGGGCATCCGCATCACGGCACCCGATGGCCTGCACGGGGCGAACATCGAGCTGCCCTACCCCTCGGTCGGCGCGACCGAGCAGGTGCTGCTGACCGCGGTGCGGGCGCAGGGCGTCACCGAGCTGAAGAACGCGGCGATCGAGCCCGAGATCATGGACCTGATCGCGATCCTGCAGAAGATGGGCGCCATCATCTGGATGGAGCCGAACCGCACCATCTTCATCGAGGGCGTCGACAAGCTGACCGGCTACACGCATCGTGCGATCTTCGACCGCAACGAGGCCGCATCCTGGGCGGCCGCGGCGCTCGCCACCGATGGCGACGTGTTCGTCGAGGGCGCGAAGCAGCAAGAGCTGATGACCTTCCTCAACGTGTTCCGCAAGGCCGGCGGCGGGTTCGACGTGCTCGAGGACGGCATCCGGTTCTACCGGGCCGGAGCCCTCAAGCCGGTGCAGGTCGAGACCGACGTGCACCCCGGGTTCATGACCGACTGGCAGCAGCCTCTCGTGGTCGCGCTCACCCAGGCCGACGGCGTCTCGGTCGTTCACGAGACCGTGTACGAGAACCGGCTCGGGTTCACCGAGGCGCTCAACGAGATGGGTGCCGACATCGTCGTGCACACCGACGGCCTCGAGTCGTTGACGCGTCGCGTCCCGCGCCGCAAGCTCGAGCAGGCGGCGGTGATCACCGGGCCGACCAAGCTGCACGCCGCCGACGTCCGGGTGCCGGACCTGCGCGGCGGATTCAGCTACCTCATCGCGGCGCTGACCGCCGAGGGCACCTCGACCGTGACCAACCTGGGCATCATCAGCCGCGGCTACGAGCACTTCGTCGACAAGCTGACGGCGCTCGGGGCGGACTTCTCGCTCGAGGGCTGACCGGTGGTCGAGCAGGGCCGCGTGCACGAGAAGACCTTCATCTGGCGTTTCCTGGCGAGCCTGGTGATCCCGGCGTTGCTGTTCCTGGCGCGCTACCGCATGCGCGACGGCCACAAGATCCCCGCCACGGGGGCGTTCCTGCTCACCCCGAACCACTACAGCGACTTCGATCCGCTGGTGTCGGCCTACATGGTGTGGAAGGCCGGGCGGGTTCCCCGGTATCTGGCCAAGGCCTCGTTGTTCCGGGTCCCGGTGGTCGGCGCGGCCTTGCGGGCGACCGGGCAGATCCCGGTCGACCGGGCGAAGGGCGGGGCGGATCCGCTGAACGCGGCCAAGCGTCTCGTCGACGACGGCCTCGCCGTGGTGATCTACCCGGAGGGCACCCTCACCCGCGACCCGGAGCTGTGGCCGATGCGCGGCAAGTACGGTGCGGCGCGCCTGGCCCTGCACTACGGCGTCCCGGTGATCCCGGCGGCGACCTGGGGTGCGCAGCGGGTGCTGCCGCGCTGGTCGAAGAAGATCAGCCTGTTCCCGCGCAAAGAGATCACCACGATCGTCGGCGACCCGGTCGACCTGTCGCGGTGGGCAGGGAAGCACACCGATCAGACGGCGCTGGCCGAGGCGACGGCGGCGATCATGCAGGCGATCACCGCGTTGACCGAGCAGCTGCGCGGCGAGACGGCCCCGGCGAAGCGCTGGGATCCGGCCGAGCACGGCCAGAGCGAGTTCGGCCGCATCGAACCTCGGTGATCGAGCCTGTCGAGAGCTACCCGAGCACCCCGACTCCCTGCCGCGTCTCGAAGATGAGCTGGGTCTCGGTCTGCCGCACCACCCGGTGGATGGTGATGTGCTGCAGCACCAGGTCGCGCAGCGCCTCGGGGCTTTCGACCGCGACGTGCAGGTGGAAGTCGTCGGCGCCGGCGACGTGGATCGCCTCGAGCACCCCGGGGATGCGCACCAGATCCTCGTAGAGGCTGTTGACGTGCTCGGCGCCGTGGCTGCCCAGTCGTACCTTGATCACGGCGTGGATCGGGTAGCCGAGCGCCGCGAGGTCGAGGGTGATGCGGTCACCGGTGACGATTCCGGTGGCGCGCAGCGCCCGGACCCGGTACGCGCAGGTCGACTCGGGCAGGCCGAGACGGGCGGCCAGTTCCTTGTTGGTGACCCCGGCATCCGCCGCGAGGGCGCGCAGGATGGCCCGGTCGGTGTCGTCGATCTCTTGCTCTCGCGCCAATCCGCCGCCGCCCTCTCGTGCGTTTCCTGCTGGGCATGCATCGATTCTCGCCGTGAGTTGCGTTCTCGGCAACCGAAGTGCTCGATCGCTGCGCCGGGGGAGAGCATGGGAACCATGGACGAACCTCTGCGCCCCGACTCCCTCGCCGTGCACGCGGGCCGCGACGACCTCCGGGCGCTCGGCGTGCACGCGCTGCCGATCGACCTGTCGACGACGAATCCGCTGCCCGACATCCTGCGCGGCGGCGACTCGTACGAGGCGCTCGCCACCGGCGGGCGTCCGATCGACGGCGGCAGCCATGTGTACGCGCGGCTCTGGAACCCGACGGTCGCCCGGTTCGAGACCGCTCTCGCCGCCCTCGAGCACGCGGATGCGGCGGTCGCCTTCTCCTCCGGCATGGCCGCCATGACGGCCGCGATCCTCGCCCACACCAGCGCCGCCGGCGCGGGTAAGAAGCACATCGTGGCCGTCCGGCCGCTGTACGGCGGCACCGATCATCTGCTGGATTCGGCGCTGCTCGGGGTCGAGACCACGTTCTGCACCGAGTCCGAGGTGGCGGCGAGCATTCGTCCCGAGACCGCGATGGTCGTGCTGGAGTCCCCGGCGAACCCCACCCTGGCCCTCGTCGACATCGCCGGCATCGTCGCTCAGGCGGGCGAGGTGCCGGTGCTCGTGGACTCGACATTCGCCACGCCCGTGCTGCAGAACCCGCTCGACCTCGGTGCGCGCATGGCGATGCACAGCGCCACCAAGTACCTCGGCGGCCACGGTGACGTCATCGGCGGGGTCATCGCGTGCGACGAGACCACCGCCGAGGCGCTGCGCCGGGTGCGCGCCATCACCGGAGCGCTGCTGCACCCGCTCGGCGCCTACCTGCTGCACCGCGGGCTTGCGACGCTTCCCGTGCGGATGCGGGCGCAGCAGGACACCGCGCGGACCCTCGCCGCCCTGCTCTCGGGTCACCCCGCCGTCGAGAAGGTGCATTTCCCCGGACTCGACGGGGACGACCGCGGCCTGCTCGGCGAGGGCAGGCAGCAGCGCGGTCCGGGCGCGATGGTGTCGATCGCCGTGCGCGGGGGGTTCGACTCGGCGATGCAGTTCACCTCGGGGGTGCGCATCTTCACCCACGCGGTGTCGCTCGGTGGCGTCGAATCGCTCGTGCAGCATCCGGCCGCCCTGACGCATCGCCCGGTGGCGGCCGAGGCGAAGCCCGATGCCGGCCTGGTGCGCCTCTCGATCGGACTCGAGGATCCGGCCGACCTCATCGCCGACCTCGAGCGCGGACTCGCCGCGATCACCGGTGTCGCTCGGCAGCAGGCTGGGCCGCGGTGAGCAGGTCGCGCGCGAGGAGCGTGCCCCCGGCGGCGGCGGCCGGCATGACCGCGATCGCGCCGCCCGGCACCAGGAAGCACAGTTGCACGGCGACGCCGAACCCGAGGGCGCGCGCCCGGCGGGTGCGCAGCAGCGCGACACGCTGCGCACGGTCCATCCCGCGGGCCTCCAGCGGCCGGGCGGTGAGCTCGCGGGCCAGGACCCGTCCGGCGAACACCACCCCGAGCACGACCGCGAGCACCGTCCCCAGCACGGGGATGAAGCCGATCAGCACCAGCGCCAGCGACGCCAGCACGGCCATCACCATCACCTGGATGCCGTCGGCGACGCTGCGCCAGAACCCGGGTCCCTGCCGGGCGTCGAACCCCCCGAGGTCGGTCTCGACGACCCGCCAGATGCGCTCGTAGAACGGGTCGCCGGCGATGAGCGCGAGAGCCGTGAACCCCGCCACCGTGGACAGCACCACGCCGAGCAGAAGGGCGAGGGCGAGCGCCACGCGCAGCAGCCCGCGCCACGGTTCGTCCCATCCGTCGGCGAACGGCGTGAGCGCCCCCACCAGGCCCGGCGCGAAGCCCGCGACGACGAACGCGAGCAGCACGATGCCCACCGCGACGATCAGCGCGGGCAGGAGTCCGAGCAGCATGGTGCCGGGTCGGCGACGCCACCAGCCGAAGCCGCGGAACAGGGTCGCGAACCCGGTGAAGAACTCCGCGACCGCGCTCATCACCACAGGCTAGCCCTGACAGAATGGCGGAATGCCCGCTGGGAGCCCCGCCGAATCCGTCGAGACCATGCAGTTGCCGATCGTCGGGGTCCCGCACGTCGCCGTCATCGGGGCCGGCAGCTGGGGCACCACGTTCTCCAAGATCCTCGCCGACGGCGGCTCGCGGGTCGCGGTCTGGGCGCGCCGCCCCGAGCTGGCGCGCGAGATCATGCAGTCGCGGCGCAACTCCGACTATCTGCCGGGCATCAACCTGCCGCGCGGCATCTCGGCCTCCAGCAAGCTGCCCGAGGTGCTCGAGGGCGCCGAGCAGGTGTACCTGAGCGTGCCGAGCCAGTCGCTGCGCGAGAACCTGCGCATCATCCGCGAGCTGATCCCGCCGCAGGCGATCGTCGTCTCGCTCATGAAGGGTGTCGAGATGAGCACCCGCTCGCGCATGAGCGAGGTCATCGCGCAAGAGCTCGAGATCGGACCGGAGCGCATCGCCGTGGTGTCGGGCCCCAACCTGGCGCTCGAGATCGCCAAGGAGCAGCCCACAGCCGCGGTCGTCTCCAGCACCGTGCTGGCCACCGCGACCGAGGTCGCCAAGATCGCCACCAACCCCTACTTCCGCAGCTTCGTCAACACCGACGTCATCGGCACCGAGTTCGGCGGGGTGCTGAAGAACCTCATCGCGGTGGCCATCGGCATCGTCGACGGGGTCGGCTACGGCGAGAACACGAAGGCCTCGATCATCACGCGGGGGCTGGTCGAGATGACGGATTTCGCGGTCGCCTACGGCGCGCGGCCCGAGACGCTGAGCGGGCTGGCGGGTCTCGGCGACCTGATCGCCACCTGCGAGTCCCCGCTGTCGCGCAACAACACCGCCGGCCGCCTGCTCGGCCAGGGCTACGCGTTCCAGGAGGTCATCGCCCAGATGAACCAGACCGCGGAGGGGCTCGGGTCGGTGGCGCCGATCCTGGAACTCGCGGGGGCGAAGGGCGTCGAGATGCCGATCGTCAGCCAGGTGGCCGAGGTGCTGGCCGGTACTCTCGACCCGAAAGACATCGCGCCCCACCTGACCACCGACACGCACGAGCCCCAGGGCGAGTAAGGATCCCCCGCATGCCCACCCGCGTCGCCCTGCTCTTCGGCGGACGATCCAGCGAGCACTCGATCAGCTGCGCCACCGCGGGCGGGGTGCTCGGGGCCATCGACCGCGACCGGTTCGAGGTGGTCCCGATCGGCATCACGCACGACGGCGCGTTCACGCTGCAGGACGACGCGACCGTGCAGGCCTTCACCCTGGGCACGACGCTGCCCGAGATCACCGACAACGGCACGCGCGTGCACTTCCCCGGTTCGGCGACGAGCCGCGAGTTCACGGTCACCCGCGCCGACGGCACGACCGAGAGCCTGGGCGACATCGACGTCGCGTTCCCGATCCTGCACGGACCGTTCGGTGAGGACGGCACCATCCAGGGGCTGCTCGAACTGCTCGCTCTGCCGTACGTCGGCAGCGGCGTGCTGTCCTCCGCGCTCGGCATGGACAAGCACTTCACCAAGACCGTCCTGCAGGGCGCCGGCGTGCAGGTCGCCCCGTGGGTGACGGTGAGCCGGGCCCAGCTGGCGCGCGATCCGGAGCTGTGGGACCGCCGCATCCGGGCCCTCGGTCTGCCCGCATTCGTGAAGCCCTCGCGCGCCGGATCGAGCGTCGGGGTGAGCAAGGTGCACGGGTGGGACGAGCTCGAGGCCGCCCTCGACATCGCGTTCGAGGAGGACCACACGGTGCTGATCGAGCCGGGCATCGCGGGGCGCGAAGTCGAATGCGCCGTGCTGCAGGGACGCGACGGGGGCCCGACCCGGGTCAGCGTCGCCGGCGAGATCGTGTTCACCGGCCGGGAGTTCTACGACTTCGACGCGAAGTACCGCGACGCCCCCGGCATCGAGCTGGTCTGCCCGGCAGAGCTGCAGCCGGCCGAGCTGGAGCAGATGCAGCGCATCGCCGCGCGGGCCTTCGACGCCATCGGCGGGCGGGGCCTGGCGCGCGTCGACTTCTTCTTCACCGGCAGCGACTTCATCGTCAACGAGATCAACACCATGCCGGGGTTCACCCCGATCTCGATGTTCCCGGCCTGCTGGCTGGCCAGCGGCCTGAGCTACCCCGACCTCATCACCGAACTCATCGAGCTCGGCCTCGAGACCCAGCGCTGACCCTGCGGTCCCGGCTCAGCCGGTCACCGTCACGTCGGTGTCGGTGCAGCGCAGGCCGTTGTCGGGGGTGAAGGCGACCGCGTTGGCGAGGTCCTCGAGCACGACTCCCGGGCCCGCCGCGATGTCCCGCGCCACCACCACGTCGATCGCCGGATCGCGGCCGAACGTGGTGAAACGCCAGAAGCCGTCGTCGCTGTCGTCGCGCAACCAGAAGATGCCCTTGTCGATGCAGGGCAGCTCGGAGGCCTCCGGCACCGCGACCCCGCAGCGCAACAGCACCTGGTCGGGGTCGCCCCATGCCGCCGTCGACTGGGCGTCGGTCTGCCGCTTGTCCAGCCCCGCGACGGTGTCGGGAAGCCGCACGATCACGGCGGCGCAGTCGGGGGAGTCGGCGTTGTCGGCCTGCTGCATCGACACGATCGGGGCACAGCCGGCGAGCACGAGCAGTGCCATCGGCACGGCGGCCGCCGTGAGCGCCCGGGTCCGTCGACTCATCACGTCCCAGGCTAGCGTGGTCACATGGCAGCCACCCTGGGCGAGCTCGGCGAGGCCGCCGTCCTGCGGCGCATCTTCCCGCGGCTTCCGGATGCGGGACTCGCCCTTCTCGGACCGGGGGACGATGCCGCGGTGCTCGCCGCGCCCGACGGCCGCTACGTGGTGACCACCGACACCATGGTGCACGGGCCCGACTTCCGGCTGGCCTGGTCGTCGCCCTACGACCTCGGCTGGAAGGCCGCCGCGACCAATCTCTCCGACGTCGCCGCGATGGGCGCCCGCCCGACGGCCCTCGTCGTCGCTCTGGTGGCCCCCGCCGACACCGAGGCGGCGTTCCTCGAGCGACTCGCCGACGGCCTGCGCGAAGCGTGCGCCGCCCTCGCACCGGGCTGCGGCGTCGTCGGCGGCGACCTCAGCGTGTCGGCGACGCTCGTGCTCGCCGTCACCGCATTCGGCGACCTCGAGGGCCGGGATGCGGTGCGGCGTTCCGGCGCACGCCCCGGTGACATCGTGGCGGTCTCGGGGCCTCTCGGCCTCGCGGCCGAGGGTCTCGCGCTGCTGTTCTCCGAGGGCGTCGACGCCGCGGGGGAGCCCGACGCCGCGCGGATGCCGGCGCTCCGCGCCTCGTACTCCGGGCCCATCGAGGCGCAGCTGCGTCCCCGCCCACCGCTCGCCGACGGAATCGCCGCGGCCGAGGCCGGAGCCACGGCGATGCTCGATCTGAGCGACGGTCTCGCGATCGACGCCCGCCGGGTCGCCGACGCCGGCGGGGTCGCGATCGATCTGGATTCCGCCGCCGTCGGCTCGCCGCTCGCCCTCACCGGGGGTGAGGACCACTCCCTGCTCGCCGCGTTCCCCGCCGGCGTCGCACTGCCCGGCGGCTTCCGGCCGGTCGGGGTCGTGCGGGAGGGGTCGGGGCTCTACGTCGACGGCCGAGCATTCGACGAACGCGGCGGCTGGGACCCCTACGCCGACTGGGACGGCGCCGCGGGCTGATCGCCCGCCGACGGCGACAGCCAGTACAGCGCCGTGTCGCCGTAGTCCTTGCGCCGGTCGAGCTCGAGCCCGTCGGGCCAGTCGGGGGCGCGATCGCGCGACGCGCGCTCGAGCACGACCACCGCATCCGGGGCGAGCCGCGGCACCAAAGCCTCGAGCGTGTGCACCAGTTCGAGGCCGCCGAGCTCGTACGGAGGGTCGAGGAACACCACGTCCCAGGTGCCGGCCGACCCGCCGAGGAAGGACTGCGCGGGCTGGCTCGAGATCACGACCTCGGGCGACACACCGCGCGGTGCGGCATTGCGGACCCGGGCGGCGTTGTCGCGCGCGGCGGTGCTCGCCGCGGTGGCCTTGTCGACCAGGGTGACGTGGGCGGCGCCGCGGGACGCCGCCTCGAGCCCCAGAGCCCCGGACCCCGCGAACAGGTCGAGCACGCGCGCGCCGGCCACCGCATCCCGCGCCTCGAGGGCCGAGAAGATCGCCTCGCGCACCCGGTCGCTCGTCGGCCGCGTGCCGACGCGGGGCACGTCGAGGCGCAGCGATCCGGCGAAGCCGGCGATGATGCGGGTCACCGCTCCGGCACCACGACGGGCCCGGTCTCGGGGGCGGGCGCCGCGATCGCCGGGTTCTGCGTGCCCCGCGCCAGCAGCACGACGGCGCCGACGACGAGCAGACCCCCGATGACCTGCACCACGGTGATGCCGAACCCGAACGGCAGTCCGATGAGGGCCGTGAACACCACCTGCAGGTTGATGTAGATGGATGCAGTGGCCGGCGGCACCATGCGGGTCGCCGCGTTCCAGAGCACGTACGCCGCGATCGACGGGAAGATGACGATGTACCCGATGGCGCTCCAGCCGGCGGGGCCCGACGGCAGATGCAGCCCGGTGAACGCCAGGAACGGCGTCAGCAGCACGACCGCCGCCGCGGCCTGGATCGCCGTTGAGGTGATCGGCGGGACGTCGTGGATGCGCCGGCCGAGCAGGGTGTAGATCGACCAGGCCGCGATCACGGCCAGCATCAGCAGATCGCCCGGGTTCAGCCCGTGCTGCAGCAGCGCGGCGAGGTCGCCGTCGGTCAGCACGATGATCACCCCGATGAGTCCGAGCACGATTCCGAGAACGGCGCGGCCGGTGATCCGGGTGCGGGCGCCGCCCTGCAGCACCGCAGGCAGGAAGGCCGCCAGCACGACGATCAGGGCCGGGTTGACGGCGTTGATCAGCGAGGCGTTGAGCGGGCTGGTGAACCTCAGCGCCTGATAGATCAGCAGGCTGAACCCGGTCACCCCGAGGATGCCGAGCAGCGTCAGCAGCGGAAGGTGACGCAGCGCGCGGCGCCAGTCCGGCTTCTCGACGACCTGGGCCACCACGAGCAGCGGTACCACGGCGAGAGCCCAGCGGATCCAGGTCAGGCTCATCGGGTCGGTGCTGTCGAGCGCCGCGGCCCCGAACACGAAGTTCCCCGCCCAGAACGCCGTCGCGAGCACGAGGAACACCGCTGCCTTCACAACGTCAACGCTAGCCCGCGGGGGAGTTCTTGGAGATACCCGACAACCCATTGGCACCTGGCAGCGAGTCATCCGACAATCGAGGCATGACCACCACGGCACCCACCTCCGGAACCGAGCGCCCCACCGCCGTCGACCGCACCCCGAAGCCCAGCTTCACGAAGGGGCTCTTCCTCGGGCGGATCGAGTCAGAGCTGGTGACCCCGTACCCGCTGATCGCCGGGGAGGAGCGGGTCCGCGTCGACGCCGCCGTCGCATCGGCGCGCGAATACCTCAGCACCTTCGACCCGTGGAAGGCGGAGGAGCAGGGCTGGGTCGGTGACGACGTGATCCGCGAACTGGGGGAGCGCAAGCTCACCGGCATGTTCGTCGACGAGCAGTACGGCGGACTCGGTTTGTCGCAGTCGGGGTACTGCCGCGTCATGGAGGAGTTCGGCTACGTCGACGGCACCCTCGCCGTCGTGATGGGCGTGCACCAGTCGATCGGCACCAAGCCCCTCTACCTGTACGGCACCGACGATCAGAAGGCGCGCTGGCTGCCCGACCTCGCCGCCGGCCGCAAGCTGGCCGCCTTCGTGCTCACCGAGCCGAACGTCGGATCCGACGCCTACAACCTCGAGACCTGGGCCGAGCGGCAGAGTGACGGCTCGTGGCTGCTGAACGGCGAGAAGCGCTGGATCGGCAACGGCAGCAAGGACGTGCTCACCGTGTTCGCCCGCAGCGACCTCGGGCACGTCGCGCTCATCGTCGAGAAGGGCATGGAGGGACTCAGCACCGGCCCGCGCTTCGAGACCCTCGGCCTTCGGGCGAACAACCTGCAGCGCGTGCACTTCAGGAACGTGCGGGTGCCCGCGGAGAACCTGCTCGGCGAGCCGGGCGACGGGTTCCGCATCGCGATGAACACCCTCAACAACGGGCGGATGTCGATGGGCACCGCGATCTCGGGGGGCATGAAGCGGTTCCTGGAGCTGGCACTGGATCACGCATCCACCCGCAGGCAGTTCGATCGGCACCTCATCGACTTCGAGATGGTCGAAGACAAGCTGGCCTGGATGGCCGCGCAGATCTACGGTCTCGAGAGCTCGAGCTACCTGACCACCGGGCTCGTCGACCGCGGGGACGCCGACTTCTCGCTCGAGAGCGCGATGACCAAGGTCGAGGCCAGCGATCGCGGCTGGTATGCGCTCAACCGGGCGTTCCAGATCCTCGGCGGCGAGGCCTTCATGAACCGGCACCCGCTGGCGAAGGCACTGCGCGACTTCCGGATCTTCCCCATCTTCGAAGGCTCCAACGACGTGATGCGCGCGTACGTCGCGCTCAATGGGCTGAAGGCGCTCAGCGAGGACCTGCCCGATGTCGCCAGCATCAAGCTGAGCGATCCGGGCCGGGCGTTCGGCGAGCTGGCCCCGTACGTGTCGGGCCGCATCAACCGGGCCCTCCGCCCCGAACGTCTGCAGGGCGCGCACTCGGCGTTCTCTGGCCGGGTGTCGGCGGTCGCCGGACAGGTCGTGCGGCTGCGCGACAGTGCCGAAGCGGCGCTGCGCAAGTACGGCAAGAAGGTGCAGGAGAAGCAGCTCGTGCAGAAGCGTCTCGCCGAGGCCGCGTCGGGCATCTACTCCCAGATCGCCGCCATCTCGCGGGCCAGCGCCGTGTTCGCCCGCGACGGCGAGCCGATCTCGGGCGCCGAGAAGACGGTGGCGATGAACTACCTGAAGAAGACCGAGCGCGAGGTGGGCCGCGAACTGCGCGGGCTGGAGCAGAATGACGACCGGTTCGTCGCGCAGATCGGCCGGACCGTGCGCGATCGCCGCGGGTACCCGTTCGCGCTCTGACCCCGGCGGGTCTGGTTACCCTCGACATGTGATCTCGTCCCCGCTCGACGCTCGGCTGCGTTCGCTGCTGGGCGACAAGACCGCCCAGGCGATCAAGAAGGCGTTCGGGTACGAGACCGCCGGTGAGTTCCTGGCGCACTACCCGCGCCGGTACGCCCGCCGCGGCGAACTGACCTCGCTCGCCGAACTCACCGTCGACGAGGCCGTCACCATCGTCGCCGAGGTGCGCAGCGTCACCGAACGGCCGATGCGTCAGCGCCGCGGGTCGATCCTCGAGGTGTCGATCACCGACGGGCGCGGGTTCCTCACCCTGACCTTCTTCAACCAGAAGTGGCGTGCCGGTGAGCTGAAGCCGGGGGTGCGCGGCATCTTCGCCGGAAAGGTCGGCGAATACCGCGGTGCGCGGCAACTCGCCCACCCCGACTACGAGCTGTTCCCGCCCGACAGTGCGCCAGAGCTCGGCGCCTCCGATCCCGCGGCGCGGGAGTGGGCGGAGCAGCCGATCCCGATCTACCCGGCCACCGCATCCCTCGCCAGCTGGCAGCTGGCCAAGTCGATGGACGTCGTCCTCGGCGGGCTGCCCGCCGAACTCGACGATCCGGTGCCGGATGCGGTGCGCGCCGCACGCGGCCTGCTCCCGTTCCGCGAGGCGTTGCGTCTCGTGCACCGGCCGGCGTCCGACCAGGACTGGCGCCGGGCGCAGGATGCCCTGCGGTTCCAGGAGGCGTTCGTGTTGCAGGCCGGGCTGCTGCGTCAGCGCGCCGAACGCCGCTCGGCCGGGGCGAAGCCCCGGGTGCCCGGCCGGTTGAGCGCCGAGTTCGAGGAGGCGCTGCCCTTCGCCCTCACCCGTGACCAGCTGACCGTCGGCGCCGAGATCGAACGCGACCTGGCCGCCGACGTGCCGATGAACCGGCTCGTGCAGGGCGAGGTGGGCTCCGGGAAGACCGTGGTGGCGCTGCGGGCCATGCTCGCCGTCGCCGACTCGGGCGGGCAGGCCGCGTTCCTCGCCCCGACCGAGGTGCTGGCCGGTCAGCATCTGCGGTCGCTGGTGTCCTCCCTCGGGCCCGACCTGGCGGCGCGACTGCGCCCGACTCTGCTCACCGGCCAGTTGCCGGTGGCCGACCGGCGGCGCGCGCTGCTCGCCGTCGCGTCGGGCGGGGCGTCGATCGTCGTGGGGACGCACGCGCTGCTCGGCGAGCAGGTCACCTTCGCCGAGCTCGGGCTGGTGGTGGTGGATGAGCAGCACCGGTTCGGGGTCGATCAGCGCGAGGCGCTGCGCCTGAAGGGGGCCTCGCCGCACGTGCTCGTGCTGACGGCGACGCCGATCCCGCGGACCGTGGCGATGACGGTGTTCGGCGACCTCGACGTCTCGACGATCGCCGAGTTGCCGGCCGGTCGGTCGCCGATCGTGTCCCACGTCGTCGCGCTGGTCGATCACCCCGGCTGGGAGGAGCGCATCTGGCAGCGTCTCGCCGAGGAGCTCGCTCAGGGTCGTCAGGGTTTCGTCGTCTGCCCGGCGATCGACGCGAAGACCGTCGAAGACGACCCGGACGCCCTCGCCGACCCCGATGCGCCGCCCGCCGCCGCGGTGCTGCCGACGCTCGAGCAGTTGCGCGCGCATCCGGCGCTGCGCGACCGGCGCATCGAGCCGCTGCACGGGCGCATGTCCGCCGACGAGAAGGACGCCACGATGCGCGCCTTCGCGCGGGGCGAGATCGACGTGCTGGTGGCGACGACGGTGATCGAGGTGGGGGTCGACGTGCCGAACGCGTCGACGATGGTGGTGCTCGACGCGGACCGGTTCGGGGTCGCCCAGCTGCACCAACTGCGCGGACGCGTCGGCCGCGGCGGCGTTCCGGGCCTGTGCCTCTTCGTCACGCGCTCGCAGCCGGCCACGATCGCCCGCGAACGGGTGGATGCGGTGGCCGCCACCCTGGACGGCTTCGAGCTCGCGCAGGTCGACCTCGAACTCCGCCGCGAAGGCAACGTGCTCGGAGCGGACCAGTCGGGCGGCCGGTCGTCGCTGAAGCTGCTGCGGGTGGTGCGCGACGGCGACCTGATCGCCGACGCGCGGTCCGCGGTCGAGGCGGTGCTCGCCGACGACCCCGAGCTCGCGGACCATCCCGCGCTGGCGGGTGCTCTGGCGCGCCGGCTCGACGAGGCGGAGCGCGCCTTCCTCGCGAAGGGTTGACCCCGGGCGCGGTGAAATGGGTTTTCGTCGGATCCCCCCGATAGTCTGAGCGCCGCCGCACTCTGCTGGGTCCTCATGACCCGCGCGGCCTCAACCCGAAGGAGCAGTACCGGTATGTCCGAAACACCCCAACCTCCTGCCGCCGAGCCCGCTGCGCCTGCCCCGGGCGCGCCCGTTCCGCCCCCGGCTCCCGCGCCTGCGAAGCCGGCAGGCAAGGCCCTGCCGATCGCCGCCGCTGTGCTCGCGGGCATCGCGTTCCTCACCTCGGTCATCCCGGGTCCGTCGGGCTCGACCTGGGCGTTCGCGATCGCGGCCATCGTGTGCGCGATCATCGCCCTGGTCCGCAAGGCGCCGATGCGCGGGCTCAGCATCGCTGCCGTGATCGTGGCTCCGGTCGCCTGGCTGATCGCGATCATCGTGACGGTCGCGGGCGTCTTCGTCGTCGGTGCGAACCTGCCGAGCACCTCGGGCGACACCGACACCGACACCGGAACCAGCCAGGAGTCGGTGGATCCGGAGCCCGACGAGCCGGCGAGCACCATCTCGGGCGGCGACCACATCGTCGGCACCGACTTCGCCGCCGGGCAGTACCGCGCCGAGGTCGATGAGGGCATCATCGCCCTCTGCACGGTGTCGCAGGCCGAGGGCGACAACATCCTCGACGCGCGCAACGCGACCGAGGGCTCGGTGATCTTCACCGTTCAGGACATCGCGGGATCCGTGGTGTCGTTCTCCGGATGCAGTGACATCGCCCTGGCCGCGGATGTCGTCCGCGCCACCCCGTCGTCGATCACCAACGGCGACTGGCTGGTGGGCACCGAGCTTCCGGCGGGGCAGTACAAGGGCACCGTCGACACGAAGGCGCTGATCGCCCTGGGCACGATCTCGCAGTCGGACGGCAAGAATGTCTTGGGCATCCAGATCGGCGACGAGGGCGATGTCATCTTCACCGTGAAGGACGTGCCGAACAGCGTCGTGAGCTTCTCCGGACTGACCGGGATCCAGAAGGTCGGCTGACCTCGGCAGCACTCGACGGCCCGGGCATCGCGAGGTGCCCGGGCCGTTGCATCTCCTCCCGAGTCCGGCGTTCACGAGCCTGCCAAGGTGGTCCGATATGCTCCGGACCATGAGCCGGATCGCCGTCGTTCCCGGGTCCTTCGACCCCGTCACCCTCGGGCATCTCGACGTGATCGGACGGGCGGCCGGGATCTTCGACGAGCTGCACGTTCTCGTCGTGCACAACCCCGGCAAGACGGCCCTCCTGCCGATCGCGCAGCGGGTCTCGCTGATCCAGGATGCGGTGGCCGAGGCGGGACTGCCGGGCAACATCCTGGTGACCAGCTGGTCGGTAGGGCTGCTCGTCGACTACTGCACCGACGTCGGGGCGAGCGTGCTGGTGAAGGGCATCCGGTCACAGGTCGATGTCGCCTATGAGACCCCGATGGCGATCGTGAACCGCAACCTCGCCGGCGTCGAGACGATCTTCATGCTGCCCGAGCCGGCGCACGCCCACGTCTCCAGCTCGCTGGTGCGCCAGGTCGCCTCGCTCGGCGGCGACGTCGCGCCCTACGTGCCGGCGGCGGTGTCGACCTTCCTGCAGAAGAGCCGCGTCTAGTCCGTCGACCGCATCAGCCGCATCAGCCGCTGGTGGGTCGGGTTCTGGGGTTCGAGCCTGATCGGCGGGGTGAGCGGATCGTCGGGTGGTGGCGTCAGGTGGTAGCCGGTGCCGTCGCGATGGATGCGCCAGTGGTTGTTGTGGACGAGCATGTGGTGATGCCTGCAGAGCAGGATGCCGTCCGCGATGTCCGTTCTGCCGCCGTGCGACCAGGGATCGATGTGATGGGCTTCGGTCCAGGACGGTGGTCGGTCGCAATCGGGGAGGGCGCAGCCGCCCCAGGTGGCGGCGAGCACGGCACGCTGCGCGGCGGTGAACGAGCGTCGAGTTCGCCCGAGGTCGAGCGTGCCGGAGTGTCTGAACCTGATCGGGAGGTACCCGCCCGAGCAGGCCAGGCGTTCTGCGGTGGTCACGGACACGCCCGCGGTCTGACCCTCGATGGTGGCGATGCCCTGGCGGCGGTCGAGGTCGGTTGCGGTGACGTGGACGGTGACGGCGGGTCGGTGGGTGCCGAACACCGTGCCGGAGTCGGCGGCTGCGGCGATGCGGATCATCTGCACGAGCGCGTCGAGCGCCAGCTGTTCGGTCGTGCGGGAATCGTTCAGGATGCGCTGGGCACGGGTCGTATCGATTTCGCTGACGAACCGGGGCCCACCGCGTCGGGGCGCCGTGACGAGGTCGACGGCGCTGGTGACGAGCGCGGCGGATTCCGGGTCGAGCAACCCGTGGATGCGGGTCATCCCGTCCGCGAGCGGGGTGAGTCGCAGATACCGTTTGGAGCGGAGAAGCGCCTCGCGATCGGCGACGCCGGCGTCATCGAGTTCGTCGCGGAGTTCACGAGCGCGTCGGGCGATCTTCTCCGGCGGCAGCCCCGACTCCACCAGCGCTAGCGCTGCGTCGGCGAGATCATCGGCGGCGACGCCGGCGTTCGGAACACCGAGCCCGGTCGTGATCGCCCCGGCTGCTCCGACCGACAGGCGCCCATCGCGGACGGCGTCGGCGACGGGTGCCAGCCACGGTTCGGGGGCTTCGAGCAACCCGCCGACGGCGACGAGAGTGCGGGCCTCGGGGCCCGAGGTTCCGGTCACCCGGGCGACCATCGCATCCGGCGTTCGATCGCCGGACCGTTGCGCGAGCCCGGAGTAGCCGAGTTCGAGCGAGGATCGGGTCTTCACCGCCGCCGCCAGCCGGGCGATGCCGGCATCGACCTGTCGTCGCGCCGCCGCCCATGCCTGCATCAATCCGATCAGCTCCAGGTCTGACGCAGCATCGATGTGCGCGAGGTCGGGAACCTCGATCGACAACACCGCTACGGACATGTCCCCATGCTCGTCGCTCGCAGATGCCCCCGGCGCGAGGTCGGCAGATCGGTACAGAACTCGGTTCGCCACCGGGCTGTGACGGACAGGCCGCAGCGCACCCCCACCCCCCCGCATGGGGGTAGACGCCTGGAATCGCGCTGACCATAAGCTGAATGCGCGGCCATGGGACGGCCGCATTCTCTTCTGTCAGGGCTGGGGGGCCGAATCACATGGAATCGTCGACGCGTCGAATCCGACTCGGCTAGATGTCTGCGGAGTCCGGCCTGGTCGCCGGATCCCGCCCCGCCGTCACCGCTCCACCGGAGCTCAGCGGCTGGGCAGGTGCCGCGACCGCCATCCACGCCATCCAGCAGATGACCACGCCGATGGTCCTGAACCTCGACATCGAGGGTCACGCGATCACCATCGACTTCGCGTACAACGCCTTCGCCGGCGACCTGCCGCTCGCGGATCTACCCGCCTACCCGCGCACCGTCCTCGTCGAGACCCGTACCCAGGACCTCGACGCCGCCCCCGAGATCGAGCTGCCCGGGCGCAGCCTCGACTCGCTCCTCTGGCTGATCGGATACCACGCGTTCGGTGACGAACCGGCGCCGTGGCTCGTCGAGGGGCATCGCTACCGGCTGCGCCGGTGGCCGAGCCTCGGCGAACTGTCCCTCAGCCTCGATCAGGTGCGCATGACCGCGATGCTCGGCAACGCGTTCGCCACCTCCGCCGAGCTGGCCGCCGCCGCGCACACCCCTCCCGCCGATGCGCGGCGGCTGGTCAACGGCTTCAGCACCGTCGGCATCCTGCGCAGGTCCGCCGGCGCGCCCCCGCTCGTCGAGGCGGTCCCGGATGCGGGGGAACCGCATCCGGCCACCGGCCTGTTCTCGCGCCTGCGCGAGAAATGGGGGCGCTGAGATGGAGCACATCATCCTGTTCGCCGGACCCATGGGTGCCGGGAAGACGACGGCGATCCGCACGCTGAGCGACATCCCCGTGGTGGCGACCGAGGCATCCAACAGCGACCGCGCGGCCGCCGACAAGGCGACCACGACGGTCGCGCTCGACTACGGCGAGATCGGCGTGAGCGACGAAGAGAAGGTGCGGCTGTACGGCATCCCGGGGCAGCGGCGTTTCGACTTCATGTGGCGGATCCTGCGCGACCGCGCCGAGGGGATGCTGCTGCTGATCCACAACGACGCCCCCGATCCGCTCGGGTCGATGCGCGAGTTCCTCATCGAGTTCGGCGACCTATGCGATCGCGGGGGAGTCGCCGTCGGGGTGACGCGCACCGACGTGCGGCCGGGACTGATCGTGACCGACTACACCGACTTCCTGGAGCAGGAGCGACCCGACCTCATGGCACCCGTCATGGCGGTCGATCCGCGCGACCGGGGGAACATGGAGCTGCTGCTGATGAGCCTGATCGCCAACATCGAGATGCGCGCCCTCTACCGGGAGGTGCCGGCATGAAGCTGAAGCACGTCGCGCCGCACAAGGATCCGGACGTGGTGCGCCTCGGCACCGCTGCCCTGCGCGAGATGACCGAGCTGTCGAGCTCGCTTCGGCACGCGACGGTGCTGACCGACGACGGGTTCGAGGTGGTCGGCGTTCCCGCTCATGCCGCCGACGGTCGCCTGGCGAGTATGGCCTCGTCGATCCAGGCTCTGACCGAGGGGGTGGCGAACGAGCTCGCGATCGGGCCCAGCTCGTACGTGATCATCGCCTCGGAGACCGGCCACGTGATCCAGCTGCGCATCCCGGGACAGCAGCTCGTGCTCGCCGCGTTGTTCGACGGCGACGAGACCCTGGGCAAGGCGCTCTCCACTGCACGTATCGCGGCCGAGAAGTTCGCGGCCGCCCTCACCTCGCGTTGACCGAACCGGAAGGAACCGAATGTCCAACATCACCGAAACCCTCGACGGCCTGCTGACGGTCGACGGCGCGATGTGCGTCGCGCTCGTCGACAGCTCATCGGGCATGCTACTCGGCAAGGCCGGGTCGGGAATCGACCTCGACGTGGCAGCGGCGGGCAACACCGAGGTGGTGCGGGCGAAGCTGAAGACCATCAAGTCGCTCGGGCTCGACGACACCATCGACGACATCCTCATCACGCTGAGCAGTCAGTACCACATCATCCGGCCGCTGGCGCAGGCACCCGAGGTGTTCCTCTATTTCGTGCTCGACTCGGGCAAGTCGAACCTGGCGCTCGCCCGCGTGAAGGTGAAGCAGGCCGACGGGCAGCTCGAACTGTAACTGCGGCTGAGGCGCACGCAGAAACCGCATACGGGGTTCTGCGTCCGCCTCAGCCGTCCTTCCACACGGCACAATGGACCCATGCCCCTCCAGATCGGCTACGCCGCCATGCTGGAGCAGTTCCACCCCACCGAGGTGCTCGAGCTGGCGCAGCACGCCGAGGCCCAGGGTTTCACCGGCGTCATGGCCGCCGACCACTTCCAGCCCTGGGTTCCGCAGCAGGGCCAGGCGAGCTTCGTCTGGAACGTGCTCAGCGCCCTCGGCCAGACCACCACGGGAGATCTCGGCACGGGGGTGACCGCGCCGACGTTCCGGTGGCATCCGGCGATGGTGGCTCAGGCATCCGCCACGCTCGCCGCCATGTATCCGGGACGGCACTGGCTCGGGCTCGGCAGCGGTGAGGCGCTCAACGAGCACGTCGTCGGCAGCTACTGGCCCGACGCCCCCGAACGCATCAACCGCATGTTCGAGGCGGTCGACATCATCAAGAAGCTGTTCGCGAGCGGGCACTCCGGGCGCGACGTGCGCCACGAGGGCCAGTACTACAAGCTCGAGTCGACCCGCCTGTGGACGATGCCCGAGCGCAGCCCCGAGATCCTGGTCGCGGCGTCCGGGCCGGTGACCGCGCGCCGGGCGGGTCGCACCGTCGACGGGCTGATCACCGAGGCGGCGCCCGCCGACAAGCTCGCCATGCTGCTGCAGCGTTTCGCCGAGGGCGCCCGGGAGTCCGGCCGGGACGCGGCCGCGATGCCGAAGGTGCTGCGCCTGCACCTCAGCTGGGCCGAGACCGACGAGCAGGCGAGACAGAACGCCCTGACCGAGTGGCCGAACCTGGCGCTGCGGTTCCCGAAGTCCGACATCCGCTCGCCGTACGAGCTCGAGCAGATCGCCCGCATGGTCACCGCGTCCGATTTCGAGGGCCGGATGCCGATCAGCGCCGATCCCGATCAGCACCGCGCGCAGATCCAGGCCTACGCCGACCTCGGATTCGACCGCATCTACCTGCACAACGTCGGCCGTAACCAGCGCGAGTTCCTCGAGGCGTTCGGCCGCGAGGTGCTGCCGAAGGTGGTGCGCTGATGCTGCAGGTGTGGGCGCTCGAGGGACTGCCCGAGGTGCAGGCGGGCGACGACCTCGCGTCGATGATCGCGGAGGCCGTGGCCGGCTCGATCAGCGATGGAGACATCGTCGCCATCACCTCGAAGATCGTCAGCAAGGCCGAGGGGCGACAGGTCGCCGCCGCCGACCGGGAGCAGGCGATCACCGATCAGACGGTGCGGCTGGTCGCCAGCCGCGAGCATGCCCGCGGGGTGACCCGCATCGTCGAGAACCCGCAGGGCCTGGTCATGGCGGCGGCGGGGGTGGATTCCTCGAACGCGCCTGACGGGGTCGTGCTGCTGCTGCCCGAGGACCCCGATGCGAGCGCCCGCGCCATCGCCGCGAATCTGCGCGAGCTGACCGGCAAGCAGGTCGCCGTGATCCTCACCGACACCCTGGGGCGCCCGTGGCGCGAGGGTCAGACCGACGCGGCGATCGGGGCCGCGGGCCTGCGGGTGGTGGACGATCTGCGCGGGACGCGGGACGCATCCGGGCATCTGCTCGAGGCGACCATCGCGGCGGTGGCGGACGAGATCGCGGGCGCCGCCGATCTTGTGAAGGGCAAGGCCGGCGGGATGCCGGTGGCGGTGATCCGCGGGCTCGCCCACCTCGTCGGCGACCTCGATCTGCCGGGGGCCCGGGCACTCATCCGCCCGGCCGATCAGGACATGTTCCGGCTCGGCAGCGACGAGGCGTGGCGCGAGGGGTTCGAGGCGGGACTGCGAGCGGCCGAGCACGGAGGCGGGGAGCGATGACGCAGACATTGCGCGATCGGTGGCGGATGGCGCCCCGGCTGATCCGGGTGAGCGTGGCGCTCATGACGGTGGCGATGGGGATCGCCACCGTCGTGGTGGTCCTGACCGTACTGCAGGGCGAGAGCCCGGTGCTCACGCTGGCCTGGCTGGTGGTGGCACTGGTCGCCGTGGGCTGGTTCGCGACCGAGATCGTGCGCGGCAGGCTCTGGGCGATGCTGGCCTTGAACATGGCGGTCGCGTTGGCGCTGGGCCTCTCGGTGACCGACCTGGCGCTCAGCATGGCCGGTTCGCCGATGTTCGGCTGGCCGGCGCCGACGGCGCTGCTGAACATCCCGGCAGTCGCGGCCGCGGCCCTGCTCTGGCTGCCGGGCGTGCGCGAGCACTTCGTGCCGCGCTGAGCGCACCCGCCGAAAGGTGATGCGGCAACTTCCCAGTGACGCCCGTCGCCGCCATGTGGCAGAGTCCTGAAGATGAACGCGTACCGCAGCGATGAGGCTGAAGCGGGCGAGGACGTCGCGGCCACGGCCGATTCGCTCCCGATGCCGGAGTTCCTGCTCGACGCCCGTGCGGTGATGGCGGCCGTCGAGACCGTCATCGACGGCAAGCGCGAGGCGGTCGAGATGGCCACGACGGTGCTGCTGGCCGAGGGGCACCTTCTCGTCGAGGACGTCCCGGGCGTCGGCAAGACCATGCTGGCGAAGGCGCTGGCGAAGGCCGTCGACTGCTCGGTATCGCGCATCCAGTTCACCCCCGATCTGCTGCCCGCCGACATCACCGGGGTGAGCATCTACAACCAGGCCGACCGGCAGTTCGAGTTCAAGCCCGGACCGGTGTTCGCCAACATCGTCATCGGCGACGAGATCAACCGCGCCAGCCCGAAGACCCAGTCGGCGCTGCTGGAGAGCATGGAGGAGGGCCAGGTCTCGGTCGACGGCGCGACGTACGCCCTCCCGGTGCCCTTCACCGTCATCGCCACCCAGAACCCGATCGAGATGGAGGGCACCTACGCCCTTCCCGAGGCACAGCGCGACCGCTTCATGGCGCGCATCTCGATGGGCTACCCGGATGCGGCGAACGAGGCCGCGATGCTGCGCAGCCGCGAAGGCGGCAGCCCGCTCACGGCGCTCCAGCCGGTCGTGACGCTCGAGCGTCTCGGCCGGATGATCGCGACCGTGCGCGCGGTGTTCGTCAGTCCTGCGGTCGAGCACTACGCGGTCGCCATCGCCGCCGCGACCCGGGTGGACCGCGATCTGCGGCTCGGGGCGAGTCCGCGCGCGACGCTTCAGCTGGTGCGCGCCGCGAAGGCGCGCGCCGCGCTCGACGGCCGGGACTTCGTGCTGCCGGACGACATCGACGCGCTGGCCGTACCGGTGCTCGCCCACCGTCTGATGACCACGCGGGCAGCCATCGGGTCCAGCCCCCTCGGGGTGGAGGCGCTCGCCGAGATCACCGCCCGCATCGTCGCGGCGACACCGGTGCCGCTCGGAGCGTCGGGACCGCTCTGATGGCCAGGCCGCAGCGCCGGCGCCGCGACGGCGAGGTCCTGCTGCGCCGGCGCGCCGCGCACCTCACGCGGCGCGGCTGGGTGACGCTCGCGCTCGGTCTGGTGTGCCTCATCACGGGCTACTCGGCGGGTCGCCGCGAAGTGCTGGTCGCGGGCGGATTCGCCCTGCTGCTGGTGATCGTCGGCGCGATCATCGTGCGGGTCCGCAGACCGCGCTTCGACATCATCCGGCTGTTCTCGCCGCCGGTGGTCGCCGCCGGCGGGGTGGCTCGCGTGACGGTGCGGGTGCGCAACGTCGGCTCGAGTGCGAGCACGCCGCTGCTCTGGAACGATGCGATCCCCTGGCAGCAGCCGATGGCGCCGCACGAGCTCGACGCGATCCCGATCGGGTCGGCGGCCCGCCGCATCCGGTCGGTCGAGTACGACCTGCACCCGGTGCGGCGCGGGCTCTACCCGATCGGTCCGTTCGTCGTCGAGTACGAGGACCCGTTCGGCATGGTCGACTCGGTTCTCGCCGTCGGCGAAGCCGACCGGCTCGTCGTGGTGCCGGATGTCGTGGAGCTTCCCCCGGGCGGCCCCACCCTGGCCGACGGCGAGGGGACGGCGCTCCTGGTGCAGCGGCGCGTGACCGGCAACGACGATGACCTCACGACCCGCGAGTACCGTCCGGGTGACGCCCTCCGGCGCGTGCACTGGCGAGCCTCGGCACGCCACGGCGAGCTGATGGTGCGCCAGGAGGAGCACCGCAGCCACCCGGACGCGCGGATCCTCATCGACACCCGGCAGGGCGGGTACCCCGACGCGCAACCCGATGTCGGCGACACCTGGTCGCCGACGGCGTACAGCGAGCACTTCGAATGGGTGGTGCGCATGACGGCGTCGCTCGGCGTGCACCTGGAGTCGGCGGGGTTCCGGGTCTCGATCGAAGAGACCGGGGTGCCGCAGGTCGAGCAGCTCGGTGAGCGCTGGGAGGGCGGGCGCCGCGCCGAGGGCTTCCTCACCAGCCTGGCGGCGGTACGGCTGATCGATCGCCCTCACGACCCGGTCGGCACGAGCGTCGTCGCAGAGCCCGAGGGTCCGGTGT
>DATMFW010000009.1:0-42472 GCA_035556655.1 Pseudolysinimonas sp.
CGCGACGACCCGCGCCGAGTTCGCCCAGTTCGAGGCGAACCGCGCCGCCGCCGACCTGCACGCCGCGCTCGACGACGCCCTCACCGAGGCCCGCGAGAACCCCGACAGGTGGGTCGATCCGGCGTTCCAGGTGAAGCCGACTGAGCGCGCCGCGTTCGCCGAGCGCGCGGCTGCCGCCGACCTCGCCGTGCGGCTGAGCATGTCCGAGGGGTCGGTGCGTGCCCGCGCCTTCGACGGGCACACGCTGCGCCGCCTGCTCCCCCGACTCTGGCAGCGGTTCGTCGACGGCGAGGTCTCGCCCGCGAACGCCCGGTGCGCAGCCGAACTCGCCCGGTCGCTTCCCGAGGACTGCGTGGCTGCGTTCGACGAGACCGTGGCGGCGGATGCGGCGCGCCTCACCCCGGTCCGGTTCCGGCTGCGAGCGCGCGCCGTGCGGGAGCGTCTGCACAGTGTCAGCCTGACCGAGCGGTCGAAGGCCGCGACCGAGACCCGCGGCGTTTGGATCGAGAACGAACTCGACGGCATGGCCGTGCTGTCGATGCGACTCCCCGCCGACGCGGCGCACCGCGGCTACGCGGCGATCGACGGCGCTGCTCGGTCGCTGCGGGACTGCGGCGGCGAAGAGCGCACGCTCGACCAGTTCCGGGCCGATGTCGCAGCCGATCTCCTCACCGGGTCCGCCGGCGCTTCCCGCCCGAACGTCTCCGTCGCGGTGACGGTCCCCGTGCTCACGCTGCTCGGGGCGGGCGATGAGCCCGCGACGCTCGACGGCTACGGGCCGATCGACGCCGAGACCGCGCGCCGACTCGCCGCCCACGCACCCTCGTTCACGCGCCTGCTCACCCACCCGATCTCGGGCGGGCTGCTCGACATCGACCGCACGAGTTACCGCCCGCCCGCCGACCTGAAGCGCTGGCTCGCCGTGACCGACGTGCTATGCGCTTTCCCCGGGTGCGGGCGTCTGGCCCGGAACTCAGACATCGACCACACCGTGGACCACCAGTACGGCGGAGCGACCCGCGCCGACAATCTGGCGCACCTCTGCCGACATCACCACCGCGTCAAACATCAGACCAGGTGGCGGGTGCGCCAAGGTCCCGATCGGAAGATCACGTGGACGAGCCCCACCGGACATGAGCGGGACGCGGATCCGCCGCCGTTCTAGGCAAGCCAAGACGGAAGTCGCATTTGCGCGGTTGAATCGCCGAGGCGACCGGCTCACCGGAGTGAGCGTGTAGCGTACGGCGCATGAGCGCCACGGCCGCGGGCAAACTTGGGCCGGTTCCCGCCCTTCTATTGGTTGGGTCGCTCATCGTGGCCGGCCTAACTGGCTGCGGCAACAACCATACGCCGCATACGACGCGTGATTCGCCCGCGGAGTCGCCCACCGCCTTGTGCCGCGACGGAACATACTCCTACTCCCAGAACCACCGAGGAACATGTTCTTGGCACGGCGGTGTCGCCGAGTGGTACGACTGACGACGCGATAGTCACTGACTTCGTTTTGCACTTCGGAGGTTCCTCTCGCTAGTTGCGTCAACGAAGGCGAAGCGGCAGCCGGGGAGCCGGAGCGCAATTGCCGGTGCGGGCAGAAGGCCTGGGCATGTCGGCGGATACGTGTGACACTTGCGCCATGCCGCTCATCGATCAGCAAGACATCGTTTTCGCATCGTCGCCCGGGAGGCCCTATACCGAGAGTCTCGCCGAGCTCAAGCGACAGCTTGAGAGCTACCCTCCCTGTCGAATCGTGTCGATAGCCACGCACACCCAGCTTGGTTCAACGGTCGTGACCGCAGTTATCGAGACGATCTAGTGATCGAGACCGGTTGATGTCAAGACCATACGAAGAACGTCCGCCAGCCCGCCCCTCGCAGCTGCGTGCGCGACCCGCGTCGGCGCCGGCGAACGTCGAACGCGATCCTTCACCAATCGGTAAACGTTGGATACCCTGGGCCGGGCTCGCGGTGGCCGTCTTGATTGGTATCACTGTGGTGGCGCTAAGCGGGGGCTTGTCCTCACTCGACGACCGTGCCAGCGCCGCGTGCACCGACCGTCTCGTGGCCGTCGCCGGACCAACGTTCAAGGATTTTCGCGTGACCGAAGTGATCAGCAATCCTGCCAAGTCCTATGACATTCGAGGCACATATGTGGGCGGGACGTTTGCTTGCGCCGTCATTGGGCAAACCCTAGAGGTTCCGCAGGCGATCATTTTTCCGACCGGGAGCCCCCCACAGTCCTGGTGATTGACCTGGCGCTGACAGCTAACCGCGTTCCCCACCTACGGCGCGACCCCGCCGCCTACGCCGGCGTCCGGCACCTTCGCCACACTCACCTCACGCCCGCGCAACGCGCGGAAGATGCGCCCGCGCTTCGGGATGCGCGGCGCCCCGGCACCGGGACCGGTCCGGGCCGCGACGATGCGCGCCACCCACGACAGCAGCAGGTTCGTCGCGAGGTAGACCACGAGCACGATGAGGAAGATTGAGAGCCGGTAGCGGTCCCCGTAGAAGTTCGACAGCTTCGGCACCAAGCGCAGCAGTTCGTCGTAGGCGATCACGTACGCGAGCGCCGTGTCCTTCAGCAGGACGACGAGCTGGGCGATGATGATCGGCAGCATGTTCCGGGCCGCCTGCGGGAACTCGATGAGGAACCGTGTCGCGAGCGGGGTGAGGCCCACCGTCAGACCCGCCTCGCGCTGCCCGCGCGGCAGCGCGGCGATTCCCGAACGCAGGATCTCGCCGATGATCGCCCCGTTGTAGAGCCCGAGCGCGAGCACCCCCGCCCAGTACGAGCCCGTCGAGAAGACCAGCAGGACGAACAGCATCATCAGCAGCACCGGCATGCCGCGGAAGAACTCCAGCACGATGGTCGTCGGCACCCGCACCAGCGCGGTGCGGGCGGTGCGGCCGAACGAGAACAGCACCCCCGCGACGATCGCGAGCACGGCGCCGAGTCCCGCCATGCGCAGGGTGTTCAGGTAGTTCGAGCCCACGGCACGCCAGAAGGCGCGGTCGTTGACGATGTCCCAGCGGCTCCAGTCGAAGTATCCGGGCCGCGGCGAGCCATCGGCCCCGTTGCGCGGCAGCGCGAGCGACACGATCACCCAGGCGAGTGCGCCCGCGACCACCAGGGCGATCAGCACACCGACGATGCGCGCGAGACGCCGGGCCCGAGGACCGGGAACGTCGTAGAGGACCGTGCTCATCGCAGCACCGCCACGCGCTTCTCGACGAAGGCCTGCAAGCGTCCGAGCGGGATCGTGACGACGAGATAGAACACCGCGACCGACAGGAGGATCGCGACCACCTCATCCCCCCGTGCATTGATCGCGCCACGGGAGGCGCCGATCAGCTCGACGACGAAGAAGCCGCCCGCGACCGACGTGTTCTTGGTGAGAGCGATCAGCACGTTCACGATCGGCGGGATCACCATGCGGATGGCCTGCGGCAGGATCACCTCGCCGAGCGTCTGCCCGAACCCGAGGCCGATGCTGCGCGCCGCCTCGGCCTGACCGACCGGGATGCTGTTCACCCCCGAGCGGATCGCCTCCGCGATGAACGGCGAGGTGTACAGCGTCAGCCCGATCGAGGCCAGCACGAAGAACTGCCCCCGCGAGTCCAGCCCCGCAGGGGCGAGCCCCAGGTTCGGCACGATGACGGCGAACCCGAGCAGCACGAGCGTGAGCGGCGTGTTGCGCAGCAACTCGGTGTAGACGGTGGCGACGGTGCGCATCGGGGCCACCGGCGACAGGCGCATCGCGGCGACGACGGTTCCGAGGATCAGCGCCCCGACGCCGGCGATGCCGAGCAGCGCGAGGGTGCGCAGGAAACCGCCCCACAGCAGGGGGAGGTTCTCCAGAACCGCATCCATCGCGCCGCCCGGCTCGCCGTCAGGTCAGACCGTCAGTACCGATCCACCGCCGGAGGCTCCGGCAGGTCGAGGACCGCACCGGCGGTCGACTCCCACGCGGCGTCCCAGCTGCCGTCCTCATAGGACTGCTCCAGGACGTCGTTGATCCACATCCGGAACTCGGTGTCCTCGAGCGCGAGCCCGATTCCGTACGGCTCCGCCGTGAACGGGTTGTTCACGACCTCGAACTCACCGTCGCTCTGGTCGGCCAGCCCCGCGAGGATCACATTGTCGGTCGTCACCGCGACCGCCTGCCCGTTGCGGATCGGGTCGAGGCAGTCGGCATAGTCGGCGGCCTCGAGCACATTGCTGGTGTACTCCTGGATGTTCGTCACGGACGTCGAGCCGCTCACCGAACACACGGTCTTGTCCGGGTTGTCGGCGAACCATTCCGGTCCGTCGATGCCCTCCGGATTGCCCGCCGGCACCAGGATGTCCTGCCCGGCCTCGTAGTACGGCCCGGCGAACGAGACGACCTTCTTGCGGTCGTCGTTGATCGTGTAGGTCGCGATCACCAGATCGACCTCACCGCTCTGGATGAACGGCTCACGGTTCTGGGACACGGTCTCGACCCACTTGATGTCGCCGGGCGCGATGTCGAGCTGCCCGGCGATGATCTTGCCGATCTCGATGTCGAACCCGACCGGCACACCATCGGGCCCGGCCAGGCCGAAGAGCGGTTGGGCGAACTTCGTCCCGATCGTGATGGTGCCCGCCTCGGCGAGCTCGGCCATCGTCGTGCCCTCGTCGTACGGGACCTTCTCGCTCGTGGTCCCGTCTCCCCCGTCCCCCGCCGGCGCACCCGAATCGGTGCAGCCGCCGAGGATGAGCGCACCGGCCGCCGCGAGCGCGACGACGGTGCCTGCTGTTCGGAATCTCATGGTTTCCTCCCCTGGTGTTCTCCCCCACCGATCAGTGAGCGAGGATCTTCGACAGGAACTCCTTCGCGCGATCGGTCCGGGTGGCGTCGAAGAAGCCCTCGGGCGTCCCCTCCTCGACGATCCGGCCGTCGGCCATGAAGAGCACCCGGTCGGCGGCCTTCCGCGCGAACCCCATCTCGTGCGTCACGACCACCATCGTCATGCCGTCCTTCGCGAGGCCCACCATCACATCGAGGACCTCGGTGATCATCTCGGGATCGAGCGCCGAGGTCGGCTCGTCGAACAGGATCAGCTTCGGCTCCATCGCCAGGGATCGCGCGATCGCGACCCGCTGCTGCTGACCGCCCGACAGTTGCGAGGGAAGCTTCGCGGCCTGATCGGCCACGCCGACCCGCTCCAGCAGCTCCATCGCACGCTTCTCGGCCGCCTGCTTCGAGAGCTTGCGCACCCGCACCGGCCCGAGCGTCACGTTCTCGAGGACCGTCTTGTGTGCGAACAGGTTGAACGACTGGAAGACCATGCCGACATCGGCCCGCAACCTGGCCAGCTGAGCGCCCTCCTCCGGCAGCGGGGCCCCGTCGATGGTGATGGTGCCGCCGTCGATCGTCTCGAGCCGGTTGATGGCCCGGCACAGCGTCGACTTGCCCGATCCGGAGGGTCCGATGACGACGACGACCTCGCCACGGCCGATCGTGGTGGTGATGTCGTTGAGCACGTGAAGCTCGCCGAAGTGCTTGTCGACATGGTCGAGGACGACCAACGGCTCCGTCGGCGGCATGACTTCAGTGCATCACGTCCTCCGGAGCCGCTTCGCGGACTCCCAGACGATCATCAGGTGCGCTGCGCGAACGCGCTCTCGTAGAGACAGACCGAGGCCGCCGTCGCCAGGTTGAGCGACTCGGCCTTCCCGTAGATCGGCACCCGCACCCCGCGGTCCGCGAGGGCCAGCGATTCGTCGGTCAGACCGTGGGCCTCGTTACCGAACAGCCATGCCGTCGGCGCGCCCAGGTCGTCCCGGATCACCGTCAGCTCATCGCCCCTGATGTCGGCCGCGAAGACCTGCAGCCCGGCAGCCCGCACGGCATCGACGGCCGCCGGCAGGTCGATGCCCTGCGCCACGGGTACATGGAAGATGGACCCGGTGGTCGAGCGCACCACCTTCGGGTTGTAGGCGTCCACGCTGCGACCGGTGAGGATCACGCCGTCGGCGCCCGCCGCATCCGCCGCCCGGATGATGGTGCCCGCGTTGCCCGGGTCACGCACCTCCTCCAGGATCGCCAGCAGGCGGGGGGCGCTGGCCATCAGCTCGGCCAGCGACACCGGAAACTGGCGGCAGACGGCGAGAACCCCCTGCGGCGTCACCGTGTCGGACATGGCGCCGAGCACCGCGTCGCTCACCTCTTCGACCCCGATCCCCGCGTCGGCCGCCGCCTGCGCCAGCGCTCCGTGCCGTTCGAGCGCGGACCGGGTGGCGAAGAACTCCACGACCGTCGCCGGGTGGAACGCGAACGCCTCACGGACGGCCTGCGGCCCCTCGGCGAGGAAGAGCCCGGCCTCGGCGCGCGCCGACCGTTTCGCGAGCTTGGCGACGGCACGCACCCGCGGGGAGCGGGGGTTGTCGATCACGAGACTCGACCGCCGCTATGCGGCGGGGGCGTTCACGTCCTTCGGCAGAGCCGACTTGGCCGCCTCGACCAGGCCCGCGAACGTGGCGGGCTCGTTCACGGCGAGCTCGGCCAGGATGCGGCGGTCGACCTCGATGCCGGCCAGACCCAGACCCTGGATCAGCCGGTTGTAGGTCAGGCCGTTCTGGCGGGCGGCAGCGTTGATGCGCTGGATCCAGAGGCGACGGAACTCGCCCTTCTTGGCGCGACGGTCGCGGTAGGCGTAGACGAGCGAGTGGGTGACCTGCTCTTTGGCCTTGCGGTACAGCCGCGAGCGCTGGCCGCGGTAACCCTCGGCGCGCTCCAGGATCACCCGGCGCTTCTTGGCGGCGTTGACCGCCCTCTTGACACGTGCCATCTCAGTTAGTCCTTATCGAATCTTGGCTTATCGAAGCTGTGGCTTATCGAAGCGGGGGCTTACTTGCCCAGCAGCCGCTTGATGACCTTGGCGTCCTGCGGGGCGAGGACGACCTCGCGGTTCAGGCGACGGGTCTTCTCGGAGGACTTGCCCTCCAGGTTGTGGCGCATGCCGGCGCCCTGCTTCATGACCTTGCCGGAACCGGTGAGCTTGAACCGCTTCTTCGTACCGGAGTGCGTCTTCTGCTTAGGCATTGCTTTCCTCTTCTGTGTTGTCGCTCTCGCGGTTCGCGCGCTTCTGCGCGTCCTTCTTCGCGTTGGCCTCGGCCTTCGCGTCGGCCTTGTTCTTGTGGGGTCCGATGACCATCACCATGTTGCGGCCGTCGATCGTCGGGGTCGACTCGACGGTGCCGTACTCGGTGACGTCCTCGGCGAACTTCTGCAGCAGGCGCACGCCCTGCTCGGGGCGGGACTGCTCACGACCACGGAACAGGATCATGGCCTTGACCTTGTCACCCGCCTGCAGGAATCCCACGGCGCGCTTCATCTTGGTCTCGTAGTCGTGCTTGTCGATCTTGAGGCGGAACCGCACCTCTTTGAGGATCGTGTTGGCCTGGTTGCGCCGTGCCTCTTTGAGCTTCTGGGCCTGCTCGTACTTGAACTTGCCGTAGTCCATGATCTTGACCACGGGCGGCTTCGAGTCGGGTGCGACCTCGACCAGGTCGAGGTCGGCCTCCTGGGCGAGCTTCAGGGCGTCTTCGATGCGCACGACGCCGACCTGCTCTCCGCCGGGACCCACGAGACGGACCTCGGGGACGCGGATGCGGTCATTGGTTCTGGGATCGCTGATGCGGGTTCTCCTTCGTTGTTCACTGCACGAAGGAAAGAGATTCCACGGCCTGCGCCGCCACAACACCCTGGCTACCGGACCTGATGAACACGGTCCGGCGGAGTGAAACTGACCCGATAGCCTTGAGATGCGGCGAGCGGGTGGGATTTCTCCACTTCGTTGGTCCGGATCTGGCCCGGAGCCCGCATGAGTTTAGCAGAGGAACAGCGCGTGAGCGATGAGACCCCGTTCGTCGACGTCGAAGGCGCCGTGCGCGACATCTCCGAGGTGCCGGCTGTCGAGCTGATCAACACGGTCGCCGTCCACCTGATGAGCGCGGCCGCGGTCAAGCTGGGGCTCGGCGACGGGCCGGATGCGTCGGCCGAGATCGATCTGGACGAGGCGCGCAAACTGATCACCTCGCTCGCCGGCCTGGTGACCGCCGCCGCCCCGGAGATCTCGGACTCGCACGCCCGTCCGCTGCGCGACGGGCTGCGTTCGCTGCAGCTCGCCTTCCGCGAGACCTCGGCGATCCCCGACCCCGTCGGGCAGGGTCCCGGCGAGAAGTGGACCGGCCCGGTCAGCTAGCCGCGCGCGCGACGGCCGCGACGGTCTCGGCGACGGCCTCCGCATCCGTCTGCCAGTTGCTGACCGAGATGCGGATCACGGCGCGGTCGCGCCACCGGCTCGGGCTCGGCCGCACCACGCCCTCCGCCAGCAGGCGGTCCAGCACGGCCGTCGTGCGCTCGTCGTCCTCGAACGCCACGCAGACCTGGGTGTAGACGACGTCGTTCACGATCGTGGCTCCCGGGATCCCGGCGATCCCTCCAGCGATCGCCTGTGCCGAGGCGACGAGTCCGTCCACCAGGTCGCGCACCCCGTCCCGCCCGAGCGAGGCGAGCGCCGCCCAGGTCGGCACCCCGCGCGCCCGGCGCGACAACTCGGGCACGTACTCGTGCGGATCCGGGATGTCGGCGTCCATGAGGTACGCCGCGTGATGCCCGAACGCCCGGACCGCCGCCGCCGCATCGGCGACGATGGCGACACCGCAGTCATAGGGCACGTTGAGGGTCTTGTGGGCATCCGTCGCCCACGAGTCGGCGTCCGCGAGGCCCTCGACCAGCGGGGCGAGGCGCGGGGTCGCGAGGGCCCACAGGCCGAATGCCCCGTCGACGTGCACCCAGGCGCCGCGGGCGTGGGCCGCCTCGATGACCCCGGCGAACGGGTCGAACGCACCCGAGTGCACGTTTCCGGCCTGCAGGCAGACGATCACCGGGCCGGTGACCTCGTCGAGCGCGGCGCGCATCGCCGCCGCGTCGACCCTGCCCTGCTCGTCGCTCGGCACCAGCTGCGCCTGCCCCAGCCCCAGGTACTGCAGGGCCATGTCGATCGAGCTGTGCCGCTCCGCCCCGGCGAGCACCGTCACACGCGGTGCTCCGGCGAGTCCCTGGTGCTCGACATCCCAGCCCTGCGCGTGCAGCACCGCACTGCGCGCGGCCGCCAGTGCCGTGAAGTTGGCCATCGTCGCGCCGGTGACGAAACCGGCGGATGCGGCGGCCGGCAACCCGAGGACGTCGCGCAACCAGCGTCCCGCCGCGTCCTCGATGGAGACGACGCCGGGGGTGGCATCCCGCATGCCGGCGTTCTGGTCCCATGCCGTGACCAGCCAGTCGGCCGCGAGGGCGGCGGGCAGCGTGCCACCCATCACCCAGCCGTAGAACCGGCTCGACTGACTGGCCATCAGCCCCGGCTCGACGAGCCGCACGAGCTGCTCCACCACCTCGGCCGGTGCGGTACCGCGTTCGGGCAGGCGTTCCGGGAGCGCGGCGAGGATGCTCGCCGCATCGGCGGAGGCCGGGATGCGTCGCTCGGGGAGCCCGTCGAGCCAGCGCCGGGCGTGGTCGACGGCGGCGGTCAGTTCGGGGCGGAGATCAGCGCTCATGCAGACACGCTGTCACAACGGGTGCTCACCGGCATCGGTCAGATGCCCGATCCGCCGGCTCAGACCCTCTCGACCACGACGCCGATCGAGTCGACCCGTTCCGCGATCAGCGCATCGGCACCCCAGCGTTCGCCCAGCCGGGAGATGAGCGCGCTCAGTCCGGCCTCGGCCACGCTCTCGCGCACCGACAGCTGCACGAGCAGCTCGGCGCCGGCGAGACGCGCGGTCGGGTCCCCCGGAGCCAGTTGCATCGCGACGAGATCGCCCTCGCCCGATGAGGTCTGCAGGAACGCCTGCAACACCTCGGGATCCTCGAAGCACGGGGTCCACTCCTCGCCGGTGGCGAGAGCGCGGAAGGCGGGGCGGCGTACGACGAACATCGTGGCGGCCCCCGGATCCACCACGATCAGCGGCGTGCCCTCGGAGGCGACGGCGAGAGCGATGCGCGGCACCGCGATGGGGATCGGCCGGGCGGTGGCGTTCCAGGACCGCATCGTATCGACGGAGGTGAACGCCAGCAGGGCCGGCCGGCCGTCGGGGCTCGCGGCCGTGACGAGAGAGAGCTCCTGGGTCTTGTCGACGAGCCGGCCGTGGGCGCCGACCCCCTCGTCACCGCGGACGGCCAGCAGGGGCAGCAGCAGCCGCTCGGCCCGCAGGGCCTCCAGCACCTCGCGGTAGCCGACCTCGGCGGCACGGAACCGGCGGATCGCCTCCAGCACGCGGGGCGGAGCCGTGCCGTCGTCCGCGGCGTCCGGGTTGTCGTGGAACGACCTGCCCTGCCACGGCACTCCGGCGCTGTCGGACACGAGCCGGCTACCTGCCCGCGACGTCGAGGGCTTCGGCCAGCGTGAAAGCCCGGGCGTAGAGGGCCTTGCCGACGATTGCGCCCTCCAGGCCGAGCGGCACGAGTTCCCGCAGGGCCGCGATGTCGTCGAGGTCGGCGACGCCGCCCGATGCGATCACCGGCTTCGGGGTGCGCTCCATCACCTGCCGCAGCAGGTCGAGGTTCGGACCCTGCAGCGTGCCGTCCTTCGTGACGTCGGTGACCACGTACCGCGCACACCCCGCCGCCTCGAGGCGATCCATGACGGTCCAGAGGTCGCCGCCCTCCTGCGTCCAGCCGCGCGCCGCCAGCGTGGTGCCGCGCACATCGAGGCCGACCGCGATCGCGTCACCGAACTCGGCGATGACGTGGGCCGCCCACTCGGGATTCTCCAGCGCCGCGGTGCCCAGGTTGATGCGCTTGGCGCCGGTGCCCAGCGCCGCCTCGAGGCTGGCGTCGTCGCGGATGCCGCCCGAGAGCTCGATGTTCACCGTGCGCGGGGTGTTCTTGACGACCTTCTTGATCACCGCGTGGTTGGTGCCGCGGCCGAACGCGGCGTCGAGGTCGACGAGGTGGATCCACTCGGCCCCCTGCGACACCCACTGGTCGGCGGCATCGACCGGGTCGCCGTAGCTGGTCTCGGTGCCGGCCTCGCCCTGGGTCAGTCGCACCGCCTTGCCGTCGGCCACATCCACTGCGGGGAGGAGGGTGAGAGCAGGGGCGGTGTTGAACTCGGTCATCGTGATCTTCCTGCGGGACGCACTCCCGCGCACAAGTACCCGATCGTACTCGGGTCCTCGGATGGTCGCCTTACAAGGAGCGCAGCCAGTTCGACAGCAGGCGGATGCCCGCGCCGCCGGACTTCTCGGGGTGGAACTGCGTGCCGGCGAGCGGTCCGTTCTCGGCCGCCGCGACGAACCGCTCGCCGTGCTCGGCCCAGGTCACCCGCGGACGCGCGAACGCCCCGGTGGCCTCGAGGGTCCAGTCTCGCGCGGCATAGGAGTGCACGAAATAGAACCGCTCGTCGCGGATCCCCTCGAACAGGACGGTGTCCTCGGGGGCGTCGACGGTGTTCCAGCCGATGTGCGGAAGAACCGGCGCGGTCAGCTCGTCGACGACACCCGGCCACTCCCCGAGCCCCGCGGTGTCGGTTCCGCGCTCGACGCCGCGGTCGAACAGCACCTGCATGCCGACGCAGATGCCGAGCACCGGGCGACCACCCGACAGCCGGCGGCCGATCAGCTCGCCGCCGCGCACCGCATCCAGACCGGCCATGACCGAGGCGAACGCACCCACGCCGGGCACCAGGAGGCCGTCGGCGGACGCGACCCGGTCACGGTCGGCCGTCAGCTCGACGCGCGCGCCGGCCGCCTCGAGCGCCTTCGCCGCCGAGTGCACGTTGCCGGAGCCGTAGTCGAGAACGACGACGGAGGGGTTCGCGGGCATTCCTACAGGGCGCCCTTCGTCGAGGGCACGCCCACGATCCGGGGGTCGCGCTCGACCGCGCGGCGCAGCGCGCGTGCGAACGCCTTGAACTCGGTCTCGGCGATGTGGTGCGGGTCGCGGCCCGCGAGCACGGTGATGTGCACGGTGATGCCCGCGTGGTACGCGATCGACTCGAACACGTGGCGCACCAGGGAACCCGTGAAGTGACCGCCGATGCGGTGGTGGGCGAAACCGGCCGGCTCGCCCGAGTGCACCAGATACGGCCGGCCCGACAGGTCGACGACCGCCTGGACCAGCGCCTCATCCAGCGGCACCACGGCGTCGCCGTAGCGCGCCAGGCCGCTCTTGTCGCCGAGCGCCTGCCGCAGCGCCTGGCCGAGCACGATGCCGGTGTCTTCGACGGTGTGGTGCACGTCGATATCGGTGTCGCCGCTGGCGTTCACCGTCAGGTCGATGAGCGAGTGCTTCGACAGGGCGGTCAGCAGGTGGTCGAAGAACGGCACCGTCGTGCTGATCTGCGAGGTGCCGGTGCCGTCCAGATCGAGGGAGAGGTCGATCGAGGACTCGCTCGTGGCGCGTGTGATGCTCGCGGTGCGCGGGCTGGTCATGATGGGCAGTTTACCGGGCGCCGCCCGGGCCGAGATCGCCGAGGGCGGCCAGGAACGCGCCGGTCTCCTCCGCGGTCCCCGCCGTCACCCGCAGCGCCCCCGGCAGACCGACGTCGCGGATGAGGATGTCGCGTTCCAGAAGCGCGCGGAACGTCGCCGCGGGGTCGGCGACGCCGTCGAACAGCACGAAGTTCGCGTGCGAGTCGTAGGCGCGGTACCCGAGCACCGGGAGTTCGGCCAGCAGCCGGTCGCGCTGCGCCGCGATGTCGTCGACCATGGCCAGCATCTCGGGGGCGTGCGCGAGCGCCGCGACCGCCGCCGCCTGGGTCAGTGCCGACAGATGGTACGGAAGGCGCACCAGGCGAAGAGCGTCGGCGATCGCCGGGTCGGCGGCCAGGTAGCCCACCCGGGCCCCCGCGAATGCGAAGGCCTTGCTCATGGTCCGCGAGATGACCAGCCGCTCGCGACCGGCGAGCAGACCCAGCGCGCTCGGCGTGCCCGCCGGGATGAACTCGGCGTACGCCTCGTCGACGAACAGGATGCCGCGCGTCGCCTCGTAGGCGGCCTCGATCGTCTCCAGCGGCACGGGAGTCCCGGTGGGGTTGTTGGGTGCGCAGAGGAACACCACATCGGGCTGCTCCCGCTCGATCGCCGACACCACGGTCTCGGGGCTCAGCGCGTACCCGGCGTCGCGCTCGGCCGTGACCCAGCGGGTGCCGGTTCCCGCGGCGATGATCGAGTGCATCGAATACGTCGGCGGGAAGGCCAGGACGCTGCGGCCGGGGCCGCCGAACGCCTGCAGCAGTTGCTGGATGATCTCGTTCGAGCCGTTCGCGGCCCAGATCTGCGCGGGCTCGATGCCGTGCCCGAGGTAGGAGGCGAGGGCCTCCCGCAGCACGGTGAACTCGCGATCCGGGTAGCGGTTGATCCCGAGGACCGCGCCGGCGAGAGCCTCGACGATGTGCCGGGCGACCCCCTCGGGGATCGCGTGGGTGTTCTCGTTGACATTCAGGGCGTAACGCACGTGCTTCTGCGGGGCACCGTACGGGGAGAGTCCCCGGAGGTCGTCGCGGATCGGCAGGTCGTCGAGGGGAGCCACGCGGTCGAGTCTATGGAGCGCGGAGTCTAGGGAGCGTACTGCGGCGGGATCGCCAGCTCTTGGCCCGGCTGCACATCTGCGGAGGGCAGGTTGTTGAGCGTCACGATGCTGTCGACGACCTCGCGCGGGTCGGCCTGCGGTGCGACCTGCCCGGCGAGCTGCCAGAGCGACTGCCCGGGCTCGATGCTCACGTAGGTGAAGGTCGTCGTGGTCGCCGGGGTGTCGCCGGCCCGCGCGGCGGGGGCGCCGAGCCCGAACCAGGCGAGGGCGAGCAGCGGGGCGGCGATGAGCGCGGCCAGGACAGCACGGCCGCGCGGCGTGATGCGCAGGCGCGGCGAGGCGGGCGTGCCGTAGGCGATGGTGCTCATGCTGTACCTCCTGTGCTGCTTGCTGCCCTGCTGGACAGGTTCGGCATCCGGCGCCGGACTCGGCCGGAGCCGTCGCCGGATGCGAACCTGTGTTCCGAACATACCTTCGATCGAAGATATGTTCAACCCTCGAACCCGTTTCTACCGACGAACTTCGCGACACACTCGAACAGATGTTTGCCGCGACGCTCTGAAGTGGATACAGTTTCGATCGTCGGGACGATTCGATCAGAGACCACCGACACAGATCCGGGAGGGGACCCCATGAGCGACGACTCGGAGCGCACACGCCGCAGGACGAGCCTGAGCGACAAGCAGCTCGCGATCCTCGAGATGATCCAGCGCTCGGTCTCCAGCCGCGGCTATCCGCCGAGCATGCGCGAGATCGGCGACGCCGTCGGACTGTCCTCGCTCTCCAGCGTCACGCACCAGCTCAACCAGCTGGAACTGAGCGGGTATCTGCGCCGCGATCCCAATCGTCCGCGCGCGCTCGAGGTGCTCATCGAACTGCCGGGCGGTTCCGACACCGCCGAGACGGGCCCCCAGGTTCAGGACGCCGCGATGGTCCCGCTCGTCGGGCGCATCGCCGCCGGCATCCCGATCACGGCCGACCAGCAGGTCGACGAGGTGTTCCCGCTCCCCCGTCAACTCGTCGGCAAGGGCGAGCTGTTCATGCTGAAGGTGGTCGGCGAGTCGATGATCGACGCCGCCATCTGCGACGGCGACTGGGTCGTGGTGCGTCAGCAGAAGAACGCCGACAACGGCGAGATCGTCGCCGCGATGCTCGACGGCGAGGCCACCGTCAAGGTGTTCCGCCAGCGCGACGGCCACACCTGGCTGTTGCCGCGCAACTCGGCCTTCGAGCCGATCCTCGGCGACGACGCCGAGGTGCTCGGCAAGGTCGTGGCGGTGCTCAGGTCCGTCTGACCGCGACATGCTCCGCGGCGGCGTCGAGCAGGAGCGCCGCGAGCACGGGCCTGTCCTCCGCCGGGAGCGCCTCGAATGCCGCATCCCCGAAGTCCGGGCGCACGGGGTCGACGGCCAGGCGCCGTCGTGCCTCGCCGACCCGGGCGTCGTCGCGCTCCAGTCCGCTCGCGGCCTCGGTGATCGCCAGCGCCGGGCCGGGGATGCCGAACGCACGCAGCCGGGCCGGCGTCGCCGGGCTCCCCGGCCGCGACGGGTACAGCCAGGCGGCGGCGATCACGTCGGGGTCGTAGCCGCCCCGCAGGAGGTGGGCCTCGAGCGCGACGCTGCGCCGCGCATCCAGCTCACTGCGCCGGTGACCGGCGAACGCGACCGCCCGGGCACGCTCGGCGCCGTCGGGCACCGTGTCCCGGTGCGCCAGGTGGGCCAGCATGCGCTCCCAGCCGCGCGGATCGTCCTCGACGGTGGGCTCGTGGCCGTCCGGCGGCCAGAGTGCGACCGGGAGGCGTGCATCGATGCGCGGCGTCCCCGGAGGTGCGGGGGTCGCATCCAGAGCCGGGCGGGTCAGACGCCAGACGGCGACGGCCCCGCCGACGGCGGCGACGCCGAGCGCGACGAGCGGGATGAGGGGCAGCGGCACCCGCCCATTATGCGCCGATGGTGCCGTCCAGCCAGGCACCCAGTCGCCGCGCGAACCGGGCCGGCTCATCGCGGAACACCGAGTGACCGGCGCCCGGGATCACCTCGACGACCATGCCGAGCCTGCGCAGGGCCGCCGCGACCGGAGCGGTGATGAGCAGCGAGCGCTCGGCGAGCAGGACCAGGCTCGGCGCGACCAGCCGGGCCGGCGGCACGAGCGGCCGGGAACTCGCCAGACCCAGGAGCGTGCGGCGGTCCCAGTCGCGCAGGGTCGCCAGCTCGATCTCGACGTCCTCGGCGGACCACCTCGGGTTGAAGCGGACCAAGGCCGACCGCGGCGGCCGGGGCGACAAGGCGTAGGCCAGCTTGTAGGCCACACCGCGGACGCCCCGCGGGAAGGCGAACGCCGGATCGACGTACACGGCGGTGCGGGGCGCCAGCCGGTCGGCCGCGAGAGAGGCGACCAGGCCGCCCAGCGAGTGCCCCAGGATGACGTCCGGCCGCCGCGTGCCGAGCAGGGGCAGCACGGTCTCGACGACATCGTCGGCCCAGGCGGCCGGCGAGTACCGACGGGACCTCGGGCTGCGGCCGTGCCCCGCGAGATCGACGGCGAGAACCCGGAACCCCCGGCCGGCGAGCTCGGCCGTCACCCGGTGCCAGGCGCGCGAGTCCGACATGATGCCGTGGATCAGGACCGCGCTGCGCGGACCGGACCCGCTCTCGGTGACGGCCAGCCTCATCCGCTCACGGTAGGACGGCGGGCTGGGCGAACCCCTAGCGTGCGCCGAGCTTCTGCCGTAGCGCGCGGGTCGCCGCCAGCACGTTCTGCAGCGACGCCACCGTCTCGTCGTAACCGCGGGTCTTCAGCCCGCAGTCCGGGTTCACCCAGACCTGGCGGTGCGGGATCGCCGCGACGGCGGCCTCCAGCAGCTCCTGCACCTCGTCGGCGCTCGGGACCCGCGGCGAGTGGATGTCGTAGACGCCCGGCCCGATCCCCCGGCCGAATCCGCTGCGCTGCAGCTCGGGCACCACCTCGCCGCGCGAGCGCGCCGACTCGATCGAGGTGACATCGGCGTCGAGCCGGTCGATCGCATCGAGCACGACGCCGAACTCGGAGTAGCACAGGTGCGTGTGGATCTGGGTCGCATCCGCCACCCCCGAGGTCGCCAGCCGGAAGGCGTTCACCGACCAGTCGAGGTAGGCGGGCTGGTCGGCGAGCTTGAGCGGCAGCAGTTCGCGCAGCGCCGGCTCATCGACCTGGATCACGCGGATGCCGGCCGCCTCGAGGTCGGCGATCTCATCGCGCAGGGCGAGCGCGACCTGGTCCGCTGTCTCACCGAGCGGCTGGTCATCGCGCACGAACGACCAGGCCAGGATCGTCACCGGCCCGGTGAGCATCCCCTTCACCGGCTTGTCGGTCAGGTCCTGGGTGAACCTCGACCAGCGCACCGTGATCGGCGCGGGCCGGGACACGTCGCCCCACAGGATGCTGGGCCGGGTCGCGCGGGACCCGTACGACTGCACCCACCCGTTCTGCGTGACGGCGAAACCGTCGAGGTTCTCGGCGAAGTACTGCACCATGTCGTTGCGCTCGGGCTCGCCATGGACGATGACGTCGAGACCGATGCGCTCCTGCAGATCGACCACGTCGCGGATCTCCTGCTCGAGGAAGGCCTCGTAGGCGGCACGATCGATCTCGCCCTTCGCGAACCGGGCACGCTCGCGCCGGATCTCGCCGGTCTGCGGGAACGATCCGATCGTCGTCGTCGGCAGCGCCGGCAGCGTGAACGCGTCATCCTGCGCGTCGCGACGCACGGCGTAGGGGCTCCGGCGGAACGCCGCGTCGTCGAGCGCCGCGGCCCGTTCCCGCACGGCTCCGTCGCGCACGCCCGGTGCTCCGGCACGATCCTCCAGGGCGGCGGATGCGGCATCCAGCTCCCCCTGGACCGCCGCCACCCCCTCGCGCAGCCCCCGAGCGAGCGTGGCGACCTGTCCCACCTTCTGATCGGCGAACGCGAGCCAGCTCGCCAGGCGTTGCGGCAATCCGGGCTCGTCAGCGACATCGTGCGGGGTGTGGAAGAGGTTCGTCGAGGTCCCGGCCGCCACGTGCGGCGAGAGCTCGCGCAGCCGCTCCAGCTTCGCGAAGGCCGCCGCAAGGTCGCCACGCCAGATGTTGTGGCCGTCGATCACCCCGCCGACGAGAACCTTGTCGGTCGCCGGGGCAGCGGGCACCTCGCCCTTCACCAGATCGAGCGCGATCGCATCGATCGGCGCCGCGGTCAGCACCGGGAAGGCATCGTCGAGCGAGCCGTAGGGCGCCGCGATCAGGATTCCGAGCGGGCGATCCGCGCCGAGCGTCTCGGAGGCGGTCCGCAGCGCGGCGAGCACCTCGGCGCGGGGCACCTCGATCGACTCGCTGACCAGGGCGGGCTCGTCGAGCTGCACCCATTCGGCGCCCGCGGCGGCCAGCCGGGACAACAGGTCGCGGTACACCGGCAGCAGATCGCCGAGCCGCGACAACGGCTCGAACCCCGCCGGGGCGTCGGCCGCCGGCTTGCTCAGCAACAGGAAGGTCACCGGACCGACGATCACCGGCCGGGTGGTGAACCCGTCGGCCCGGGCCTCGGCCACCTCGCGCACCAACCGGTCGCTCGTCGGCGAGAACACGGTGTCCGGGCCGATCTCGGGCACCAGGTAGTGGTAGTTCGAATCGAACCACTTCGTCATCTCCAGCGGGGCACGTTCGCCCTCGCCGCGGGCGATCGTGAAGTAGCCGGCGAGGTCCACCGACCCGTCGGGGCCGACGAGGTCCGCGAAACGGGGCGGGATCGCGCCCACGGCGACCGCCGCATCCAGTACCTGGTCGTAGAACGAGAACGATTCCGGGATCGAGGAGTCCGTGCGCCCGAGCCCCAGCGCGACCAGACGCTCGCGGGTCGCCGCGCGCAGCTCCGCGGCCGTCGTCTCGAGGGTCGCGGCGTCGGTGGCGCCCGCCCAGAACGCCTCGACGGCGCGCTTCAGCTCACGGCGCCGGCCGATGCGCGGGTAGCCGAGGATCGTGCCGGACGGGAAGGTGCGGGAGTTCGTCATGCGGGGATGTCTTTCCTGGTGAGCAGACCGGCGCCGGCCAGGACGGCCAGCGGGGCTTCCGAACGGTTGAAGGTGTACAGGTGGATGCCGGACGCACCGCCGGCGAGCAGGTCGCGGGCCAGCGCCGTCGCGTGCGCGATGCCGATCTCGGCGGCCTCCTCGTCCGAGCGCGCCGCCGCCAGGTCGCGCTGCAGGTCACGCGGGGCGACCTCGCCGCTCAGTTCGAGCACCCGGGTCAGGCGCTGCAGGCTGAGCACCGGCATGATCCCCGGCAGGATGCGCAGGGTGACCCCCGCCGCCCGGGCGTCGTCGACGAACGCGAGGTAGTCGTCGGGATCGAAGAACAGTTGCGAGATCGCCAGGTTCGCCCCTGCCGCCTCCTTGGCGAGGAGCGTGTCGAGATCCTGGGCGCGCGAACGGGAACGCGGGTGGCCGTTCGGGAACGCCGCCACCGCGATGGTCACCGGACGCCCGCTGGCGATGCGCTTGGCGCCGGGGAAGCCGGGCACATCGTGCTGGAGGAACGGCTCACGCTCGAGCTGGACGCGGTGGATGAGCTGCACGAGCTCGCCCGCGCTGCCGAGATCGCCGAGGTCGATCTCCGCCTCCGACACCCCGGCCGGGAGGTCGCCGCGCAAGGCGAGGAAGCTGGTGACCCCCGAATCCAGGAACTCCCGGATCAGCCGGGAGGCTTCCGCATACGAGGACCCGACGCAGGTGAGATGCGCCATCGGCTGCACTCCGGTGTTCTGCAGGAGGTGCCGGAGCACGTCGAGCGAGACCCCGCGCGATGACCCGTTCGCCCCGTAGGTGACGCTGATGAACTCGGGCTCCGCGGCGACCAGCGGGATGAGCGCGCGGCGCAGGGCCGCATCCGCTTCGGCGTTGCGGGGCGGGTAGAGCTCGAACGAGAACGTCGCCACCGTCATCACCTCCTCCAGGTCGCGCGCAGGCGTGCACGTCACTGGGGCAGATGCCGGGCTCGGCTGTTGCTCCGCGTCGCGGGGAGCGCGACGGAATCAGGCTAGCCCGCGCGCCGGGGCAGGTTGCGGCGTGTTACACCACGAAGTCCTGGACCTCGGCCAGCCGCTGCGGATGCACCAGCGCGGTGACCCGCGTGCCCTCCTCGGCGTAGTCGGTCGACAGGACCCGTCCGCTCACATGCAGCCGCGAGATGACCTCTCCGCGGTCGTACGGCACCAGCAGGGTGACCTCGACCTCGGGCGAGGGCAGCGCCTCGGCGATCCGTTCGATGAGTTCGTCGATGCCGGCCCCGGTGCGGGCCGAGACGAACACCCCGGCGGGCTCGAGGCCGCGCAGCTCCATGCGGCGGTCGTCGTCGACCAGGTCGGACTTGTTGAACGCCACGATCTCGGGCAGGTTGCGCGCACCGACATCGCCGATCACGTCGCGCACCGTCGCCAGCTGTGCCGCCGGATCCGGATGCGAGGCGTCGACGACGTGCACGATGACATCCGAGTTGCCGACCTCCTCCAGGGTCGAGCGGAAGGCCTCGACCAGCTGATGCGGAAGGTTGCGCACGAACCCCACGGTGTCGGCGAGGGTGAACACGCGCCCGTCGGGCGTCTTGCTGCGGCGCACCGTCGGGTCGAGGGTCGCGAACAGCGCGTTCTCGACGAGCACGCCGGCCCGGGTCAGCCGGTTCAGCAGGCTCGACTTGCCGGCGTTGGTGTACCCGGCGATCGCCACGCTCGGCACCTGGAACCGGTCGCGGTTGGCGCGCTTGGCCTCGCGGGCGGGCGCGAACCCCTTGATCTGGCGACGCAGCTTCGCCATGCGGGTGTGGATGCGGCGGCGATCGAGCTCGATCTTCGTCTCACCGGGTCCACGGCTTCCCATCCCCTGCCCGGCGCCACCCACCTGACCACCGGCCTGGCGCGACATCGACTCACCCCAGCCGCGCAGCCGCGGCAGCAGGTACTCCAGCTGAGCCAGCTCGACCTGCGCCTTGCCCTCGCGGCTCTTGGCGTGCTGGCTGAAGATGTCGAGGATCACGGCCGTGCGGTCGATCACCTTGACCTTCACCGCGTCCTCCAGGGCGCGCCGCTGGCTCGGGGCGAGCTCGGTGTCGGCGACGACGGTGTCGGCGCCGAGCGCGGCAACCACGTCGGCGAGCTCCTGCACCTTGCCGCGCCCGAGGTAGGTGCTGGGGTCGGGGTGCGGACGGCGCTGCAGCAGCCCGTCGAGCACCACGGCCCCGGCCGTCTCCGCCAGCGCGGCGAGTTCGCGCAGCGAGTTCTCGGCCTCGGCGAGCGTGCTGCCGGAGGCCGCGTTGGCGCCGTACACGCCGATGAGCACGACGTTCTCGAGCCTCAGCTGCCGGTACTCGACCTCGGTGACGTCGGCGAGCTCGGTGCTGAGGCCGCTGACCCGGCGCAGGGCGGCGCGCTCCTCGCGGTCGAGCTGGTCGCCGTCGGAGTCGGCGACGGAGAAGTCCTCGTCGTCGATCGCGGTCGCCCGGCCGCCGAAGCGGGTCACGCCTGCGCGGGCGTCCTCGCTCGCGAGCACGCGATCGAGGATCTTGTCGTCGTCGCCGGTCATCTGCTTCACCCTAGTTCCTGGTATTCGATAAGTTCTCTGCATGGCCGAGTCGGATCACTACTTCTCGGCGACCCCCGGTGGTGAACTGCGGTTGCGCACCATCCCGGTGCGCCTGGCCGGCCGCGACGTCACCGTCACCACCGCCGGTGGGGTGTTCAGCCCCGAGCGCATCGACGCCGGCACCGGGGTGCTGCTGGGCCACACCCCCGCCCCGGCTCCCGGCGGGAATCTGCTGGACATCGGATGCGGCTGGGGCCCGCTCTCACTGAGCCTGGCGATGCTGTCGCCGCGCGCCACCGTCTGGGCCGTGGATGTCAACGAACGGGCACTCGACCTGGTCCGCCGCAACGCCGCCGACCTCGGACTCTCCAACATCAACGCCTGCACCCCGGCCGATGTTCCCGCCGATGTCGAGTTCACCACGATCTGGTCCAACCCGCCGATCCGGGTCGGCAAGAACGAACTGCACGGCATGCTGTCGCACTGGCTCCCGCGGCTGCAGACCGGATGCGACGGCTGGCTCGTCGTGCAGCGCAACCTCGGCTCGGACTCGCTGCACCGCTGGCTGCAGAGCGCCCTGCCCGACGACTTCGCGGTGCTGCGCGCCGCCACCCACAAGGGCTACCGCGTGCTGCGGGTGCGACACCGTTCCGGCACCGGGCAGACGCAGGCGATCGAACTGCCCACGCTGTAGCTAGACGAGGCGGTCAGGCCGCGGCGTGCACCTCGGCGTCGAATACCAACTCGGCCGGTCCGCGCAGGAAGACGTGACCATCGGCGACTCGGACGCCCACCGTGCCACCGGGCACATGGACGGTCCACGCGTCCGGCGCGCCATCGCCCGCCCACTCGCGCGTCGCCAGCGCCGCAGCGGCCGCGCCCGTGCCGCAGGACAGCGTCTCGCCGCTGCCGCGCTCGTGCACGCGCATCGTGATCGTGCCGGTCCCGCCCGCCACGCCCTCCGGCACGACGAACTCGACATTGGCTCCCTCGGGCGGCGCGGGGGCGATCCGCGGAGCGTCGGTCAGGTCGAGCCGCTCGAGCTCGCGCGCGTCGGCGAGAGCGACGACGACGTGCGGGTTGCCCACTCCCACGGCGAGCCCCGGCCGGGCCACATCCAGTCCCGCCACCGAGACCATCGCCTGACCCTCCGCGACGACGAACGGGCCGAGATCGACCTCGTACCCGTCGGCGAACCGGGTCACCGGGCGCACGCCTCCACGGGTGCCGATCGCGACCGTGTCGCCGATCTGCAGCTCGAGCAGACCCTGCGCGATCAGGTAGTCCACGAAGACCCGGATGCCGTTGCCGCACATCTCCGCCGGGCTGCCGTCGGCGTTGTGGTAGTCCATGAACCACTCCGCGGCGGGATCCTCGTCGAGCACGTCGGCGCCCTCGGGCAGGTTCGCAGACCGCACCGCGCGGATCGTGCCGTCGCCGCCGACGCCGAACCGGCGATCCGCGAGCCGGGCGAGCCGGGCCGCGTCGAACGCGAGCCGGCCCCCGGGGTCGGCGAACAGGACGAAGTCGTTGCCGGTGCCGTGACCCTTGGTGATGTGCAGCGCGCTCACCGGTTCAGCGTATCGACAGCCTGCAGGGCCTGCTGCACGCGATCGGCGGAGCCCGCCTCGATCCACCGGGTGCCGGCGTACCGGCCGAACCAGCTCACCTGGCGTCGCGCATAGCGCCGCGTGAGGGCGGCGGTCTGCTCCATGGCCTGGTGCTCGTCGAGCTCCCCGCGCAGTTGGGCGATCGCCTGCGCGTAGCCGATGGCCCGCGAGGCGGTCACCCCGAAACCGCCCGGCAGCAGGCGCTGCACCTCCTCGACCAGGCCGGCACGCCACATCGCACGCACCCGGGCATCGAGGCGTTCCACGAGCGCGGCACGCTCGGCGCGCAACCCGATGGTGAGGGTCGGATGCCAGAGCCGGGTCTCGGACGGCAGCCCCGCGCCGAACGGCCCGCCGGTGATCTCGATGACCTCGAGTGCCCGCACCAGCCTCCTGCCGTTCGACGGACCGATCGCATCCGCGGCCGTCGGATCGACCTGCCGCAGCCGGCTGAAGAGGGCACCAGGCCCCCGCTCGGCGAGGTCGGCCTCGAGCCGTTCGCGGATCGCCGCGTCGGTGCCCGGGAACCGGAAATCGTAGACGACCGACGAGACGTAGAGCCCGCTGCCGCCGACGAGGATCGGGACGGCCCCGCGCGCGCCGATTCGCTCGATCGCCGCCCGGGCCTCGACCTGGTAGCGCGCGACGCTCGCCTCGTCACGCGGCTCGAGCACATCGAGCAGATGGTGCGGGATCCCGTGACGCTCGGCCACGGTCAGCTTCGCCGTTCCGATGTCCATGCCCCGGTAGAGCTGCATGGCGTCGGCATTGACGATCTCGGCCGGCCTCCCGGCGCGGGTCAGCTCGTGCGCGAGATCGAGAGAGAGCTGCGATTTGCCGGTGCCGGTCGGCCCGACGATCGCGATGAGGTTCAGGCGCCGACCCGGATCGTCGGCAGCCCGATGTCGACCACCCCCGGCTTCGCGGACGGCGTGTGCGCCGGGATCGCGCAGGACTCCGCCTCGGCGCGGTCCCAGGCGTCGCCGGCCCGGGTGCGGCGCACGGGGAGCACCCCGCCTGCCGGTGCGGCGATCAGGTAGTGGGGAGCGGCGCGGGTCACCTCGACCGACACCACATCGCCGGGACGTGGCACGGCACCACCGGCCGGGACGTCGAAGTGCACGAGGCGGTTGTCTTCGGCGCGACCCGACATGCGTGCGGTCTCGGCGTCGCGTCGACCCTCCCCCGCCGCGACGAGGACCTCGACCGCGGTGCCGACGAGCTTGTCGTTCTCCTCCGCCGAGATGCGGTCCTGCAGGGCGGTGAGCCGTTCGTAGCGCTCCTGCACCACCGCTTTCGGCAGCTGGTCGGGAAGTGTCGCCGCCGGAGTGCCGGGGCGGATCGAGTACTGGAAGGTGAATGCCGACGCGAACCGCGCCTGCTCGACGACCCGCAGCGTCTCGGCGAAGTCCTCGTCGGTCTCGCCGGGGAACCCGACGATGATGTCGGTGCTGATCGCCGCGTGCGGGATGCGGTCGCGCACCCGGTCGAGGATGCCGAGGAACCGCTCTGAGCGGTACGAGCGACGCATCGCCTTGAGGATGCGGTCGGAACCGGACTGCAGCGGCATGTGCAGTTGCGGCATCACGGTCGGGGTCTCGGCCATGGCATCGATGACGTCATCGGTGAAGGCGGCCGGGTGGGGGCTAGTGAAGCGGATGCGTTCGAGCCCGTCGATCTGTCCGGCGGCGCGCAGCAGCTTGCCGAACGCGAGCCGGTCGCCGAACTCGACACCGTAGGAGTTGACGTTCTGGCCGAGCAGCGTGACCTCGATGACCCCGTCGGCGACCAGCAGCCCGATCTCGGACAGGATGTCGCCCGGGCGCCTGTCTTTCTCCTTCCCCCGGAGGGCAGGGACGATGCAGAAGGTGCACGTGTTGTTGCAGCCGACCGAGATCGACACCCAGCCGCTGTGGGTCGAGTCGCGGCGGGCCGGGAGGGTGGAGGGGAAGGTCTCGAGGGACTCCAGGATCTCCAGCTGCGCCTCGCCGTTGTGCCGGGCGCGCTCGAGCAGCGCCGGCAGGGAGCCCATGTTGTGGGTGCCGAACACGACGTCGACCCATGGGGCCTTGTCGAGGATGACGTCCTTGTCTTTCTGAGCAAGGCAGCCGCCGACCGCGATCTGCATGCCCTCGCGCTGACGCTTGGTCGCCGCCAGGTGGCCGAGCGTGCCGTAGAGCTTGTTGTCGGCGTTCTCGCGGACGGCACAGGTGTTGATGACGACGACATCGGCGTCACCGTCGGCGGTGCGCACATAGCCGGCCGCCTCGAGCGATCCGCTCAGGCGCTCGGAGTCGTGCACGTTCATCTGGCAGCCGAACGTGCGGACCTCGTAGGTGCGGGAACGCGAGAGCACCGCCGCGGCGTCCGTGGGGATCATGGTCATGATCCGGCCAGTTTAGACGCGGCGACGGTGCTCTCGGGCGGGGCTGACCCCGCGCGATCAGCCCTTGGTGATCGTGAGGGTGCGCGTCTCGGTGATGTCGGTGAACGAGAGGTCGAGATCGATCGGCCCCGCCGGATCGGTGACCTCACCGGTGTAGATGGCGTCGCCGACGCCCTCGACGTTGTAGATGGTGATGGTCAGCTTCGAACCGTCGAGCGCCCAGGTGTCGCCCGGGTCGTCGTAGGGGTTGCCGCTGAAGCTCACGGCGGTGGAGCCGCCCTCGTGGAAGGTGAACGTGGTGTCGGTGCCTTCGGAGTCGGTGCCCGCCCAGCTGGTGTCGTTCAGGTCCTCGGCCGAGACGGCCGCCGGAGCCTCCGTCTGGTCGGGAGTGTCGGGCGTGGTGGGCTGCTCCGGGGCCAGGAGCGAGCAGCCGGCGAGTGCGACCGCGGCCATCACCCCGATCACCGGAATGGAGAGCTTGTGCAGGGTCTTCATGGACTCAGCGTAGGCGCTGCTCAGTCGGAGGTGTCACTGGAACCGCACCCCGGAGGTCGCGTGTCGCGACGACAGTGCGTGATCGACCGCGGCCCGCACGGTGCTCCCGCTGTAACCCCGGCGGGCGAGGTAGCCGGCGAGACGTCGCTCGGCCGTCGCTCGGTCGTAGGAGGCCAGCTGACCGGCCCGCTTGGCCGCGAGCTCGCGGGCGCGCGCGAGTTCGTCGCCGGTGTCGACGAGTTCGAGGGCGTACTCGATCGCGGCCGGTGACAGCAGCCGGCGGGTCAGTTCCGCCGCGATTCCGGTGCGACCGAGGCCCTTGCGTTCCTGCAGGATGCCGACGAGATTCTGCGCGAGGGCGACGTCGTCGAGCAGACCGACTCGCTCGAGCCGGTCGACCTCGTGCGCGATCACCTCGTCGGAGAACTCCCGCGAACGCAGCACGCGCTCGAGCTCGCGCCGCGACTGGCCACGCCGCGTGAGGGCGTGCAGCGAGACGTTCTCTGCTCGGGCGTACTCGGTTGCGAGGTCGGGGGTCGCAGGGTCCGGGGCCGCGAGGCCCGGCTCGGGTGCCGTCGAGGGGCCCGGCGGCGTCACGCCCGGCAGATAGGTGACCGGCGCGAGGGCGCCGTCGGGCCGCTCCATGGCTGTCTCCCGTGCCCTATTCGCCTGAGGCGACGGCGACGGGGTACTCGTCGGCGTCGAGACGGGGCACCGCGAGGGGTGACTCGGCGTCGGCTGCGGCGGCGATCGCCGCCTTGCCCTCGGCGCCGATGCCCAGCTTGACGAGGATCTTCTTCTCGATCTCGTTCGCGACCTCGGGGTTCTCGAGCAGGAAGCTGCGGGCGTTCTCTTTGCCCTGACCCAGCTGATCGCCGTCGTAGGTGTACCAGGCACCCGACTTGCGGACGATCTCGTGCTCGACGCCGTAGTCGATCAGGCTGCCCTCTCGCGAGATGCCGACCCCGTAGAGGATGTCGAACTCGGCCTGCTTGAAGGGCGGCGCCATTTTGTTCTTGACGACCTTGACCCGCGTGCGGTTGCCCACCGCGTCGGTGCCGTCTTTCAGGGTCTCGATGCGGCGGATGTCGAGCCGCACCGAGGCGTAGAACTTGAGCGCCTTGCCGCCCGCGGTGGTCTCGGGGCTGCCGAAGAACACGCCGATCTTCTCGCGCAGCTGGTTGATGAAGATCATCGTCGTCTGCGTCTGGTTCAGGCCGCCGGTGAGCTTGCGCAGAGCCTGGGACATCAGGCGGGCCTGCAGGCCGACGTGGCTGTCGCCCATCTCGCCCTCGATCTCGGCCTTGGGCACCAGCGCCGCGACCGAGTCGATGACGATCAGGTCGATCGACCCCGAACGCACGAGCATGTCGGCGATCTCGAGTGCCTGCTCACCGGTGTCGGGCTGCGAAACCAGCAGGGAGTCGATGTCGACACCGAGCTTCTTGGCGTATTCCGGGTCGAGCGCGTGCTCGGCGTCGATGAAGGCGGCGATGCCGCCGGCCTTCTGCGCGTTGGCGATGGCGTGCAGCGTGAGCGTCGTCTTACCCGAGGATTCCGGGCCGTAGATCTCGACGATGCGGCCACGCGGGAGCCCGCCGATGCCGAGGGCGACGTCGAGGGCGATGGAGCCGGTCGGGATGATGGCGACCGGCGCGCGCTCGTCGCTGCCGAGGCGCATCACCGTGCCCTTCCCGAACTGGCGGTCGATCTGGGCGAGGGCGGTCTCGAGGGCCTTCTCGCGGTCTGCAGGTGAGGGCATTGGTTCGTCCGTTCTGGTTCGGTGGTGCACGGTGCGCCCGTAGGCTGCCGATCTCACGACGGACCGATGCTGCAAGGTCTGGCGCTTCCCGACAGGGCTGTCGTTCCCGACGAGTCGAACGCTACGCCCGGGGTCCGACATCTGGCCGGAACGACGGGCGGTTACGTGGACAACTCGTCTTCGAATGACTCTGTGGACGAGCCTAGATCAGATTCGAACGGATATTCGATCCATTCTCCCGACGGCGTGTCGCGCTATCCCCGCGGATCGGGCAGCCCGGCCCCGTGCCAGCGCTCGCGCGGCACCTCCTGCGCGGCGCACAGGGCGAGCCAGACCTCGCGGGCCGGCGCGCCCGCATCCAGAGCCTCGCGTGCGGTGCGGTTACCGAGGGCGACCAGCACCTGATCGCGCAGCAGCACCTGGCCGAACGCGCCGAACTCGTCGTCGACGGCGCGGTCGAACTCGCTCAGCTTCACCCGCGCGCGCGGGGTTACCGCGAGACCAGGTCGCCGTCGAACTCCGCGACGAGCTCGTCGGGCAGGGTGTCGGGCACGACCGAGGGTGCACCGAACTCGACGCCTTCGACGATGGCGAGACGGTCACCCACCTCGCGCATGATGACCGAGATCGGGGTGTCCAGCGCCTCCGCCACCGATGCGAGGATCTCGCTGGAGGCCTCTTTCTGACCCCGCTCGACCTCGCTCAGGTACCCGAGGGCGACGGAGGCGCGCGAGGCGACCTGCCGAAGGGTCATGGCCTTCTGAAGGCGGAAGTCACGGAGGACGTCACCGATTTCCTGTCGAACCAGAACCATGGTGTCCTCCTCTTCCGTTCCGGGGTGGTAAGCGTACCCCGCCCGGTGATCACAATCTAATCCGTGCCGTCTGCATGGTGCCTGTGACGACACGATCTGTAACGAGATCGAAACGCCTCCTATTCCGGGAGGAGAAGACGAAGCCGCGACAGCGATTCCGACACAGTGTCCCTCCGGATCGTCCCCCGGTCACCCCCCAGTGCGAGGCCCACCGCGCTCACCTCCTCGCCGACCGCGAAGCCGAGCCAGACCTCGCCCGGCTCGTGCCCGTCCTGCGGATCTGGTCCGGCGACCCCGGTCGTCGAGATGCCGATATCGGCGCCCAGGCGCGCACGCACGCCGCTCGCCATCTGCCGGGCGACCTCGGGGTGGATGGCGCCGGAGGCGGCCAGCAGGGCGGCATCCACTCCCAGCAGCTCGGCCTTCAACTCCGTCGCGTAGGCCACCACTCCCCCACGCACCACGGCGGAAGCACCCGGCACCGACACCAGTTCGGCCACGAGCAGCCCGCCGGTCAGCGACTCGGCGACGGCGATCGTCAGGCCGTTGCTGCCCAGGGCCTGCACGACCTCGGTCGCGATCACGACGTGGTCGCCGCCCGCTTCGCCCGGTCGGCGCGCCAGGCCGCCCAGAGGTACTCCACTCCGCTCACCAGCGTCAGCACGACGGCGGCCGTCATCAGCGCGACGTCGAGCGTGATGACCCACTCGCCGAACAGGGAGGCCAACGGAATCAGCGCGACGCTGATCGCCACCGCCTGCACGACGGTCTTGATCTTGCCGAGGATGCCGGCGGGGATCACGTGATCGCGCAGAGCGATGAGACGCCAGACGGTGATGCCGATCTCGCGCACCAGGATGATGATGGTCCAGACCCACCACAGCTCCCCCAGCACCGAGAGGGTGACGAGCGCGGCGCCGATCAGCACCTTGTCGGCGATCGGATCGAGCAGCTTGCCCTGGTCGGTCACCAGGTTGCGGTCGCGGGCGAGGAATCCGTCGACGGCGTCGGTCAGGATCGCCAGCACGAACAGGCCGGCGGCGATCCAGCGCAGGACCCCGTTCTGGTGGTCGTCGGCGATCAGCAGCCAGACGAACACCGGCGCGAGCAGCATGCGGGCGACGGTGACGATGTTGGCCACGTTGCCGGCGCTCGCGGTGGTCTCGCCTCGCGCGACGACGCGACCCCGCATCGGGTTGACCCTGGGCATCGAGCTTTCACCCATGTCACTCCCTGCCGGTCAGTCCCCAGGCGTCCTCGTCCGAGGGGCCATCCTCCTCAGGATATCCGCTCGTCATGGCTTCGACGGGGTCGACCGGCGAACCGGCGGATGCGGTGGCCGGCGCAGCGGGCGCGCCGCGCAGGCGGGCCAGCACCTCGGGCAGCTGCTCGGGGGTGACCAGCACGTCGCGGGCCTTCGAGCCCTCCGACGGGCCGACGATCTCACGCGACTCCAGCAGGTCCATCAGGCGACCCGCCTTCGCGAATCCTACGCGCAGCTTGCGCTGCAGCATCGACGTCGACCCGAACTGGGTGTTCACCACGAGCTCGGCGGCCTGCAGCAACAGCTCGAGGTCGTCGCCGATGTCGGCGTCGATCTCTTTACGCTCGGCCACCGCCTCGACGTCGCTGCGGTACTCGGGCCTGGCCTGCTGGGTGACATGCGAGACGACGGCGGCGATCTCGTCCTCGGTGACCCAGGCCCCCTGCACCCGGATCGCCTTCGAGGCACCCATCGGCAGGAACAGTCCGTCGCCCTGGCCGATCAGCTTCTCGGCGCCCGGCTGGTCGAGGATCACCCGCGAGTCGGTCATCGACGACACCGCGAAAGCCAGCCGAGACGGCACGTTGGCCTTGATCAGACCGGTCACGACATCCACCGACGGGCGCTGCGTGGCCAGCACCAGATGGATGCCGGAGGCGCGCGCGAGCTGGGTGATCCGCACGATGCTGTCCTCGACATCCCGCGGCGCGACCATCATCAGATCGGCGAGCTCGTCGACGACGACGAGCAGATACGGGTAGGGCTGCAGCTTGCGCTCCGACCCGGGCGGCAGGACGATCTCGTTCGCCACGACGGCGCGGTTGAAGTCGTCGATGTGGCGGAACCCGAACGACGCGAGGTCGTCGTAGCGCATGTCCATCTCTTTCACGACCCACTGCAGCGCCTCGGCCGCCTTCTTCGGGTTCGTGATGATGGGGGTGATCAGGTGCGGGACGCCCTGGTACGCGGCCAGCTCGACCCGCTTGGGGTCGATGAGCACCATGCGCACGTCGGCCGGCTTCGCCCGCATCAGCACCGAGGTGATCATCGAGTTGATGAAGCTCGACTTGCCGGAGCCGGTGGCTCCCGCGACGAGGAGGTGCGGCATCTTGGCCAGATTCGCGACGACGAACCCGCCCTCGACGTCCTTGCCGAGCCCGATGGTGAGCGGGTGCGGGTTCTTGGTCGCCGCCCCGGAGCGCAGCACATCGCCGAGACTGACGATCTCGCGATCCTTGTTCGGGATCTCGATGCCGATCGCGCTCTTGCCCGGGATCGGCGACAGGATGCTGACCTCGTTCGAGGCGACGGCATACGACAGGTTCTTGGCCAGGGCCGTCACCCGCTCGACCTTCACACCGTGACCGAGAGCCACCTCGTACCGGGTGACGGACGGGCCGCGGCTGAACCCGGTGACCTTGGCGTCGACCTGGAACTGCGCCAGCACGCTCGTGATCGCCGCGATCACCTCGTCGTTCGCGGCCGTCCGCGCCTTCGGCGGCGTGCCCGGTTCGAGGACGGATGCCGCGGGCAGCCGGTACGGACGTCGCGGCTGCTCGGCGACCGGCGTCGCGATCTTCGTGTCGAGGTCCTCGGCACCGACGGCGTCGGCGAGGAACGGCTCCGCGAGGAACGGCGACTCGACGGGCTCGGCGATCGGAGCGATCTCCCCGCTGAAGCGCTTGACGGCCTCCTCGGCGCGCATGAGCTCGTCGAGGATGTCGAGATCGTCCGGCGGCGGCGTGTGATCGATGACGCCGGTCATGTCGACGACGGGGGTGTCGAAGGCGCGATCGCTCTTGCGTCCGCGCGCCCACCACGCCTTCGTCACCGACTCGTCGTCGAGGCCGCTGCGCGAATCGAACGGCAGGGCGTCGTCCGCCGGCGGCGCCGGCCGGGCCGGGCGCTCGGGCAACTCGGCGCCGAACAGGTAGGCGTAGAGCTCACGCAGGCGCGCGCCGATGCGGTTCGGCGGGGTCTTGGTGATGATGAAGAGCGAGAGCACGAGCAGTCCCGCCGCGAGGATGACGGCCAGCCACAGGGCGCCGATCTGCGCGAACGGCCAGGACAGCATCCACCCGATGACCCCGCCACCGGCAGCGAGCGCGGGGGCGCCGTCCGCCGGCTGGGGCTGCCCGCCGAACACGTGGCACAGCACGCTCAGGCTGCTGAGCAGGATCGCGCCGCCGATGCCGAGGCGCCCGTTGTCGTGCACCGTCGAGGGGTGCCGGAAGAGCCACACGGCGAAGATCAGCATGATCACCGGCAGCGCGAACGCCACCCGGCCGAACAGCCCGCCGAACGTGTAGTTGTCCAGGGCCAGCGCCACGTCCTGGGTGGGGACGAACCATTCCACGACGGCCCCGGCGGCGGCGAGCACCAGCAGCAGGAACGGCACCCCGTCGCGGCGCTCGTCCCTGGCGAGGGTCTCTTTGCCGAACAGGCGGAACCCGGCCCCCGCGATGTGCGCCATGCCGAGCCAGGCGCTGCTCAGCAGACCCGGTTGCTCGGCCGGTGCGTTCTTGGGCAGGCGCTTCGTCGGCTGGGTCCGCGAGCGCGACGACGATCCGCGCGACCCGTTGGTGCGGGCGCGCGAGTTCGAAGACCTGGTGCTCGTGGCCATGCAGCGACGGTACCCGCGGGGTCCGTCCCGGCCAGGGACCGACTCGCGGTCGGGCTCGGCTTTCCTCAGTACCGGATCGCGTCGATCACCTTCACCCGGACCGCCACCAGCGCAGGCAGCAGGCCCGCGAGCGCACCCACCACGACCGAGGACGCCAGCCCGATGAACGCCGCCTCGATCGGGAACGCCGGCGGATCGTCGATGCCCGCCGCGACGAACTCGACCACCCACGGGCTCTTCACCACGAGCACCGCGAGCGCCACTCCGGCGACACCGGCCACGACCGTCGCCACGACGCTCTCCATCATCACCGCGAAGAACACCCGGCCGGCGGTGGCGCCGAAGCTGCGCCGGATGCCGATCTCACGGATGCGGTGCCGCACCGTCACCAGCGAGATGTTCACCAGGCCGAGCGCGCCGAGCAGGAGGATGAGCACGGCGACGCCCGTGACCAGGATCTTGAGGAACAGCAAGGGGTCCTCGTCGCTGTACGACAGGTAGTCGTTGCGCAGCACGTCGGTCTGCCAGTCGGTTCCGAGCGCTCCGGAGATGTCGCGCTGGATCAGCACGGTCAGCTGGTCGGCCAGTTCGAGCGGGACCCACGCCTCGTAGCTCGGGTAGGTCTGCGCCTTCATCTCCGGCGAGACGATGCGATCCCACGCCGAGGTGAGCAGGAACATCGAGGGGTACTCCTCGAACGGCGGCGAGGGCGTCACGCCGGTGATGACCGCCGTCGTGGGCTCGCGTCCGGGCAGGCTGATGGTCGGATGCGTGGACAGCGCGGGCGAGCCCAGCAGGTTCCAGAAATACTCGTTCACGATCACCGCGGGAGCCAGGCGCTCGGCATCCACGGCGCTGAACCAGTCGCCGTGTTCGATGCGCACCCGGTGCATGACGCCGAACTCCCGGTCGACCACCTGGGTCTGCACGTCCCGCACCCCGTCGGGGAACTGGATCTGCATGTTGGTGTACGCGTTCCTGCTGTGCCAGGTGATCGCGTACCGGTCCATGGTCGACGCGAACGCCTCGCCGAGCTCCACCGCGTCGGGGGTCTGGCCCGTGACCGGGTTGTAGGTGCTGATCATGAGCGTCGCCGGACGCCCGCTCTGGCGCTCCATCGTCTCGATCTGCGACTGCTGCGCGATCGCCCCGAGGGCCACGATGCCGGTCAGCGCCGCCACCGCAACGGCGACGCCGATCAGGCTGAGCAGCACCCGCGTGCGGTGGATGCGCAACTCGGCCCAGGCCTCCACGACCGACCCGACGAACCCCGTCCAGAGGCGCATCAGAGGGTCCCGACTCCCTCGGCGAGCGACAGCACGCGGTTGACGTCCACCTCGGTGAGCACGCCCTTGTCGAGCCGGTAGTGCCGGCGAGCCAGTGCGGCGACGTTCGGATCGTGGGTGATCGTGATCAGGGCGGCACCCGAGGACTCGGCCACGTCATCCAGCAGCGTCATGACCGCCGCCCCGGTGTCGATGTCGAGAGCGCCGGTGGGCTCGTCGGCGAGGATCAGCCGCGGGCCGCGCACGAGAGCGCGCGCGATCGCCACGCGCTGCTGCTCACCTCCGGAGAGCTGCTCGGGCATCGACGCCAGCCGCGCCCCGAGCCCCACCTTGTCGAGCATCTCGGCGGCGAGGCGCTCCCGGCGCCAGAACTGCTTGCCGGGCGCGTAGAGCAACGGCGTCATGACGTTCTCGAGCGCCGTTCGGCCGCCGAGCAGGTTGAACTGCTGGAAGATGAAGCCGATGTCGGTGCCGCGACGGCGGTCGCGCTCGGCCCCCGACAGGCGTCCGAGCGGGACCCCGTCGAACTCGAGGTTTCCCGAGGTGGGGCTGTCGAGCAGGCCGAGCAGATTCAGCAGGGTCGACTTGCCGCTGCCGGAGCGGCCCACGACGCTGACGTGGTCTCCGACGTCGACGGTGAGATCGACACCGCGCAGGATGTGCAGGGGCTCGGCGTCGGGCAGCTCGACGGTTCGGGTGACGCCCTGCAGCCGGAGCAGGCTCACTTGACCCCCAGCGACCCGTCGGACAGCGGCTCGATGCCGGGGTCGATGATCACCCCGCCGTCGCCTCCCGCGGCGGCACCCGGCACGAACTGGAGGATCATCTCGCCCTCCTCGAGGCCGCCGGTCACCTCCACGTTGACGCCGTCGTTGAGCCCCAGGGTCACCGGGCGTTCCTCCTGGTTGCCCTCGGCATCCATGACGTAGACGATCCCGGTGTCGGCCGCACCCTGCACGGCGGTCATCGGCACCACCAGGACGTTCTCGGCGATGCCGCCGGCGATCGTCAGATCGGCGACGAGACCGGCGAACACCCGGACATCGCCCGGGACGGCGCACCTCACGGTCGTGCCGCCGCCCTCGCCCTCGCCGGTGTCGCCGCTTCCCGAGCCCGGAAGCGGCGTGATGATGCTGAGACCCGTGCAGGTGAACGGCGCCGGGCCGCCCTGCACCGTGACCTGCGCCTCCGTCGGCTGCTCGGTCAGCCGGTACAACTGCTCGGGAGCGATCGTCGCCGTCACGTTGAAGGTCGACGGGGCGACCTGCCCGACGACATCGCCGATGCCGACCACCTGCCCCACCAGAACCGTGAACGACGACAGGATGCCGGTGGCGCCGGCCTTGATCGTCTCGGTCCGCGTGTACGGGGTCCCGTTCGCGTTCACGAGTTCGGCCCGCACCTGCATGATCGCGGTGCCCTTCTTGACCGGCCTGCCCTGCTTGACGTACACCTCGCGGACCTCACCGCCGAAGGTCGCGCGCACCGGGACGGCAGGGTTGGAGTTGACGGTGCCGTTCAGCACGACGTCGTTCTGGATCGTGCCGATGGTCACCGCGATCTGCGGTTCGACGATCTCGCCCGTCGGGACCTCGCCGCCCTCGGTCACCGGGTCGGCGAAGAACGCCAGCTTGACCAGCGCGACGGCGATGACGGCGAAGACGAGGATGCGCAGGATCGGGAAGATCCACTTACGGGCGACAGTCACGACAAGAGCCAATCAGAGGTCGGGGCAAAGGTGTACCCAACGCTTCCTCAGTCTCGAGCGTCGGACATCCGCCTGGGGAATGACGTGTGCCTACGCCTCGATGACGACCGGGATGATCATCGGACGACGGCGATGCTGCGTGTTCACCCAGCGCCCCACCGTGCGCCGGATCACCTGCTGGAATCCGTGCTGGTCGCGGACCCCGTTCGTCGAGGCCTCGGCGAGCGCCGCGACCACCTGGGGCAACACGTCGTCGAAGACCGACTCGTCTTCGGCGAACCCGCGGGCCTGGATCTCGGGCCCCACGATCACCCGGCCGGTCTGCCGGTCGATCGCGACGAAGATCGAGATGAAGCCCTCCTCCGCCAGGATGCGGCGGTCCTTCAGGTCGGCGTCGGTGATCTCGCCCACCGTCGAGCCGTCGACGTAGACGTAACCGAGGTCGAGCTGACCCACCACCCGGGCATCGCCGTCGCGCAGGTCGACGACGATCCCGTCGTCGCCGATGATCGTGCTGGCCTCGGGCACCCCGGTCTCGACAGCCAGCGCGGCGTTCGCCGTGAGGTGGCGGTACTCGCCGTGCACCGGCAGGACGTTGCGCGGACGCAGGATGTTATAGCAGTACAGCAACTCGCCGGCGGATGCGTGACCGCTCACGTGGACACGCGCGTTGCCCTTGTGCACGACTTTCGCGCCGAGCTTGGTCAGGCCGTTGATGACCCGGTATACGGCGTTCTCGTTGCCGGGGATCAGGCTGGAGGCCAGGATCACCGTGTCGCCGTCGCCGATCTCGATCTGGTGCTCGAGGTTCGCCATCCGCGCCAGGACCGCCATCGGCTCACCCTGCGAACCGGTGCTCATGTAGACGATCTGGTCGCCGGGCAGGTCGAGCGCCTTCTTCAGGTCGACCAGCACCCCCTCCGGGACTTTGAGGTAGCCGAGCTCAGCGGCGATGCCCATGTTGCGCACCATGCTGCGGCCGACGAGCGCGACCCGGCGGCCGTTGGCGACCGCGGCATCCAGCACCTGCTGCACGCGGTGGACGTGACTGGAGAAGCTGGCGACGATCACGCGGCGCGTCGCCTTGGCGATGACCGACTCGATCACGGGACCGATGTCGCGCTCGAGCGCGGTGAAGCCCGGAACGTCGGAGTTCGTGGAGTCGGGCAGGAAGAGATCGACTCCCTCTTCGCCGAGCCGCGCGAATGCCCGGAGGTCGGTGATGCGCTCGTCCAGCGGCAACTGGTCCATCTTGAAGTCGCCCGTGTGCAGCACCAGGCCCGCCGGGGTGCGGATCGCGACCGCGAGTGCGTCCGGGATGGAGTGGTTGACGGCGATGAACTCGAGCTCGAACGGTCCGAGCTTCTCGGTCTGACCCTCACGCACCGTGAGCGAGTACGGCGTGATCCGGTGCTCCTTGAGCTTCGCCTCGATGAGGGCGAGCGTGAGGGTCGAGCCGATCAGCGGGATGTCCTGCCGCAGTTTCAACAGGTAGGGCACGGCGCCGATGTGGTCCTCGTGACCGTGGGTCAGCACGATGCCGACGATGTCGTCGAGCCGATCCCGGATCGGGGAGAAGTCGGGGAGGATCAGGTCGACGCCCGGCTGGTGCTCCTCGGGGAACAGCACCCCGCAATCGACGATCAGGATCTTGCCCTCGTACTCGTACGAGGTCATGTTGCGGCCGATCTCTCCGAGACCGCCGATCGGGATGACCCGCAGGGTGCCCGCTGCGAGCGCGGGCGGGTCGTAGACGTCTGAACTGGGCAAGTCGCTCCTAGCGAGTGGTGCCCGCGACCTTCGGAAGCGCGCCGCCGGCGGCGGCGTTGCGGTCGGGGCGGAAGTTGGAGAAGTCCACGCCGGGCACGTGGTCGACGAGAGCGATCTCGTCTTCGATGAGGGCGGCCTCCGACTCTTCGGGCCCGACGAGCGGCAGCCGTACGCGCGGGCTGGAGATGCGGCCGAGGCCGTGCAGGATGTACTTCGCGGCCACGGTACCCGGCACGTGCGTCATCGTGGCGCGCACCAGCGGCTCGAGTGCGCGGTGAGCGGAGGTCGCGGTGGCGAGGTCGTTCGTGTTCACCGCGTCGACGATCGTGCGGTACGGCTCAGGGGCGATATTGGCCGTCACGCCGATGAGGCCGGTGCCGCCGATCGCCAGGGTGGGCAGCGCGTTGGCGTCGTCGCCGGCGAAGTAGAGCAGATCGGTCTGATTGAGGACCCGGCTGACCTCGCTGAGGTCGCCCTTGGCGTCTTTGACGGCCCGGATGTTGGGGTGCTTCGCCGCGCGCAGGATCGTCTCGTACTTGATCTCGACCCCCGTGCGACCGGGGATGTCGTACAGGATCACCGGCAGGTCGGTCGCGTCGGCGACCATGCGGAAGTGGGTGAGGATGCCGGCCTGCGTGGGCTTGTTGTAGTACGGCGTCACGATCATGATCGCGTCGGCGCCCACCTCTGCGCTGTGCTTGTACAGCTCGATCGCGTGCGCGGTCTCGTTCGAGCCGCCGCCGGTGATGATCTTCGCCCGGCCGTTCGCGACCTTCTTGGCCACCTCGACGAGCTTGACCTTCTCGGGGTCGGTCAGGGTCGAGGTCTCACCGGTGGTGCCGGTCACGACGATACCGTCGGCGCCATGGGTGACCAGGTGGTCCACGTGCTTCTCGACGTCGTCCCAGTGCACCTCACCGTCGGCCGTGAACGGGGTCACGAGCGCGACGAGCACCTGTCCGAACGGATTCTCTGGCGTCGACACGGTTTATAGGCTATCGGGTCGCGGCACCCCCTCCGTTCTGCAGGAGAACCGCTCTTGCACCCGAGAACCTCGGCCGGGGTGGTCCTGCAGAACGGTGAACTCCTGCAGAACGGCGCGGGGGTCACGCGACGTCGCCGCGGACGACCGCGCCCAGAACGGACGCCTCGACGAGACCCCGATCCCCCACGATCTGGGAGTACATGAACCGCAGCACGCGATACCCGCGAGCGCTGAGCATGGCGTCACGCCAGCGGTCACGGGTCGGATCGGAGTGGTGCTCCTTACTGTCCACCTCGATGACGAGCGAGCGCCCGACCCCGAAGTCCACGCGTCCTACCCCGTCGAACTCCACCTGCTGGTCGAACGAGACACCGAGGCGGCGGAGCACCAGCTTCATCATGCTCTCGGTCCCGCTCTCCGACTGCGGCGAAGCCAGCCGCACGAGCGGACGGAAGTCCGCTGGAGCAAGCGCGTTGACGAGCGCGATCTCACCACGTCCGATGAGACGCCGGTGCAACGCCGACTCCAGCAGGATGAACGCGACCTCGGGGCCCTGGCATCGGTACGTCCGCGCGATGGTCTCCGGGATCGGCTCGAGGGTGCGATGCGCCGGCGAGGACCAGTGGACCGTCAGCGGATGAAGCCGGCGGTCGAGACGTATACGCCGGTCGAGCGGAGATCGCAGTCGTGCGGAGTGCGGTGCAACGGTGACGTGCAAGCCGTCGAACGGCTCGGGTACCCACAGACCATGCAACCGGGCCGCACTCACGCAGCCGACTGCGCCCCCGACGCGAATGGCCTGGGTGACCTCTCGCGGCGCAGACGGCAACGAGTACCAGCCCTTCCGGGGACGCAGGAGCTCGCCCGAGACCACAGCCGAGCGCAGGAGCGCGGGACCGATGCCTCGTGTGCGAAGCTCCCCGGCACGGGCCGCGCCCCCGAACCCGGCGACCAGAGACTGCAGATAGCTCATACACCGATGTTGTGGCGGGCGCGAGGATCGCAGCCCTCTCCCGAGCAGCATCGGGACAAGGCGCGACTACACCGAGCTGGGGAGGAGTGGCCCCGACGCTGTTGTGCAGGAACACCCCGTTCTGCAGGAGTCTCGGGCCCAGAAAACTCTGGGTGAGGAGACTTATTCCTGCAGAACGGAGGGGGCGCGGGTGTACGAGACGAAACGGTAGGGCACACCCGTGCGCGACACCGCCCAGTCGGTCGAGGACGCGAGGCTCCAGCCGGGTCCGATCGGGGGGGCCCAGGTGTCGCCCGGAACCTCGAGGTCGAGCTCCGTGACCTCGAGACGGTCGGCGCGGTCGATCGTCGCGGCGAAGACCTCGGCCCCGCCGATGACCCACCCGTCATCCGGGATCTCGCGGATCACCTCGGCGCCCGGCTCCTGCCAGGATGCGTCGCGCGTCAGCACCAGATTGCGCCGGCCCGGCAACGGCTTGAACCGCGGATCCAGGGCGTCCCAGGTCTTACGGCCCATGATCACCGTCTGGCCCGTGGTGAGCTCGCGGAAGTGCGCGAGATCCTCGGGGACGTGCCACGGCATCCCCCCGCTCGCGCCGATCACACGGTCGTGCGCCTGCGCCCAGATCAGGGCCAGGCTCATACCGCGACAGCGCCTCGGATCGCGGGGTGGTGCTGGTAGTCGACCACCTCGAAGTCCTCGAGCGTGTAGTCGAAGATGCTGTCGGGCCGGCGCTTCAGCCGCAGGGTCGGCAGCGGATATGGGTCGCGCGACAGCTGCTCCTGCACCTGCTCGACGTGATTGTCGTAGATGTGGGTATCGCCGCCGGTCCAGACGAACTCGCCGACCTCGAGCCCGGTCTGCTGGGCGATCATGTGCGTCAGCAGCGCGTAGCTGGCGATGTTGAACGGCACTCCGAGGAACATGTCGGCGCTGCGCTGGTAGAGCTGGCACGACAGCCTGCCGTCCGCCACATAGAACTGGAACAGCGCGTGGCAGGGCGCCAGGGCCATGCGCGGGATGTCGGCGGGGTTCCACGCCGACACGATGAGGCGGCGGGAGTCCGGGTCGACGCGGATCTGCTCGATCACCTCCGAGATCTGGTCGATCTGCTCGCCCGAAGGGGTCGGCCAGGAGCGCCACTGGACCCCGTAGACGGGACCGAGCTCGCCCGCGGAGTCGGCCCACTCATCCCAGATCGTCACGCCGTTGTCGCGCAGGAAGGCGACGTTGCTCTCGCCCCGCAGGAACCACAGCAACTCGACGGCGATGGACTTGAAGTGAACGCGCTTCGTGGTGATCAGCGGGAAGCCCCGCGCGAGGTCGTAGCGGATCTGCCGGCCGAAGACGCTGCGGGTGCCGGTACCCGTGCGGTCGGTCTTGTGCACACCGTGCTCGAAGGTGTCGCGCAGCAGGTCCTCGTAGGGGGTCATCGGGGCGAGCGTAACAGTCGGCAACACTGCCCCGCGGGGCGGCACGCGCCAATACCGTGGCCGCATGCAGGTGGTGCTCACCCTCGTCGCCCTCGTCGCCTTCGCGACGGGGCTCGGGATGCTGTGGCGCGCATCGCAGGGGCGGATCCGCTCCGGCTACGGCCGGGTCGCGGGCATCGACCTGGGCGGCCGGGCCACCCTGTTGCAGCTCTCCACCGAGGTCTGCGCTCCCTGCCGGGCGACCGCCCGCGTGCTCGACGGCCTCGCCGACGACGAGGTGCTCCACATCGAGGTCGACATCGCCGATCGGCCCGACCTGGTCTCGCGGTTCAACGTGCTGCAGACCCCGACGACGTTCATCCTCGACCGCGACGGCGTCGTCCGCGCGCGCATCGGAGGAGCCGTGCGCCGCGACCTGATCGTCGCAGAACTGGAGAAGGTGGCGTGATCGATCCCCGCGGTCCCCGATTCGGAGCGGGCGTCACCGGAGTGCTGCTGCTCATCGTGATCGCGCTGTCGCTGTCGGGAGCGGCCATCGCATCCATCGTGGTGTTCGCGGCGATCGTCGCCGTCTTCGCCTGGGGAGCGTTCGCCGGCATCGAGCGTCACCCCTACGGGCTGTTCTACAAGAAGGCGATCCGCCCGCGGCTGAAGCCGCCGGCCGAACTGGAGGACCCGAAGCCTCCGACCTTCGCGCAGGGGGTCGGGCTGGTGATCACGGGCATCGGACTGGTGCTCGGGATCATCGGTGTGCCGTATGCCGTCCCGATCGCCGCGGGGCTCGCGTTCGTGGCCGCGTTCCTCAACTCGGTGTTCGCGTTCTGCCTCGGATGCCAGATCTATCTGCTGCTGGTCAGGTCGAAGCTCATCAAGGCGGCATAGTCTGGGCCCATGGCCCTCACGAGTGAAGCAACGACGCTGTGGTTCGGTGACCTGACCAGCGGGTCCGGCACGACATCCCTCGACTCCTCCGACGCGGCGGAGTTCCCCGTCACCTGGCAGGCGCGCTCGGAAGGCGTCGTCGGCCACACCAACCCCGAGGAGCTGCTCGGCGCCGCGCACTCGGCCTGCTACTCGATGGCGTTCTCGAACGCACTGGGGAAGGCCGGACACGCTCCCGAGAGCCTGCAGGTCACGGCCGCCGTCACGTTCCAGCCCGGCGAGGGGATCACCGGCAGCCACCTGCTGGTGAGCGCGAAGATCCCCGGCATCAGCGACGAGGACTTCCAGAAGCTCGCCGTGGAGGCCAAGGAGGGCTGCCCGGTGTCGAAGGCGCTGGCCGGCATCCCGATCACGCTCGAGGCGAGCCTGGCCTGACCGAGCCGTGCGCGTACTCGTCTCCGGCGCCTCCGGCCTGATCGGCACCGCCCTCGTCGCGCGGCTGCAGGCTCGCGGCGACGAGGTCACGCGGCTGGTCCGGCGCGAGGTCCGCTCCGCGGGCGAGGTGCGCTGGGACGCGGCGACCCTCGATCCGGCGGTGGTGGATGCCGTGGACGCGGTGGTGAATCTCTCCGGCGCGTCGGTGGGCCGCATCCCGTGGACGCCGTCGTACCGTCGCACCCTCGTGGAGTCCCGGGTGGGTCCGACCGTGGCGATCGCGGAAGCCATCGCGGCCGCGGCATCCCCGCCGGGCGTGTTCGTCAGCGGGTCGGCGATCGGCTACTACGGCGACCGCCCTGGCGAGGTGCTCGATGAGTCCTCCCCCGCCGGTGAGGGGTTCTTCCCGGCTCTGGTGACGGCGTGGGAGGCGGCCGCCGCGATCGCCGCCGGCGCGACCCGCGTGGTGAATGCGCGGACCTCGGTAGTCATCGCCGGCGGCGGGGCGATGACCCCGATCCGACTGCTGACCGCCTTCGGACTGGGAGCGGGGTTCGGCCGCGGGACGCAGTACTGGCCATGGATCAGCCTGCAGGACGAGGTCTCGGCGCTGCTGCACCTGGTGTTCTCACGACTGAGCGGTCCGGTGATCCTCGCCTCACCCGAACCTGCGACGAGTGACGAGGTGACCGAGGCGTTCGCGGCGGTGATGCACCGGCCCCATCTGCTCCGGGTTCCCTCGATCGGGGTGAAGGCACTCGGCGAGGCGGGCTCGCGCCTGCTGCTGGACGACATGCACGTGCTGCCCGCCAAGCTCGGCGCCGACGGGTTCGTCTGGGCGCAGCCGACGATCAGGGACGCGGTTCGCGCGATCGCCGGCTGAGCGCCTGACGCATCGCCCAGCG
>DATMFW010000010.1:0-40095 GCA_035556655.1 Pseudolysinimonas sp.
CTCGGGATCGTGATGCTCAGGGTCGCGGCGGAGCTGCAGGCGCAGGTGTACGACTTCTACACCACGAGCCCCGTCGAGCTGGGCGAAGCCGAATACCGGTACTGGGACACGATCAGCACCAACGCGTACACGCTCACCAACGTCGCCATGCCGATGCTGCTGGTCTCGCTGGCGGCCGTCTTCACGTTGCTCGCGGTGATCGCGCTGCTGTCCGAGCGCGGTCAGGCGGAGGCGACCCCGGCCTCCTGATCGGCCAGCCATTGCGCGAATGACCCGGTGGCCGCTCGTGCGTCCGCCCCGGGCAGCAACGTGTCCGTCGCGAGCAGGGCGCCGAAGTACCGGGACTCCGGGTCCGCTTCGACCGGCCGGGCGTCGCCGCGCACCCGCAGGCCGGTCCGGACGAGTTCGTCCAGGGTCCAGCGTTCGGGGCCCGCGATCTCGACGACCCCACCCGCCGGGTTCTCGTGCACGATCGCGGCCAGGGCGGCGGCGACGTCGTCGGCGGCCATCGGCTGGATTCCCACCGGCGCGAGCCGGACGATGCCGTTCTCCGTGGCGGCGTCGGCGATGCTGCGGACGAACTCGTAGAACTGGGTCGCGTGCACGATGGTGAAGGGCACCTCGCCATCGGTGATCAGACGCTCCTGGGCGATCTTGCCCTGGAAATAGGGGCTCTCGGCGAGCCGGTCGGTGCCCACGACCGAGAGAGCGACGAGGTGACGGATCCCGGCGGCGCGGGCCGCATCCAGCAGCGTGCGGGTGGATGCGGTGAAGAACTCGCGCACGGCGTCCCCGTCGAACGAGGGCGAGTTCGAGACGTCGACGAGGACGTCGGCGCCCGCGAGCGCCTCAGCGACGCCCCGCCCGGTGGTGGTGTCGACTCCGGTGCTCGGTGCCGCGATGACGACCTCGTCTCCCGAGGCCTGCAACCGGGCCGCCAGTCTGCTGCCGATGAGGCCGGTGCCCCCGACGATGACGATGCGCATGATCTCTCCTTCCGCGGAGGGCGGACGCCCTCAGCAGAGAGACCGGGCAGCGGCCGGAACTGTGACCGGGTCAGGCGTCGCGTGTCTCACCGGCCTCGGTGATCGCGCGCAGAGCCTCGAGGGCGCTCGCCGAGCGGTCGGCGGTGAGCCCGAACGCGTCGCGGATGGCGGCGTAGATGCCCGGGACGTGTCGACGGAGCGCGTCGCCCTCCGGCGTGAGCGTCACGATGACGGTGCGCTCGTCGTGCGCGCTGCGCGTCCGGCGCACCATGCCGTTCTGTTCGAGGCGCTTCAGCAGCGGAGTGATGGTGCCGTATTCGACCTTGAGGCGGTCGGCGAGCGCGCCCACCGTGTGGTCGCCGTACTCCCAGAGGCAGGCGAGCGCGATGTACTGCGGGTAAGACAGGCCGATCGGCTCGAGCAGCCGACGGTACTCGGCGGTGATGACGCGTGAGGCCTGGTAGACGTTCCAGCAGACCATCTCGCTCAGCGGGATCGCGCCTTCGGGTTCGGTGCTCATGGGATAAACCTAGCACTCTAAATAAAAGAACCCTATTGACACGCCCTCGTGGTATCGACGAGAGTGTCTGCCATCGAAGGGAGCACCATGCGATCCCACACCGAGAATCTGGCTCTGCGTCGGAAGCCGGCGCCTCGACCCTCATCCCGCCAGCCGTCGGCGGGCCTCGATGAGGCCGCGCGGCAGTTCCAGCAGTTGCGCCCCCGCCTGTTCGGCATCGCCTATCGCGTGATCGGGACGGTGACCGACGCCGAGGACGTCGTGCAGGACGTCTGGCTGAAGTGGCACGGCTACGACCGCAGCCACGTGGAGCACCCCGAGGCCTTCCTCGTCACCACCACGACCCGCACCGCCATCAACGTGCTGAACTCGGCGCGGGTCCGGCGCGAGGCGTACGTCGGACCGTGGTTGCCCGAGCCGGTGGGCACCGAGTGCAACCCCGAGGTCGAGGCGGTGCACAACGAATCCCTGTCGTTCGCGCTGCTCGTCGTGCTCGAGGCGCTCTCGCCCGCCGAGCGTGCGGCGTTCGTGCTGCGGGAGGCTTTCGGGTACGAGTACCGCGTGATCGCCGGCATCCTCGACTCGACCGAGATGGCGGTACGCAAGCTGGTGAGCAGGGCGCGCGAGCACGTCGCCTCCGGGCGACGGCGTACGGTGCCGACCGCCGAGCACCGCCGGCTGCTCGCCCTCTTCGTCGAGGCCGCCCGCTCAGGGGATGTGGCGCAGCTCGAACGGGTGCTCGCCGAGGACATCGTGAGCTACTCCGACGGAGGCGAGGCCGTGCACGCCGCCCGCATCCCGATCATCGGCCGCGAGAGCGTGGTCAAGTTCGTCGCCGCCTTCTCGCGCTGGTTCTGGGACGGCATCGACGTCGTCGAGACCGACGTCAACGGAGAACCCGCGATCGCCATCGTCGCCGACGGTGAACCCGTCACGATCCTGACGGTGTGCACGACGGGGGACGGGATCGCGCGGCTGTTCTGGTTGCTGAACCCCGACAAGCTGCGCCGCATCCGGATCGCCGTGCCGGGCTGAGCCCGTCACACCGGCGAGTCCTGCCCTGTCTCCTCTCGCAAAGCACCACCCGTTTCGACAGAGAGAAGAAGGACATGAACACACCCACCGTGGTTCTCGTGCACGGAGCGTTCGCAGACGCGACCAGCTGGAACGGCGTCATCTCCCGCCTGCACGACAAGGGGATCACCTCGCTCGGGGTCGCCAATCCGCTGCGCAGCGTGAGCGTCGACGCTGCGTACCTGCGTGACGTCCTCGACAGCATCGAGGGTCCCGTCGTGCTGGTCGGCCACTCGTATGGCGGATTCGTCATCACCGAGGCGGGATCGCATCCCGCGGTGAAGGCCCTCGTCTACGTGGCCGCATTCGCGCCCGACAGCGGAGAGAACGCGTTCGAGCTCTCCACCAAGTTCCCGGGCAGTTCGCTCGGCGACGCCTTGAACGCCTATCCGGTGGCGACCGGTGGCAACGAGTTCGCGATCCGCCGCGAGATGTTCCGCGACCAGTTCGCGGCCGACGTCCCGGTGGAGACCGCCGGGCTGATGGGGGCCACTCAGCGCCCGGTCACCGAGAAGGCGCTCACGGAACCGCTGCCGACTGCCGCGCCGGCCTGGAAGGGCCTGCCCTCGTGGTTCGTCTACGGCGAGCTGGATCGCAACATCCCGGCCGAACTCGAGCGGTTCTTCGTCGAGCGCGCGAAGCCGGTCGCCTCGTGCGAGCTGGCCGGATCCTCGCACGCGCCCAGTGTGTCCCGGCCGGCGGAGGTCACGGACGTGATCCTCGAGGCCGTGGCGCACGTCGCCTCTGCCGCGGACCGTTCCGCCGCGTGACGCCGAGGAGGGGGCGGTGCCGTCGGGCGCCGCCCCCTCTCTCTGCTCAGGCCAGGCCCACCCGGTATTCGGGATGCACCGCGAGGTATCCGCGGATGACCGGGCACTCGACCGTGAGGTCCTCACCGTTGGCGAGGCGCTCGTCGAGCACGTGCGCGATGAACGCGGTCGCGATGCCGCGGCCGCGCAGGGCGGGGTCGACATAGGTCGAGATCAGGGCGGTCCCGGTGGCCGAGGTCCGGTATTCGATCCGCCCCACCTCCCATCCGTCCACGATCGCGCGGTACGTCCGCCCGCCGGGGTCATCGACGATCCGGAGGTCGGAGCCGGCGTCCGCGCTCGCGACGAGGTACTCGGCGGATCCGGCATCGGCCGCCAGCCTCGCCGTGCCCTCGTCGAGGAAGCCCATGCCGTCGGGGTATCCGGCGTTGTCCGGGTATTCGATCTCAGGCGACACGGCGCAGCCAGTCGTCGAAGCGGGTCGGCATGATCACGGCGTCCCCGCCCGGCAGCAGGTCCTCCTCGGCCAGATCGGTGCCGAAGTACGTGGCCAGCGGATCCGCGACCACCTCGCGGGGATCGTCGCGCGCACCGAGCCGGGTGCGGACCACATGATCCAGACGGAACCGGTCGGCCCCGGCGTGCTCGGTGATCGACATCGTCGGGCGACCGAGCGCGATCCCGAGCACCGCATCGGCGACATCATCGGCGGCGATGGGCTGGATGAGAGCCCGAGCCAGACGCACGACGCCCCCGCGCGTCGCCTCGTCGGCGATGCTGAGCAGGAACTCGAAGAACTGGGTGCCGTGGACGATCGAGAACGCCCGGCCCGATGTGCGCAGGAGCCGCTCCTGCTCGAGCTTGGCCGCGAAGTAGCCGCCCTCCGATCGCGCCAGACGTTCGGTGCCCACGACCGAGAGCGCGACGTGGTGCCTCACCCCCGCGGCAGCCCCGTAGCTGAGCAGATTGAGCGTGGAGGCGTAGAAGAACTCGCGCGCTCCCCGGTAGTCGGTGTACGACGAGTTGCTGACGTCGATCACGGTGTCGGCGCCCTCGAGCGCCTTCGCCAGCCCGTCACCGGTGAACGAGTTCACCCCGGTGCCACGGGTGGCGATCGTGAGCGGGATCCGCTCGTGTGCAAGGCGGGCCGAGATCCTCGACCCGATCAGTCCTGTCCCTCCGACGACGACGATCTTCATACAGCCGAAGACAACGCAGCGCGCGGATCTGTGACCGATCGCGTCGGAACCGCGCGTCAGGCGGAGGCGACCCCGGCCTCCTGATCGGAGCCCTCGATCTCGCGGTCGGCGGGGATGCGCACCAGAAGACCGTCCCGTTCGACGTGGGCGCGGAAGGCGATGGCGTCGCCGAAGTCGTCGCCGTCGAGTTCGAAGTCCTCGGCGCGGTCCAGCCGCGCGGTGATCGTGGCGGCCTTGATGTAGCGCAGGGCACGCACCTCGCGGGTCAGCCCGGCGAGCCGGCGACCGACCGAGTTGCGGCGCAGCACCCCGTTCTCCCAGAAGATCTTCGTCCAGATCTGCACCCAGCCGAAGAACCCCTTCGGCCGCAGCGCCACGATGTCGAAGACGCCGTCGTCGATCGCCGCCTCGGGCAGCAGCAGCACGTTGCCGGGCAGTGATCCGCAGTTGCCGACCATGACCGTGTGCACGTTCATGGTGCGCTCGGGCCCGTCGTCGATGCGGAACCGCACCCGCACCCGCTGCTGGTCGCTCATCGCCCGGACGATCGGCTGGATGTACGCCAGCCACCCGACCTTCTTCTTCAGCTCGGGGTCGGTGTTGGCGGCCATCTTGGCGTCGAGGCCGATGCCGGCCATGACCACGAACGCGCGGGTCTCGCGGGTGCCGTCCACCCGCTCCACCTCGACGATGCCGAGATCGATGCGCCGGTCGTGGCCGGTGAAGGCGGTCTGCACCGACCCGGGCAGATCGGCCAGGGTCAGGTCCATGTTGCGGGCCAGCAGGTTGCCGGTGCCGGCGGGCAGCAGGGTGAGCGGCACGTTCGAGCCGTGCAGTCCCTCGGCGACGGCGCGGACCGTTCCGTCTCCGCCCGCCGCGATGACCACGTCGGCGCCGCGCTCGACGGCTTCGCGCGCCTGCCCGGTGCCCGGATCCTCCTCGGTGGTCTCGATCCAGAGGCTCTTCGCCCAGCCGGCCTCGCTCTCGGCGAGTGCTACGGCATTGCGCAGCTCGGCGAGCTCGACCTTCGTCGGGTTGTAGACCACGGCGGCACGTTGCGCGGTTCTGGCGGCGGACATGCGCCCAGGCTAACCGGCAGGAACTGCTCAATAGGATGGGTTGCGTGATCGACCCCGTTCTGCTTCGTGATGACCCGGATGCGGTACGGACCTCCCAGAGACTGCGTGGCGCCCCGCTCGACGACGTCGACGCCGCCCTCGAAGCCGACGCCGCCCGCCGCGCCGCGATCACCGCGTTCGAGTCGGCCCGGGCCGAGCAGAACGCCTTCGGCAAGACGGTGGCCGCGGCGCCCAAGGAGGAGAAGGCCGCGCTCGTCGCCCAGGCTCAGGAGCTCGCGGCTCGGGTCAAGGAGCGCCAGGCGATCGCCAACGATGCCGAGGCTGAGTTCGACGAGGCGATGGGCCGCATCCAGAACATCGTGCTCGACGGGGTGCCCGCGGGCGGCGAGGACGACTTCGTCACGCTGCGCACCGTCGGCGGGGCGCCGTCCTTCGAGTTCGAACCCCGCGACCACCTCGAGCTCGGCGAGCTGCTCGGCGCCATCGACATGGAGCGCGGCGCCAAGGTCAGCGGTGCGCGGTTCTACTTCCTCAAGGGCATCGGCGCCCGGCTCGAGCTCGCGCTGATGACCCTGGGGCTCGATCGCGCCCTCGAGGCCGGGTTCACGCCGCTCATCACGCCGACGCTGGTGCGCCCCGACATCATGGCGGGTACCGGATTCCTCGGCGCCCACTCCGACGAGATCTACTACCTGCCGGGCGACGACCTCTACCTGACCGGCACGAGCGAGGTGGCGCTCGCCGGGTACCACAAGGACGAGATCCTCGACGTGTCGAGCGGCCCGCTGCGCTACGCCGGATGGTCGACCTGCTACCGGCGCGAGGCCGGGTCGGGCGGCAAAGACACCCGCGGCATCATCCGGGTGCACCAGTTCCAGAAACTCGAGATGTTCAGCTACATCGATCCGGCGGATGCGGCGGCCGAGCACGAGCGCCTCCTCGCGCTGCAAGAGGGCATGCTGCAATCCCTCGGGCTGAGCTACCGCGTGATCGACACCGCCGCCGGAGACCTCGGATCCAGCGCCGCGCGCAAGTTCGACGTCGAGGCGTGGGTTCCGACGCAGGGCGCCTACCGCGAGCTGACCTCGACGAGCAACTGCACCACGTACCAGGCGCGCCGGCTCGACATCCGCTATCGCACCGAGTCGGGCAAGACCGCGCCGGTCGCGACCCTCAACGGCACCCTCGCGACCACCCGCTGGCTGGTGGCGATCCTCGAGACCCACCAGCGGGCCGACGGGTCGGTGCTCGTGCCCGAGGTGCTGCGACCGTACCTCGGCGGTCTCGATGTGCTGGAACCTCTCGCCCGATGACCGGCCGCTCGCTGATCGCCCTCGATATCGACGGCACCGTGCTGCACGAGGACGGCACCCTCACCGACGCGACGCGCGATGAGGTGGCGCGGGTCGCGGCGCTCGGGCACGAGATCATGCTCGCCACCGGCCGCTCGGTGTCGATGACACTCCCCGTGATCGAGCGCCTCGGCATCACCCCGCAGTACCTGGTCTGTGCGAACGGTGCCATCGTGCTCGCGCGGGACCCCGAGGCGCCCGTCGGGTACAGCCGGGTGCGGGTGGAGACGTTCGACCCGCGCGAGGTGCTCACCACGATCAAGGGCTACCTCGAGGGGGCGAGCTACGCCGTCGAGGATGAGGAAGGGGTGTTCCTCTATACCGGGTCGTTCCCGGACGGGGCGCTGTCCGCATCCAGCCAGCAGGTGGAGTTCGACGAACTGATGGCGGTGGACGCGACCCGCGTCGTCGTCATCTCGCCCGACCATGCCATCGAGGACTTCCTGTCGGTCGTCGACCGGATGGGGCTGCACAAGGTCACCTACAACGTGGGCTGGACGGCCTGGCTCGACATCGCACCCGACGGGGTGAACAAGGCCACCGGCCTGGAGTTCGTGCGCAGCGCCCTCGGCATTCCCGGCGAGCGGGTGATCGTCATGGGCGACGGCCGCAACGACATCGACATGCTCGAGTGGGCCGCCGCCGGCGGGGGCGCCGCCGTCGCGATGGGCCAGGCGCCCGACGAGGTGGCGGCGGTCGCGACCGAGCGCACCGGAACCGACCTGCAGGACGGCGTGGCGACGGCGCTCGCACGCCTCATCCAGGGTTAGCAGGCGAGCATCCGTTAGAATCGCCCACGGTCATCCAGGGAGGGCTGTCCGAGTGGCCGATGGAGCCGGTCTTGAAAACCGGTGGGCAGCAATGTCTCGTGGGTTCGAATCCCACGCCCTCCGCGCTCACCCACCGACATCGCCGATCGCCTGGCACCACGACGAGGAAACGAGATCCATCCGATGAGCGAGAAGTCCCGCCCCGCGGCGGCCCGTCCCACGGTCATCGCACGGCACGGCCGGTTGAAGCGGTCCGCCGCCTGGAAGTCGATCCTCGCCCTCGTCGGCACGGTCGCCGCGGTGTCGCTGGTCGCGGCCGGCTCGGTCGCCACCATCGCCGGATGGCAGCTGAAGAACCAGCTGCAGGCCAACTCGGTCTACATCCCCGCCGACTCCGCGCCGCCGCCCAACATCGGGGCGTTCGAGGGCGGATTCAACATCCTGCTCGTCGGAAGCGACACCCGTGAAGGCCAGGGCGGCATCGGCGGCAACGAGAGTTCGGTGCTGAACGACGTGACGATGCTCATGCACGTCGCCGAAGACAAGCAGAGCGCCACGGTGGTCAGCTTCCCGCGTGACCTCGTCGTGCCGCTGCCGGCCTGCGAGAACGGCGGACCGGCCGGGGGTCAGCCGATCAACGTCACCCTCTACTACGGCGGTCTGTCGTGCACCGTGTCCACGGTGCAGAACCTCACCGGCCTGAAGATCCAGTTCGCCGGCCTCATCACCTTCCGCGGGGTCATCGCGATGTCGAACGCCGTCGGCGGCGTGCCGGTCTGCGTCACCGAGCCGATCCACGACCCGTACACCGGCCTGTCGATCAAGAAGCCCGGGACGCACACCCTCTCGGGCAACAACGCGCTCGCGTTCCTGCGCAGCCGCCACGGCGTCGGCGACGGCAGCGACCTCGGGCGCATCAGCTCGCAGCAGGTGTTCCTGTCATCGCTCGTGCGCAAGATCAAGAGCGACGACACCCTCACCGACTTCGGCAAGCTGTACAGCATCGCGACCGCCGCGACCAAGAACATCAGCCTGTCGTCGAACTTCGCCAACCTCGACACCCTGGTGTCGGTGGCTCTGGTGCTGAAAGACATCCCGCTCGATCACATCGTGTTCGTGCAGTACCCGTCGACCACCGGGGTCGGCGGCATCTACTCCGGCAAGGTGGCGCCCATCCAGGCGACCGCCGACGCGCTGTTCGCGGTGATCAAGAAGGACCTGCCCCTCGGCCTCGACGCCAACGCGATCGGAGCCCACGGCGGCTCGACGACGGATCCGAACGCCCCGAAACCCTCCAGTACACCCACTCCGACCGGGACTCCCGACCCGTCGGACACGTCCAAGCCGACCGTGAAACCGCAGGTGGTCCCGGGAGTGAAGGGTCAGACGGCGGCGCAGTACACGTGCTCGGTGGCGAACAACTAGCGCAGGTCGTACGGCTATGATTGCTGAGGCAATACCGGGAGACGTCGCATAGTCCGGTCGAGTGCACCACCCTGCTAAGGTGGAGTCCCCTCCGGGGGACCGAGGGTTCAAATCCCTCCGTCTCCGCAGAATCCCCCCGTCAGTACTCGCCCTTGATCGTGAAGTACGACCCCCGGATCGTCCCGGCCAGCTTCGACTTCTGGGGCGCGAACTTGAACTTCGTGGCGAGCTCGGCGGGCACCTCCATGCCGTCGCTGAGCTTGAAACCGACGGCCCGCTTGCCCGCGTCGGCGAGCGTGTAGAGGACGTTGATCGACAGGCCGCTCTCGTAGAAGACGTAGGCCCAGCGGATGCCGTCGACCTCGAAGGCGCTCACCTCGAGGGGGCGGGAGGCGATGGCGATGTCGCGCTCGGCCAGGATGCGCTCGATCCAGGCCAGCGTGTCCGGGTCCTCGTCGGCCGGGACGGTGACGAACACGTGCTCGTACTTGTTCCGGAAGTAGCGGGCCTCGTTGGCGCGCAGCCCGGCGAGGGCGTCGGCGACCGGGGATGATTCCAGGCCGACGGTGGAGACCTCGGCGAAGTCGACGGTGTAGCTCATGGGGTCATCCTTCCGCTGCGTCCGGCCACGGCGCGATGTCCACGCCGTGGTTGTCGGGTGAGGCGAGCGTCCACCAGTGGGGCGCGTGGGTGTCGTCGACGAGCCGGCCGCCGGCCGCGAGCGCGGCGTCGATCCGGGCGCGGGCCTGGTCGGCCGGGACGAAGACGTCGAAATGGGTCCGGCCGCGCGCCGCCGCATCCCCCGAGATCGGGTTGAACGCCAGCTGCGGACCGCAGCGCAGCGGGTCGATGGCGTAGGTGTCGCCGAGCACGTCGTACCCGAGCGCGGCCAGGAAGAACGGCCGGACGTCGGCCTGGGAGTGCTGAGCCACGTAGATGCCGATCGACTGCACGCGGGACGGATCGGGCGTCAGACCCAGCCCGGCCGCGGCCTCCGACACGGCGGCGGCGAACTCCCCGGCGGTGGCGGGGATGCCGGAGAAGTCGCGGTCGGGGATGCGCACCACGATCCCCTCTGCACGCACGTCGATGTCGGGCTGGATGCCGCAGCGCTCGGCGGCGGCGACGATCGGGGCGACGAGACCCGCCGCCTGTGCCAGCCCGGATGCGGTGAACACCGCCTGCGGACCGGTCGCGGTGATGCGCCAGTCGGCGACACCCGGGGTGCGGCGGAACTCCGCCGCGGTGATGGTCTTCGTCGACTCGCTCACTCGGCACCTCTTCCTCAGGTGAAGCCCACGGTAGCGGCAGCCCACGACCCGATGGGTTGACGTGATACTTGTTTTTTGCAAGTATCGCCTCATGGCTCAGATGTTCGTCAACCTGCCCGTCACCGACCTCGAGCGCGCCAAAGCGTTCTACACGTCGTTCGGCTTCACGCTGAACCCGGCCTTCACCGACCACAACGCCGCGTGCGTGATCGTCGAAGAGGATCACAACTACTTCATGCTGCTCACCCGGGAGTTCTTCCAGACCTTCACCGATCTGCCCCTCGGCGACCCCGCCAAGAGCCCGTCGGTGTCGACGGCGATCTTCCTGGAGTCCCGCGAGGCGGTGGACAAAGCCGCGGAGACCGGGCTCGCGGCGGGCGGGGCCGAGCCGCGCCCGGCATCCGATTACGGGTTCATGTACCAGCGCGGGCTGACCGACCCCGACGGCAACATCCTCGAGTTCGGGTGGTTCGACCCGAACGCCGCCGGCCCGCACGAGTAGCGGGTGGCGGCCCGCGACTACGGCCAGTTCGACGGCATCACGCGTGCCGTCGAGCTCGTCGGCGAGCGCTGGGCGCTGCTCATCGTGCGCGACCTGCTGGTCGGGCCACGGCGTTACGGTGAGCTCGCGGCGGGGCTGCCGCGGATTCCGAGCAACATCCTCGCCGCACGGCTCAAAGAGCTGCAGGCGGCGGGGGTGATCCGGCGGGCACCCCGCTCGCGCATCATCATCTACGAGCTGACGCCGTACGGCCGTGAGCTCGAACCCGTCGTGATGGCGCTCGGGGCGTGGGGGTTCAAGGCCCTCGACGAGCCGCGGGACGAGCAGATCCTCACCCCCGACGCCCTGGCCATCACGCTGCGCACGGCGTTCCGCGCCGAGGTCGCGGCAGAACTCCCGGCGACCTCGTATGCCGCGCGGGTCGGTCCCGCCGAGCTGCTCATCCGGGTCGACGGGCCGAGGCTCCAGGTGGCGCGCGGGGACGGCCCGGCCGACCTGTCCTTCGCGGCCGGACCCGGCATCCACCGTGTCATCGCCGGGGAGCTGGCGCCGGACCGGGCGATCGAGACCGGTGTCGTCGAGGTCCTCGGCGGGCGCAGGCTGCTGCTCGGGCGCTTCGCCGAGACGTTCCACCTGGCTGCCTGAGCCGCCGCCTCACGTCGCGCGGTCGTACTCCGCCTGGCGCTGCGTCACGACATCCATGTGCTCGATGGCCCAGCGTTCGAGCGCGCGGACCTGCTGCTGCAGCGAGCGTCCGAGGTCGGTCAGCGCGTACTCGACGTGCGGCGGAACGACCGCGTAGGCGGTGCGGGTGAGGAACCCGTCGCGCTCGAGGGAGCGCAGGGTCTGGGTCAGCATCTTCTGCGAGATGCCCTCGATCTCGGCCGCGAGTTCGCCGAAGCGCCGCGGCCCGTCGTCGAGGGCGACCACGATGAGCACCGTCCAGCGGTCTCCGATGCGGTCGAGCAGGCGCCGGGACGGGCAGTCGCGACGGTACGGGTCCCACGATCCGGTGGTCACTGCGGGGTTCCTCTCTTACCCGGAAGTGCCTACTTCCGTGCACGCCGGGGCCGGGTTACGGTCGTTCGGTTACCGAAAGAGAGTAAGGGAGTTCAGGGTGGCGCGCATCACGGTCCTCGGCGGCACGGGCTACGCGGGAGCGGCAATCGCCGCGGAGGCGGCGAAACGTGGGCACGAGGTGACGGCGGTGAGTCGCACGGCTCCCGAGACGCCCGTCGCCGGCATCGACTACGTCACCGGCTCTGTGCAGGATGCGGCGGTGCTCGACGCGGTCGTGCCCGGTCGCGATGTGGTCATCAGCGCGCTCTCGCCGCGCGGTGACATGGCCGGCCAGGTCGAGGCCATCATCCACGAGCTGGCGCGGCGGGTCGACGGCACCGGTACCCGGCTGGCGCACGTCGGCGGCGCCTCCTCGCTGCTCGTGGAGCCCGGCGGCCCCCGGCTCTGGGACACCACCAAGGAGCACGTGCCGGCGGAGGTCCGCCCCGAGATCGAGACCGGCCTGCAGATCCTGGACGACCTGCGCGCGACGCCCGAGACCGTCGACTGGTTCTACGTGAGCCCGCCCGAGACCTTCGGGGCGTGGGCTCCGGCGCCAGCCACCGGAACCTACCGGCTGGGCGGCGACGTGCTGCTACGCGCCGAGGACGGCTCCTCGACCATCTCGGCGGCCGACCTGGCGGTCGCCATCGTCGACGAGGTCGAGGCCCCGCGGCACCGGCGCGCGCGGTTCACCGCCGCGCACTAGAGACTCTGCGCCAGCCGGTAGTAGGCGGCGTTGGCGCGCAGTTCGCTCTCGAACGCCGGAAGCGTCGTCGACTCGTCGATGACCAGCAGCTCGATGCCGGACATGCGGGCGAAGTCGCGGAACACCTCCACCCCGACCTGGGTCGACATCACCGTGTGGTGCGCGGCGCCGGCGGTGAGCCAGGCGGTCGCCGAGGTGCGGAAGTCCGGACGCGGCGACCACACGGCATGCCCGACGGGGAGCTTCGGCATCGGCTCGGGCAGCGGCACCGCGTCGACGACGTTCGCGACCAGGCGGAAGCGCTCGCGCATGTCGCTGAGCGCCACGACCACGGCCGGGCCGGGGTCGGCGGTGAAGACCAGCCGAACCGGGTCGTCCTTGCCGCCGATGCCGAGCGGATGGATCTGCAGCGACGCCCGTGCCGAACTCAGCGACGGCGAGACCTCGAGCATGTGCGCCCCGAGGATGAGCTCGTTGCCGGGTTCGAGGTGGTAGGTGTAGTCCTCCATCAGCGATGCGCCCCCCGGCAGCCCCGCGCCCATGACCGCCGCCGTGCGCACCAGCACCGCGGTCTTCCAGTCGCCCTCCGCGCCGAAGCCGTACCCGTCGGCCATGAGCCGCTGCACCGCGACGCCCGGAAGCTGCGCGAGAGCGCCGAGATCCTCGAACGAGTCGGTGAACGCGGTGAAGCCGCCGGCCTCCAGGAAGCCGCGCAGACCCGCCTCGATTCGCGCCGCATCCCGCAGCGACGTGTGACGCTCGCCGCCCGGCAGCAGCTCGGGCACCACGTCGTACTGGTCTGCGTACTCCTCGACGAGGGCGTCCACCTCGGCATCCGGCACCCGGTTGACCGCCTCGACGAGGTCGTTGACACCCCAGGTGTTCACCTGGACTCCCAGCCGCAGTTCCGCCTCGGTCTTGTCGCCCTCGGTCACGGCGACGTAGCGCATGTTGTCTCCGAAGCGGGCGACGCGCATGCCGCGGGTCGCATCCCGCCCCGCCGCCGCGCGGGCCCAGACGCCGACCCGATCCGTGGTCACCGGGTCACTGACGTGACCGACGACGGTGGTGCGCGCGAGGCCCAGCCGGGTCTCGATGTAGCCGAACTCGCGGTCGCCGTGCGCCGCCTGGTTGAGGTTCATGAAATCGAAATCGATCTCGCCCCAGGGCAGCGCGACGTTCGCCTGGGTGTGCAGGTGCAGCAGGGGCTTACGCAGCGCGTCGAGTCCCGCGATCCACATCTTCGCCGGACTGAAGGTGTGCATCCAGGCGATCACCCCGATGACGTCGTCGTCGGCATCGGCAGCGAGCATGATGCGCCGGATGGCGTCGCTGTCGGTCAGCACCGGTTTCCATTCGACATGCACCGGGATGCCGGGGGCGTCGCCGAGGCCCGCCGCGACCGCGCGCGACTGCTCCGCGACCTGCCGCAGGGTCTCCTCGCCGTAGAGCCCCTGGCTGCCGGTGAGGAACCACACCGTCTTCGACGACAGGTCGGGGATGATCGAGCGGGTCATGCGAGTCCTTCCGGGACGGGTCAGAGGGTGGTGGCTGCGGTGCGTTCGACGGCGAGGCCCGCCTCGTAGCGGGCGAGGTAGGTGGCGAAACCGACCACGTCATCCGGGTCGGGGTCGGCGACCTGCGCGACCGTGCCGGCGAAGACGGTGTCGCGCAGGTAGTCGCCGAGCGCGGGGCGGTCGGGGGTGGCGGCGTACGCGGCCAGCACGGCGGCACCCCAGGCGCCGCCCTCTGCTGCGCCGTCGATCACAGCGACGGGCGCGTCGAGGGCCGCCGCGACGAAGCGCTGGGCGACTCCGGCGGTGCGGAAGACTCCGCCATGGGCGGACATCCGGTCGATGCGCACGCCCTCGCCGGTGAGGGCGCGCATGCCGAGGGCCAGGCTCGCGAAGACGCCGTAGAGCTGGGCTCGGATCGCGTTGGCCAGGGTGAACCGGCTGTCGGGCGTGCGGAGGAAGAGGGGCCGGCCTTCGGCGAGGTCGACGACGGGTTCGCCGGAGAGGTGGTTGTAGGCGAGCAGTCCGCCCGCGTCGGGCTCGCCCTCCACCGCCTCGCGGAACAGCACGTCGAACACGGCGTCGTCATCGAGAGGGGTTCCGGCGGCCTCGGCGAACCGGCGGAACATGCCCGCCCAGGCGGCGAGCTCGCTCGCGCCGTTGTTGCAGTGCACCATGGCCACCGCGTCGCCGGCGGGCGTGGTGACGATGTCGAGCTCGGGGTGCGGGCGCCGAAGCGGCCGGTCGAGCACCACCATCGCGAACACGCTCGTGCCGACGCTGACATTGCCGGTGCCGGGGGCGACGGCAGCGGTGGCGACCATGCCGGTGCCCGCATCGCCCTCGGGCGGGCAGAACGCCGCACCCGGCTGCAGGGTTCCGGTGGGGTCGAGCCATGCGGCGCCCTCCGCGGTGAGCCGCCCTGCCGGGGCGCCCGCGGGCAGCACGCGGGGCAGCAGATTCCGCAGCGGAGGGACGGCCCCGCCGGCCAGTGCGTCGTAGCGCCCGACCAGCTCGTCGTCGTAGTCGGACGTGCCGGCGCCGATGGGGAACATGCCGGATGCGTCGCCGACGCCCAGCACGTTCTCGCCGGTGAGGCGGCGGTGGACATACCCCGCCAGGGTGGTGAGCGAGGCCAGACGATCGAGGTGGGGCTCCGCGTCGCGCACGGCCTGGTGCAGGTGGGCGATGGACCAGCGCAGCGGGATGTTCACCCCGAACAGCGCCGTGAGCTCCGCTGCCGCCTCGCCGGTCGAGGTGTTGCGCCAGGTGCGGAAGGGCACGAGCAGCTCGCCCCGCGCATCGAACGCCAGGTAGCCGTGCATCATCGCCGAGATGCCGATGCCCGCGAGGGTCTGCGGGGCGCCGCCGTGCCGCGCGCGGGCGTCGGCGACCAGGTCCGCGTAGGCAGCCTGCAGCCCGGACCAGATCTCTTCGTCGGCGTAGGTCCAGGATCCGTCGACGAGGGAGTTCTGCCACTCGTGCGTCCCGGTGGCGAGGATGTCCGTCGCGTCGTCACCGATCAGGCACGCCTTGATGCGGGTGGAGCCCAGCTCGATTCCGAGGACGGCGCGCCCGTTCGCGATGGCGTCGCTCATCGCCGCACGTCGGTGCTCTGGCCGTAGACGCCCTGGTAGCGCGCGTACAGCGCGTCGATGCGATCCTGCGGGATCGGAACGGGCTCCCCGCCCTGGCGGGCGAGGTGCACCGCTCGCGCCGCGTCCTCGCACATCACGGCCGCCTTCACCGCGTCGCGTGCCGTCACCCCGATGGTGAACGGCCCGTGGTTCTGCATGAGCACGGCGCGGGACCGATGACCCCGCAGGGTCTCGACGATGCCGCGCCCGATCGAGTCGTCGCCGATGACGGCGAATGGACCGACCGGGATGGGCCCGCCGAACTCGTCGGCCATGCCGGTGGTCACGCAGGGGATCGGCTCCGCACGGGCGGCCCACGCCACGGCGTAGGGCGAGTGGGTGTGGACGACCCCGCCGACCTCGGGCATGTGCCGGTACACGTACGCGTGCGCCGCGGTGTCGCTGGAGGGGCTGCGGTGGCTGCCGAGCGTGCCGGCCACCACGCGACCGTCGAGATCGCAGACGATCATGTCGGCGGGGGTGAGCTCGTCGTAGGGGACCCCGGACGGCTTGATCACGAAGTAGTCGGTGCCGGGCACCCGCCCCGAGACGTTGCCGCCGGTCCAGACGACGAGGCCGGCGCGGACGAGTTCGGCGTGCAGCCGGGTGACCTCATCGCGGACGGCCGAGATGGCCTCCTCGGTCTCGTCTGTCATGCGCCCTCCCTGGCTGAGCAGCGATGTTATCGCTAACATCGCTGGAAATCCAGTCATCTCGGGCGGCGGGGTGGTCGCCGTCGCCGGTGGTGCCGCCCGCGCGGGCGACATCCGCCCCGAAACCGGCGCCGACGCCCGTGTTATCGCTCACTCGGAACACGCCGTTCCGCTCTGCCGATCCCGCCGATTGGGGCGCCGAATCCCCGGAATACCGGCCATGACCGCGCTCTCGTTATCGAACCGTGATCAAATCGCCTTGCGAGTCGGCGGAATGTGAGCGCTAACATGTCGCAACGTCATCGAGGTGGTGATGACGGGCAACGAATGCCACGACCCCGGCCCTGCCGGGTCCCGAACAAGGAGGTTTTGGGTATGAAGAAGATTCTCGGCGGGCTCGTCGCGATCAGCGCTGTCGCGCTGGCGCTGACCGGCTGCGCAGGATCCGGTGGCGGAGCCGATGACGGCCTCATCACCGTCGGCTTCGCGCAGACCGGCTCGGAGAGCGGATGGCGCAGCGCGAACACCGAGTCGATGAAGGAGGCGTTCTCGGAGGAGAACGGCTTCAAGCTCGTGTTCAACGCAGCCGACAACAAGCAGGAGGCCCAGATCGCGGCCGTCCGCTCGTTCATCAACCAGGGCGTCGACGCCATCGTCATCGCGCCCATCACGGTGGACGGCTGGGACGACGTGCTCAAGGAGGCGAAGGACGCCGGCATCCCCGTGGTGCTCGAGGACCGCACGGTCTCGGCGAGCGACGACCTCTACGAGAGCTGGGTCGGTCTGGACTTCGAGCTCGAGGGCCAGCGCGCCGGCAAGTGGGTCGCCGACAACTTCGGTGCCGAGGCCACCAACCTGGTGGTCCTGGAGGGCACGACCGGTTCGTCGGCCGCCCTGGACCGCGCGACCGGGTTCGCGGACGCCATCTCGGGCACCTCGATCAACGTCCTCGACTCGCAGACCGGCGAGTTCACCCGTGACGGCGGCAAGAAGGTGATGGAGGGCTTCCTGCAGAAGTACGGAAGCGACATCGACCTGCTGTTCGCGCACAACGACGACATGGGCCTCGGTGCCCTCGACGCCATCAAGGCCGCCGGCCTGGTGCCCGGCGAGGACATCAAGATCGTGACGATCGACGCGGTCCACGACGGCATGCAGGCGCTGGCCGACGGCGAGTTCAACTACATCGTCGAGTGCAACCCGCTGCTGGGTGAGAAGGTCGCCGCCGTGGTCAAGGCGGTCCTGAACGGCGAGAGCGTCGACAAGGCGACGATCGTCGAGGACGGCGAGTTCACGCAGGAGGACGCCATCGAGCTCCTGCCGACCCGCCCGTACTGACCCCCGTCACACCCTCCCGCCGGGGGCCCGCCCCCAGGGTCCCCGGCGGGACTCCGCTGCAATATCGAAGGACATCATGCTGGCCGACACCGAAGTCGCACCCGTCGTGGAGATGCGCGGCATCACGATCGAGTTCCCCGGGGTCAAGGCGCTCGTGGGCGTCGACTTCACGCTGCGACCCGGCGAGATCCACACCCTGATGGGCGAGAACGGAGCCGGCAAGTCGACCCTCATCAAGGCGCTCACCGGGGTCTACGCGATCGACGCCGGCACGATCACCGTCGGGGGGCGGCAACGCGAGTTCCGCACCACCGCCGACGCCCAGGCGGCCGGGATCTCGACGGTGTACCAGGAGATCAACCTCTGTACCAATCTCACCGTCGGCGAGAACGTCATGCTCGGCCACGAGGTCCGCACCGCCGGGCGCATCGACTGGCGGGCCACCCATCGCGACGCCGCCCGCCATCTGGCCGGGCTCGGGCTCGAGATCGACACCCACTCCCTGCTGGCCACGCACTCCATCGCCGTCCAGCAGCTCGTCGCGATCAGCCGCGCGATGGTCACCGAGTCTCGCGTCCTGGTGCTCGACGAGCCCACCTCCAGTCTCGACCGCGGCGAGGTCGAGCAGCTGTTCGCCGTGATGCGCGACCTGCGCGCGCGCGGCGTCGCCATCCTGTTCGTCACCCACTTCCTCGACCAGGTGTACGAGATCTCCGACCGCCTCACCGTGCTGCGCAACGGCGCGCTCGTCGGTGAGTACCCCGCAGCCGAACTGCCGCGCGCCGAACTCATCTCGCTCATGATCGGGCGAGAGCTCGACGAGCTCTCGGCACTGTCGCGCACCGCCGTGAGAGAGATCGACCGCGACGCCGAGCCGGTCTTCCACGCGGCAGAGCTCGGCAGACACGGGATGCTCGCCCCCGCCGACCTCGAGGTGTTCGACGGCGAGGTGGTCGGCATCGCCGGCCTGCTGGGCTCGGGCCGCACCGAACTGGTCCGGCTCGTCTACGGTGCCGTGCGCCCCGATTCCGGCCGCGTCCGCATCCGGGGCAAGGCGGCGCGCATCACCTCCCCCCGCCACGCCATCGATCACCGCATCGCGTTTTCATCGGAGGATCGTCGCGCCGAGGGCATCATCGGCGACCTCACCGTCGCCGAGAACATCGTGCTCGGCATCCAGGCCAAGCGGGGCTGGTTGCGCAAGGTCCGCCGGGCGGAGGCCCTCGCGGTCTTCGCGGACTACGCCGCAGCCCTCGGGGTGCGCCCGTCCGATCCGAACCGCCTGGTCCGGGATCTCTCGGGCGGCAACCAGCAGAAGGTGCTGCTGGCCCGCTGGCTGGCGACGGCCCCTCAGCTGATCATCCTCGACGAGCCGACCCGTGGCATCGACATCGGGGCGAAGGCCGACATCCAGCGCAAGGTCGCCGAACTCGCCGGTCAGGGCCTCGCCGTGGTGTTCATCTCCTCCGAGCTGGAGGAGGTGCTGCGGATCTCGCAGCGCGTCGTCGTGATGCGCGACCGCCGTAAGATCGGTGAACTCGTCTCACACGACATCGATGTCGCCGACCTCGTCGACTACATCGCCCGGCACGAGATCGCGGAGACCGTCGCATGATGAACGTCCTGAGGCACCGGCTGTTCTGGCCGATCGCCGCCCTGCTGGTGCTCGTCATCGTCAACACGGTCGCGCGGCCCTCGTTCATCGCTGTCACCGTCCAGGGCGGGCAGCTCTACGGCCCGCTGATCGACATCCTGCGCAACAGCGCACCGCTCATGCTCGTCGCGCTCGGCATGACCATCGTGATCGCAACGCGCGGCATCGACCTCTCGGTCGGGGCGATCATGGCGGTCTCGGGCGCCGTCGCCCTCACCATCATCGAGGGCTCGCCCGACCCGGACGGCATGGGCACCGTCCTGATCGCGATCGTCACCGGGGTGCTGGTGGCATTCGTGCTGGGACTCTGGAACGGCTTCCTGGTGTCGGTCATCGGCATCCAGCCGATCATCGCGACGCTGGTGCTGATGCTCGCCGGCCGCGGCATCGCGCTGCTGATCACCGGGGGCTTCATCACCACGATCAACAGCGACCCCTACCGCTTCATCGCGCAGGGGTACGTCTTCGGGTTGCCGTTCGCGCTGTACGTCTCTCTCGCGGCCGTCGCGATCGTGGCCCTGATCGAACGCCGGACCGCGCTCGGCATGCTGACCGAGGCGGTCGGCATCAATCCCGAGGCGAGCCGGCTGGCCGGCGTGCGCTCGCGCGGCATCATCTGGGCCGCGTATGCGGTGAGCGGCCTGCTCGCCGGGCTCGCCGGCATCCTGTACAGCTCGAACATCATGGCGGCGGATGCGAACGCGGCAGGCCTGTACATCGAACTCGACGCGATCCTGGCCGTCGTGCTCGGCGGCACGTCTCTGATGGGCGGCAAGTTCAGCCTGGCGGGCACCGTCGTCGGCGTCTTCACCATCCAGACCCTGAAGTCGACGATCACCTTCCTCGGGGTTCCGCCCGCGGTCAGCCCGCTCTTCCTGGCGATCGTCGTCGTCATCGTGGTCCTGGTGCAGTCCCCGCGACTGCGCGGCTGGGTGGCGCGGTCGACGCGGTGGCGCGTCAGGCCGGCGGCGTCCCGCGACACCGAGGGCTCGGAGGTGGCACCCTCATGACCGATCAGTCGATGCTCGAACGCCCCACGCTGGGGACGGCGATCCAGCGCTTCCTGAGCAGGCGCGCCTCGTGGGTGCCGTTCTTCGCGGCGCTCCTGATCCTGGTGCTGATGTTCGCCGGCGCTCAGGCGTACTTCGGCAACTTCCTCACCCCGCGCGTGATCTCGTCGCTGCTGCTGGACAACGCCTATCTGCTGATCCTCGCCGTGGGGATGACGTTCGTGATCCTCACCGGGGGCATCGACCTGTCGGTGGGGGCCGTCATGGCGTTCACCGGCATGCTCGGGGCCAGCATGCTGCGCGACGGTGTCCCGGCGCCGGTCGTGGTCCCGGTGATGCTCGTCCTCGGTGCGTCGATGGGACTCGGCGTCGGGGTGCTCGTGCAGTACTTCGATGTGCAGCCCTTCATCGCGTCGCTCGCGGCGATGTTCGCCGCACGCGGGCTGGCGTTCATGGTGAGCCTCGCCTCGATCCGGGTCGACGATGCGGGGATCCTCTGGCTGCAGTCCACGCGGATCCAGGCCGCACCCGGGAGCTGGTTCATCACGCCCACGGGCATCATCGCGATCCTCGTCGTGGTGGCGGGTGCTCTCGTGCTGGCCTACACCCGCTTCGGGCGCACCATCTACGCGATCGGCGGGAACGAGCAGTCGGCCCGCCTGATGGGGTTGCCCGTGGTCCGCACCAAGCTGCTGGCCTACGTGGTGAGCGGGTTGTGCGCGGGCCTGGCCGGCGTCGTCTTCACGGCGTACACCGGGGCGTCGTACCCGCTGAACGGCATCGGCACCGAGCTGGACACCATCGCCGCCGTCGTCATCGGCGGCACCCTGCTCACCGGCGGCAGCGGTTTCGTGCTCGGGTCGATGATCGGCGTGTTCGTCTACGGCACCATCAAGACCGCCATCTCGTTCCTCGGCGCCGAGCAGTCCTGGACCCGCATCACGATCGGCGGGCTGCTGCTGCTCTTCGTCGTCGTCCAGCGCCTCATCGTCGCGCGTTCCCGACGCCGCTGACCGCGGGGCTGGTGACAGGATGAGCACCATGTCCTCGCAGCCGGCGCCGATCCTGCAGGTACAGGGCGCCACGGTCCGGTTCCAGGCCGAGCCGGCGCTCGAGGACGTGGCGTTCCGGATGTTCCCGGGCGAGGTGCACTCGCTCATGGGTGAGAACGGGGCGGGCAAGTCGACCCTGATCAAGGGGATCACGGGAGCGCGCCCGTTCGATCAGGGCACCGTCACCCTCGACGGAGAGGTGGTCGCGTTCGCGACGCCGGCCGAAGCTCAGCGGGCCGGGATCCGCACCGTGTACCAGGAGATCGACCTGCTGCCCAACCTCACCGTCGCCGAGAACATCATGCTCGGCCGGGAGCCCCGCCGCCGCGGGGTCATCGACTGGGGTGCGATGCACCGCGAGGCGGCCGCAGTGCTGGCCGAGCTGGGCGTGCGCATCGACCCGTCGTCGCTGCTCGGCTCGCACGCCGTCGCCGTGCAGCAGCTGGTGGCCATCGCTCGCGCGGTCTCGGGCGAGGTCCGCGTGCTGGTGCTCGACGAGCCGACCTCGAGCCTCGACACCGACGAGGTCGGTGAGCTGTTCCGGATCCTGCGGGACCTGCGTGACCGGGGCGTCGCGATCCTGTTCATCTCGCACTTCCTCGACCAGGTCTACGAGATCTGCGACCGGGTGACGGTCCTGCGCAACGGGCGCCTGGTCGGCGAGTACCTCACCCGCGAGCTGCTGCGGATCGATCTGGTCCAGAAGATGCTGGGCCGCTCGGGCGACGAGCTGGCCATCCCGTCACGCCCCGCGATCACCGGCGACGCGCGCGGGGCCGTGCTGCGCGCGGGTGGCCTCACGCGTGGCCGGGTGCACGGCATCGACGCCGACCTGGCCGAGGGCGAGGTGCTGGGGATCGCCGGGCTGCTGGGCTCGGGCCGTACCGAAGTGGCCCGCATGCTGACCGGGATCGATCGTCCCGATGCCGGCCGCATCACCCTCGAGGGCGCCGCGGTGGCGCCGGGAAGCCCGCGCCGGGCCATCGCCCTCGGACTGACCTACTCCTCCGAGAACCGGCGCACCGAGGGCATCATCAGCGAGCTGACGGTGCGCGAGAACATCACGATCTCGCTGCAGGCGCAGCGCGGCATCTTCCGGCGGATGCGGCTGACCCGTCAGCGGGAGCTGGCCGCCAGCTGGGTGGACGCCCTCGGCATCCGGCCGACGGCCATCGAGCAGCCGGCCGGTCTGCTCTCGGGCGGCAACCAGCAGAAAGTGCTGCTGGCCCGGCTGCTGGCGCTGGCGCCGCGCGTCATGGTGCTCGACGAACCGACCCGCGGCATCGACATCGGGGCGAAGGTCGAGGTCCAGCGGCTCGTGGACGAGCTCGCCGAGAACGGCATGGCGGTGGTCTTCATCTCGGCCGAGCTGGAGGAGGTGCTGCGCGTCTCGACGCGGGTGATGCTGCTGCGCGACGGCCGGCTCGTCGATACCCTGCCCGCCGAACGGCTGACCCTGGAGACCCTGCTGGCCACGATCGCCAAAGCCGATGACCGAGCCTGAACAGGCCCCGCGCGCGGCGAACATCTTCGACGTGGCGCGGCTCGCCGGGGTGTCGCACCAGACGGTCTCGCGCGTCATCAACAACGTGCCGAACGTCCGGCCGGCCACCCGGGTGCGGGTCGAGCAGGCCATCGCCCAGTTGCGCTACAGCCCGTCGCCGGCGGCCAGGGCCCTGGTCACCCGCCGGTCGCGCACGATCGGGCTGATCACCCCCGGCACCTCGGAGTACGGACCGACGTCGACGGCGATCAACTTCAACGTCGCGGCGCGCGCCGCCCGCTTCAGCGTCGACACGGTGAGCGCGCTCGATGCCGACCCGAGCGGGGTGCGCGACATCGTGCAGTCGCTTCTGCGTCAGCGCGTCGACGCCATCGTCCTGCTGGTGGCCGACATCGCCGTGCTCGAGGTGGTCCGGGCGCTCGAGCTCGGCACCCCGATGGTCGTCGTCGCGGCCTCCGGCCGGCGCACCACGTCGATGATCTCGCTCGATCAGTACCGGGGCGCGAGATCGGCCGTGCGGCACCTGGTCGAGAGCGGGTACACCTCGGTTCTGCACCTCGCCGGCCCGCCGACGGCCCCGGATGCCATCGAACGGCTGCGCGGCTGGCGCGACGAACTGCTCGACCACGGGCTCCCGGCCGCCGAGGTGGTGCACGGTGACTGGTCCGCCCGCAGCGGCTACGAGCTCGGCTTGGGGATGGCGGGGATCGAGCCGGGTTCGTCGATCTTCGTGGCGAACGACTACATGGCCCTCGGGCTGATCTCGGCGCTCGACGAGCGCGGTCTGGCCGTGCCGGAGGACGTCGGCGTCGTCGGATTCGACGACGTGCCGGAGGCGCCGTACTTCCGTCCGCCGCTCACGACGGTGCGTCAGGACTTCGCGGCGCTCGGGGGGCTGATCATGCAGAAGGTGCTGATCGCGATCGAGGATCCGGACGACGTGTCCGAATCGACCCCGTTGCCGACGACGCTGGTGGTGCGCGACTCGACGCGCCGGGTCACGCCGGGCTGACCGACCGGGTCGAGCCCCGCACCACGAGCTCGGGCTCGAGCGTCACCGACGCGCCGGCGCCGGATTCGAGGGCCGCCGTCAGCGCCCGCACGCTGCGCCGGCCGATCTCCGCCAGATCCTGCCGGACAGTGGTGAGCGGGGGGCGGTAGTGCGCGGCATCGGGATTGTCGTCGTACCCGACCACCGACACCTCCTCGGGAACGCGCCGGCCGGCCTCCGCGAGTGCGTGCAGCAGCCCGAGCGCCATCTCGTCGTTGGCGACGAAGACCGCCGTGATGTCGTGGCGCTCGCGCAGGGTCAGCCCGGCGCGGTAGCCGGAGTCGGAGCTCCAGTCCCCGCGCTCCACCGCGGCCGGGGTGAGCCCGCGCTCGGCGAGCGCCGCGCGGAAGCCCGCCTCGCGCCCGCGGGCATCGAAGCGGTCGGCCGGCCCGCCGACGTGGGCGATCACCGTGTGACCGAGGCCGAGCAGGTGATGCCCGGCGAGGGACCCGCCGTGCTCGGGGTCGACGGTGACGATGCCTGCACCCGCCATCGCCTCGCCGAACACCAGCACGATCGGCAACTCATGCACCTTGGACCGGATGGCGTCCTCGACGTCGGTGGAGGCCGAGACCAGCAGCATGCCGTCGACGCCCTCCGAGACGAGCCGGTCGAACGCCTCGTCGACGAGGCGGCGGGCGTCGTCGGCGCCCGGCTCGAACTCGACGTTCGCCACGGTCACGCTGAGGCCGGCGGCGGCGGCCTCAGCGAACACGCCGCGCATCACGACCGCGAGCAGGTTGGCCCCCGGCCCGCCCATGCTGATGACGCCGATCGACTCGGTGCGGCTGCGCACGAGCGAGCGCGCGGAGCGGTTCGGGCGATAACCCAACTCACGGATCGCGGCCTCCACCCGCTCGCGGGTCTCAGGCTTCACGAGGGCCGCATCATTGAGAACCCGTGAGACGGTCTGATGCGAGACGCCTGCGTAGCGACCGACGTCGGCGAGGCTCGGTCGCCGGCGCGGGGAATCTCTCACATGGTCATGCTAGGCGTCGGCTCGGGGCGCCGAGTGCGACGATGAGCGGGACGTCCGCAGCGCTCCCGAAAGGCACCGCCATGCACTTCACCTCGGAACAGGATCTCGACGGCATCACCGAGCGCGAGTTCACGCTCGGTGATGTTCCCGGCATCCTGTGGACTCCGCGAGCGGCTTCCCCCTCGTCGCCGGTTCCCCTCATCCTCATGGGCCAGCCGGGCGGGCTGGGGATGCGCCGGATGTACCCCCGGCTCGCCGCACGGGCGCGGAGCGCAGCAGCGGATGGCTTCGCCGCGGTCGCCCTCGAGCCCCCGGGAGCGGGCGGGCGGACCCCGCTGCCCGGGGCGGAGGAGGCACGGGCGGACCTCGCCCGCGCGATCGCTGCCGGCGAGAAGCCCGCGGACGAGGTCATCGACCGGCTGATCCTCCCTCTTGTCGATCAGGCGGTCCCGGAGTGGCAGGCCGCGCTCGACGCGCTCCTCGAGCTACCGGAGCTCGGCGCGCGCGTGGGATTCTCCGGCGGGGTGATCGCGGTCGGCACGCGCCTGGCCGCGATCGACTCACGTATCGTGGCGGCCGGTCTCTTCGCCGGCAGCTATGTGCCGCGCACGACGATGGAGGACGCGCGTCGCGTCACGATCCCGCTGCACGTCCTCCTGCAATGGGACGACGAGGGAAACGACCGCCGGATGGCGCTCGACCTCTTCGACGCGTTCGGGTCGCTCGAGAAGACCCTGTATGCCAACATGGGCGGCCACACCGGGGTCCCGCAGTTCGCGGGCGAAGACGCCGCGCGCTTCTTCGCCCGCCATCTCAGGTGACCAGCGCGACGATCAGCAGCACCAACACCGGCAGCATCGCCAGCATGGCCACGATCGGCCACACGTAGAGCGGCGGCGGCGCGCTGCGGCCGCTGGAGTGACGCGGTCGCGGGACCGTGTGGAGTTCGAGTTCTGTCATGGCGCCCCCTTGGTTTCGTTCCCGAGTCTCGCGGCCGGGGCGCACCGCGTCGCTCCCCTTGCGTGCGGGGGCGAAGTGTGCCGTAGCCGGTTCCTGCCTGCTGCGCAATGCCGTTTTCGGGATCGGCCTGAGCCGCCAGGCTGGTCGCATGAGACTTGTGAGCTACGCCGGGGGCAACTTCGTCACCAGTGACGTCGTCGCCGACGCGCTGCTGGATTACGCCGCGGCGCTGGGCAACGCCCACCACGCGGCCGCGATCGTCGTCCCCGCGGTGGGGCTCGGGCAGATCCGGCTGCTGGTCGGCCCGGCGAGTCAGCTGCTGTCGGTCCCCGTCCAAGACACCCGGAATGAGCCCGATGGCGCGGAGTTCACCGCCGACATCGAGGCGCGCATCGCCCAGATGCGGGGCTGGGAGAGCTGATCAGGAATCCGCGACCCAGATGGCGTCGCTGGCGTCGAACTGCAGGTTGATGCCCTGGTTCGAGTCCGCCGCCTTCGCGAGCCCGTCGAGCAGTTCCCTGTCCATCTCGCCGGGGTTCGCGCTGTCGTATTCGAAGTAGAGGTCGGCGGCGGGATGCACCCACACGGTGCGCCGTCCTTCCCCGGTGTCGGAGCGTTCCTTCCAGCGCAGCGCGAACGCGTTGTTGCGGCGCAGGCGTGACAGCACGACGGCCTCCAGATGCGCGAGCAGCCGGTCGTCCATGACGATCTGACGCTGGATGGCGCCGTAGATGAGCTTGCCCATCTCAGCGCCCCGAGAAGCGGGGCATGCCCGCTTCGATGTGGACGCCGGTCTGCGAGAGGGCCTCGTCCGACATCTGCTCCAGAAGCGCCGCGTCGAGTTCCGGCGGTCGGTTGCCGTCGAAGCGGTAGATCAGGTCGGTGTGCGGGTGGATCCACACGCTGGTGCGCCCATGCCCCTCGGCCGCCGACTCCTGCCACGACAGCAGGAACGGCTCGTTGCGCCGCAGCTTCGATCCGATCAGCACCTTGACGTGTGCCAGCACGCGGTCATCGATCTGGACCGCGGTCCTCGCGGCGCCGTAATAGAGAGTGCCCATCTCGCTCCCCGTGGCTCGATCGTGCGGTGCAAGAGTACCGCGGGGGCGGGGACGGGAGAAGCGCTACGCCTCGACGTCGCCGCGCCAGGCTCCGTCGGCGCCGCCGCGCGACTCGATGTACTTCTTGAAGTGCTCGAGCGCGTCCTTGACGGCGTGGTTCGCGACCCCGGCGACCGACCCGATCTTCTCCAGCAGGCCGTCCGGCTCCCAGTCGATCTGCACCGTCATCCGGGACTTCGCGTCGTCGAGCTTGTGGAAGGTCACGACACCGCCGTGGTCGACCTCACCGCCGGTGCTGGTCCAGGCGACGCGCTCGTCAGGATGCTGTTCGGTCACGACCGCGTCGAACTCGCGGATCTGCCCGCCGATGTTGACGCGCCAGTGCAGGTGCGTGTCGTCCTGCTGGGTGATCGACTCGACATGCTCCAGGAATCGGGGGAACTTCTCGAACTGGGTCCACTGGTTATAGGCGGTGCCAACGGGCACGTCGACGTCGATGGTCTCGATGATCTGGGTCATCTCTTCACGCTAGGTCGGGCGCGCCGACGCCCGGCGGGTTCGCACGCGTCGGCCAGCGTGTGCCCGGGTGGCTCGGAGAAAACGACCCGTCAGAAACGGAAAGAGAGGGCGACGCCCTCTCCGTACCTCCAGTGTACGCGCGGGGGTGGGGCTTGCCGCAAGGCCCCCTCGGGGGCGCAGAATCGACGACCGTGACTCTGCACATCCGCGTGTTCGACCTGCCCGAACGTCTGGCCGCGAAGGACGATCCGGCGCAGCTCGACCCGGACGAGCGGCAGTTCGCCCGCATCCGGCGCAGCCTCGATGACACCGTCGCCGATCTCACCGAGCGCCTCGCCGACGCGCGGCGCAGCCGGCCCGGTTCCGGCGGTGAGGCCCTCGAGCGCGACATGGAGGTGCGCCGGCTGGCCTCCCGTCTGCGCGCACTCGAACGGTACGGCGTCGACCTCTGCCTCGGCCGCATGGTGACCGAGGCCGGCGAGACCGTCTACGTGGGCAGGCTGGGGGTGACCGACCGCGCGGGGGAGCGCCTGCTCGTCGACTGGCGTTCGCCGGCCGCGGCCGCGTTCTTCGGCGCGACGCACGGCGACCCCATGGGTCTGGTCAGCCGCCGTCGCTACCGCTGGAGCGGGCGGCGCATCACCGACTACTGGGACGAGGTATTCACCGCCGACGGTCTGCGCAGCAGCCAGGCGCTCGACGATCAGTCGGCCTTCATCGCGAGCCTCGGCGCGAGTCGGTCGCCGCGGATGCGCGATGTGCTTGGCACCATCCAGGCCGACCAGGACGCGATCATCCGTGCCGGATCGCGCGGCGCCCTGGTGGTCGACGGCGGACCCGGCACCGGTAAGACCGTGGTCGCCCTGCACCGCACCGCATACCTGTTGTACTCCGATCCGTTGCTCGATCGGCGCCACGGCGGGGTGCTGTTCGTCGGCCCGAGCCCCGCATACCTCTCTTATGTCGAGGACGTGCTGCCGAGTCTCGGCGAAGAGGGGGTGCAGATCAGCACCCTGCGCGACCTCGTCCCCGAGGGTGCCGGCGCGGCCTCCGACCCGGATGCGGTGGTCGCCGCCCTGAAGGCCGGCCTGTCGGGCGCCATCGAGAACGCGGTCCGGTACCACGAGCGCCCGCCCGCCACGACGACCGTCATCGAGACCGACGACGCCGACGTGCACATCGCACCGGCCGACTGGGCCGACGCGTTCGCCTCGGCCGAACCTGGCCTGCCGCACAACGAGGCTCGCGCGCAGGTCTGGGAGACGCTGCTGGAGATGCTGGGCGAGCCCGGCCTCGCCCGGAACCCCGACCTGCGCCGGGCGTTCTCACGCGCCTGGCCGACGCTCGATCCGGCCGGGGTGGTCGGCGACCTGTGGTCCTCGCCCGCGTTCCTGCGACTGTGCGCTCCGCACCTGGACGAGGCCGGCATCCGGGCCCTGCAGCGCGCGGACGCGCGTGCCTGGACGGTCGCCGACCTGCCGCTGCTCGATGAGGCCCGCCAGCGCATCGGCGATCCCGGAACCGGCCGCCGGGAGGCCCGACGCGCGGCCGAGGTCGCCGCACAGCGCGAGGAGATGTCGCGCGTCATCGACCACCTGCTGCAGTCCCGCGACCTGGACGACGGCGACGGGGTGATGGGCATGCTCCGTCAGGAGGCGATGCAGGACGCCCTGGTCGACGACGCCGGTCTCCCGAGCGCCGACCCCGACGCGCTGGCCGGCCCGTTCGCGCACATCGTCGTCGACGAGGCGCAGGAGCTGACCGATGCGGAGTGGCGCATGCTGCTGCGCCGCTGCCCCTCGCGCAGCTTCACGATCGTGGGGGACCGCGCCCAGGCGCGGCACGGCTTCGCGGAGACCTGGGCGGCGCGGCTGGAACGCGTCGGCATCGAGGGCGCGGCCATCGCATCCCTCACCATCAACTACCGCACCCCCGGGGAGGTGATGGCCGCGGCCGAGCCGGTCATCCGCGCGGCGATCCCCGACGCCAACGTGCCGACCTCGGTGCGCAGCACGGGGGTCCCGGTGCGCTACGCCACACGCGACGAGCTCGGAGCCGTGCTCGAGGGCTGGATGGCGGAGCACGCCGACGGCGTCGCGTGCGTCATCGGCGACCCGGCATTCGTCCCCTCCGACCGGGTTCGCTCGCTGAGCCCCGAGCAGGCGAAGGGGCTCGAGTTCGATCTCGTGGTGCTCGTCGATCCGGAGGCGTTCGGCGCGGGGATCGAGGGTGCCGTCGACCGCTACGTCGCGATGACCCGGGCGACCCAGCAGCTCGTCGTGCTGGTTGGATGAAGCGCATGGGCGATGTGGTGGCGCTGACCGCCGAGCTGGTCGCGATCGACTCGGTGAGCCCGAGCCTGGTGCCGGCGGCTGCGGGCGAGGCCGCGATCGCCGCATTCGTCTCGGCCCGCCTCGCCCGCGCGGGTTTCGCCGTGCGCTCGGTCGGGCCGCCGTCGCGCCCGAGCGTCATCGCCGTCCACGAAGGGTCCCGCCCGGGTCGCACCGTCGTGCTCAACGGGCACCTCGACACCGTCGGCGTCGAGGGGATGGCCACCCCGTTCGAGCCGCGTGTCGAGGGGCAGCGGATGACCGGACGCGGGACGAGCGACATGAAGGGCGGGGTCGCCGGGCTGATCGTCGCGGCCGAGGCGCTCGCCGCGGCGGACCTGCCCGGCCGGCTGATCGTCACGCTGGTGGCGGACGAGGAGGACGGCAGCGCCGGCGCCGTCGAGGTGCTGGCGGCGCTGCAGGGTGAGCGCATGGACGTGTGCCTCATCGCCGAACCGACCTGGAACGACCTCGCCGTCGCGCACCGCGGGTATGCGGTGGTGCGGGTCGGGATCACCGGGCGCGCCGCGCACTCCTCTCAGCCGGCCGAGTCCGTCGACGTGATCCCGGCGATGACGGCGTTGCTCGCCGGGGTGGCGGCGCGTGACGCCGAGCTGGCGGCGGCGGCCCCGCATCCGCTGCTCTCTCACGGGTCACTCATGACGACGGTGGCCCGGGCCGGATCCGCGCCGTTCACCGTCGCCGCCGACGCCGAGGTCGTGATCGAGCGCCGCACGCTGCCGGGCGAGCCGAGCGATGTCGCGCTCGGCGAGGTACGGGACATCGTCGCGGGCATCGGCGGCGCCGTGACCTGGAGCGTCGATCAGCTGATCGCCCGCAACGCCTGGCAGGCCGACGACTCGGGTGCCGCCGCCGAACTCGCCCGGTCGCTCGGGGACGCCCTCGCGTCCGGCTCGCGCGGCGCGCCCTACTGGATGGAGTCGGCGCTCTGGCAGGAGGCCGGCGTGCCGGCGGTGGTCTGCGGCCCGGCGGGAGGGGGACTGCACGCCGCGGACGAGTGGGTCGATCTCACGCAACTGCGCGCATTCCCCGTGGCTGTGGCGGATGCGGTGAGCCGCTTCCTGAACGCCTGAGACTCAGGCGCTGAGGTACGCCTCGCCCCAGGACGGCGAGTCGCCCGCGGGGGTGCGCCGCTGGGGGACTCCCCACGGGTTGTCGTCGCGCAGGGGTTCGGGCAGCAGGCGTTGCGGCACCCCCTGGTAGGCGACGGGTCGCAGGAACCGGGTGATCGCGGCGCCGCCGACGGACGTGCCCGAATCGTTGGTCGTGGCCGGCCACGGGCCGCCGTGCTGTTGCGCGGCGGTGACGGCGACGCCGGTGGGCCAGCCGCCGAAGAGCACGCGTCCGGCGTGCCCCGCGATCCAATCGATGAGCGAACGCAGCTGGGGCGAGTCCTCGTCGTCGCCGGCATGCACGGTGCCGGTGAGGTTGCCCTCGAAGAGCATGTCGGCGAGCTCGCTCAGCGACTCGGCCTCGTCGTACTCGACCAGCACGGTCAGCGGCCCGAAGGCCTCGTCGAGCAGCCGCTCGCGTTCGGCGACCAGGGTCGCCGCGGGAACGCTCACCACCGTCGGGGTCGCCCAGCCCTGGCCGTCCGCGTCGACGCGCAGTCCGCCCCCGGCCACCACCTCGACACCGGGCGTGGCCAGGATGCTCTCGCGCCGGTCGGCGTATCCGGCCGTGATCGAGGGGTTGAGCAGGCGGTGCTCGGCCGCCTGCACGCGCTCGGCGACCAGGCCGGAGAGCGCACCCCCGCGCGGGGTGAAGACGAAGCCCGGCTTGGTGCACAGCTGCCCGGCCGACCCCGAGACGCTGGTCACCAGGCCGTCGGCGATCTGCTCGGCCCGCTCGGCGAGCGCCCGCGCGGTGACGAATGCGGGGTTCACGCTGCCCAGCTCGCCGAAGAAGGGGATCGGCACGGGGCGGGTCGCGGCGATATCGGCCAGCATCCGCCCGACCCGGATCGAGCCGGTGAAGCTGCCGGCGGCGATGCGCTCGTCCTTCAGCAGGGCGAGGCCCGCCTGTTGTCCCGAGACCACCTGCAGCACACCGGCGGGTGCACCGGCGGCCTCGAGGGCGCCGGCCGCCACCTCACCGGTGCGCACCGAAAGCCGCGGGTGTCCCGAGTGGGCCTTCACGATCACCGAGCACCCGGCGGCGAGGGCCGAGGCGGTGTCGCCGCCGGCGACCGAGAATGCGAACGGGAAGTTGCTGGCCGCGAAGTTCAGCACCGGACCCACCGGGACGAGGTAGCGGCGCAGGTCGGGGCGCGGTCCGAGGACGAAGTCCGGGTCGGCCGCATCGATCCGCACATCGAGGTACCCGCCGTCGACGACGATGTCGGCGAACATGCGCAGCTGCACGGTGGTGCGCTTCAGCTCGCCGGTCAGCCGGGCGGTGGTGAGGCCGGTCTCCTCTTCGGCGATCGCGATCAGCTCGGCGGCGGCGGAGTCCAGGGCATCGGCGGCGGCGACCAGGGCCCGCGCGCGCTCCCGCGGCGGCGTGGCCGCCCAGCTCACGGCGGCGGCCGCGGCAGTCGTGGCGACGTGATCGAGGTCGGTCGGGGTAGCGGACACGGGTCTCCTTGGGGTCAGATCGACGGGCCGTAGCCGTCGTCGGCGGGGGCGGTGCGCTCGATCGAGGCGACGGCCGCCGACATGGCGGCGACGATCTCGGACTCGCGCTCGGGGGTCATGCGGGCCAGCGGCACCGAACAGCTGAGGGCGTCGACGACGGCGGTCCCGTGATGCACGGCGAAGCCGAAGCACATGAGTCCCGCCGTGTTCTCTTCGCGGTCGACGGCGTAACCGCGCTCGCGGGCGAGGGCGAGGTCGCGCAGCAGCGCGGCGCGGTCGGTGATGCTCGCGGGCGTGAGGCCGGGCAGGGGGTCGGGCAGCGTCTCGCGCAGTTCATCGTCGGATCGGTGCGCGAGGATCGCCTTGCCGAGCGAGGTCGTCGTGGCGGGAAGCCGTCGGCCGACCCGGTTGATGGCGCGCAGGTACTGGGTCGACTCGCGGGTGGCGAGGTAGACGATGTCGTCGCCGTCGAGCCGGCCGAAGTGCAGGGTCTCGTCGAGCTGGGTGCTCAGGGCATCGAGCCAGGGCTGCACGAATCGCAGCCGCGCATCGGAATCGAGGTAGTTGGTTCCGGCCATCAGGGCCCGGATGCCGACCCCGTACAGCGTGCCGGTCTCGTCCCGCCGCACCCAGCCGCGTTCGGTGAGGGTGCGCAACAGCGCGTAGAGACTGCTCTTCGGAATGCCGAGTGCATCGCCGATCTCGCGCAGCCGCGCGGGCTTGTTCTGCCGGGAGGCGAGGAACTCGAGCACCTCGACGGCGTACACGGCCGACTTCACCGGGCGCACTCCGCCCGTCTCGTCAGCTGTCATCGCGCATCCGTCCGTTGCTCGCGTTCCATCTAATCAGGTAGCCTGCGTCTTGTATAGAGAACACCGTCTACATATGGAGTTGCATTGAGCCCGTCCCCTGCCCCGACCCTGACCGCCGAATCCCAGCGTTTCCGCGACCGGCTGGCGAGCGCGATGGACGCCGGCGTGCTCGCCTTCCCGCTCACTCCCTTCAGCGACGACGGCGCACGCATCGAACCCGGCGCCTACCGTGACCACCTCGAACGGCACATCGCCGCGGGAGCCTCGGCCCTTTTCGTCGCCTGCGGCACCGGAGAGTTCCCCACCCTCGGCGAGCAGGAGTTCGCCGAGCTCGTCGGCATCGCCGTGGATCACGTCGCCGGCCGGGTGCCCGTGCTGGCCGGCGTCGGCTACGGCTGGGCGCAGGCCACGCGGTTCGCCCGGATCGCCGAGGACGCCGGCGTCGATGGCGCCCTCGTGCTGCCGCACTACCTCGTCGAGGCGCCGGCGGCCGGAATCGTGCGCCAGGTCGAAGAGATCGCCTCACGCACCCCGCTGCCCCTCGTCGTGTACCAGCGCGGGCTCGTCTCGTTCACCTCCGACACCCTGCGCGAGGTCGCCACGTTCCCCAACGTCATCGGCCTGAAGGACGGTCGCAGCGACCACGGTCAGCTGCAGCAGCTCGTGCTCGCGGCGCCCGAGGGATTCCTGTTCTTCAACGGCGCGCTCACCGCCGAGATGCAGGCCCGCGCCTACGCTGCCATCGGCATCAGCGCGTACTCCTCCGCCGCGCACGCGTTCGCCCCCGAGATCGCGTCGGCGTTCTTCCGTGCTCAGAAGGCCGGCGACGATGCCACCATGGACGAACTGCTGCGCGAGTTCTACATCCCGCTCGTGCGGCTGCGCGACCGGCAAGCGGGCTTCGCCGTCGCGCTGATCAAGGCGGGAGCGCGACTTCGCGGCGAGAACGTCGGACCCGTCCGCGCCCCGCTGCTCGACCCCGCCGGGCAGGACCTCGCCGACCTCGAGGCCATCACGCGGCGCGGCCTCGAACTGGTCGGCGCGAGCTTTTAGGAGCGGGTCGCGGCCGGCTTGCGGTTCTCGGCCGACACCATCCAGGCGAACTGCTCGAGGCTCTCGATGATCGCGTGCAGGATGTCAGCGCTCGTCGGGTCCTCCTCGTCGACATCGTCGTGCACCTCGCGCATGGTGCCGACGACGGCCTCGAGCCGCACCGTCACCAGGTCGATCACGTCGCCGGTGAGCACCTCGCCGTTGGGGAACTCGGGCAGCGTGGTGGAGGCCGCCACCGTATCGCTGCGGCCGTCCGGGATGCCGTGCAGCGCCCGCATCCGCTCGGCGATCTGGTCGCTGAACCCGCGCGCGGCCTCGATGATCTCATCGAGGATGCGGTGGGTGTCACGGAAGTTGCGGCCCACCACGTTCCAGTGGGCCTGCTTGCCCTGACCGGCGAGCTCGATGAGGTCGACGAGCACCTTCTGCAGGTTGTCGGTCAGCTGTTTCGAGGCCGTGAAGCCCTTCTCGGCGTTCTGGCGGCGGCTGTTGTGCGCGCCCGACCCAGCGGGCGCCTTCGACTCGGTCATGGATGCGACGCTACGACCGCGGGCGGCGAGCGTCCCTGGATCGGCGGCGACGTCCAGGCAACTGGGAGAATGAGCGCATGGGTGCCGACCTCGACGAACTGCGACGGTTGAGGCGTGCGCGCGACCGGATGGACCGGGAGTACGCGAGCCCCCTCGACGTGGAATCGCTCGCCCGGACCGCCCTGATGTCGACAGCGCATTTCAGCAGGCGGTTCCGCGAGGCGTACTCCGAGACGCCGTACTCGTACCTGATGACCCGGCGCATCGAGCGGGCGAAGGCGCTGTTCCGCAACACCGACCTGAGCGTCACCGACGTGTGCTTCGCCGTGGGCAGCGCGAGCCTCGGATCGTTCTCCTCGCGGTTCACCGAGCTGGTCGGCGAGACCCCGTCGGCGTACCGTGCGCGCAACCATGACGAGTTCCGCGAGATGTCGACCTGCCGGGCGATGACGGTCGCCCGGCCCCGGAAGAGCAGTTTCCGAGAAGCCGCAGGCGAGGGCCCGGCCTAGGGTCGGAGCCATGAACATCTCCATCAGCCACGTGCACGTGTACGTCGACGACGTCGACGCGGCCGTCGCCTTCTACAGCGGCGTCCTCGGCCTGAAGGTCGTCAACGAGGTCGAGAACGGCGGATTCCGCTGGGTGACCCTGCAGATCCCGGCCCAGCCCGACATCCAGTTCGTGCTGTCGCAGCCGCAGGCCGGCCGCTCTCAGGAGGACGGCGAAGCGCTCGCCGCACTGCTGGCCAAGGGCGAGCTGGGCATGGTGCAGTTCCGCGCCGACGACCTCGACACCGCGTTCGACGCGATCTCGTCGGCCGTCGGCGCCGACGTCGTCCAGGAGCCCACCGACCAGTTCTGGGGTGCGCGCGACGCCGCGTTCCGGGACCCGGCGGGCAACATGCTGCGGATCGAGCAGGGCTAGCCGCCGGCCCGGCTCGGCGCGCCCGCCTCGCAATTCAGGAAGCCCTGGGGCAGGAGGTGCTGCTGCCGGGTGCCGACTCGACACCAGCCACTCGGCTCACGAGTCGTCCTGAGTTGCGGATCGCGCCGGGGCAGGGTCAGAGCCGCGGCGTCCGCGGCGGCACGGTGCGCCGTGACCCGGTCGCCTCGAACGCGGCGGCGAGTCGCAGCAGAGCCGAGTCGTCGTAGGCGCGACCGGCGAAGGTGAGCCCCACCGGCATCCCGATGTCGCTCATGGTGCCCATCGGCACGGTGACGGTCGGGATGCCGAGATGCCGCGGCACCAGGTTGCCGTTCGCGACCCAGACACCGTTCGCCCACGCCTTCGCGGCCGAGGCCTCGTTCACATCGGCGTCGGCCGGGCCGACGTCGGCGACCGCCGGGAAGACGACGGCGTCGAGTCCGAGCTCGTCCATCCAGGCCTCGAGGTCGATCTGCCGGGTCTGCTCGAGCCCGCGCAGCCCGTCCTTCAGCTCGGGGATGTCGGCGAGCGCGCCGAACCCGTGCTGGCGGATGAACTCCGGGTAGACGTCGATGTCGACGTCGCTGTCCGTGTCGTAGCGGTCGGTCAGCGCCCCCGGCGGGCGCGGGAAGATGCTCGCGCCGTCGACCCCGGCCAGGGTGTTCAGCTTCGGGTCGCCGTTCGCGCGCAGGAAGTCCTCCCACGCCCAGGCCGACAGGTCGACGAACTCGCGCTCGAGGAAGGCCGGCGACACCAGGCCGCGGGTCGCGATGCTCGGCGCTCCCGGCCGGTCGGCCTCGTAGTTGCTCACGGCCGGGAAGTCGACCTCGAACACCTCGCAGCCGGCCGCCTCCAGGTCGCGGCACGCCGCATCCCAGAGGGCGATGACGGATGCCCGCGTCACGATCCGCGCGCCCATCGCGCCGCCCATGCCCCCGCTTCCGGTTCCCGCGTCGGGGTCGGCGTTGATGTACATCCTCGGAACCCCGACCCGCTTGCCCGCGAGGGTGGCCTCTGCCGCGAGCGCGAGGTAACTCGCCGGGCGCACCTCCGTGGCACGGGGGAGCTCGACCCACGGCTGGGCGCGCCAGAAGTCTCCGCGCGTCTCGGGGTCGTCCGCGACGACGACGTCGAGCAGTTCGAACAGGTCGGCCATCGTGCGGGTGTGGGGCACGACGACGTCCATGGTCGGTACGAGCGGCCAGTTGCCGCGGGTCGAGATGACGCCTCGCGAGGGGGTGTACGCGCAGAGCGCGTTGTTCGAGGCGGGGCCTCGCCCCGACGACCAGGTCTCCTCGCCGAGGCCGAACACCGCGTAGCTCGCGGCGGTGCCCGAGCCCGACCCGTTGGAGGATCCGGAGGCGAAGGGCGCCGTGAGGTAGTCGGGGTTGTAGGGGCTCTCGGCCCGGCCGTACAGGCCGCGCTGCATGCCGCCGTTCGCCATCGGGGGCATGTTGGTCAGTCCGAGGCAGATCGCGCCGGCCGCGCGCAGCCGCTCGACGGTGAACGCATCGCGCTGGGCGACCAGGTCGGCGAAGGCGGGACTGCCCGCCGCCGCGGTGAGACCGGCGACGAGGTAACTGTCTTTGGCGGTGTACGGGATGCCGTCGAGCGGGCCGAGCAGAGTTCCCGCCGCGCGGCGCTCGTCGGAGGCGCGGGCCTCGTCGAGGGCCGCCGGGTTCGGCACGACGAGCGCGTTCAATTCTCCGTCGTAGGCGGCGATCCGGGCCAGCGAGGCCTCGACGATCTCGACGCTCGTCGTCTCGCCGCGCTCCATGGCGGCGCGCAGACCCGCGATCGTCGCCTCGACCACGTCGACGCTCACGCGGGCACCTCCGTCATCGGCTGCTGCTGGGTGATGCAGTGGATGCCGCCGCCGCGATCGAAGAGGGGGCGCGCATCCACGGTGACGACCTCGCGACCGGGGTAGGCATCCGCCAGGATCTCGCGGGCGCGGGCGTCGGCGCGGTCCTCGCCGAATCCGCACGCGATCACGCCGCCGTTGACGACGAAGTGGTTGACGTAGCTCCAGTCGACCAGTCCGTGCGCGTCGTGCGTGGTCTCGGGGCCGGGCAGCTCGATGATCTCGAAGCCCTCGCCCTCGAGCTGCGCGCGCAGGGACGCGGTGAGCGCGTGGTCGGGGTGGCTGGTGTCGTTCTGGGTGTGCAGCAGGATCCGCCCGGGCGACGGGAAGGTGGCGACGATGTCGACGTGCCCGCTGGTGCCGAAGTCCTCGTAGTCGCGGGCGAGTCCGCGGGGCAGCCAGACGTGGCGGGTGGTGCCGATGGTGCGGGCCAGCTCCGCCTCGACGCGCGCCTTGTCGGCGTACGGATTCCGGCGCGGGTCGAGCTGGACGGTGTCGGTGAGCAGCACGGTTCCATCGCCGTCGACGTGGATGCCGCCGCCCTCGTTGACGAGTACCGAGCTGATGAGTTCCGCCCCGGCGGCGCCGGCGACGATGCGCCCGTGCTGGGCCGCGAGGTCCCAGTCGGCCCAGTCGTGGGCGCCCCAGCCGTTGAAGATCCAGTCGACGGCGCCGAGCACGCCGGGCCGTTCGGGGTCGAGCACGAAGGTGGGGCCCGCGTCGCGCATCCAGAACTCATCGACCGGAGCCTCGAGCTGGGCGATGTCGGAGCCGAGCATGTCGCGGGCGCGGCCGCCTTCGCTCGGGTCGACGACCATGGTCACCGGTTCGAACGCGGCGACGGCGCGGGCGACCTCGGTCCAGGCGGCGTAGCATTCGGCACGCTCGGAATCGGTGTCGCCCAGGGTCTCGCCGGCGACGGGGAACGTCATCCAGGTCCGTTCGTGCGGGGCCGTCTCCGACGGCATCCTCCAGGCCACGGTGCCTCCTCGCTATTGATCGAGTGATCAATAAGCGCGAGACTAGCCACGGGAGGCCCACGGTGTCAACGAGATTGTCCGCCGCCGAGCGGCGCGCCGCCATCGCCGGAGCCGCGCGCGACATCGCGCTCGACGACGGACTCGGGGCCATCACCATGCGGGCCGTCGGGGCGCGGGCGGGCATCGCCCCCGGCCTGGTGCTGCACTACGAGGCCGGCATGGACGAGGTGGTCGCCGCCGCCTTCGCCGGCATCGTGCGCGCCGAACTCGACGAGGTGCGCGGCCTCGAACTGGCCCCCCTGCTGGACACCCTGCTCGACGGATCGCGGTCGGTCGTGACCCTGATCTGGGTGCAGGCCTGGGCGCTGGCGCCGGGTAACCCCGCGCTCGCGGAGCGCGTGCGCGAGGAGATGGACGCCTGGCACGGGATGCTGCGCGCCGCGGTCGAGCAGCATGGCGCTGCCGAACCGGATGCCGTGGCCGCGCAGATCCTCGGCATGATCGACGGCCTCAACGCCCACGCCCTGGTGCGGTGGGGTTCGGAACGGGAGCGCCGCGCCCTCATGGGGCGCGCCGTCGAGGGGATGCTGGGGCTCGCGCCGGGCTCGCTCGCGTAACCCCGGCTGTGGTGGACAGAGAACCGCGATATGCGGTTCTCTGTACGGCTCAGCCGCGCGTCAACTCAGCAACTCGACCAGCAGCGTGCCCGCCCCGCCGAGCATCAGCAGCACCACCCCGGCACGCACGCACAGCGACTTCTGCCGGTCGGATACCGCCAGCGGAAACCCCAGCACCGGACAGCCCGCCCACGCCAGCGCCGCGATGCCGACGCTGAGGGCGGCGGCGCACGTCCACCAGAGGATCGCCGCGGGTGTCGCGAGTTCCAGGGGCGACCATCCCGCCACCCGGGCCCCGGCGACCGAGATCGCCACGGCGAGAATCGCCGCAGCGAACCAGGTCGTGCCCGTGCGGTCGATGCGCCGCACCTCGTCTGCCGCCGATTCGATCCTCGCCATCTCACCCTCCGCGGTGCAGATCCATCGCCACCCCTTGCAGGTGCCGCAGCGCATGCAGGGTCGAGAGCCGCACCACCTCGGCCGGCTCACCGTCGAACGTGTGCTCGAACATCCGGGTGCGTCGCCGGGTCGCCGCGCAGATGAACACCGTGCCCGCGGGCCGGTCCTCCTCCGGGTCGGGACCTCCGACTCCCGTGACTCCGACGGCCAGGTCGGCACCCGTGAGTTCGAGCGCCCCGAGCGCGAGCTGCTCGGCGCACTCCGCAGAGATGATGCGTTCGGCCTCCACCCCCAGCACGAGCCGCTTGGTGCGGGTGGCGTAGGCGACGACGCTTCCGAGG
>DATMFW010000011.1:0-10266 GCA_035556655.1 Pseudolysinimonas sp.
CGGCGATCCGCTCACGGTCCGCGCGATCACGAGCCCGTTCGAGGTTCACCGTGATCGCGAGCGCGGCCTCGACGCCGATCTCGCCCGCCGCGAGTGCTGTGTCGACGAACGGGTAGGGCTGAGGCAGGGGGGAGCCGTCGAGCGCCGTGTCGGCGCGCAGGAGCCGGGCGAGACGGATGCGTCGGGCGGCCTCGGCTTGCGACACCCCGGTGAGGCGCTCGATGAGATGCTCGGGGCGCGGGCACCCGAACCGGCTCGCGAGCCCGTCCTCGCCGAGGGTTCGGCGGGAACGGTGATCGACCTCACCGGCGACCTGCGCGCGCAGCGCATCGACGAGTCGCCCCACCGCCTCGACATCGGCCATGAACGCGCCGACCTCATCGTCGGTCGCGAGACCCAACACACCGGCGACACCTGCGCGAGCGAGAGCCGCGCCGTCTCGAGAAGGTCGCCGGTGGGGGTCATGAGAACATCGTGACACCCGCTACCGACAGATAGCATCGCCTGATCAGGACTGGGTCAGTACCCACTCGGCTTCCCTGCTGGGGAGGACGAGCCGACTCGGTCTTCGCGATCGACCGGCACGATCTCTCGCCGGACATGCACGGTGTATGGAGGAATCATCGGCGAGGATGGGATCGTGTTCCGCCACCACCCCGTGCTCTCGGTGATCACGTTCGTGTACCTGGGGCTGGTCGCGTTCATCACCCTGGGCCCGCAACCGCTCGATGACGGCTCGACCTCGCTCGTCTGGCGGATGCTGGGCGTCCTCGCGCGGTTCGACGCGACCTCGTGGATCACCTACGCCACCCTGGAGTTCTGGTCGAACGTGGCCATGTTCGTGCCGGTCGGACTCTTCTTCCTGCTGCTGCTCGGCCGCCGCCGGTGGTGGCTGGCGATTCTGCTCGGCGTGCTGCTGACCTGCGGCATCGAGTTCGCCCAGCAGTTCATCCCGTCCCGGGTCAGCGACCCGCGCGACATCGCCGCGAACTCGGTGGGCGCGTTCCTCGGGGTGATCATCGCCCTGATCGTCACCTGGCCGGCGGCGATCCGCCGAGCGCGCGAGCGACGGGTGATCGCGCAGGCCGCCTGAGCCCGGTTGGACCGCGCGCAGGTCGGCGGTCGCTGCCAGGCTGATCCGGTGACCGTTCGCCACACCCTGCTGGCCCTGCTGGTCGTGGTGATCTGGGGACTCAACTTCCTGGCGATCGACGCCGGCCTCGACGACATGCCGCCGCTGCTCTTCCTCGCGATCCGGTTCACGTTCGTCGTGTTCCCCGCGATCTTCTTCCTGCGGCCGCCGAAGATCGGCTGGCGCAACATCGTGCTGATCGGCGGGTTCCTCTCGCTCGGCCAGTTCGCGCTGCTCTACATCTCGCTCAAACTCGGGATGCCGCCCGGCCTGGCGTCGCTGCTGCACCAGTCGCAGGTGGTGCTCACGGTGATCGTCGCCGCGGTTCTGCTGCGGGAGCGGCCGACGCGCCGCCAGCTGCTCGGCATCGTCATCGGGATGCTGGGGCTGGCCGTCGTGGTCGCCGGTCACGGGCAGGTGGCGCCGTGGGTTCCGATCGTCGTGCTGTTCGGCGCATCGTTGTCGTGGGCGATCGGCAATGTGCTCACGCGCCGTGCGCAGGCACCCGGCTCCCTGTCGCTCGTGGTCTGGTCGGGAGCCGTGGTGCCGATCCCGGCGTTCGGGCTGTCGCTCGTCGTCGAGTCACCCGACGCGGTGTTCTCGGCGCTCGGGAACATCGGCTGGCCGGCCGTGCTCTCGACCCTGTACACCGTGGTGCTGTCGTCGCTGGTGGGGTACGGCATCTGGAATCACCTCATCGCGACCTACCCCGCCTCGGCCGTCGTGCCGTTCGCGCTGCTGATCCCGATCGTCGGGATCCTCGCCGCCTGGATCGCTGTGGGCGAGCAGCCGACGCTCACCGAGGCGGTCGGGGGAGCGGTGATGCTCGTGGGGCTCGCCGTCGCGGTGATCGTGTGGGGCCGTCGGGCTACCCCGCTGTCGCCTCTCCCTCCGCCGCCTGCCGCTCCCTGAACGCCACCATGTTCATTCGGTTGCCGCACCGGATCGAGCAGAACCGCTTCGAGCCGTTGCGCGAGAAGTCGACGAAGATGCCGCCGCAGTCGTCCGCCGCGCAGAGCCGCAGCCGCCGGGTCTCGCCCGAGCGGATCACATCGACCAGCGCGAGCGCGATCTCGTTGCCGATGCGTTCGGCGAGGGGCGCATCGAGGTCGCTGGCGTGCAGATGCCAGGGCGACCCGTCGTGCCGATAGAGGTACGGCAGCGCTCGGCCTTCGGCCAGCATGCGGTTGATGATCGCCACGGCATCGTCGGTTCCGACCTCCCAGAGGGTGAACAACGTGTCGCGCACGGCACATACCTCGCGCAGTTCGCGCTCGTCGTGATCCCGCCGACCGGTGTAGCCCCAGCCGTCCAGGAAGGCGTCGAGCTGAGCCGAGGTGTCCAGTTCGTCTGCGCCTGAGCGGGAGGCGCGCGGCGCGGTGTCGGCGAGCTGCACCGCGAAGCGCAGCGTGTCGTCGGTGTCAGGGGCAAAATGCATTTTGACTCCTTACTCCCGAGAAGACTACCGTCAGGAGCAACTTCACCGTTAGGGCATGACATGCGGCGCTCCTCGACTTCGCTGGGCCTGGGCATCGGCGTACTCGCCGCACTCGCCTTCGGCATGTCGGGCGCGTTCAGCAAACCGTTACTCGAGGCGGGGTGGAGCCCGGCCGCCGCCGTGACGGTGCGCGCGCTGGCGGGCGGCCTCGTGATCCTGCCGTTCGCCCTCATCGCGCTGCGCGGCAGGTGGGCGACGGTCTGGACGGGGCGCTGGCGGATCGCGGCGATGGGCGGGATCGGCGTCGCCGGCACCCAGCTGGTCTACTTCGCCTCGCTGCAGCGCATTCCGGTGAGCACGACGATCCTCATCGAGTACATGGCGCCCGTGCTGCTGGTGCTCTTCGTCTGGGCGACCACGCGGCGGGTGCCGCGCGTCGTCGTGCTCATCGGGTCGGTCGTATCGATCGGCGGGATGGTGCTCGTCGTCTCGCCCGGAGCGGACGCGCCGCTCGATCTGCTCGGCCTGATCCTCGCCGGCCTGGCGACCGTGGGCTGCGCGATCTACTACGTCGTGGCGGCGCGCCCCGCGGAAGGGCTGCCGCCGGTCGCGCTGGCCTCGTTCGGGTTGCTGCTCGGCGGCACCGCACTCGGAGCAGTCGGCCTCACCGGCCTGCTGCCGCTCACCGCGACCTTCGACACCGTCATCATGGCCGGCGAACCCGTCGCCTGGTGGGTGCCGGTCGCGCTCGTGGCCGTCATCGCGACCGGCTTCTCGTACGTCGCGTCCATCACAGCGGCCGGGATGCTGGGCTCGCGTCTGGCCTCGTTCGTCGGACTCATCGAGGTGGTCGCCGCCGCCTTCTACGCGTGGGTCCTGCTCGGCGAAGAGCTGACGCTGTGGCAGCTGCTCGGGGGAGTGCTGATCCTGGTGGGGATCGGGTTCGTGAAGAGCGAGAAGGAGCACCCCGAGCCCGGCGTCGCCGAGCCCGAGCTCGCGGCGGCGGCGGCGGCCGAGCGCTGACCCCTCTGCTACCCTTACAAGGTTGCCGTCCAACGGCCGCGGATAAAGAGAGCCACTCCATTCGGGAGCCGGCACCGCGCAGCAAGGAGAAAGGGGATCCCATCTATGGCACTCGAAGCAGACGTCAAGAAGGCGATCATCGACGAGTACGCAACCCACCCCGGTGACACCGGTTCCCCTGAAGTGCAGGTCGCCATGCTGACCCGCCGCATCAAGGACCTCACCGAGCACCTGAAGGAGCACAAGCACGACCACCACTCGCGTCGTGGTCTGCTGCTCCTCGTGGGCCAGCGTCGCCGCCTGCTGGGTTACCTGCAGGACATCGACATCGAGCGCTACCGCTCGCTGATCGAGCGTCTCGGGCTGCGCCGCTGACACCTGTGCGTCAGCGAGCGCGTCGTCGATGACAACGCGAACTCTTGCGGAGCGGGCCATCATCCTTCGGGGTGGTGGCCCGCTTCTTGTTGTGCTCGACCAGCGGGTTCACAGGGAACCACCCCAACGTTTTCAAGCGTTATCGGGCTGATATCGAAAGGGCGCCCGCGGAGTCGTTGACGCATCCGCGGATCGTTAGTGTGGTCGGCGTTCACACAGATCATCAAGGAGACGCCATGCATCGCATCACCCTGGCCACCGTGACGGCGACCGCTTCGATCGCCCTGCTCGCCGGCTGCACGACCGCCGCGCCGGAGGCGGAGCCGACCACCGCCGCCGACCTGAGCGCCGATGTGCCCACCCTGCGGGCGCAGATCCCGACCGAGGTCGAGCCGACTCCGGCCCCGACGCCGGTGCAGGGCGAGCTGCCCGAGGGCTACGGCTACATCTTCGACGACACCGGCGTGCTGAGCGTCGTCACCCCGACGGCGTGGGCGGATGTCGACGGTCGCCCATTCAGCACCTCCGACGGTCGCGAGTGGGCCTCGCTCATCGCGACTCCGGACGCCGCGGCCTACCCGAGCGACTGGAACATGGCCGGAATCGAGTTCAGCGGCACCGCCGTCGATGGACAGCTCGATGAGCAGGTGGTGAAGCAGTTCCTCACCGACCTATCGGCGCCGCTGGACCAGAACTGCGATGCGCTGAAGACCGCACAGCCCTACGCCGACGGCCTCTACACCGGCTGGTTCTCGAACTGGAACGGCTGCGGCGAGGGCGACACCTTCGGCATCGTGGTCGTCGCCCAGGACCCGCAGTTCCACCACCTGGTGTTCCTGCGCGGCAAGTTCGTGACCGAAGAGGACAACGGCGAGACCTTCACCCAGATCTTCACGACCTTCCAGTCGACGCAGGGTCTGGTCAAGGCGGCCGCCGAGGACCGCGTCTTCACTGGCGAGTAACCAGGCACGCACGGCGGGCCGTCATCCGGAAGGGTGGCGGCCCGCTGTGTTGTATCGGCGATACATTGCGATATATCGCCGAACATCGTAGAGTGTCGGTATGAGACATCAACATCCCTTCATGAAAAGACATCACGGGGGCCCGCACCCCTTCCCTCCGACCCACGGCAACCTCGGTCCCGCCGACATGTGGTGGGCGCCCGGCCGCGGACGCGGTCCCGGCGGCCGCGCGCGCAAGGGCGACGTCCGCTCGGTGATCCTCGTCCTGCTGGCCGACGGCCCGTCCAACGGCTATGGCCTGATCAAGGCCATCGCCGAGAAGACCGCCGGCATGTGGCGGCCCAGCCCCGGCTCGGTCTACCCGACCCTGCAGCAGCTGGTCGACGAGGGGCTCATCACCTCCGTCGGCAACGGCCCGCGCACCGAATACGAGCTGACCGACGAGGGCCGCACCTTCGTCGACGAGCACAAGGACCACCTCGACAGCGCCTGGAACGCATCCCACGACCACTGGAACGAGCAGGGCGAGCTGTTCTCGGCCGCCGGCAAGCTCATGGGCGTCATCCGCCAGGTCTCGCAGGCCGGTACCCCCGAGCAGCGCACCCAGACCGCGACCAAGCTCGACGATCTGCGGCGCGAGCTCTACCGGATGCTGGGGGAGTAGCCCGGCCCGGCCACGGCATCCGCCAGAATGGATGCCATGGCCGGTCGCAACCTCCTCGTCACGATCCTCGGCGTCATCGTCGCGATCGCGATCGCCTGGTTCCTCGTCGAGGTCGTCTTCCACCTCATCTGGTTCATCGCGAAGCTCCTCATCGTCGCCGTCGTGGCGGGTGTGGTGTTCTTCGCCCTCCGGGGAGTATTCGCGGGCCGCGACGACAAGCGGAACCAGTAAAGTTCACTCAGCCCCGCCCACGCGGCCCGATGGAGGACTGATGGACACGCCGAGTTTCCGCGAGCGCTTCAGCTACTGGTTCGACAACTGGATGGCACGCGGCACCCTCGCGCTGATGGCGCTGCTCGGGGCGGCCACCGTGCTTCTGGTGCTCGTGGTGGGCGGGATCGCCGCGATCGTGGTGGCTCTGCTGCCGGACAAGTTCAACGAGTACGGCGAGGACTTCACCGCGTGGGATGTCTTCTGGGGAAGCCTCATGCGCACCCTCGACCCCGGGACGATGGGTGGTGACCAGGGCTGGCTGTTCCGGCTGCTGATGCTCATCATCACCATCGGCGGTCTGATCATCGTGGCGAGCCTCATCGGCATCATCTCGGGCGCCTTCGACAGCAAGGTCGAAGAGCTGCGCAAGGGCCGCTCGACGGTGCTCGAGAACGAGCACACGCTGATCCTGGGCTGGAGCTCGAAGGTGTTCCCGATCATCAACGAGCTGAGGATCGCGAACGAGTCCCGGGGCAAGAGCGCGATCGTCGTGCTGGCCGACCGCGACAAGGTCGAGATGGAAGACGACATCAGGGCGCAGGTCGGTTCGACCGGCAAGACCAAGATCATCGTCCGCTCGGGCGATCCGATGAACCTGGCAGAGCTCGAGGTCGCCAACCCGAACAACGCCCGCAGCATCATCGTGCTCGCGCCGGAGGACGACGACGACCCCGACTCGGTCGTCATCAAGACCACCCTCGCCGTCACCAACAACCCGCGACGCAAGAGCGGCGAGTACCACATCGTCGGCGAGCTGCAAGAGCAGAGCAACCTCGAGGCCGCCCGCCTGGTCGGCAAGGACGAGGCGCACTGGGTGCTCGCCAACGACCTGATCAGCCGCATCATGGTGCAGACCTCGCGGCAGAGCGGCCTGAGTGTCGTCTACTCCGAGTTGCTCGACTTCGACGGGGCCGAGATCTACTTCACCGAGCAGCCCTCCCTCGTCGGCAAGACGTTCTACGAGGCCCAGCTCTCGTTCGTGGATTCGATGGTGATCGGCGTGGTTCAGAACGGGTCCGCGCAGCTCAACCCCGCATCCGACCTGGTGCTCGGTGCAGGAGACGGACTCATCGTCATCGCCGAGGATGACGACACGATCAAGCTCGCCGGGGGGCAGGGCTCGCCCGATGCGTCGCAGGTCAGCACCGTGCAGCCCCCGGTCGAGCGGCCCGAGACCACGCTGGTGCTCGGGTTCAACGAGAGCCTGGAGGTGATGCTCGGCGAGCTCGACGAGTACTCCACCCCGCGCTCGCGCGTCACCATCGTCGCCGCCGGGGACCGGCCCGAGTTCGGCGACTTCCGCGACATCGACATCTCGTGGGAGCAGGGCGACCCGACCAGCAGGAAGGTGCTCGAGGCGCTGCACCCCGAGACCTTCGATCACATCCTGGTGCTCGCGGCGAGCGACCTCGCGCCGCAGCGAGCGGACGCCAAGACGCTGATCACCCTGCTGCATCTGCGCGACATCGCCGAGGAGCACGGGGTCGATCTGAACGTCGTCAGCGAGATGCTCGATGACCGCAACCGCGAACTGGCCGAAGTCACCCAGGCCGACGACTTCATCGTCAGCGACAAGCTCATCAGCTTGATGCTGTCGCAGGTGAGCGAGAACCGTCAGTTGACCGAGGTGTTCGACCAGCTGTTCTCCAGCGATGGTGCCGAGATCTACCTGCGCGACGCCGAGCTGTACGTGGCGCTCGGCGAACCCGTCGACTTCTACACCGTCATCGAGTCGGCGCGGCGGAAGGGCGAGACCGCGATCGGGCACCGGTTCGGCGAACACGCCCGCAACGCGGAGCAGCTGTACGGCGTCGACGTCAATCCCACGAAGACCGACAGGCACGTGTACGCCGCCGGCGACAAGATCATCGTGCTGGCCGATCAGTGATGGGACTCTTCCAGAAGCGCGGAACCGACGAGACCCTGCCGAAGGGCGACCGGGGCAAGGGGTCGTTCGACGACTACAGCTACGGGCTCACGGCGCGCAATGCCCGGATCACGATGACGCTCGCGGACAGCGACCCGCACCAGCACGAGTTGCGTCAGATCGTCGAGACCGGCGATGCGGAGCTCGAGACGGCGATGTCGCCGCGCACGATAGAGCAGGAGCGCGTCGATTCCGGCCTCGAGGTGCGTCTGTTCACCGGGCGTCGCGTCAGCGGGGTCGTGGGCAGCATTCCGCGCGGGCTCGAGTCCGTCATCGACGAGACCCTGCGGCGGCTGGAGGATCGCGGTGACAAGCCTCGCATCCCCGCCCGCATCACCGGCAAGCCGGGCGCGTACCGCGTCGAGCTGCTGATGGGCAGGGTGCGCTAGGCGAACCCCGCCCCGCCGAGGTTGGGGACGACGGCGATCGCCACCCAGACCAGCACGACGCCGCCGAGCAGGAAGCCGGCGAGCCCGCATCCCTTGCCGATGCGCGTGTTGCGCACCAGGGCGAGCAGGCCGGTCAGCATGGCGAGGAGCGCGGCGGGCACGCCGCCGTAGATCGCGACCGCGCCGAGGGTGACCACCGCGTACCCCCACGCCAGGTTGTCCTCGACGGTGCGGGTATCGGCCAGGCCGACCTCGGCGCCGAGGAACAGCCCGAGCGGGATGGTGCCGAGAATGCCGAACACCAGGCTGGTGACCCCGGCGGCCATGCGGCTCGTCGGGGTGGGGTGCGCGATCGGGTGCGGGCTGCTCAAGGTGCGCGGTTCTCCGGTATGCCTCCGATGAGCTGCCCGGCTCAGGTCCCCAGGCCGTTGATCTGCGAGAGCAGGTCGCCCGAACCGAAGATCGTCGCGAGCACACTGCCGTGGGTGAACAGCACGAGCAAGCCGAACACGGCACCCACGATGCCCTGCGCGCGGCCACGGTTCTTCACGGCGGCGATGATGCCGAGCAGGATCGCCAGCACCGCGACGATCAGGCCGACGATGAGGCCGATGAACGCGATGAAGATGAACCCGCCGAAGCCGAGCAGGATCGTGGAGATGTCGAAGTTGCCGGTCGACACCGACTGGAACAGGTTGATCGCGCCGGCGATGCCGATGCCGATGAGCACGATGTCGCCGAGGAACGCCAGCAGACCCAGGATCAGGGCGAAGACGCCGAGGCCTTTGCCTCGGGGAGTGGCGACCGGAACGGGGGAGACCTCCGCGGCAGGGGCTGCCGGAACGGCCGGGACGTCAGGAGTCGGATCCGTCATGGCTCCGACTGTACCGGCTGGTCACTCCGCAGCGGCAGATGCCGGCTCGGAGGCCTTCGCGATCTCGGCGCGCACCGCATCCATGTCGAGGGCGCGGACCTGGCCGATCAGGTCGTCGAGAGCGGGGCGCGGGAGGGCGCCGGCCTGCGAGAACACGCCGATGCCGTCGCGGAAGATCATCAGGGTCGGGATCGACTGGATGTTCATGGCGCGCGAGAGGTCCTGGTGGGCGTCGGTGTCGACCTTGCCGAACGTGATGTCGGTGTTCGCCTCGGCTGCGGCCCCGTAGATGGGGCCGAAGGCGCGGCATGGGCCGCACCATTCCGCCCAGAAGTCGACGAGGACGATTCCGCCATCCAGGATGGTGCTCTCGAAGTTCTGTTCGGTCAGTTCGACGGTGGCCATTGCTCCAGGGTAGGCGGCGCACGCGCGCGGCGCTGGCACGGGGAATAACCTCTGCGGCCGCGCGGTTGAGACCGGTGTTCATTCAAGTGCATGGAAGTAGGAGCAGATGGCGCACCAGATGCAGTTCGGCATCTTCACGGTGAGCGACATCACCGAGGATCCGACGACGAAGACCACGGTGTCCGAGGCGCAGCGGATCCAGGACACCCTCACGATCGCGCGCCACGCGGAGGAGGTCGGACTCGACGTCTTCGCGCTCGGCGAGCACCACAACCCGCCCTTCTGGTCCTCCTCGCCCACGACCACGCTGGCGTATCTCGCCGCGCAGACCACGACGCTGCAACTCTCCACCGCCACCACTCTCATCACCACCAACGACCCGGTGAAGATCGCCGAGGACTTCGCGATGCTGCAGCACGTCGCGGGCGGCCGCGTCGACCTGATGCTCGGGCGCGGCAACACCGGGCCGGTGTACCCGTGGTTCGGCCAGGACATCCGGCAGGGCATCCCGCTCGCGATCGAGCACTACGCGCTGCTGCGTCGCCTCTGGGACGAGGAGGTGGTGGACTGGTCCGGGCAGTTCCGCACCCCGCTGCAGGGCTTCACCTCCACGCCGCGCCCCCTGGATGGCGTTCCCCCGTTCGTCTGGCACGGCTCGATCCGCTCGCCCGAGATCGCCGAGCAGGCCGCGTACTACGGGGACGGATTCTTCGCCAACAACATCTTCTGGCCGGCCGCCCACTACCAGCAGCTGATCGGCTACTACCGGCAGCGGTTCGAGCACTACGGGCACGGCTCCGCGGC
>DATMFW010000012.1:0-4944 GCA_035556655.1 Pseudolysinimonas sp.
GTCCTCGACGATCGGCACGCCCCAGATCAGGGCCGCCGAGTGGTGACTCAGCGTCGGGTGCGTCCGGCTCGCATGCGCGGCGGCGAGCGCCTGATGACGGTGACGATCGTCGACGCTCAGGGCTCGCCAGGCGTCGAGCGCGACATAGGCACCGCGGTGGATGCGCGCCGAGCCTCCGGAGCGGACCGCTCGGCGGAGCGGCCGATCATCGCCGGACGACTCCCGGATGTCGCGGACGTAGACGATATCGAGGACCGGCAGTGGGGCGACCATGCCCCCACCCTGAGCCTCGCCGGCTCCCTCGACCGACCTCCCGGCGTCGACATGTGAACGCCCCCGTCCCGACGCGAGCGTGGACGACGGGAGCGTCACCGGCATCCGGGGCCAACGCGGTCAAACGGGGCCATCGCACCCACCCCGGATGTCCGAACTCGCCCCGGATGCGGGGAGAGGTGAGCGGGGGAGGTCAGCGCGAGTAGTTCGGCGCCTCGACCGTCATCTGGATGTCATGCGGGTGGGACTCCTTGAGGCCCGCCGGGGTGATCCGCACGAACCGGCCCTGCGCCTTCAGCTCGGGGATCGTGCGCGCACCGACGTAGAACATGCTCTGCCGAAGACCCCCCACCAACTGGTACATCGTCGCGCCGAGTGCTCCGCGGTAGGGCACCCGGCCCTCGATGCCCTCGGGGATGAGCTGCGCATCCGAGGGGACGTCGGCCTGGAAGTAGCGGTCCCGCGAGTACGAGGTCTTCTTGCCGCGGTCGCTGAGCGCGCCGAGCGACCCCATGCCCCGGTAGTTCTTGTACTGCTTGCCGTTCGCGTAGACCAGGTCGCCGGGGGCCTCGTCGGTGCCGGCCAGCAGCGACCCGAGCATCACGGTGTCGGCACCCGCCACCAGGGCCTTCGCGATGTCGCCCGAGTACTGCAGACCGCCGTCGGCGATCACCGGGACGCCGGTCTCGCGGGCCGCCAGAGACGCCTCGTACACCGCGGTGACCTGGGGCACGCCGACACCCGCCACGACACGCGTGGTGCAGATGGAGCCGGGACCGACACCGACCTTGATCGCGTCGGCCCCCGCATCCACCAGGGCCTGCGCGCCCGAGCGGGTGGCGACATTGCCGCCGATCACGTCGACGCCCGCGAACGCGGCGTCGGCCTTCAGCCGCCTGATGATGTCGAGCACCCCGGCCGAGTCGCCGTTCGCGGTGTCGACCACGATGACATCGACCCCGGCGTCGAGCAGCGCGCCCGCCCGATCCCACGCGTCGCCGAAGAAGCCGATCGCCGCCCCGACGCGCAGGCGCCCGTCGGAGTCCTTCGTGGCGTTCGGGTACTTCTCGGTTTTCTCGAAGTCCTTGACGGTGATCAGCCCGCCGAGTTTGCCGTCGGGGGTGACCAGCGGGAGCTTCTCGATCTTGTGCTGCGCGAGGATGGCGACCGCGTCATCCGGGTCGATGCCGACCGGAGCCGTGACGAGGGGCATCTTCGTCATGACCTCGGCGACCTTCGTCTGCGCCGCCTCGAACGACGACACGAACCGCATGTCGCGGTTCGTGATGATGCCCACCAGGGTGCCGTCGCCCTCGACGACCGGAAGCCCGGAGACCCGGAACTGACCGCACAGGGCGTCGACCTCGGCGACCGTGGCGTCGGGCGTCGTCGTCACCGGATTGGAGATCATGCCCGACTCGGAGCGCTTCACCTTGTCGACGTGCGTCGCCTGATCGTCGATCGAGAGGTTGCGGTGCAGCACCCCGAGACCACCCTGACGGGCCATCGCGATCGCCATGCGGCTCTCGGTCACGGTGTCCATCGCCGAGGAGACCAGCGGCGCCGAGACGCTGATGCGGCGGGTCAGCCGCGACGAGGTATCGGCCTCGGACGGGATCACGTCGGTGTGCCCGGGCAGCAGCATGACGTCGTCGTAGGTGAGGCCGATGAAGCCAAAGGGGTCGGGCAGATCCATGGTGTCCTCGTGGGTGCCGATGAGAAGCGGAAATGAACCCGGCTGCTGCAGTGAAGACCGGTAATCGATCTTAAGCGACTTTGCACCTGACGCATTCCGCTCCATACTTACGGGGGTCGGTCGTGAACGGAAACCCCGTGGAAACGGACGACAGGTAACGTCAATGCCGACGGTCCCCACCGGGCTCCGTCGCGCTCACCCGAGACTTGGAGGTTCGGTGACTCTCACCCGATCGGCGCCCGCCCTGCGAGCGCCCCGGACGATCGGGGTTCTGCTCGCGCTGAGCGCAGCGTTGTTCGCGATCTTCCTGATGACCGCAGGACCCGCCTCGGCGGCGACCGCGGCCGACGGAGACCCGTACCGCGTCAGCGGCAACGTGCAGCTCGACGGCGAACCCCTTCCCGGCGTCCACCTGACCATCGACGGCCCCGGCGGCAAGCAGGAGGTCGAGACCGACGAGAAGGGGCAGTGGAAGGTCAGCGTTCCCGAGAAGAACGCCACCTACACGATCACCCTCGACGAACAGACGCTGCCGGCCGGCATCGCCGTGGTCGACCCCGACGACGACTCCCCGAACGTCAAGGAAGCGGAGATGGGCGCAGGAGGCCGCATCACCGTCAACTTCTTCATCGGCGAGGGTCAGCGCAACGTCGTGAGCTTCTGGGACCAGCTGCTGCAGCGTTCGGTCACCGGCCTCAGCTTCGGTCTGATGCTGGCGCTGGCCGCCGTCGGCCTGTCGCTGGTCTACGGCACCACCGGCATCTCCAACTTCGCGCACGCCGAGATGGTGACCTTCGGGCCCGTCGCGGTGGCCGTCCTGTCGGGCCTCGTCGGCGCCGGGACCATCGCCCTGCCGATCTACGTCGCGATCCCCATCGCGGTGATCCTCAGCGCCGGGCTCGGCCTGCTGCTCGACGTCGTCATGTGGAGGCCGCTGCGCCGCCGCCGGGTCGGGGTCGTGCAGCTCATGATCGTCAGCATCGGCCTCTCGCTGACGCTGCGCTACATCTTCCAGTTCTTCATCGGCGGCGGCACCACGCAGCTGCCGTTCTCGACGACCGAGAAGATCCCGCTGTTCGGCACCGTGCAGATGAGCGTCGTCGACATGGTCAGCTTCGCGATCTGCATCGTCGTCATCGTCGGGTTCGCGATCTGGCTGACGTACTCGCGGATCGGCAAGGCGACCCGCGCGATCTCGGACAACGCGCCGCTTGCTGCCGCATCCGGCATCGACGTGGATGCGGTGGTCCGCGTGGTCTGGACCGTCGCCGGTGCCATGGCCGGTCTCGCCGGCGTGCTGTACGCCTACTACCGGCCGGGTCTCAAGTGGGACATGGGCGCCCAGGTGCTGCTGCTGATGTTCGCCGCCGTCACCCTGGGTGGTCTCGGCACGGCGTTCGGCGCGCTCGTCGGATCGATCGTGGTCGGGCTGCTGGTCGAGGTCTCGACCCTGTGGATCCCGTCCGACCTCAAGTACGCGGGTGCGCTGGTCGTGCTGATCGTCATCCTGCTGTTCCGCCCACAAGGCATCCTCGGCCGCCGCGAGAGAATAGGTTAGGCGCCCCACCATGGACTGGCTTCAGATCTTCAGCAACACCGCCTCGTCGATCCTGTCCCCCGCGACGATCGCCTACGCCCTCGCCGCGCTCGGCCTCGCCGTGCACTTCGGGTACGCGGGCCTGCTCAACATGGGTATCGCGGGCTTCATGGCCCTCGGCGCGTACGGCTACGCCATCTCGATCCTGACCTTCGGCTTCCCCTGGTGGGGCGGCGTGCTGGTCGGCATCGGCGCAGCCGCGCTCTTCGCGTTCGTCCTCGGAATCCCGACCCTGCGGTTGCGCGGCGACTACCTCGCCATCGTGACGATCGCCGCGGCCGAGGTGGTGCGTCTGCTCTTCCTGACCACGACCTTCGACGCTGTCACCGGGTCGGCCGACGGCCTGAGCGGATACCACGGGAGCTTCCGCTCGTCGAACCCGATCCCCGAGGGGACCTACGGGTTCGGGCCGTTCACCTACAGCCACGTCGACTGGTGGGTGCGGATCCTCGGGCTCGTCGCCCTCGCCCTCGCCGCCGTCACCGTGTGGCGGCTCATGTCGAGCCCGTGGGGCCGGGTGCTCAAGGGCATCCGCGAAGACGAGGATGCGGTGCGCGCCCTCGGCAAGAACGTCTTCCAGTACAAGATGCAGGCGCTCGTCCTCGGTGGCGTCATCGCCGCCGTCGGCGGCATCGTCTACGCGCTGCCCTCGGCGGTCAGTCCCGGTGTGTATGTGACGTCTCTGACGTTCTTCGTCTACACCGCGCTGCTGCTCGGTGGCGCCGCGACGGTCTTCGGGCCGCTGATCGGGTCGCTCATCTTCTGGGTGCTGCAGACCTTCCTCAGCAACGTGCTGCCCGCGATGGTGGCGGCGGGGATCCTGCCGTTCATGTCGCAGATCCAGGCGGCGACGCTGCGCTTCATCCTGGTGGGCATCGGTCTGATGCTGCTGGTGATCTTCCGGCCACAGGGCATCCTGGGCAACAAGAAGGAGCTGACCTTTGTCCGATAGCTCGAAAGCCAAGAAGACGGCCAAGGCGACGGCCACGAAGAAGGTGGAGACGCCATCCGCCCCCGTGCAGCGCGCGAAGACCACCGGGCTGCACGTCGGCGAGGCGGCTCCCGGGGTCGCCAAGAAGGACCCGATCATCATCGCCGACGGCGTGCGACGCACCTTCGGCGGTCTGACCGCCGTCGACGTCGAACACGTCGAGATCCCCCGCGGGGCGATCACGGCGCTGATCGGCCCGAACGGTGCCGGTAAGACGACGCTGTTCAACCTGCTCACCGGTTTCGACAAGCCCGACGCCGGCACCTGGATCTTCGACGGCACCTCGCTCTCGGGCGTGCCCGCGTTCAAGGTGTCGCGCATGGGTCAGGTGCGCACGTTCCAGCTCACCAAAGCGCTCGGCCTGCTGACCGTCGTCGAGAACATGAA
>DATMFW010000013.1:0-40005 GCA_035556655.1 Pseudolysinimonas sp.
TGCCTCTTCGACGACGACCGCACCGAGACCCGGATCGAGCTGACCGAGGTCGACGGCTACGTGTGGCACGGCTACCTCCCCGAGGTCCAGCCCGGCCAGCGCTACGGCTACCGGGTGCACGGGCCCTGGGACCCGGCGTCGGGGGCGCGGTGCAATCCGAACAAGCTGCTGCTGGACCCGTACGCGAAGGCGACCTGCGGTGAGATCACCTGGGGCCAGCCGATGTTCTCCTACGACTTCGGCGACCCCGCGTCCCGCAACGACGACGACTCGGCTGCCGACATGATGCTCGGGGTGGTGATCAACCCGTTCTTCGACTGGGCCGGCGACCGGGCCCCCCGCATCCCGTACGCCGAGACCGTGATCTACGAAGCCCACGTGAAGGGCCTGACCCGCCTGCACCCCGACGTGCCCGAGAATCTCCGCGGGACCTACGCCGGCATCGCGCACCCCGCGATCATCGAGCACCTGACGCGAATCGGCGTCACCGCTCTAGAACTGATGCCGGTGCACCAGTTCCTCGACGACAGCGTCCTGCAAGACAAGGGCCTGCACAACTACTGGGGCTATAACACCATCGGATTCCTGGCCCCGCACTCGGGCTACTCCTCCAGCGGCGACCTCGGCCAGCAGGTGCAGGAGTTCAAGGCGATGGTGCGCGCCCTGCACGAAGCCGGCATCGAGGTGATCCTGGATGTGGTCTACAACCACACGGCGGAGGGCAACCACCAGGGACCCACGGTCTCGATGCGCGGGATCGACAACGCCGCGTACTACCGCCTCGTCGAGGACGACGAGCAGCACTACATGGACTACACCGGCACCGGGAACTCGCTGAACGTCGGGCACCCGCACACGCTGCAACTGATCATGGACTCGCTGCGCTACTGGGTCACCGAGATGCACGTCGACGGATTCCGGTTCGACCTGGCCGCGACGCTCGCCCGCGAGTTCTACGAGGTCGATCGACTGAGCGCGTTCTTCGAACTCGTGCAGCAGGACCCGATCGTGTCGCAGGTGAAGCTGATCGCCGAGCCCTGGGACATCGGCCCGGGCGGCTACCAGGTCGGCAACTTCCCCCCGCAATGGTCGGAGTGGAACGGCAAGTACCGGGACACGGTGCGCGACTTCTGGCGGGGCGAGCCCGCCACCCTCGGCGAGTTCGCCTCGCGCATCACCGGTTCGGCCGACCTCTACGAGCGCACGGCCCGCCGCCCGGTCGCCAGCATCAACTTCGTCACCGCCCACGACGGGTTCACCTTGCGCGATCTGGTCTCGTACAACGACAAGCACAACGAGGCCAACGGCGAGGACGGCAACGACGGTGCCGACGACAACCGCTCGTGGAACATGGGCGCCGAGGGTGAGACCGACGACGAGACGATCCGCATCATGCGCGGGCGTCAGCAGCGCAACTTCCTGGCGACCCTGCTGCTCAGCCAGGGCGTGCCGATGATCCTCCACGGCGACGAGCTCGGGCGCACCCAGCACGGCAACAACAATGTCTACGCCCAGGACAGCGAGATCGCCTGGGTGCGCTGGGACGAGACGGACACCGCTCTCGTGGAGTTCACCGCGGCTCTCGCCCGGCTGCGGCGCGAGCACCCGACGTTCCGCCGCAGCCGGTTCTTCGACGGCCACCCGGTGCGCCGCGGCGAGGGCGAACCGATGCCCGACATCGTGTGGCTGCGCCCCGACGGCACGGCGATGCAGCCCGACGACTGGGAGTCCGGGTTCGGGCGCACGATCGGGATGTTCCTCAACGGCCAGGGCATCCAAGGCGTGACCCAGCGCGGGGAGCCGATCGTCGACAAGCACTTCCTGGTGTACTTCAACGCGCACACCGAGGCCGTGGAGATCACGCTCCCGACCGAGGAGCGCTCGCCGCGCTGGGACCTCGTCGTCGACACCAACGACGGCGAGGTCGACGGCGAGCCGCTCGAACAGGGCTCGGTGTTCTCGCTGGGAGCCCACGCGCTCGCGGTGCTCCGGGAACACACCGAGTCGCCCCCCTCCTCCGACCCGTCGGTGAGCGCCACGCTGGCGCCGGGTGCGGCGTGACCCGCCTGCCCCGCTCGACCTATCGCCTGCAGCTCTCGGCGGAGTTCACCCTGCACGACGCGGCCGCCCTGGCCGATTACCTGCGCGACCTCGGCGCCGACTGGTTCTATCTGTCGCCGATCCTCCAGGCGGTCGCGGGGTCTTCGCACGGCTACGACGTCGTCGATCACACGCGGGTGGATGCCTCCCGCGGCGGCGAGGACGGCCTGCGTGCCCTGTCTTCCGCGGCCCGCACCCACGACCTGGGTGTGCTCGTCGACATCGTCCCGAACCACATGGGTGTCGGGGTCCCGGAGGAGAACGCGGCGTGGCGCAGCGTGCTCGACCTCGGCCGCGCATCGCCTTTCGCGGACTGGTTCGACATCGACTGGGAGTACGGGCAGGACCGGGTGCTGCTGCCGCCGGATCTGAACTACCGGCGGTTCTTCGCGGTGAACGAGCTGGCCGGCATCCGGGTCGAACTGCCCGAGGTGTTCGCCGCGACGCACGCCCTCATCGCCTCGTGGGTGCGCGACGGTCTCGTCGACGGACTGAGGGTCGACCACCCCGACGGTCTTGCCGACCCGGGCGGGTATCTGGCCGACCTGGCTGCGGCGACCGGCGACGCCTACGTGCTGGTGGAGAAGATCCTCGAGCGCGGCGAGACGCTCCCGCCGTTCTGGGCGGCGGCGGGGACGACCGGCTACGACGCGCTCGCCGAACTCGACCGGGTGTTCGTCGACCCCGCGGGCCGGGCGACGCTCGACGCCCTCGACCTCGGCCTGCGCCGCGGCACTCCCCCGCGGTGGGCGGACCTGATCCATCAGACCAAGCGCGCGATCGCCGACGGAATCCTGCAGCCCGAGGTGCGCAGGCTCGTCCGCGACGCCGGGCTGCCGGGCACCGAGGATGCGATGGCCGAGGTCCTGGCCTGCTTCCCGGTGTACCGCAGCTACCTGCCGCTCGGCGCCGAGCACCTCGCGGAGGCGCTCGCCACCGCCGCCGCGCGCCGGCCCGACCTCCGCGACGACCTCGACCGGCTCGCCCCGGTGCTCGGCGATCGCGAGCACCCGGCCGCGATCCGGTTCCAGCAGACCAGCGGCATGGTGATGGCCAAGGGCGTCGAGGACACGGCGTTCTACCGGATCTCGCGTCTCGCCAGCCTCACCGAGGTGGGAGCCGACCCCGACGAGTTCGCGCTCACCGTCGAGCAGTTCCATGCCCGTCAGCAGACCCGGCTCGCCGCGTTCCCGGCGAGCATGACGACGCTCTCGACCCACGACACCAAGCGCGGCGAAGACACCCGCGCCCGCATCAGCGTGCTCGCCGAGGTGCCCGAGGAGTGGACGGGGTTCGTGCAACGCCGGAGGCAGAAGCACGCCCTCGACGACGGCGCGCTGGAGAACGTGCTCTGGGAGTCGATCGTCGGCAGCTGGCCGCGCGAGCGCGAGGCGCTTCATTCCTACGCCGAGAAGGCGGCACGCGAGGCCGGCGGGGCGACGACCTGGCAGGACCCGGACGAGGACTTCGAGCAACGCCTGCACGCCCTGGTCGACGCCGCGTTCGACGAGGAGGACACGGCCGAGGATGTCGCCGCCATGGTCGCCCGCATCGAACGCGCCGGCTGGTCCAACGGCCTCGGCGCGAAGCTGCTGCAGCTGACCGGGCCGGGGGTCCCGGACGTCTATCAGGGCAGTGAGCTCTGGGACTTCTCGCTCGTCGACCCCGACAATCGCCGCCCGGTCGACTTCGGGCTGCGGCGGCTGCTGCTGGCGGCGCTCGACGGCGGGGCCGAGCCGACGGTCGACGCGACCGGTGCGGCCAAGCTGCTGGTGACATCCCGCGCCCTGCGGTTGCGCCGGGACCGGCCGGAGCTGTTCGAGCGCTATGCCCCGTTGCCGGCGGTGGGCGAGGCGTCCGATCATCTGATCGCCGTGGATCGCGGGGGCGTCGTCGTGCTCGCGACCCGGCTTCCGCTCGGGCTGGAGGCACGGGGCGGGTGGGGCGACACGAGCCTGCTGCTGTCGGCCGGGCCGTTCCGCGACGCGCTGACCGGTGCCGAGACCGCGGGCGGCGAGACCGCGGTCGCGGAGCTGCTGAGCGCGCTGCCCGTCGCGTTGCTGGTGCAGGACCGGTCATGATCGCCCGGGTCTGGGCGCCGCTGCCGAGGCGGGTGCGCATCCGCGCCGATGGTGTGGTGCGCGAGCTGACCCGGGAGGCCGGAGGCTGGTGGCGAGACGATCGCGAGCTGGCGCCGGGGACGCGGTACGGCTACCTGCTCGACGACGCCGAGCATCCGGTCCCGGATCCGCGCAGCCGCAGTCTGCCCGACGGGGTGCACGGGCTCAGCGAGGTCGTCGAGCTCCCCCGCCCCCGGCCCTGGGCGGGGCGCGCCCTGCCGGGGTCGGTGATCTACGAGTTGCATGTCGGCACTTTCACGCCCCGCGGCACGCTCGACTCGGCGATCGAGCGGCTCGACGATCTGGTCGAGCTCGGCGTCGACCTGGTCGAGCCGCTGCCGGTCAACGGCTTCAACGGCGAGCGCAACTGGGGCTACGACGGGGTGGCCTGGTTCGCCGTCGACGACACGTACGGCGGGCCGGAGGCCTACCTGCGGTTCGTGGACGCCTGCCACGACCGGGGGCTCGGGGTCGTGCAGGACGTGGTGTTCAACCACCTGGGACCGAGCGGCAACTACCTGCCGGCGTTCGGGCCCTACCTCGCCGACACGGGCAACACCTGGGGCGCGGACGTGAATCTCGCCGAACCGGAGGTGCGCGCCTACATCCTCGACTGCGCGCGCATGTGGTTCGACGGCTACGGGGTCGACGGGTTGCGGCTGGATGCCGTGCACGCGTTACACGATCCGACGCCGCGGCACATCCTCTCCGAGCTGAGCGAGCTGGCCGAGACCCTCGGCGCCACGCTGGGCCGGCCCCTGAGCCTGATCGCCGAGTCGGACCTCAACGACCCGGTGATGGTCCTGCCACGCGCCGACGGCGGGTACGGCATGACGGCGCAATGGTGCGATGACTACCACCACGCGGCGCACGTGGCCCTGACCGGCGAGACCGACGGCTACTACGCCGATTTCGCATCGCTGGATGCGGTGGCGAAGACCTGGACGGGCGGCTTCTTCCACGACGGGACCTTCTCCTCCTTCCGCGGCCGCGACCACGGCGCACCGCTGCCCGCCGAGGTGCCGGCCTGGCGCCTGGTGACCTTCGCGCAGGATCACGACCAGATCGGCAACCGGGCCGTCGGCGACCGGCTCACCGAGGCGCTCGGACCGGACCGGCTCGCGATCGCGGCGGTGCTCAGCATCTGCAGTCCGTTCACCCCGATGATCTTCATGGGCGAGGAGTGGGCGGCCTCGACGCCGTGGCAGTTCTTCACCGCACACCCCGAGCCGGAACTCGCCACGGCGACCGCGGAAGGCCGGATCGAGGAGTTCGCCGAGCACGGCTGGGATCCGGACGCCGTTCCCGACCCGCAGGACCCGGCGACGTTCCGCAGGTCGCATCTGGACTGGGGCGAGCGCGATCGCGAACCGCACCGCCGCATCCGGCAGCTGTATCGCGACCTGATCGCGCTGCGGTGCAGCGAGCCCGCCTTCGCCGACTCCCGGCTGGGCACGCTGTCGGCCGAGGCCGACGACGCCGCGCGCACCCTGCGGCTGCGGCACGCCGGCATCGAGGTGCTCGTCAATCTCGGCGAGTCGGTGTGGGATGCCGGGGCCGGGGAGCTGCTGCTGGCCACCTCCGAGCGGGTGCGGGCCACCGCATCCGGGCTCGAGCTCGGGCCGGATTCGGCCGCCGTCGTGCGCCGGACGTGACCGCAGGCTCAACGTCACCTGAAGGTCTGCCCCCGCCCCTTGCCGCGCGAGCAGCCGTGGGGTGTGATCAGATCATCAGCCCACATCCGACCCCGGGAGGCCGCGATGAACACCACCATCGCTCGTGACCATGACGTTCTGGTCACGCTCGCCGTGCCCGGAGTCCACCGCGTGGAGCTCGACGGCGCCACGGTCGGCTACGTCGTGGAGGCCGGACCCGTGTTCGTGTCCCTCCGTGGCGCCGTCTACAACACCTCGTGCGAGGTCGGGCAGGCACTCGACCTCGACACGGCGGTCGCCGCGGTCCTGGCCTCCTGAGTCGTCGCACGCCGGCCTCTAGGCTGGCGCACGTGAGCGACGCGACGAAGCGCACCGAGCGCGCGGCCATCGATCTGTCGAAGCGCGATCTGACGCTCGACCTGGCCCGCGTGTTCTGCGTGCTGCTGGTCGTCGTGATCCACCTGCTGATGGTGGGGGTGCGCACCGAGGGCGGCATCGCCCTGGAACGCCCGCTCGAGGCCCAGCCGTGGTTCCCGCTGGCGACCTGGGTCGGCCAGATCATGCCGCTGTTCTTCGTGGTCGGAGGGTTCGCGTCGATGACCGCGTGGCGCAGCCTCCAGCGCCGCGGCGGTGACGGCGCGGACTACGTCAAGACCCGCGTGCTGCGGCTCGCCCAGCCGACGTTCCCGCTCTTCGTGTTCTACGTCGTGGCGATCGGCATCGGGCTGCTGATCGTTCAGCTGACCGGGGCCCTGCCGTTCGAGACCCTCGACGGGGTGTTCATCGGAGCCGGCTCTCCGCTCTGGTTCGTCGCCGCCTACGCCCTCTGTCAGGCGCTCGTGCCGTTCCTCGCGCGTCTGCACGCGACCGCCCCGAAGCGCACGGTGCTCGTGCTGCTCGCCGGGGTGATCCTCGTCGACGTCGTGCATTTCGCCGTGCCGGGGATGTACTGGTTCGGACTGCTCAACCTGCTCTTCGTCTGGCCGCTGGTGCAGCAGATCGGCTTCTGGTACGCCGACGGGTTCTTCGACCGGCGCCCCGGGTGGCAGCTCGTGCTGATCTCGCTGGCAGGCGTCGGGATGCTGTGGCCGCTCACCGCATTCGCCCCGTACGACGTCGACATGCTCGTCAACCTCAACCCGCCGACGCTGCCGCTGGTGTTCCTCGGCGTGGCGCAGGCCGCCTTCCTTCGGCTGCTCAAGCGTCCACTGACGGCGCTGATGCGCACCACCCCGGCGAAGGCCGTGGTGTTCGTGGTGGGCACCCGGCTGATGACCATCTACCTGTGGCACCTTCCGGTGATCATCGCCCTGTCGGGGATCGCCATCCTGATCCCCGGAGCGAGCCCGCGACCCGACAGCGCCGAGTGGTGGCTGAGCCGGCCGGTCGAGTACGTGCTGGTGCTGGTGGTGCTCTTCGGCCTGTCGTTGCTGGTCGGACGGTGGGAGCAGCCGCGCGAACTCGGCCCGACCCCGCCGGTGCCGATCGTCGCGCTGGCCGCCGTGCTGACGATCGCCGTGCCTGCCCTGCTGATCCCGTTCGGGCTGGATCTGGCACTCGCGATCGCCGGCGCCGTCACGTTCGGACTGGCGATCCTCATCCTCGGCCGCTGGCGCTCGTAGGCTGGTCGTCGTGAAGGCGACGATGATGCACGGCACCCGCGATGTCCGGCTCGAGGACCGCGACGACCCCGTCATCCGGGCACCGCGCGACGTGATCGTGCGGGTCGTCGCCGCCTGCGTCTGCGGGTCCGACCTGTGGGGGTACCGCGACTTCGGCTCCGGGCGACCGCGGGCGACCGGCCACGAGATGGTGGGGGTCATCGAGCAGATCGGCGAGGAGGTCGAGACGCTCGCGGTCGGCGACTTCGTGATCTCGCCGTTCTCGCTGAGCGACGGCAGCTGCCAGTCCTGCCGGGCCGGGTTCACCTCGGTCTGCGACCATGTCACGTTCTTCGGCGGCATGGACGAGGACCGGCTGTGGGTCGACGGCGCGCAGGGCGAGCGCATCCGCATGCCGCTCGGCGAGAGCTCGCTCGTCGTCGTACCGGGGCCGGTGGACGATGCGCTGGTGCCGCACCTGCTCGCCCTGTCGGATGTGGCATCCACCGGCCACCACGCGGCCGTCTCGGCTCGGGTGGGACCCGGCGATGTCGTTGTGGTCGTCGGCGACGGAGCCGTGGGGCTCTCGGCCGTGCTTGCCGCGTCGCGTCTGGGCGCCGACCGGGTCATCGCCATGAGCCGTCACGCGTCGCGCCAGGCCGTCGCCCGCGAGTTCGGGGCGACCGACATCATCGAGGAACGCGGTGACGCCGGCATCGCGAAGCTCCGGGAGCTGCTCGGCGGGGAACTCGCCGACGCGGCGCTGGAATGCGTCGGCACCTCGGAGGCCATGGACCAGGCCCTGGGTTCGGTGCGCGGCGGCGGCCGGGTCGGCTTCGTCGGGGTTCCGGGCGACCGGGTCGAGCTCGATGTCGGCACGCTGTTCAGCGGCAACATCACGCTCGGCGGTGGGATGGCTCCGGCTCGCGCCTACATCCCCGAGTTGCTGCCCGCGGTGCTCGACGGCAGCATGCGGCCGGGCCGCGTGTTCGACCTCGAGCTGCCGCTGGCCGAGGTGGCGGAGGCGTATGCGGCGATGGACGAGCGCCGGGCGATCAAGGTGCTGCTGCGGCCGTAGGACACTCAGCGGCTCGGAAGCACTCGGTGGTCGAGTAGCGCCGCAGGCGCGTATCGAGACCTCAGAACCCGAAGTCGCCGAAGTCGCCGCCGAAGTCGCGGCCGACCTCGCCATCCGCGCCCGGATCGGCCGCCGCATCCGCCGCGCCGTCCCACGGCAGGAACGCGCTGACGAGCGCCGAACCGATCACGTACCCCGCGACGGTGCCGATCAGCGAACTGGCGATCATGCTGCCGAACCCGGGCCCGCGGTACGCGGGGTTGGAGAATGACGACTCCAGCGTGCCGGGCTTGCGCATCTCGGCGCGGGTGGCCGCGCGGGCCAGGGTCGCCGGTTCACTGGACAGCGGGCGTTCGCCCGTCCCGGCGCCCTTGCTCAGCTCTTCGTAGACGATCGCGCGCTGCTCTTCGGTCAGCTTCGCGAACGCCTCGCGGTGCACCGCCTCGATCGTCTCGGGCGGCGCGGTGCGCAGCAGGTAGCGGTAGCGCTCGATCGCGCGCGCGTCGTCGGTGGTTGCCTGCCGCTGCTGTGGTGCGGGTGCCGGAGCCTCGTCGGCTCCGAACAGGCGATCCAGGAATCCCATTCGGTTGCCTCCGAGAGGAGAGGCTACGGACGCGAACTGAGCGCGTCCTGAGCAGGCCCTGAGGGGTCGGCCTCGGCGGGGATCACCACCCAGGCGATCAGGTACGCGATGACCTGCGGACCGGGCAGCAGGATCGAGAGCACGACGATGAGCCGCACCACCGTGACGTCCCACCCGAAGCGGTGGGCGAGAGCGGCGCAGACGCCGCCGATGATGCGGCCGGAACGGGGTCGACGAAGATCAGCCATGTCACCATCCTGCGCGTCCCGCCTGGGGATGCCCAGGGGGTCAGCCCCCGGATGCGACGGTCAGCATGCCGCCGGTGACCAGTTCCCGCACCTCGGGCACGATCTCGGCGGCGAGCTCGTCCGCGCCGACCTCGAGGATGCTTGCGACCGCGGCCACGATGGCCCGCAGGCTGAGCTCGCCGTCGCAGGCTCCGACGACGGCGGCGAGCGCCGTGCCGGCCCGCACCTCGCGCCGGAAACCTCCACCCTGCCGCAGCACGATCACGCTCGGGTGCTCCTGGCCGGGCCAGTGGCTGCGCTCCTCGGTCACGTCGGGGGCGACGACGAGGTGCAGGTCGAGCAGCGCGTCGTCGCCGAGGCGGGTGATCGCATCGTGCCCCGCGAGGGCGAGGGCGAGGTGCGGCCCCAGCCCTTCGCCGAGCGCGGTGTCGAGCCGTTCTGCACGGGCGAGGGTCGGCCGGGCCTCGGGGCGGCGCAGTAGCAGGTAGCCGAAGCCGACGGCAGTCACGCCCCGCTCGGCGAAGTCGTCGAGCCACGCCTCGACGAGCGGCTCGTACTCGGCTGCGCCCGGCCGGGTGCCGCCGTCGCGGATCCAGGTCTCGGCGTAGCGCGCCGTGTCGAGCGTCTCGCGCTCGACGATCCAGGAGTCGAGCCCGGCACCGCTCGCCCACCCGAGTGCGCGCTGCAGTCCGTCCTCGCCGTCACGGTATTCCCAGTTGCCGAGCAGCTGCGCGAGGCCGCCGGGTTCGAGATGATCGGCGAGTTCCGCGACGAGCCCGGCCACGAGCCCGTCGCCCACGGCCCCACCGTCACGATATTCGTAGGCGGGCACATCCGCCCGCCGCGGCGTGATGACGAACGGGGGGTTGGACACGATGCGGTCGAACCGCTCACCGGCGACCGGCTCGAACAGGCTGCCGTGCCGCAGCTCGACCCCCTCGATGCCGTTGAGCGCGAGGTTCAGCGCCGCGATGTCGAGCGCGCGCCGCGAGATGTCGGTCGCGACCACCCGGCTCGCCTGCCGCGCCAGATGCATCGCCTGGATGCCGCACCCCGTCCCCAGATCGAGCGCTGTCCCGGCGGGGCCGGGCATGAGCAGCCCGCTGAGAGTCACCGACGCCCCGCCCACCCCGAGCACATGGTCGGTGGGCAGAGCACCCCCGGTCGCGAGTTCACCCAGGTCGCTGACGATCCACCACTCACCCGCGCCGCCGGCGTCGAGGAACGAGTAGGGCCGCAGGTCCCGCGTGGCCTGCACGCGCGGCGGTCCTTCCAGGCCGACGCGCACCAGGCCGAGCTCGGCCGCTCCGGCGACGCCCAGGGTCGGCAGCGCGCTCTGGGCCTCGCTCGCGGCGACGTCGAGCCCGAGCACGAACAGCCGGGCGAGCACCGCCGCCGGTGCCGTCGACCCGGTGAGCGCGCGGCGTGCCGGCACCCGATCGCCGCGCTCGAGCGCCGAGTCGGCGGACGCGCCCCAGAGCGAGGTGAGGTGCTCGACGGTGAAGCGTGCCGCATCCAGATCGGAGCGCAGCGCGCTCACCAGGGCGGGGTTCACGACCCCATTCAAGCGCGTCACTTCACGATCGTCGGAACCCCGCCGGTGTCGACGTGGATCGGGCCGTCCTCGAGGGGATGCGCGATCTCGTCCCGCGGCATGCGGGCCGCGACGATCGCGATCACGCCGATCAGCAGCGGAGCGGTACCGGCGATGAAGAACGTCCAGCCGAAGCCGATCGCCGCACCGACCGGGCCGGCGACGGCCATCGAGACCGGCATGAAGACGAGCGAGACGAAGAAGTCCAGGCTCGACACCCGCCCGAGCATCGCCGCAGGCACCCGGCGCTGCAGCAGGGTGCCCCAGATCACCTGCCCGATCGCGAAGCTCACCCCGGTGGCGAACACCGCCGCCATCACCAGCCAGAACGACGAACTGAATCCGACGATGGCCAGCGGGAGACTGCCGATACTCCAGGCCAGCACCATCACGGTGAGGTAGCGCCGGGGCAGGCGCAGCGATCCCATGACGAGCGAGGCGATGCCCTCGCCGAGTCCGAAGCCGGCGAGCACGAGCGCGAAGTCGCCGGCGTTGCCGCCGAGCTGGTCGGTGACGACGAAGGGCAGCAGCACCTCGATCGGGCCCATGATGACGAAGATCAGCAGGCTGGCGAACAGCAGGGTTCCGAGCAACCAGGGCGTGCGCACCATGTAACGCCAGCCGGCGCCGATGTCGACGAGCACCCCGACCACCGGGTGGCGTGAGCGTTCCGAGTCGTCGAGTTCGCGCCGCACCGCTGTCGTGCGCAGCCAGAACAGCGCGGCGACCGCGAGCAACTGGGTCACGCCGACCAGCGCGAACCCCCACGCGGGGGCCGCCAGGCCGATCACGAGGCCGGCCACCGCGGGACCGGCGGCCTGCATGACGGTCGGGCGCAGCATCCCCTCGACACCGTTGGCGGCGAGCAGCTGGTCGGCGGGCAGGATCGCGGGCAGCAGGGCCGAGTACGCCGGATAGAAGAAGCCGTCCGCCAGCCCGAGCGCGAGGCCGACCACGATCAGATGCCAGAGCTCGATGTGCCCGGTCAGCGACAGCGCGGCGGCGGCTCCGATCGCGACGGTCTTGAGGGCCTCGACGGTGAGCAGGATGTACTTCTGCCGGATGCGGTCGGCGACCGCTCCCCCGACCAGGGTCGCCAGGATGACGCCGAGCGCGTTGGCGGTCGCGACGTACGACAGCTCGATCGGTCCGCCGCCGAGCTCGCGCACCTCGAAGACCATCGAGACGAGCCAGACTCCGGCGCCGAACAGCGACAGGATGAGCGCACCGGACAGGATGCGGTACTGGGCGTGCAGGAACGGCCGCGCCGCGCGGGGGAACCGGCGGCGCTCGGGCGGGGAGCTCATTCGGTCAGGACCGCGATGATGTTGCCGGCCGGGTCGGTGAACCAGGCGATGTCGGGTCCCATGCCCGCCGCCTTGCCGCGCGCGATGCCCTTGTCGTCCTGGTGCATGCCCTCATACTGCTCCATCGTGACGCCCGCCGCAGCGAGCGTGTCGACGGCCTCGTCGATGTCGGGGACGGCGAGGTAGAGCGCCGTGTAGGTCGCCGGGCGATGGTCGGGCTTGGGGTAGAGGAAGTGGGCGTGGCCGTTGCCGCGCACCAGGAGACCGTTGGGACCCTCTTCGACCTCGAGGCCGAGCGTGTCTCGGTAGAAGGCGAGCGCTGCCGGGATGTCATCGACGGACATGCCGGAGAAGAGGTCGGCGATCTGCATGGTGGGCCTCGTCCTTCCATGTGTACACTGTCCACAATGTCACAGGTCCCCCGCGCCGTCCAGCAGCGCAGCACGTATCGCCACGGCGATCTGCGCCAGGCGCTGCTCGACGCGGGGGTCGCGATGGCCCGCGAGGGCGGGCCGGATGCCGTGGTGCTGCGCGAGGCCACGCGACGCGCGGGGGTGTCGCCCAACGCCGCCTACCGGCACTTCGCCGACCGCGAGGCGCTGGTCTCGGCCGTCAGCGACACCGCCGCCGGCGCGTCCGCCGCCGCGATCGAGGCCGAGTGGGATGCCGTGCCGCCCGGAACTCCCGCCGAGACCGCGCACGCGCATCTGCGCGCCGTCGGGCGCGGGTACCTGCGATTCGCCCGCGACGAGCCGGGACTGTTCCGCGCCGCGTACACGGTGCCCACCAACCTGCAGCAGGCGTTCTCGCCGGAGAAGGCGGGACCGGGCGGTCGCACCCCGTTCCAGTTGCTCGCGATCGCTCTCGACGAACTCGTCGAGGCCGGAGTGCTTCCGGCCGAACGCCGGCCCGGAGCCGAGTTCAGCGCGTGGTCCGCGGTGCACGGGCTGGCGATGCTGGTGCTCGGCGGCCCGCTGCGCGACCTCGACGAGGCCACGCTCGAGCACGCCGCCCGCAGCGTCATCGACATGGTGGACCGCGGGCTCTGAGCAGGGGGCGGGCTTAGGCTGGTCGGCAGCATGAGACCCCTCACCGAATCCGAGATCCGCGGATGCATCGTCAACGCCGCCCCCGGAGAGGCCGAGCGGATGCCGATGCCGGGCCTGCACGAGGTCGTCTGGGAGGACCGCGAATACCTCGGCTGGCGTGACCCGAGCGCGCCGCAGCGCGGCTACCTCGTCGCCTGGCACGGTGCGGAGCCGGTCGGCATCGTGCTGCGTGCGGCCGGGACGCGCCTGCAGGCGGGGGCCGCGATCTGCTCGCTGTGCAATACCCCGCAGCCGGGCAACCAGGTCACCATGTTCTCTGCCGCGCTGGCCGGCGAGAAGGGCAAGCGCGGGGATTCGGTCGGCACCTACATCTGCGCCGACCTGTCCTGCTCGCTCCTCATCCGCATCGCGCCTCCGCAGTACGAGATGCAGCCGAGCCCCGACGAGGTGGTCGCCCGTCGCGCCGAGGTCCTGCGCAGCCGCGTCGCCGCGTTCACCGAGCGGGTGCGCGAGGCCGCGTGACCGCTCAGCTCGCGCCGACCCGCCGCACCTCGTCGATGAGGCCGGGCAGTACGCGCTTCATGTAGCGCGACCACAGCAGCCGGACCATGAGCCGGACGATCCAGCCGCGCTTGGGCTGGGCGTGGAAGGTGTAGGTCCAGCGGATCCGGGTGCCCTCGACGGCGGCGTCGAAGTCCCACTCGGCGGTCGCGAACGCGACCAGGGTTCCGAAGAATCCGGTGAAGTCGGTGAGCCGATACGAGAAGCGGCGTGCCGCATCCGCGACCTCGATGCGTTCGATGACCGTGCTTCCGTCGCCGAGGATGAGCGTTCGGCTCTGGCCGGGTGCGTCCCAGGTGCCGGTCTGGTCGCGGACCTCGACGACGGCCGGGATGACCCCGTGCCTCGGATAGAACCGCACCGGATCGCTCGAGGCGATGACGCCGAACGTGACCGACGGTTTCGCCGGCGCGAAGCCTTCTGCGTCAGCCGAGGTCGACATGGGTTCGGACCGCGGTTCGGGCTAGTCGAACTTCTCGAGCAGGTGGAACGGGATCGCCAGCGCCGCGGAGATGGCGACCATGCCGCCGCCGAACAGGGCCATGTTCCAGCCGTCGCCGACGGCGAACGCGTAGCCGAACAACAGCAGACCGCCGACGAACAGAGCGAGCGCGAAGAGGAACGCGAAGACCTTCATGCCTTCACCCTAGCGGCGCCCGAGGGGTTGACAGGAGGAGCCGACATGCATAACGCATCGGTTATCAAACCTGGAGGTTATGAAACGTGGGCATGGAGACCGACGAGCTGAGCCTCGTCTTCTCGGCACTCGCCGACCCGACCCGGCGCAGCATCCTGATGCGACTCATGGAGGGCGACGCCAGCGTCGCCGAACTCGCCGAGCCGTTCGCGATCAGCCAGCCGGCCGTCAGCAAGCACCTCAAGGTGCTCGAAGGCGCCGGGCTGATCTCGCGTGCGCGGGTGGCGACCTCCCGGTACAGCCACCTCGAGGCGGCGCCGTTGAAGGAGGCGAACGCGTGGATGCAGAGATACGAGGACTTCTGGAACGAGAGTTTCGACCGGCTGGACGCCGCTCAGGCCGAATACATGCAACAGCAGGAAGAGGAAGAGGAAGAAGAGAGCAATGACTGACACCGTTCCCGAGATCCCCGCCGCGCTCGACACCGACGTGTTCATCACGCGCGTGTTCGCGGCGCCCCGCGACGTGGTGTGGAAGTTCGGCGACGAACGAGAAGGTCGCCGCGACCATCGCGGGTGCCGGGCATCGCATCCGAGGGCCAGACCCATAACGTGACCCCTGCCGCCCTCGCGCCCGTGGTGGCAGAGTTCTTCGCATGAGCACGTTCACCACCACGCTGCTGCAGTCGGGCAACAACGTCGGCATCGAGATCCCGGATGCGGTGGTCGCCGAACTCGGCGGCAAGCGCGTGCCGGTGGTCGTCACCATCGACGGCGGGTACACCTACCGCAACACGACGGCGGTGATGGGCGGCAAGAACCTCGTGGGGGTGAGCGCCGCACACCGGGCGGCGTCCGGCGTCACCGGCGGCCAGGTCGTCGAGATCACGATCGTGCGCGACGACGCACCGCGCGAGGTCGAGGTGCCGCCGGCGCTGGCCGTCGCGCTCGAGGCGGACCCGGTCGCCCAGGCGGCGTGGGACACGCTCGCCTACAGCCATCGCAAGGAGCACGCCCGCGCGATCACCGAAGCGAAGGCCGAGGAGACGCGGGAGCGCCGGGTCGCCAAGGCGATCGCCATGCTGCGCGGTGACTCCTAGGCGCGGACGCCTAGGCACGGACGCCTAGGCACGGAGGGCCTCACCGGGCAGCACCCGAGCGGCGCGACGGGCGGCGAGCGAGCCGCCGAGCCCGCCGATCACGGCGCCGCCGAGCAACGCGGCCGGCGCCACCAGCGGCTCGAACACCGGCAGCCAGCCCTGCGAGGCGATGAGTGCGAGCGCGGCCATCAGTCCGGCGAACAGCCCCGCGATGCCGCCCGCGACGCCGATCAGCAGGGACTCGATGAGCACCAGCCCGACGATGTGACGGGTGCGGGCGCCGACCGCGCGGCGCAGACCGATCTCCGCACGCCGTTCCAGAACAGAGCCGGCCATCGCGTTGGCGAGAGCGGCGACCGCGGCGAGCAGCGCCAGGCCGGTGAACCCCGACAGTACGAGCAGCAGATCGCCCTCGATCTCGGTCCGCAGGGTCGACACGTCGGCGGGTGCGTCGACCTCGACCGAGCCCGGCTGTGCGGCGTCGATCACGACAGCCACCTGGGCGGCGACCTGAGGGGCCGCCCCCGCTCGCGTCACCAGAAGCGCCGTGCGTCTGCTCGACTCGGCGAACGCGGGTCGATCGCCCACCCAGACGATCGCCCCCGACAACTCGGGCACGCGAGGCGAAGCGGCGATGACCCCGCCGATCGCCGCACGCGTGCCGTCGACGAGCAGAACCGGGTGGGCGGGGAACGCGGGAAGATCGAGCTGCGCCGCCAGGCTCGAGCCGATGAGCACCACCGGCCCGGTGCCGAGCGGGTCGCGCATCGTCAGCCGCGCCGCGGCGACGAGGTCCCCGGATGCGGCGAAGACCGGCGCGATCACGCCCGGCCGCTCCGGCACCCCGGTGACGACGTGCCCGCCGAGCTCGTCGAGCAACGCAGCCGCAACCACCCCCGACAGACTGCTCAGGCCGTCGAGCAATGCCGCGTCCGGCGGCCGGTAGCGCCCGTCACCCGGCGACCAGGTCGCCGCCACCTCGCGGTTCGCGTGCGCGTCGAAGCGATCTGAGACCTGCGCCTGCGCCGTCGCGCCCACGGCGAAGGCGCCGACGGCCAGCGCCACGGCGACGGCGACCGCGACGACTCCCCCGACCGTGCGACCGCCACGGGTGCGCACCGACGCCGCCGCGTCCCGAACCAGGTCACCGAAGCGGGTGCGCGCGGGGGTTCCGATGGGGGCGGAGGTCGCGTCTGCCCCGGAGCGCCTCGCCATCGTGTCGAGTTCGGTCAGCCTGCCATCGCGCATCCGCAGGCGTCGCCCCGCCGCTGCCGCGACCTCGGGGTCGTGTGTGACGAGCAGCACCGTGACGCCCCGCGCATTCACGGTGCGGAGGGCCTCGATGACCCGCGCGCCGTTGACCGAATCGAGGTTGCCGGTCGGCTCGTCGGCGATGAGCACCGGGGTGCCCGCAGCGAGCGCCCGGGCGATCGCGACGCGCTGGCGTTGCCCTCCGGAGAGCCGAGACGCCGCGGTGTCCGCGAGCTCCGCGACCCCGAGAGCCTCGAGCGCCTCGAGCGCGCGGGTCCGTCGTACCGCGGCGGGAACGGCCCGGTACACCAGGTTCAGTTCGACGCTGTCGAGCACGGGCCGCCGCTCGAGCAGATGGAACGCCTGGAAGACGAATCCGAACGTGTCCGAGCGAAGAGCCGACATTTCGCCGTCCGTGAGCTCAGCGGTCGCGCGGTCCCGGATCGCATACGCGCCGGAGGTCGGGCGGTCGAGCAGCCCGAGGATGTTCAGCAGAGTGGACTTGCCTCCGCCCGAGGGCCCCTCGATCGCCACGAACTCCCCCGCGGCGATCTCGAGATCGACGCCGGCGACGGCGGTCACCTCGGGTGGCCCCGGGAAGATGCGCCGGACCCCGTCGAGCCGCAGCAGCGTCATCCGATGCGCACCAGGTCCCCCTCCGCGAGTACCCCGTCGACCGGAGCTACCGCGCTGATCCCGTCGAGCGCGGCGAGTTCGCGGACGGCGACGCGCACGCGCCGGTCGCCTCTCACGACCTCGACGCTCGGCGGGCCGTCCGCCGCCGGGATCACGGCGATGCTGGGCACCAGAAGCGCGTCCTGCTCCAGCAGTTCGACGGTGATCATGGCCACCACGTCGGTTCCGAGCCACTCCTCGGGCAGGGGGTCGCCCTCCGGGCCGGCCAGCAGCAGCTCGGCCTCACCCGACTCGGGGTCGGGCTCTCCGATGGATGCAATGGTCGCGGCGTGCTCCCCGTCCGCTCCCTGCACCACGGCGCTCATGCCGGGTATCAGGCGCACTTGGACGGCGGCGGGGATCGAAGCGCGGACGACGACGGGACCGGAAGCCAGGCGAAGGGCAGAGTCGCCGGTCAGCACTTCGCCGAGTGCGGGCGCCGAGTCGATGCGCACCGGCAGGCGCGGCACGACGGCGAACTCGCCGGGGGGAACGATGAGGCTCATGGCGCCCTCCTCGCCCGCCTCCGTCGGCGCGGGGTAGCCGGCCGCGCGGTAGAACTCGCGGATCGACGCCGCTGTCCGAGCACCGAAGCGGCCGTCCGCCGCAACCGGGAAGCCGGCCCGGGTGAGCGCAGTCTGCAACTGGGCGACGTCCGGACCGGTGTCGCCACGGCGCAAGGAACGGTAGAAGGGGAACCGGCCGGTGACCAACAGGACGGGCCGGCCGCTCACCTCGAGCACCACCTTCCCGGCCGTGAGACTCGACGTCGAGTCCGCCGGGGTCGCGGTCACGACGGCGAGCCCGTCGCTGCCGGCAGCGAGCGGCACCTCGATGGTCGTCCCGCGAGTCACCGTGGCGGAGACACTCACGGCGTCGACGAGGTCTCCGCGCCCGACGGGTGCGGTGAGGATGCCCGGCGGCGGCGGACTCGCCGCGGCGTCGCGCTGCGCCGGAGAGACGAACACCCCAGCGAGGGACCAGCCCCCGGCGAGGCACGCAACAGCCAGCACGACCGCGCCGACCGGCAGGGCCCACGGCGGACGGGCCCTGCGCTCACTCGGGGGCGGGCGGCGCATTCTCGCTGATGATCTGCGCGACCTTCTCACGGTGCTCGGTGACCATCCCCTCGATGCGCAGCAGCGCATCCGCGTTGTCGCCGACCAGCGCGGCCTGCTTCTGCCAGAGCACGTCGTAGAAGGTCTCGAGATAGCCGGAGTCGTCCCGGCAGATCGCGTCGGCGACGGCGTACCGGATCTCGTCCGCCGTCGGCTCGCCGAGAGTCCCGGTATAGCCGAGCTCGTTCGCGAGCCACGGCGAGGGCATGTCCCGCGCCGACGCGGGCAGGTCGGGGATGCCCAACGGAGCCATGCAGTCACGCCAGGCGCGCTCGGCCTCCTGCACCGTCTGCTCCTGCTCCGCGGCATCGTACGCGGCGGCGGCCAGTGAGTTGCCGAGCTGTGCGGAGCCGGGGAGCAGCGGAAGTCGCTCGGCGCGCACCTGCTCGGTGCATTCGCGGATCGCATCGATCTCGGCAACCGTGATCTCCCGGTACGCCCACGCCTTCCACGCCGCGGCGCCGGGGTCGAGGTTGGGGGCGCTGTGGTAGCCGTACTCTTGCGCGATCTCGAGCGTGAAGATGCGGATACCCACGGCGCTCGAGGTCGCCCGGTTCGCCGCGTACGGATCCCGGTACGGAACGTCCCAGTCGAAACCCGCTGCGTTCATGCACGGTCCCATCAGCAACGTCTCGGCATAGTTCGCCGAGATGTCGTCGGAGTCCATGAAGCGATCCAGCGGCAGCACCCATCGGTCGATGTCCCGCGGGGGTAGCGTCACCTGGTCGGCCGACGACGCGCACCCGGCCAGCAGACAGACTGCGGCGAGCGCTCCGACGATCGGCCTCACGGCGCGGGCGGCGCATTCTCGCTGATGATCTCGGCCACTCTCTCGCGGTGCTCGGTCACCATCGCCTCGATGCGCAGAAGCGCGTCGGCGTTGTCGCGAACCAGCTGGGCCTGCTTGCTCCACAGTGCCTGATAGAAGGAGTCGATGAATCCAGACTCGTCGCGACACTCGGCATCCGCCGTCGCGAAGCGGATCTCCTCCCCCGATGCGATGCCGTGCGGGTCGCCCAGATCGAGCGTTTCGATCAGCCACATCGAGGGCATCCCGCGGGGGGTCTGCGGCAGGTCGGGAACGCCGACATCGGCCATGCACTCGCGCCACGCACGCGCCGTGTCCTGGACCGCTCCCTCCTGCTCGGCGGCGTCGTACGCCTCGAACGCAAGCGCATTGCCGTACTGCGCGCTCCCCGGCAAGAGAGGCAGCTCCGAGGACCGAACCCTCTCGCGGCACCTCGACATGGCGTCGAGTTCAGCGTCGCCGATCTCGCGATATGCCCACGCCGTCCATGCGGCCGCACCGGCATCGGTCACGGGTGCGCTCCTGTACCCGTAGCGCTGCGCGATCTGCACGGTGAAGATGCGGATGCCGGCGGGACTCGATGTCTCACGGTCGGCGGCTTCGACATCGTCCCAGGGGACCTCCCATGCAAAGCCGGCGTCGCGCATGCACGGACCCATCAGGAGGGTCTCGGCGTAGTTGGTCGCGATGTCGCTGGTGTCCATGAACCGGTCCAGCGGCATCACCCAGCGGTCGACGTCTTGGTCGGGCAGCTCGATCTCGGCTTGTGACGCACTGCACCCAGCCAGTAGCACCGACAGGACCACGAGCGCGATGGACCGCCGGCTCACGGATAGAAGCTCTTGAAGTAGCCGGACGAGATCCAGTCGTTGTGACCGGAGCCTCCCGCACCGGATGTATTCGCGAGGTTGTCGTCACCTGCGCCCACCAGCAGCGTGAAGTACGGCCCACCACCGAGAACGTCGCGATACCAGCGGGTGGACTCCGACGTACCGGCGTTGTAGAGAGAGGTGATGTTGTCATTGACATTCCCGGCGCCGCTGCTCCAGTTGTACTGGTAGAACCCCCAGATGTATTGGCCGAAAGATACGTAGTTGGTGCCGCTCGCAGCGGTCTTGTAACCCGTGTCCTTCCAGACGCAGGCTCTACCGCTCGGGCAGTCGCCCGCGTTCGCGTATGCGGGTGCCGCGCCGAACAGCGTCGCCGCGGCTACCGCTGCGGCCGCCGCTATAGTCGTGGCCAATCGTGCCGGGGTCATCAGCGCCTCCGATGGCTGTCAGTTGATCGGTTTCGACCTCCCGGCGCGAACGTGAGGGCGCATCGATGCTACGGATACGTAGCATCGAATGTCAACCGGCTATGTCGAACGACTGCGTCGAGAGACACAGACGCCGCCAGGCGTGGGCGATCAGCGGTTGCGCCTCCAGCGCCAGAGCGTGCCCTGATGGGGATCGGTGAAGTCGCCGTCGCGGGCGAAACCGCAACCGCGCAGCACGAGGGTCGAGGGGCTCTCGGCGGGGAGGGTGTGGGCGATCACCGTGGTGACGTCGCCGGTCGCGAAGGCCTTGGCGACCAGAGCGGCGGCGGCGCCCGTCCCGTAGTGGCGGCGCCGGAATCCGGGTGCGACCTCGTAGCCGATCTCGACCTCGCCTTTCCGCGGCGGACCGACATACCCGCCCGACCCGACGAGCAGCCCGTTGACGAGGAAGAAGTGCATCCACCACTCCCCCTCCTGCGGGTGCGTGGTGAGCCGGTCGATCGTGAACCCGAGCGCCTCGGGGAACTCGGGCCAGCCGCTCGGGGCGGGCGAGCCCATGCGCTTGGCGAACGCGGCCCGGTCGGTGGCCAGCACCGTCAGATCGGCGATGGTCGCGGGCACGATGTCGACGACGGGGATCGGGCGAGCGGCCGCTGCGGTCGCATCCGTCATGGGCGTCCCTTCCAGGATCTCGGCCCCCGGCTACCGGCAGGATAGGTGTCGAGCCGCACGGCGTCGCGGCGCCACGCGGACAGCACCGGCGACACGATCCGCCAGCACTGCTCGGCGATGTCGCCGCGCACCGACAGCGTCGGGTCCCCCTCGCAGAGCTCGGCGAGGACCTCGCCGTAGGCGCTCAGCTCGCTCGGACCGAACTCGGCATAGAGCACGTCGTGCTCGAGTTCGAACGGGTCGTCGCGCCCGTTGGTGACGAGGTCGACCTCGAGCGTCGCCGGCTTGATGCCGATCCGCACCTGCGCCTGCTCGGCGGGACCGGCGAACCCGGTCGGAAGCTGCGGCACCGGCCGCAGGTTGAACACGACGTCCTGACGCGGCTTGCCGATCGCCTTACCCGACCGAAGCAGGAAGGGCACGCCCGCCCACCGCCAGGTGTCGATGGCGACGGTCATCTCGGCGAGGGTCTCGGTACGCCGCGCCGGGGTCACCCCCTTCTCGGCGGTGTAGGCCGGGAGCTTGCGCCGCCCGATGGTTCCCGCGGTGTACCGCGCACGCCGGCTCGCGGTGCCGTCCTTCTTCCACGGGCGGGTCGCTCGCAGCACCTGGGCCATCGCGCCGCGCAGGTCCTCGGACCCGACGCTCGACGGTGCCTCCATCGCGGCGAGCGCGAGCACCAGCAGCAGATGGCTCTGGATCATGTCGGTCAGCGCGCCGGCGTGGTCGTAGTACCCCGCGCGGCCCTCGAGGGCGAGCTCCTCCTCGATCACGATCTCGACGCTCTCGACGTTCTGCGCCGACAGCAGCGGCTCGAAGAGCCGGTTCGCGAATCGCATGCCGATCAGGTTCAGCACCGTCGACTTGCCGAGGAAGTGGTCGACCCGGAACACCTGCTCTTCGGGCACCATCGTCTCCAGCAGCCGGTTCAACGCCCGCGCCGAACGCGCATCGCTGCCGAACGGCTTCTCGAGCGCGAGCACGATCCCGGGCGGCAGGTCGATGCCCGACAGTGCCGTGCACGCCTTCAGCGTGATCGCCGGAGGCAGCGCGAAGTACAACGCGATCCGCCCGGTCGCCGCGGCGAGCACCGAGGCCAGGTCGTCGGCCGAGGTGGCATCGGCCTGCAGATAGAAGGAGTCGCGCCCCACCCGGTCGCCGAGATCGGATGCGGTGCCCGCGAACGCGGTCCGCACGCGCGTCTGCCACGCGGCATCCGTCATCGCCTCGCGGTCGACCCCGATGAGCTGCAGTTCGTGCCCGCGCGAGGACGCCAGAAGTGACCCGAGCCCCGGAAGCAGCAGGCGCGAGGTCAGGTCTCCGCCGGCCCCCAGGATCACGAGAGTCTCGATCGCGGCATCGGCCATGGAGCGAGGCTACCCCCGCACCGGAGAACCTGGGAGGCGCCTGGCAGGGGGTAGACCGCCCGTTCCCCTCGACGTAGCGTCGAAGGACGAGCTGAACGACCGGGGGGTGAACAGCCGTGGATCAGGGAATCGATTTCTCACGCGTCGGGTACGCCCTGCGGCTGGCACTGCTGGCCGTGGCGGCGGTCCTGGGGCTGCTGATCCTGGGCGCGATCTTCGGCTCGTCGAGCGCCTCCGCCGCCACGGCCGACGACGACCCGGCGCCCTCGCTCGGCTCGACGCTCGGCGGAGTGGTCCACGAGGTGACCGAGGTCGCGGCGCCCGTCGCCGCCGCCATCGCGCCGGTCGCCGCACCCATCACCGCACCCGCCGCTCCGGTCACCGCTCCGGTGACGGATGCGGTGGAGACCATCACCGCCTCCTCGCCTGCCGCCTCGGTCACCACGCCGGTCGCCGCGGTCGCCGATACCGCCCTCGTGACCGCGACCACCAAGATCCTCGGCTCCGAGTTGAGCGACGCGGTGCTCGGCAGCACTCCGGTCGGCTCGCTGCTGACCCCGGTCGCCGCGGCCGTCGACGAGGCACTCGCCGGCGCCGACGACGCCCTCGTGCAGACTCTCCGCCCCGCCGTCGCGGTGCTCGCATCGAACGCCGCCGCAGTCGCCACTGTCGCCCAGGTCCTCCACACGCCCGCTCTGCTCGCCGGCTCCGCCGACGGCGTCCTGCCGCTGGAGATCCTCGGCGGCCAGGGCGACCCCTCGGTGCTCGGCATCGCCGGCGGCGCGTCCCCGCTTCCGGCCGCCGTCCTCGGTGGCGGCCTCGCCCTGCTTCTCGCGGCCTGGCGCCGCGGACTGCTCACCCCGGCCATGCCGGGCTCCCCGGTCTACGCGACCGACTCCTCTCCCGACTGAGACGCGTTCTGCCGTCCCCGAGACGGCCACGCATTCTCGCGCCCAGCGCGAATCTCAGCAGCTCTTTCAGAGCACGGAAACAGGAGTAGGAACATCATGAACGCAGTACTCTCACGCGGGCTCATCACGCTCGCGGTAACGGGCGGATTCCTCGCCCTCGGCGCCGGCGTCGCATACGCCGACGACGGAACATCGGGTGACGACGGGACCGGCTCGGGCAACCAGGCCGTCCTCGGCGTCACGCTGCCGATCACCATCGGCGGCAACGGCATCTCGATCCTCGGCGACTCGTCGAGCTCGGGTTCCTCGAACACCGGCAGCAGCGGCGGCGGTTCGTCGTCGCCGAGCGTCTCGACCGGCGGTGTCGGCGGGCTGCTCAGCGGATCGCAGGGCGTCGCCGACGCCTCCGTGCCCGTGACCGTCGGCGGCAACGCCATCTCGGTGCTGGGCGACAGCCAGAGCGAGGGCTCGTCCTTCGCCGGCGCCGGCGGCGAGGCCGAGTCCTCGACGGCCGGCACGTCCGGCAAGCAGGGAATCCTGGGCGGCAGCCAGGCGGTCGGAACCGTCGACGCCCCGGTCGCGGTCGGCGGTAACGCCATCAGCGTTCTCGGCGACTCGTACTCGGGTCAGTCGGGCAGCGCGACCGGAACCGCGGGCAGCGGGTCCTCGGCCTCGGGCTCCACGAGCGGCGAAGACTCGACGCTCGGCGGCACCCAGGTGATGACCGATGCCGGCATCCCCGTCACCATCGGCGGCAACGCCGTGAGCGTGCTCGGTGACTCCTCGACCGAGGGCTCCTCGGTAACCGGCGGCGAGGCCGCGGGTGAGGGCAGCGGGAACGCGACGACCGGGGGCTCGGATGCCATCGCATCCGGCTCGCAGGTGGTCGGCGATGCCGACGTGCCGGTGACCGTCGGCGGCAACGCCATCTCGGTGATCGGCGACTCCGCCTCGGAGGGCGCCGTGACCGGTGCCGCCGGATCGGGTTCGGGAACCGAGGGCGCCACCACCGGTGGCACGGACAGCACGCTCGGCGGCACCCAGGTGGTCGCCCCGGCGGCGGTCCCGGTGACGGCGGGCGGCAACGCCATCTCGGTCATCGGTGACTCGTCCTCCTCGGATGCGATGGTCACCTCGCCCGGAACCACCGGAGGAAGCGACCCCGCCACCTCGGGTGAGAACGGCACGCTCGGCGGCTCGCAGATCGTGACCCCGATCGACGCCCCGATCACCCTGGGCGGCAACGCCATCTCGGTGGTCGGTGACTCGACGACGACCGGAACCACGACCGGTGGCGGCGACCCCGGCGATGACGGCGACGGCGAGGTCGGTGGCGAGACCACCACCCCGGGTGTCATGCCCGCGGCCGTCGGTGGCGTCACCCTGCTGGCCGCGACGGGGTCGGGTCTGCTGATCCCGGCCCTCGTGCTCGCGCTGCTGATGCTGGCGGCCGGGGCGACGGCCATGGTCCGCGCTCGCACCGCGCAGCGCTAGACCGCAGAACCGGAGCGGCGTCGCCACCATCCCAGCGGGCGGCGCCGCTCCCCTGTGCCCGGCGGAGTGTCGACATGGTCATCCGGCGCGGGTAGCGTCGGACGGGATGAAGCGCCAGCCCCTGCGATCATCCGTCCTCAGCGCGGCGGGCTACGATCCCGCGACCGCGATGCTCGAGCTGGAGTTCACCAGCGGTGATGTGTACCGGTACTTCGCGGTGCCACCGTCGGTGTTCAAAGCGCTGATCGAGTCCGACAGCCCGGGCGCGTACTTCAACACGACGATCAGCGACAAGTACCCGACGCGGCAGCAGTACGAATGAGACTCGTCATCGTCAGCGACACGCACGTGCCGCAGCGCTCGCGTGCGCTTCCCGAGGCGCTGTGGGATGCGATCGACGCCGCCGACGTCGTGATTCACGCCGGGGACTGGAACGGGCTGCCGCTGCTGGAGGAGGTCCAGCGCCGCGCGAATCGACTCGTCGCGGTGCGCGGCAACAACGACGGGCCCGAGTTCGAGGACCGCCTGCCGGAGGTCGCCCACGCGACGCTGGGTGGCATCCGGTTCTCGGTCGTGCACGAGACGGGCGCGCGGGACGGTCGGGAGGCCCGGATGGCGGCGCTCTTCCCGGAGACCGATGTGCTGGTGTTCGGGCACAGCCACATCCCGTGGGACACCGTCGCGCCGGGCGGGTTGCGCCTGCTCAACCCCGGCTCGCCGACCGACCGGCGCCGGCAGCCGCATCACACGTACCTGACGGCGGTGGCCGACGCCGGGGTGCTGCGCGAGGTCCGCCTCGTGGAACTCTGACCCCGCGCGCGGGCTCAGTCGTTCGAGGTGGCCTTCAGCGCCGCGACCAGGATGCCGACGAGCCAGCCCACCGTCATCAGCGCGAACACCGCCATGATCGCCGGCGCCGTCGACTGGTGCGTGAGCCACACGATCCCGACGAACACTCCCACCACGAGGTAGGTGACGACCCCGATCCAGACCGGGCGGCTGAGCGAACTGACTGCGGTTCCCACCTTGTTGTTGTTCTGCGCCAGACGCGAACGCAACTCGATACCGAGCAGGGCCGCCGTCGAGGTGGCCACGCCTCCGCCGAACAGCGCCGCGAGGATGCCGGTCGCGACCGGGATCACCGGGGCGGCCTCGGTCTTCGACTCCTCGAAGTTCCAGACGTAGAAGCCGATCCATCCCCACAGCACCACGAAGACCGCGAGTGCGAGGAAGGCGACGATCAGGAGGGGGTTCTTCACGGGGACTCCATTCGTTGCGAAGTCGTCACCCTAACCCACGACCGTTCTACCCCGCGCGGCCTTCAACTAGAGGGTGAAGCCTCGTGTCCCCCTTTTGCCCCACAACGGGGCATACCCCGTTCTCGCGGGGCTCGGCAGACTGGAAGCCGACACGGGGAGGGGAAACGTGGCAGGGGACGCGGCCGCGCGCGATGCCGCTCGTCAACGCGAACTGGCGGACGAGCTGGCCCGGCGCGCCGGAATCGCGACGCAGATGGCTCGCACGTTCGCCGACACCGCCCACCGCCCCGACCGCCTCGCGCAGACCCTCATCGAGCTGGAACCGCTGGGCTACACCATGCACACGAATCGCCGGCGCCCCGGCAGCCGCGGCGGGACGATCGACCTCGTGCTCGTCGGACCCGGCGGCGTGATCCTCGTCGATTCCTCCAGCCGGCCCGACGTCGACGACATCGCCCGGCTCGCCGACCTCGTCTACCTGACCCAGCGCTCCCTCGCCGAGATCGGGCTCGCCGCCGGCGAGGTGCGGGCGCTCGCCGCCTTCTCCACGCCGGGCATGGCGCGCAGCGACATGTACGGCGTCACCCTGCTCAGCGAGGCGGCGACGGTCACCGAGATCGCCCGGCTCGGCACCCGGCTCACCCAGCAGCAGATCGCGGCGGTGCGCGGCGTCGTCGATGCGCTGTTCCCCGAGCAGGGCGCCCTTGCCGTCGAGGTGGATGCGGCCACGCGCCCGCCGGTGACGCCCGGCGAGATCGCGGCAGCCCGCATCCCCGTGCCGGTGCCTGCCCAGAACGGAGCAGCCGCACCCGAGACCCTGACGGCCGAGCAGATCCGCACGGCGCTGGCCGAGGGGCTCAGGCGGGCGCCGATCGAGGACTGGATGTCGTTCCTGCACCCCGAGCAGGCCCGCATCGTGCGCCGCACCTACACCGGGCCGGTGCGCATCCGGGGCGAGGCGGGCACCGGCAAGACCGTCGTCGCCCTGCATCGCGCTGCGCACATCGCCCGCACGACCGGGAAGCGCGTGCTGCTCACCACGTACGTCCGCACCCTTCCCCAGGTGATGGAGTCGCTGATGCGCCGCCTCGCCCCCGATGTCGCCGAGCGCATCGACATCCGCAGCGTGCACGCGTTCGCCTACGATCTGCTGGCGAGCCGCAAGGGTCCGATCGCGGTCGACGCCGAAGCAGCCGACCGCATCTTCAAAGATCTCTGGGACCGCGACTTCAAGGACTCGCCCCTCGGTCGCGTCGACCCGACGCCGGGCTACTGGCAGGACGAGGTGCGCTACGTGCTGAAGGGCGGCGGCCTCACCGACTTCGCCGAGTACGCGGCGCTGCCCCGGCTCGGACGGTTCCGCCCGCTGAACGCCGAGCAACGCGCCCTGGTCTGGAACCTCTACCGCGAATACGAGATCGCGCTGCAGGAGCGGGAGATCTTCGACTGGGAGGACGTGATCCTCGAAGCCGAGGCCTCCCTCGCCGTCCAGCCGCTCACCGGGTACGGCGCCGTCATCATCGATGAGGCGCAGGACCTCTCCTGCGCCATGATCCGGATGCTGCACAGCGTCGCCGGGGACGCCCCCGACGCGCTCACCCTGGTCAGCGACGGCCAGCAGACCATCTACCCGGGCGGATACACGCTCGCCGAAGCCGGAGTCGCCATCCAGGGTCGTGGCGTGGTGCTGAGCGTCAACTACCGCAACACCGCCGAGATCCTCGAGTTCGCGCGATCGCTGGTCGCGGGCGACCGGGCTCCCGACATCGAGGGCACGGCACCGGTCGCGGCCGAGCCGACCCAGGTGCTGCGGCACGGCGCACGCCCGGTCTACACGGTCTTCACCTCGCGATCGGTGCACGACACCTCGGTCGTCGACCACGTCCGGCGCGTGCTCGCCGAGAGCGACGACACCCTGCTCGGCGACATCGGGGTGCTGGCGCTGTACTCGTGGCACGCGCGCGAGGCGGCCGAGGCGCTGCGGGCGGCCGGCATCCCCGTCGTCGAGCTGGAGAAGTACGACGGCCACTCGGTCGACGCCGTGAAGGTCGGCACCATCAAGCGCGCCAAGGGCCTGGAGTTCAAAGAGGTCCTCGTGGTGCGCACCCCGCCGCATCTGGTGCAGGCGGACGTGATCGATCCCGACGAGGCGGCCGCCGAGCGCCGCCTGCTGCAGCGCCGCGAACTCTACGTCGCGATGACGCGCGCGCGCGACGGCCTCTGGGTCGGCGTCGCCTGACGGATAGACACACCGTTCCGTCCCCTGAAAAGCTGGGGGTTCGCGGGGGCGACCCGCGCCCCCCCTACCTCTACTGGGAGAGGGAACAACCATGAACAGAATCGCTGCCGTTCTGCTCGCGAGCACCATCATCGTCTTGTCGACCGCCGCACCCGCGGCTGCCGGCGAGACGGACACACGCGACGAACCCTCTCGCGTGTGCTGGACCGCACCCGAATCCGAAGGCGTCACATGCTTCGCGGATGAGGAGACCTGGAAGGACGCCGTCTACGAACAGACCGGCCGGGTCGTGCTGGAGGAGGGCGAGTCCGCACGCGGACTGCTCGCCACCTATGTGATCGCCCGGCTGTATCAGGACGCCTCCTACGGAGGAAGCGTCTACGCCATCACGTCGACCAGCTCGACGATCTGCTCCACCGGAAGCGTGCAGGCCAACCTGCCGGCCGCGTGGTCCGATGTGGTGTCGTCGTTCCGGTCCTACCTGGGGTGCACCACCACCCTCTACGAGAACACCGGTCAGGGCGGTGCCTCGATCTCGGGCACCAACGTCACCAGCCTCGGTTCGATGAACGACAAGGCCTCGTCGTACCGGGTCAGCTGACGGATGCGGGGGCCGTCGCGCACGTCGCGGCGGCCCCTTCGCGATTTCGTTGCAAGAAAAATGTCAGGTCGGGGCCTCGGCGAGACAGTACATAGATGGAGGTGCTGACGTGAACCCCGACGTCGAGCTGATCGCCAAGAGCATCGCGCGCGACGCGCGAGCTTTCGGCGACCTGTTCGATCGTCATTCCACGGCGGTGTACCGATTCGCGTACAGCCTCACCCACGACAACACCGAGGCGCAGGAAGTGGTGCAAGAGACGTTCGTCACCGCATGGAAGAAGCTGGCAGACATCCGTCTCGCCGGTGACTCGATGCTGCCGTGGCTGATCGTCACCGCCCGCTACCACGTGCAGAATCTGCGCCGCGAACGCGCCCGCGAGTACGCGCTGCCGCTGGATGAGCACATCCGGCACAAGGGCGACATCGCGTCGGTCGAGAACGAGCGCGATCGCGACGAGCTCGAGTGGGTGTTCGCCGCGGTCCGCAAGCTCAGCCCCACCGACCAGCGCATCGTCGAACTCTGCCTCTACGAGGGCCGCACGTACAAAGAGGCCGCGCTGCAGCTCGGCATCTCGCTCGCCGGGGTCACCAAGCGCGTCGAACGCACCCGCACGCGGCTTCGCCGGCTGCGCGAGGACGAGCGAAGGGCGGAGCGCTCGTGAACGAGTTCCTGCCCTCCGACGCCGAGGTGGCGCGCCGCCTCGCCGACGTCCGCGTCGCCGTGCTCGAGGCGACGGCGCAGGTGCGCAGCCCGAAGCGCTCCACCCGGTACCGGGTCACGCGCAACCTCATCATCGCGGGCGTCGCGGTCGCGGCGCTCACCGCCGGCGCGGTCGTGATCGCGCTGGAGACGCAGGACGTGCGCAGCACCAACGTGATCTGCTTCGAGGAGGCGGGCGTCGAATCCCGCCAGGTCGCGGGCGGCACCAGCGCCGACATGTTCGACCCGATCGAGATGTGCTCGGCCATCTGGGCCGTCGACGGGTTCGCCGACCCCGACGGCCAGGACTACACCCACCCGGTCCCCGACCTGGTGGCATGCACGATGCCGAACGGCATCGCGGGGGTCTTCCCCCTCGGTGACGCCCGGCCCGAAGACTTCTGCGCGGCACTCGGCCTCGCGGATTGGGACTCCGACTAGGGGTAGCGGAGTCCACCGCACCGGGGCGAGATCTCGGTCCCGCGGAAGAGAAGGAGGGTGTCCGCCGCAGCCGATCAGGGAATGGCTGCGGCGGACACCCCCGGTACGCTGTGCCCATGTTCGGGGAGGCGCCAGAGCCCGTCGTCGTGATGTCGGCCGACGGCCTGCGCATCGCGACCTACGACTTCGGTGCCGGCGCCGGGCTGCCCGCCGACGCTCCCGTGGTGCTGGCCGTGCACGGCTTCGCCTCGAGCGCGCTGTCGAACTGGCAGTCGACCGGCTGGGTGCGCGAGCTCACCGGCTCGGGGCACCGGGTGATCGCTCTGGACCAGCGCGGGCACGGCGCCAGCGCGAAGCCGCACGACCCGGCGGCATACACGATGCAGAGCCTGGTCGCCGACGTGACGATGGTGATCGACACCTACCTGCTCGACGAAGTTTCATTCGTGGGGTACTCGCTCGGGGCGCGCGTCGGCTGGCATGCCGCCCTCGCGCTGCCACATCATCTGACCCGGCTCGTGCTGGGCGGCATCCCCGACGGTGATCCGCTGACGCGGTTCCGTCTGGATGAGGCACACGCGTTCGTCGAGGACGGCACGCCGGTCGCGGATCGCCTCACGTCGACGTACCTGAAGATGGCGGCCGGGCTGCCGGGGAACGACCTGCGTGCCCTCGTCGCCCTCGTCGAGGGGATGCGCGGCGGGGCGCAGCCGGATCCCTCGAACCCGCCGTCGCAGCCGGTGCTGTTCGCGACGGGCAGCGAGGACCCGATCATCGACAAGTCGCGAGCGCTGGCCGCGGCGACACCGCGGGGCGAGTTCTACGAGATCCCCGGGCGGACCCATTTCAACGCCCCGGTCGCACGCGATTTCCGCGTGCGCGCCCTGGAGTTCCTGGGCCCCTGAGTCTGGCAGGATGGGTTGTCTACCCCACCCCGCCCCCGACGAGAGTGGAGCCCGTGACGGCCGATCAGCAGGTCGCGCCTGTGCGCCCTCACGAGCATCCGCGATTGGGGTGGGTCCGCTCGCGCCCGGTGCGGATCGCGGGCCGGAATGTGCCCGTCTGGATCGTCCTCGTGGGATTCTTCGCCGCATCCCGACTGGTGTCGACAGGGGTGCTGTGGGTGCTCTGGGCGACGACGCGCGGCGCCTGGTTCGCGCACTACGACGGCGGGGACTCGTTCTGGCAGTACCTGCAGTCGTGGGACGTGCAGTGGTACCGCCGGGTCGCCTTCGACGGCTATCCGGCCGAGCTGCCGATCGATGCCAATGGGGACGTCAAGCAGAACACCTGGGCGTTCTTCCCGGTGTTTCCCGCGCTCGTGCGCCTCGTCATGGTCACCGGTCTCGGCTACGAGGTGGCGGCCATGGCGGTCGCGATCGCGTTCGGGCTGCTCGCCACGCTCGCCCTGCACCGGATGCTGGTGCAGCACTTCACGCCGCGTCAGGCCCTGTGGGGGGCGATCTTCTTCACCTCGGGGCCGCTGTCATGGCTGCTGCAGCTCGGGTACGCCGAGAGCACCTACCTGTTCTTCCTGTTCTGCGCGCTCGCGGCGATGGTGTCGCGGCGGTATCTCATCATGATCCCGTTCGCCCTGGTGGCCTCGTTCACCCACCCGGGAGCTCTGGCGCTGGCGGCGGCGCTCGGGCTGCAGGGCATCTTCCGTCTGGTGCGCCGGCAGCGGATCCTCTGGCACGAGTGGGTCACCGCCGGTTCGGCGATCGTGCTGATCACCGCGGCCGCGTTGTTCTGGCCGGTGCTGATCGCACAGATCACCGGCGACCCGTCGGGCTACTTCGACACCGAGCTCGGCTGGTGGCGGCAGTACCTCGGCCGGGTGATCTTCGTGCCGTTCACCCCGTTCTATCTGCTGTACGGCATGCTCTGGGGCTGGTTCGGGTACGCGCTGGTGACCGTTGTGCTCGCGGCGGTCGTGTTCTGGCTGACCCGCCCCTCGACCCGCGCGCTCGGCGTCGACATCTGGACCTACACGGTCATGTACATCGCCTACCTCGTCGCGGTCTTCCTGCCGACGCAATCGCTGATCCGGATGCTGCTGCCGCTCTCGCCGCTGCTGGCCCACCCGGGCCTGTCGGCGACACGGCGCCGGCGCTGGACGGTGCTGCTGGTCGGAGCGTTGCCGCTGCAGGCCGTCGCGATCTTCTGGCTCTGGGTGGTCTACCCGCCGTAGCCCTCGGTGGTCGAGTAGCCGCGAAGCGGCCGTCGGTGGTCGAGTAGCCGCGAAGCGGCGTATCGAGACCCCCCTCACACCTCGATAGCCCCACCGATCTCCGCGAGGTGCTGCCGCAGCGTCAGCCCCGGGTCGGCAGCCCGCCTCTCGAGGTACTCCGCGAACCTGAGCTGCGAGCGCAGCGACTCCCCGCCCCGCGACCTCGCCGCCTGGGCGCGCTCGGTGTCGCGGATGGCCTCGGCGGCCGCGAGCACCTCGCCGACCCGATCGGCCGGGACGAAGAGCGCCCCGTCGTCGTCGGCGAAGACGTGGTCGGCGGTGGTGAGCGTCCAGGGTCCGACGGTCGCCGCATCCAGAGCATCGGGCGCGCGCGGATCGTTGCGGAGCGGTCCCGTCGGGAACGAGCCGAGGCTGAACACCGGCAGCCCGATCTCGCGGATCTCGGCCGAGTCGCGGTGCAGGCCCCAGATCAGCAGGCCGGCGAGGCCGGCTCCGGCGGCTTCGAGCACCATCAGGTCGCCGACGCACGCCTCGTCGAGCCGGCCCGCGTTGTCGACGACGAGCACGTCGCCGGGCTCGGCCCGCTCGAGCGCCTCGAGGAAGATGTCGACACTGCCCGCGTGCCGCACCGGCAGCACGCGTCCGGAGAGGGTGCTGCCGGGCAGGACCGCGGCCGTGCCCGCTGGGGCGCACCGGACCTCGACTCCGGCGCGGAGGCACCCGTCGGCGATGTGCGCGGTGGTGAGATCGCTGGTCGAGTAGCCGCGCAGCGGCACCTTGCTGGTCGAGTAGCCGCGCAGCGGCGCCTTGCTGGTCGAGTAGCCGCGCAGCGGCGTGTCGAGACCCTCTGTCATACCCCACATCCTCTCCCCCGCGGACCCCCGCGCCGGGCGGCCACTTTCACACGAGTGGCTTCTCGAACCAGAGATCGCCGTTGGGTTCGTCGTTGAACGGAGGGACCTCGACGTATCCCGACGCGCGGTACAACGCGATCGCCTCGTCGAGGGCGAAGTTCGTCTCCAGCTGCACGGTGTGGATGCCGTGCTCGCGCGCGTGGGATTCCAGCGTCGCGAGCAGGCGGCGCCCGAGGCCGAGCCCGCGCAGGCGATCGTTCACCCACATGCGTTTGAGGTGCGTCGTACCGCCCTCGTGGAACTTCAGCAGCCCGAGCGCCGCCGGTTCGCCGTGCAGCGTGGCGAGAAGCGTGATGCCGCGCGGAAGGCGCACCTCGTCATCGCTCGCGCTGATCGTGCCCTGCGTGATCAGCCCGTTGCGGAAGCGCCGGTCGAGCTCCGCGAGATACCTCCGGGTCGCCTCCCGCGCCGCGGGGTGCTCCGGATCGACGACGGCGAACTCGACCATCGACGCGGTGAGCAGCCGGTCGACGGTGGCCATCGCATCCACCAGTGCCTTCTGCTGACGGTCGTCGAGCGCGGTCAGGATGCCGCGGGCGTGCTCGTCGGAGAGGCGCTCGTACTCGGCGCGCTCCGCTCTGCCCTGGGCGGTGAGGGTCGCACGACGGACGCGCCGGTCCTGTCCGTCCTCGTCGATGGTGATGAGGCCTTCGCGCTCGAGTGCCTGCAGCAACCGGGTCAGGTACCCGGAGTCGAGGTCGAGATGCTCGCGCAGCGCGCGCACCTCGGTGTGCCCCGCGTCGATCTCGAACAGGATGCGGGCATGGGCCAGCGAACGCCCGCGGGCGAGGTAGGTGTCGTCGAGAACTCCGACGCGGAGGGTCACCGTGCGGTTGAAGCGGCGCACGGTGTCGATGTCGCTCTGGTGCATCCTCTGACTCTAGTCAGAGGAACCCTCGCCGGTCGAGGAGCGCCGAAGGCGCGTGTCGAGACCACAATGGTCCCTATGTCCTTCCAGGCCTACCTCGACAACATCGAAGACAAGACGGGCCTGACCCCGCGCCAGTTCGTCGCCCTCGCCCACGAGCGCGGCCTCGACGCCCCCGGCACGAAGGCCGGCGCGATCCTGGAGTGGCTCGCCGCCGACTACGGCCTCGGCCGGGGTCACGGCATGGCGCTGGTCCACGTGATCCAGCGCGGTGACAAGATCAGTTCGAAGCACGTGGGCTCGGGCACGGCGCACTCCGACCCGAGGGACCAGCTCTGGCTCGACGGCAAGGCCACGAACCCCTCGGTGGTCGAGTAGCGCCGAAGGCGCGTATCGAGACCGCGCCACAGCCGCATGACACCATCGAGGGATGGACTCTCTCGCCGAACTCTTCCCCCTCATGCGCGGCGGCGGGGCGTTCCTCGCCGCAATCGGCCTGGGGATCCTTGTCGGCTCCTTCGGCGTTCGTCGCTTCCGCACCATCGCGTTGATCGCCGGAGCCGGGGTCGGCGTGGCACTCATGGCGGTGCTCGGCGCGACCAAGATCTCGTTCGCCGGGCTGCCCTACCCGCAGTGGTGGCAGTGGGTGGTCCTCGGCCTCGCCTTCGTGGCCGAGGGTTACCTGGTCAGCGTCGTCGTGCGCCGCATACCCGACATCGAGTCGCGCCGTTTCTGGCTCTGGATGCTGTTCATCGTGGGCGCTCACTTCCTGATCCTGGGGGCGTCGCACGGGCCGATCTGCGGCGTGCTCGCGGTGGCGTGCATGGGGAATGCTGTGATCGGGCTTCGTTTGAAAGAGGTGGACTTCCGGTTGTTCTGGGGGTTCGACGGGCTGCTGAAGGTTGCGGCTGGGGTGCTGATGGTGCTGGCGAGCTACGCCGGTTGAGTAGCGCGAAGCGCGTGTCGAAACCGGGGGCGATGTCGCGCCACGAACCCAGCGCGGCCATCTCCCTCGTGGCCTCCACCAAGCCGTACCCCGAATCAAGGCGACGGGGGACGCGAGGGACAGTCAAGTCCGATAGCGTGACTTCGCGCTAACCCGAGGGAGCAAACCCGTGGCTGATGACGTACCCGCCGGCTGGTACCCGACTCCGAATGGTGGACATCGCTATTGGGACGGAACGAAGTGGACGTCGCTGCCATGGGATGGGGACGACGGCACGTCCGATGCGGCCGCCGCACGACGACGACCGTTCCCGACTCGTTGGGTATTGCTCGGGCTGGCGGCACTAGTGGTTGCCGGCCTAGTACTGGGGGGGCTGGCGTGGAAGTCCGCTTCGGATGCGGAGGCGGCCGCGGTGGCTGCGGCGCAACAACAAGCCGACGAGGAACAAGCTGCCGCAGAGGCGCAGGAGCGCAAGGACGACGCCGAACGTGAATCTCGCAAGGAGACCGTCAAGGAAATCGAGGCGAGCGTCAAGAAGATGGCCGAACGTCACGCAAAGGACGACATCATCGACGGTCCCATCATCGATGTGACCTGCTCGCCCCTCGGAGGCGGCTCGACTGACGACCTCAGCGAGCAAACCACCGTCTTCGACTGCTTCGTTGCCAACAAGGACAACGGGGACGGCACGATGAGCGGGTACACCTACAACGCCACGATGAACTGGAGCACTGGGTCCTACACGTACGGACTCGGACCCGCGTAGCGACTGGCTTCGGCCCGGCAGAAGCAGGCCGCGTAGGCTCCCCCTATGGCCGACCCCCGCGTAGCCGTCTACATCGACTTCGACAACATCGTCATCTCGCGCTACGACCAGCTATTCGGCAGCGGAGCCTGGCGCAAAGACAACGCCCGCGACCGCATCCTGGGTTCGCGCACGCCCACCGAGGTCGACAAGAAGCTGGATGCGGCCCGCGTCGACATCGGAGCCATCATCGAGTACGCCACCACCTTCGGCGACGTCGTGGTGTCGCGCGCGTACGCCGACTGGTCCGCACCGGCGAACGCCTCGTACCAGGGCCAGCTTGTGAACAGGGCGATCGACCTGACGCAGCTCTTCAACGCGTCCGGCACGAAGAATGGCGCCGACATCCGATTGGCGGTGGATGTCGTGGACGACCTCTTCCGGCTCGAAACGATCACCGATGTCCTCATCGTGGCCGGCGACTCCGACTACATCCCGCTGGTGGTCCGCTGCAAGCGCATGGGTCGCCGCGTGATCGGTCTCGGCATCACGGGTTCGACCTCGGCCGCCCTGGTGAACGCCTGCGATGAGTTCACCTTCTACGACCAGGTGCCGGGCGTGCCGAAGCTGGCCCAACCCGCCGGTCGAGTAGCGCCGAAGGCGCGTGTCGAGACCGCTGAGACGGCGAACCCTTCCGACCCCGACGCGGCTGCAACTGGTCTGCTGGTGCGAGCCCTCCAACTCATCGACGACAAGAACGACGAAGAGTGGCAGACCAACGGCGAGGTCAAGAACCAGATGATCCGGCTGGATCCGTCGTTCAAGGAGAAGCCGCTGGGGTTCAAGTCGTTCACCGAGTTCCTGGAGTCGCGGGCTGCGGCTGGGGTGATCGAGATCAAGGCGAAGTCGAAGGCGAACGACCGGCGGTTGAAGCTACACCTGATCTCCTAGAAGTATTTCGGGTACATGCGAGCTTGATCCAACACCTCGGCGAGCTTGCCTTGAGACTCAAGCTCTTTCGCCAACCTCCTCACTGCGGCTCGAGCGTCATCGTGTGCCATCACGCCGACCTCTCCACATTGGATCGTCGTGCGGATCGCGAGCACAATATTCTGAGCGTCGCGACGCTCAACCAGGGCCTTTTCCGCAAGTGTGCGTGCCAACTCCGGTTTGCCGTCCATGAGCGCAATACGTGCTTGCAGGTTTAGTAGCACGGGTTGGGAGAGTCCGGGCTGCGCCTGAACCGATTGCAGGTAGGTCTCGGCGCGGTCGCGGTCTCCCACTTCGAGCGCCAAGCTAGCCAGCGAGAACCACGATTCAGTCTGATGGGCGTCAAGTTCCACGCTCATTTCGTACTGTTCTTGCGCCTTGCGACGATCACCACGAAGTTGTGCGATGCGTCCGAGCCGATGGCGATACGCAGCGTTGCGTGGTTCACGTTGCACCGCGCGATCAACAACTTTTTCGGCGTCAGCAAGTCGCCCTTGCCCCTCGAGCACTTGCGCGTAGAGCGTGAGCGTGTACGGTGTGTCTCCGCCAAGATCGATTGCGGACTTGGCGGCTGCACCGGCCGCGTCAAGACGACCGCGTCGAAACTCTGCCTGAGCAATGTCGGTCAGGACGTTTGGATTTGGTCGCCGTCGCTGTGCGAGCGCTCGCTCGTAGTAGCCGACGGCATCGCCCCAGTTCCTTGCGATGTACTCGACGCGCCCCCGATCTCGTAAGACTCGGGGAGAGTCCGAAAACGCTTCCACAAGCTCGTCACCGATAGCACGGGCCGCGTCGATCTGACCCAGGTGAGCAAGAGCTTTGGCTTTGATGGCGAGCGGATCTCGGTCGATCTCCAGATTGCCGGTTAGGCATTCGTCGATATAGATCACGCACTTCTCGTATTGCTTCTCATGGAAGAACTCGCTAGCTACGGCGAATAAGGTTCCGAACATGCCGGAGCGGAGAGCCCTCGCCTCGTCGAAGCGCCCAGCCATAGCGAGAAGCTTGAAGGAGGCAACAAGGGAGAGGACGAACTCAGGGCTCTCAGGAGGTAGAAGCTTGAGTCGTTCCGACGAGCGAGTGGCGAGAGAGCTAGTCACCTCGATGCTGTCTGGCTGCTTGCGGAAAGAGCGCAAGTAGTAGTCGCGCACCAGCGGATGTAGTTGAAGGTGCTCCACTTCTCCGTATTCAACAAGGCTGTACTCAACGGCTTCGGCAATGGCGCGTCCCATCAACTCAGAATCGATGCCGAGTTCGTCGGCGAGACTGCGAACTGACATTGGGCCGTCGACCACCGCGAGCAGCTCAAGCAATCGCCAAGTCACCGAGTCGATTCGACCCTCCGGAATCAGGTCTGTAGCAACCCGAAGTCGATGTTGAGCGAGCTGTTGCGCATTCAGGGGCGACTGGGGAGCGGCGATTTCAATCGCAAGCGGGTGCCCGGCGAGTTCACTAGCAATCATCAATAGTTGGTCGTCAGTTCCCTTGGCACCTCTACTTCGCAGCATTGGCACGGCAAACTTCGGGTCGAGCCCAGGTAGACGAACTATGTCGGTGACCCGCGCCCATTGCTCAGAAAGGGTAGGCGCTCGCCGGGATGTAAATACGGCCAACCGATCGGCCGAGCCCTTCGCACGAAGCAGTGCGCTCATCACCAGAGTCGCGAGTCTCCCGAACGTCCCGTCGTCATCCAACCAGACCTCGGCGTTGCCGAAGATCCACACGCCACCGGTCTCAACGTACCGGGTCACGTGCTCGCCGATCCGCCGCTGCAGAGTGGCAATGTCCGTCTCAGAACTCGCCGGCGGCACCCCGAGCGCCGCGGAGATCAGCAGGTCGAGTTCGGGCTCTGCGATGCCCTGGTCGATTGAAAGCTCTATATGTCCGCCGCTGCCAACGGTAAACCGTCTTGCTGCCTCGCGCGCAACCGACCGTTTCCCGGACCCTCCCATCCCCACAACCCACGCGGCAACCCTGTCAGGGGAGTACAAGCACTCTTCCAGTGCATTTATCTCTTCGTTGCGATTGAAGAACAGCCGATGGACCGTGCTGCGCTCGAGCGACGACCGGAGGCTGCTCGCCATTTCGGCGACAGAGGCGGCGCCCCGGTTCTGCAAGAAAGGTCGAAGGTAGAGAGGAAGCGGCGTCTCGTCGAGAGTAATCACTCGGAGAGCAATCGCCTTGTCTTCGAGGTACCTGATGAACGCCATATGAAGTTCGAACTTCACCCACTCCGAACTTGCTGATGAACTGCTCCATAGCAAGACGAAGTCGGAAGCTGCCTCAATGCCCGAACTGATCTCCTCGATCAAAATCTGGCCGACCTCAATCTCATGGAGGTCCACCCACGCGTCATCCTTGAGTTCTGTCTTTAGGGCGATGGCGACCGGCTTGTCCGCCCCGGCGTGAGAAATGAAGTAGCGCTTCTCAGCCATGGGTCCTCCCGAACTGTGGATGGCTAGAACTTAGCGTTTCAACCGACCCTGCGTCAGTGCGCTGTCGATCCCCCACCCCCTCACTCGTCACTCTCGTGAAACCATCAACACGAGAGGAACCACCCCCATGCGCTACACGATCCTTCTGCACTACCCCGAGCTGATGGCCCAGGGTGAGCTCGACGAGGCCGCACTGCAAGAGGGCATGGCCGCGTTCAGCAAGTACGCCGCCGACCTCGACAACGCCAAGGTTCTCATCAGCGCCGAGGTGCTCTCCGACTCCAGCGCGACCACGACGGTCAGCAAGGTCGACTGCGACTTCCGCATCCAGGACGGCCCCTTCGCCGACACCAAGGAGCAGCTCGCCGGCACCTTCGTCATCGACGTGAAGAACCTCGACGAGGCGCTCGAGTGGGCGAAGCAGGCTCCGAGCGTCGAGTGGGGCCACGTCGAGGTCCGCCCCGGCATGACCCACTGGAAGAACGGCT
>DATMFW010000014.1:0-14710 GCA_035556655.1 Pseudolysinimonas sp.
AGAACCCGTCGTTCTCGGTGATCGCACCCCTGCTGTCCAGGTCCCTGCTTCTCACGCTCGAACCGCTGTCGGAGGACGACCTCGGCCTGCTGATCGACCGCGCGGTCGCGGCACCGCACGGCCTCGACGGCAGGGTCACACTCGAGCCGGAGGCCCGCGCCGCGCTCATCCGGCTGGCGTCCGGCGATGCCCGGCGCACGCTGACCGCGCTCGAGGCTGCCGCGGTGGCGGCCGACGCCGACAACGACGGCGTGGTGACGGCCGAGCTCGTCGCCGAGACCGTCGACCGCGCGTTGCTGCGTTACGACCGCCAGGGCGACGAGCACTACGACGTCATCAGCGCGTTCATCAAGTCCATCCGCGGCTCCGACCCCGACGCCGCGCTGCACTACCTGGCGCGCATGATCGAGGCCGGCGAAGACCCGCGCTTCATCGCGCGCCGGGTGATGATCTCGGCCGCGGAAGACATCGGCATGGCCGACCCGCAGGCGCTCCCGATCGCCGTGGCGGCCGCGCAGGGGGTGCAGCTGATCGGCATGCCAGAGGGCCGCATCCTGCTGGCCGAAGCGGTGGTCTACCTGGCGACGGCCCCGAAATCCAACGCCTCGTATTCGGGGCTCGACGCCGCCATCGCGGATGTCAGGGCCGGCCGGATCGGGCGGGTCCCCGTTCCGCTCCGCGATGCCCACTATCCCGGCGCGAAACGACTCGGCCACGGGAAGGGCTATGTCTACTCGCACGACTCCGAGCACGGCGTCGCGACGCAGCAGTACCTGCCCGATGAACTAGCGGGGCGTGAGTACTACACCCCGACCGGGCGCGGCTACGAGCGCGACGTCGCGGCGCGTCTGGAGAAGATCCGCGCGATCCTGCGGGGCGAGTGAGGTTTTCCGCTAGATTTCCGGGCATGCGCTCCCGTGTTCTCGTGACCCCGTTCCTCGTCGCCGCGACCGCGGTGCTCATCGCCGGTTGCACGGCTCCGGCCCCGACCCCGGGCGGAGACGGCGGCGACGACCCCGTCGACACCCCGGTCTCGATCGAGCAGCCGGCGTGGTACGGCAGCGACCGCGACGACGACCAGTGCCCCGTGCCGCAGGCCGGCGTGCCGCTCGAGCGGGCCGACCTCGACGAGTTCCTCCAGGTGGGTGCCCCGGCCAACTGGTGCACGTACAAGTCGACCGAGTACACGCAGTACTACGCGATCCCGCTGGAGTCCGGAACCGACTTCGGCGCCGAGGTCCGCAACGTCCTCGAGCCCGTCGGCTGGTCGTTCGACGCCGCCGATGACGACTCGCCGCAGTGGTCGTGGATCACCGCCTACCCCGCCGGATCCGAGGCCGACTTCACCGACGGCGCCGTCGACGGCTCGATCTTCCTCGTCGACCCGGCGACCCAGGACGACATCGACACGTACCGCATCTGGTTCAGCAGCATGCCGACGGCGTTCGGCTCCGACTGGGAGGTCGGCGACGAGATCTCGATGGTCGGCTTCTGGTAGGCTCGCTGGGTTCGTCTGGATGACGGACACATCCCACCTCTGACAGCCCGCCGGGCACGCTGCGACGTGCGGCCCGGATCCGGGAGCGGTGGCGGTGCACGTCCGTGAGTCGCGATCGACGCGTCCACGTTGCGAAGGAACCAGCATGCCCACGAAGTCCCAGGACCGCCGCAAGGTCCGTCTGTCCCGCGCGCTCGGCATCCCGCTGACGCCGAAGGCCGCCAAGTACCTCGAGAAGCGCCCGTACGCTCCGGGTGAGCACGGCCGCACCAAGCGCAAGGCCGACAGCGACTACGCCGTCCGCCTGCGCGAGAAGCAGCGCCTGCGCGAGCAGTACGGCATCCGCGAGAAGCAGCTGCGCATCGTGTTCAACGAGGCGCGCCGCGCTCCGGGCCTGACCGGTGAGAACCTCGTCGAGCTGCTCGAGATGCGCCTGGATGCCCTCGTGCTGCGTGCCGCGTTCGCTCGCACCACCGCCCAGGCCCGCCAGATGGTGGTGCACCGCCACATCATGGTCGACGGCAAGATCGTCGACCGTCCGTCGTTCCGGGTGAAGCCCGGCCAGCTCATCCACGTCAAGGAGCGCTCGGAGGGCACCGAGCCCTTCCAGGTCGCTGCGGCCGGAGGCCACGTCGACGTGCTGCCCAAGACCCCGGGCTACCTCGAGGTCGAGCTCGACAAGCTGCAGGCGCGGCTCATCCGCCGCCCCAAGCGCGCCGAGGTGCCGGTGACCGCCGAGGTCCAGCTCGTCGTCGAGTACTACGCGGCTCGGTAGCGGCGCGCGGCCTCGATACGCGTCCGCGTGCGGACGCTACTCGACCACCGACCTGAACGAAGGCCCCCGGCAGCGCGCCGGGGGCCTTCGTCATAAGCTAGAGCGCGAACTTCGAGCTGAGGAGAACACCATGAAGGGCATCCTTCTGCTGGCCGTGGGCGTCGCCGCCGGTTTCGTCGCCGCACACCAGATCGCCAAGACCCCCGAGGGCGCCAAGTTCTTCGCCGATGTCGACGCGAAGGCGCGCGAGTTCGGCGGCGCCGTCGTCGACGGCTACAAGGCCCGCGAGGCCGAGCTGCGCGACGCGGCAGGCGACTTCCTCAAGTAAGCGCGCCGGCCTGGTTGGGCCGCCGCGACCTCCATCACACCGACCAGGCCCTTCGACACGGCCTGCGGCCTACTCAGGGACCGACATTGCAGACCGCCGAAATCCAACGCCGCTGGCTCACCTTCTTCGGTGAGCGCGGCCACACCGTCGTCCCCTCTGCCTCGCTGGTGAGCGACGATCCCGCGCTGCTGTTCACGGTGGCGGGGATGGTCCCGTTCATCCCCTACTTCACCGGGGTCGTCCCGGCGCCGTTCCCGCGCGCCACGAGCGTGCAGAAGTGCATCCGCACCCTCGACATCGAGGAGGTCGGCAAGACCACCCGGCACGGCACGTTCTTCCAGATGAACGGCAATTTCAGCTTCGGCGACTACTTCAAAGAGCAGGCGATCGCCTACGCGTGGGAGCTGCTCACCAGCAGCGAGGCCGACGGCGGACTGGGCTTCGACCCGAAGGACCTCTGGGTCACGGTCTACGAGGACGACGACGAGGCCCACGCGCTGTGGCAGACGGTCGCGGGCGTCCCGGAGTCCCGCATCCAGCGCCTGGGTCGCAGTGACAACTACTGGCACACCGGTCAGCCCGGCCCCGGCGGACCGTGCTCCGAGATCTACTTCGACCGCGGACCGGCGTACGGCAAGGAGGGCGGCCCGGCGGTCGACGACAACCGCTACATCGAGATCTGGAATCTCGTGTTCATGCAGTATCTGCTCGCCGACGTGACGTCCAAGACCGAGTTCACGATCGTCAGCGAGCTGCCGAAGAAGAACATCGACACCGGCATGGGGATGGAACGCGTCGCCTTCCTCAAGCAGGGCGTCGACAACATGTACGAGATCGACCAGGTGCGTCCGGTGCTCGACATGGCGGCGAGCCTGTCGGGCCGTCGCTACGGCGCCGACCACGACGACGACGTGCGCATGCGCGTCATCGCCGACCACGTGCGGTCGGGCCTCATGCTGATGACCGACGGGGTCACCCCCGGCAACGAGGGCCGCGGCTACATCCTGCGCCGCCTGCTTCGCCGCGTCGTCCGAGCGATGCGGTTGCTCGGCGTCGACTCCACCAGCTTCGCCGAGCTGTTCCACGCCTCGCGCCTGGCCATGCGCGACGCCTATCCGGATGTCGAGGAGAACTGGGAGCGCACGTCGCGTCTCGCGCTCGGCGAAGAGGAGACCTTCCTGCAGACGCTGGCGTCGGGGACGACGATCCTCGACACCGCGGTAGAGAAGGCGCGGAAGGCGGGGGACACGGTGCTCCCCGGGGACACGACCTTCCTGCTGCACGACACCTTCGGCTTCCCGATCGATCTCACCCTCGAGATCGCCGAGGAGGCCGGCCTCACCGTCGACCGCGCCGCATTCGACACGCTGATGGCCGAGCAGCGCACCCGCGCCAAGACCGACGCGAAGGCGAAGAAGGGCGCGCTGGCCGATCTCAGCGTGTACTCCGACCTGCGGGCGCAGGGCGAGACGGTGTTCACCGGCTACGACTACCTGCAGACCGACACTCACGTGCTGGGGATCCTCGTCGACGGGCAGCCGGCGCAGAGGGCGACGGCGGGCCAGACCGCCGAGGTGATCCTCGCCGAGTCGTCGCTGTACGCCGAGTCCGGCGGTCAGGCCGCCGATCAGGGCTCGATCGTCGGCGACGGGTTCGAGCTCGAGGTGCTCGACGTGCAGCGTCCGGTGAAGGGGCTGATCAGCCACACCGTCCGCGTGCGCACGGGCGAGGTCGGCGTCGGGGCGGCGGCGACCAGCGTGGTCGATCCGGTCTACCGCCACGCGGCGTCGCAGGCGCACAGCGCGACCCACCTGATCCATGCGGCGCTGCGCCAGACCCTCGGGCCCGAGGCGCACCAGAGCGGGTCGTTCAACAAGGCCGGGTACATGCGGCTCGACTTCTCGTGGAACTCCGCGCTGAGCTCCGATACGCGCAGCGAGGTCGAGGAGATCGCCAACAACGCGGTGCGCGACAACCTCGAGGTGACCACGCGCATCCTGCCCCTCGACGAGGCCAAGAAGGCCGGGGCCATGGCGCTGTTCGGCGAGAAGTACGGCGACACCGTGCGCATGGTCGACATCGGCGACGGAGGCTGGTCCCGCGAGTTGTGCGCGGGGATCCACGTGCGTACCAGCGCCGAGGTCGGCCTGGTGAACCTGGTCAGCGAGTCCAGCGTCGGGGCCACCAACCGCCGTGTCGAGGCCCTCGTCGGCCTCGACGCCTTCCGCGACCTCGCGGCCGAACGCGCGATCGTCTCGCAGCTCACCTCAAGCCTGAAGACCCCGCGCGAGCAGCTGCCCGAGCGGATCGCCTCCCTGGTGGCCGAACTCAAGGCCGCCGAGAAGAAGATCGCGGCCTTCGAGGCGAGCAGGCTGTCCGGCCGGGTGCCGGCCCTTGCCGAGAACGCGGCGCGCGTCGGTGCCTTCCTGGCCGTGATCGAGGATGCCGGCGAGCTGGCCTCCGCGGACGACCTGCGTTCGCTCGTGACCGCCGTCCGCGAGCGGCTCGGCACCGAGCCGGCGGTCGTCGCCCTGGCCGCGCGGATCGGCGGCAAGCCCGCCGTCATCGTCGGTACCACGCCGGCGGCGCGCGAGGCCGGTGCCAAGGCCGGTGTGCTGGCGAAGCAGGCGGCGTCGACCCTCGGCGGCGGCGGCGGCGGCAAGGACGATCTGGCTCAGGGCGGCGGCAGCGACGCGGGAGCCATCGGGGCGGCCCTCGACGGCATCCGGTCCGCCCTGAAGGGCTGAGGGTGCGTCCCGGCGTGCGCCTGGGCGTCGATGTCGGCCGCGCCCGGGTCGGCGTCGCGCGCTGCGACCGGGACGCTCTGCTGGCCACCCCGATCGAGACGCTGCCCCGCGACGACGCGACCATCGCGGCCGTCCGCGCGCACGCGGACGAGCTCGGGGCCATCGAGATCGTCGTCGGGCTCCCGCTGTCGCTGAGCGGCTCCGATACGGCCTCGACGACCGACGCGCGCATTTTCGCGCGCGACCTCGCCGTTGTGGCCGGAATCCCCGTGCGACTGGTCGACGAGCGGCTCAGCACGGTCACCGCGCAGCGCGCCCTGCGGGAGTCGGGACGACGCGCGCGCGGCTCGCGTCCCGTGATCGACCAGGTCGCCGCTGTTATCATCCTGCAGAACGCCCTCGACTCCGAGCGCGCGGCGGCACGCCCGCCGGGCACGGTCGTCGACCCGTACGAAAGCTAGTGAGCCGTGCCTGACGAGACCACCAACTGGGATGACATCTTCCGACCGGGAGGTGTGGAACCGGTCCGGCAGACGCCGGCGGCCCCCGCCTCCGTGGAGCCGGTGTCACAGCAGTTCCCGACCGCGCGCCTGTCGGACCCGTTCGCCGTCGCCGCCGCCGAGGCCACGGCCACGGCCGCGGTCCCGGTCCAGCGTCCCGCTGCCGGGTCGGCACCTCACGGGCAGGGCCTCGTCCCCACCAGCCGCCGCGAGGCCCTCGCCGCCGGCGGGCCGGGCAAGAAGAAGCGCAGCAAGGCGTGGATCGGCTGGCTGATCGCCGTCACCACGATCTTCGCGATGGTCGCGGGCGCGGGCGCCTGGGCTTGGACCAACCACGAAGACAAGGTGCGCGAGATCCTCGGCTGGGAGATCCCCAACGACTACCCCGGGACCGGCAACGGCGTGGAGGCGATCGTCGTCATCCAGGCCGGCGACATCGGCGGCGACGTCGCGCAGGAGCTGCTGGCCAAGAAGGTCACCATGACCTTCGACGCCACGTACGACTACCTGGTCGCGAACCCGCAGATCAGCTTCCAGCCCGGGAACTACACCCTGCAGGAGCAGATGAGCGCCGCATCCGCCGTCGCCGCCTTGCAGGACCCGGCGAACAAGATCCTCAACTCGGTCACGATCCCCGAGGGCACTGCCGCGGTCGACGTGTACGCGTTGCTCGCCTCCGCGCTCGAGCTCCCCGTCGAGGACTTCACCGAGGCGGCCAAGGACTTCAAGGCCTACGGGGTGCCCGCCGATGCGAAGAGCATCGAAGGCTTCCTGTTCCCGGCGACCTACGACTTCGATCCGGGCACCACCGCGGCCGACGCTCTGCAGCGCCTGGTCACCGAGGCGATCACCCGGCTCGACAACGCCGGTGTGGCGCCGGAGGACCGGGTGAAGACCGTGATCCTGGCCTCGATCATCCAGCGCGAGGCCGGTCAGAACGTCGACGACATGGCCAAGATCGGCCGGGTGTTCCTCAACCGCATCGAGCAGGGCATGCACCTGGAATCGGATGCCACGGTGGCCTACGGCACCGGCAACACCCACACGGTGTGGACCACCGACGCCGAGCGGGCCGACAAGAGCAACAAGTGGAACACCTACGCCAACCCCGGCCTGCCGATCGGACCGATCGGCAACCCCGGCGACGCCGCGATCAACGGCGCCGTCAACCCGGCGGACGGTTCGTGGCTGTTCTTCGTCCCGATCAACCTGAAGACGGGTGAGACGGTGTTCTCCAACACCGCCGACGAGCACTTCCAGGCCGTGGAGCAGCTGCGGGCCTGGTGCCGCGCCAGCGCCGAGAACCAGTCGTACTGCGCGTGACGACGCGGCTGGCGGTCCTCGGGTCGCCGATCGCGCACTCGAAGTCCCCGGCGCTGCATCGCGCGGCGTACGGGGTCCTCGGGCTGGACTGGCGCTACGAGGCGATCGAGGTCGCCCAGGCGGGGCTCGACGGCTTTCTGGAGGGTCTCGACAGCGCCTGGCGCGGGTTGTCGCTCACGATGCCGCTGAAACGCGAGGTGTTGCCGGCCCTGACGGGGCGCGCGCCGCTCGTCGATGAGGTCGGGGCCGCCAACACCGTGCTGCTGCGGGAGGGCCGGCGCGAGGGCTTCAACACCGACGTCGGCGGCATCATCACAGCGTTCCGTGAGGCGGGGGTGGAGGCGCTGGAGTCGGTGCAGGTGCTCGGCGCCGGGGCGACGACGGCCTCGGTGCTCTCGGCTGTCGCCCGGCTGGGCGCGCGCCGGGTCACCGTCTCGGCCCGCGACGTGGTGAGAGCAGCGGCGCTGGAACCGCTCGCCGCGCGACTCGGAATCGCCCTGACCCTGCGTCCTCTCGCCGACTCCGCCCGGCCAGAGGAGCTGCCGGACGCCGTGGTCTCGACCCTGCCCGGCGGGGTGGATGCGGGCATCGCCTACCCGGAGCGGGTGCGGCGAAGCGCCGCCCTCTTCGATGTCGCCTACGACCCATGGCCGAGCGCCCTCGCCCGGCAATGGCAGGCCGCCGGCGGCACGGTCATCAGCGGCCTGAGCATGCTGCTGCATCAGGCCGTCGGCCAGGTCCGGATCTTCGTCGCGGGCGACCCGGATGCCGAACTGCCCGGCGAGGCCGCCGTGGTCGCCGCCATGCGGTCCGCCGTCGGGCTGTAGGCCTGCCAGGATGGAAGCATGCTGCGCTGGTTGACCGCGGGTGAGTCGCACGGCCCCGAGCTGGTGGCGATCCTCGAGGGGATGCCCGCCGGGGTTCCGGTGTCGCCCGAGCAGATCCAGGCCGACCTGCAGCGTCGCAAGCTCGGCTACGGCCGCGGCGCCCGCATGAAGTTCGAGCAGGACGAGCTCACCATCTCCGGCGGCATCCGGTTCGGCGTGACGATGGGCAGCCCCGTCGCCCTGCGGATCGGCAACACCGAGTGGCCGCGCTGGACCGAGGTGATGAGTGCGGTCCCGGTGGATCCGGCGACCCTGCCCAAGGGTCGCGGTGCTCCGCTCACGCGGCCGCGGCCCGGTCACGCCGACCTGGCGGGCATGCAGAAGTACGGGTTCGACGAGGCCCGCAACGTGCTCGAGCGCGCGAGCGCCCGCGAGACCGCAGCACGGGTGGCTCTCGGCGCCGTGGCCCGTGCCTTCCTCGGCGAGCTCGGCATCCGGCTCGTGGCGCACACGCTCTCGATCGAGACGGTCCGCGTGCCCGACGGGGCAGCGCTACCGAACCCGGACGACGTCGAGCGGCTCGACGCCGACCCGCTGCGCTGTTTCGACGCGGCGACCTCGGCCGAGATGGTCGCCCGCATCGACCGGGCGCACGACGAGGGCGACACGCTCGGTGGCGTCGTCGAGGTGCTCGCGTACGGTGTGCCGCCCGGGCTCGGCAGCTACACGCACTGGGATCGCCGCCTCGACAGCAGGCTCGCCGGCGCCCTCATGGGCATCCAGGCGATCAAGGGCGTCGAGGTCGGCGACGGCTTCGAGACCACCCGGCGCCCCGGCTCCGCGGCCCATGACGAGCTGGTGATCGAGAACGGACTGCTGACCCGCCTGAGCGACCGCGCCGGCGGGACCGAGGGCGGTATGTCGACGGGAACGCTGCTGCGGGTCCGGGCCGGGATGAAGCCGATCGCGACGGTGCCCCACGCGCTGCGTTCGGTCGATGTGGCGACGGGTGAGGCATCCGGCGCCCATCACCAGCGCTCGGACGTCTGCGCCGTCCCCGCGGCGGGCGTGGTCGCCGAGGCGATGGTCGCCCTGGTGCTGGCCGACGCGATGCTCGAGAAATTCGGTGGCGACTCGGTGCCCGAGACCCGGCGCAACCTCGAGGGCTACCTGGCGGGCATCCCCGACGCGCTGCGGACCGCGCCGCAGTCCGCCCCCGAGGCATGAGCGCCCCCGCTCTCGTTCTCGTCGGCCCGATGGGAGCCGGCAAGACCCGGGTCGGCAAGCGCGTCGCCCGCCTGCTGGAGACCGCGTTCGCCGACACCGACAAGATGGTGGTCGCCGAGCACGGGCCGATCGCGGCACTGTTCGCCGAGCACGGCGAGCCGTACTTCCGCGAACTCGAACGCGCCGCCGTGGTCCGGGCCCTGGGGGGCGACGGGGTGGTGTCGCTCGGCGGGGGAGCGGTGCTCGACGCGACGACCCGCGCAGACCTCTCGGGGCTTCCCGTCGTGCTGCTCACGGTCAGTCCGCGCGCGGTCGAGGGTCGCCTCGGCGAGGGCAAGCGACCGCTCATCCGCGACGGGGTGAACGACTGGGAGCGCATCTACGCTGAGCGCAAGGACCTCTACGAGGAGGTCGCCGATCTCGTGGTCGACACCTCGTTCCGTCCGTTCGACGCGATCGCCGAGGAGGTGGCGGCATGGGTGCGGACGACAGCGTGACGGAGATCCCGGTCGCGGGCACCCCCGGCTACACGGTCCACGTCGGCAGGGGACTGCTCGCCGATCTCGGCGCGCAGTTCTCGCAGGGCGTGGCGAAGGTGCTCATCGTGCACGCCCCGACCCTGGCGGCCCGCGCCGAGGCGCTGCGCGAGCAGCTGTCGGGCAGGTACCAGGTGTATCTCGCGGAGGTGCCCGACGCCGAGGGGGCCAAGCGGGTCGAGGTCGCCGCGTTCTGCTGGCAGATCCTCGGTCAGACCGACTTCACGCGCTCGGATGCGGTGGTCGGCCTGGGCGGAGGCGCCACGACCGACCTGGCCGGCTTCGTCGCCGCGACCTGGCTGCGCGGCATCGAGATCGTGCAGATCCCGACGACGGTGCTGGCGATGGTGGACGCCGCGGTCGGAGGCAAGACCGGGATCAACACCGCGGAGGGCAAGAACATGGTGGGGGCGTTCTGGGCGCCGCGTGCCGTGCTCTGCGATCTCGATCTGCTCGAGGGGCTGCCGCGCAACGAGATCCTGGCCGGATACGCGGAGGTGGCGAAGGCCGGCTTCATCGCCGAGCCCGAGATCCTCGACATCATCGAGGCCGACGTCGACGCCGCGACCGACCCGAAGACCCCGCAGTTCCGCCGCGCCGTCGAGCTGGCCATCGCGATGAAGGCCCGGGTGGTCGGCGAGGACTTCACCGAGAAGGGGCTGCGCGAGATCCTCAACTACGGCCACACTCTCGGGCACGCGATCGAGCACGCCGAGCGCTATCAGTGGCGCCACGGCGCGGCGATCGCGATCGGCATGGTGTTCGCGGCCGAGTTGTCCCGGCTGACCCGCTCGCTCGGTGACGATGCCGTCGACCGGCACCGTCGCATCCTGTCGCTGCTGTCGTTGCCGACCAGCTACCCGGCGGGCCGCTGGCCGACGCTGCTGGCGACGATGAAGCGCGACAAGAAGGCCCGCGGCGACCTGCTGCGCTTCATCGTCCTCGACGACATCGGCCGTCCCACGACCCTGACCGGCCCCGAGGAGCAGCTGCTCTTCGCCGCCTACCAGGAACTCGCCGAGTGATCACCCCCGTTCTGCAGGAGTCTCCCGTTCTGCAGGACCCTGCGGGCTGGACTCCCCATCTGCAGGAACTCAAGTCCTGCACAACGACCGCTAGCGTGGGCGTATGACGCGCGTGCTGGTGCTCAACGGACCGAACCTCGGGCGCCTCGGCAGCCGCGAACCCGACGTCTACGGCACGCTCGACCTGTCGGCGCTGCGGGTGCTGCTCACCGGCGAGGCCGCGGCGGACGTCGAGATCGACCTCCGGCAGACCGACGACGAGGCCGAGCTGATCGGCTGGCTGCACGAGGCGGTGGATACCGGCCTCGCCGTGATCCTGAACCCTGCGGCTTTCACGCACTACAGCTACGCCCTGCGCGACGCGGCCGCGCTCGTGACCAAGGCCGGCCTGCCGCTCGTCGAGGTGCACATCTCGAACCCGCACGCGCGCGAGGAGTTCCGGCACACCAGCGTGATCTCCGGCGTCGCCACCGGGGTGATCGCCGGGCTCGGGTTCGACTCGTACGTGCTCGCGCTGGCGGCGATCGCGCGCCGGGGCGCCCGGTAAGCTTCTGCACCATGGCTACCACCAACGACATCAAGAACGGCTCCGTTCTCAACATCGACGGACAGCTCTGGAATGTCGTCGAGTTCCAGCACGTCAAGCCCGGAAAGGGTGGCGCGTTCGTCCGCACCAAGATCAAGAGCGTCACCAGCGGCAAGGTCGTCGACCGCACCTTCAACGCCGGCACCAAGATCGACTTCGCGACCGTCGACCGCCGCGACTTCAGCTACCTGTACCGCGACGGCGACGGGTTCGTCTTCATGGACACCGCCGACTACGACCAGGTCACCGTCCCGGCCGGCACCGTCGGCGACGCGGCGAACTACATGCTCGAGGGCCAGAACGTCACGATCGCGACGCACGACGGCGAGGCCCTCTACATCGAACTGCCGACCTCGGTGGTGCTCGAGGTGACCTACACCGAGCCGGGCCTTCAGGGCGATCGCTCGAGCGCCGGCACCAAGCCCGCGACGCTGGAGACCGGTGCCGAGATCCAGGTGCCGCTCTTCCTCGAGCAGGGCACGAAGGTCAAGGTCGACACCCGCGACGGGTCGTACCTCGGCCGCGTCACCGACTAGTGAGCGCGCGCACGCAGTGAGTTCCCGAACCAAGGCACGCAAGCGCGCGCTGGACATCCTGTTCGGCGCCGACGTGCGCGGCGTCGCCATCGCGGCGCTGCTCGACGAGGAGGCCGGCCGCGCGGCCGCCCAGCCGCAGCGCGAGTCGTCCTGGCCCTACGCACGGCAGATCGTCGAGGGCGTCGACGGGCATCTGGCCGACATCGACGGCGAGATCGAGGCCCACGCCCAGGGCTGGCCCCTCGATCGGATGCCGGCCCTCGACCGCGCGATCGCCCGCCTCGCGGCGTGGGAGATCCTGTACAACGACGAGGTGCCCGACGGGGTCGCCATCGCCGAGGCCGTCGAGTCGGCGAAACTGCTCAGCACCGAGGAGTCCTCCGGGTTCCTGAACGGCCTGCTGGGTGCGATCTCGCGCGGAAAAGGTCTCACTGCGACGTGACATGACGCGACGTTTCGTTGCGTGACGCGCAGTTTTGTTGCGCAGGCGCCGGTCCGGCAGCCTGGGGTGCATGCCCACCGCCCCCGCCCTCGGCGTCGCACTGCGTGGCATCGGACGGAGCTTCCCGCGCACCGGCGACGTCGACCGGGTCGTCCTCCGCGACGTCGATCTGACCGTCGGTGCCGGTGAGATCATCGCGCTGCTCGGGGCATCCGGCTCCGGCAAGTCCACGCTTCTCCGCCTGATCGCGGGCCTCGACGCCGCCGACGCCGGGCTCGTGGCGCTCGGCGGAGAGCCGGTCGCTCCGGTCGATCAGCGCTGCGCCGTCGCCTTCCAGGAGCCGCGCCTGCTGCCGTGGCGCACCCTCGAGCGCAACGTGCGGCTCGGCCTGCCGCGCGGCACGGCCCGCGAGGCCGGCCGCGCCCGGGTCGCCGAGCTGCTGCGGCTCGTCCAGCTGCAGGACGCGGCGGGCCTGCGTCCCCGCCAGGTGTCGGGGGGCATGGCCCAGCGCGCCTCGCTCGCGCGGGCGCTGGCTCGCGGCCCCGGCATCCTGCTGCTCGACGAGCCGTTCGGCGCGCTCGACGCGCTGACCCGCCTCACCATGCACGACCTGCTGCTCGAGATCCACGCCGCAGAACCCGCCACCATCGTGCTCGTGACGCACGACGTCGACGAGGCGCTCGCGCTGGCGGATCGGGTCGTGCTGCTCGGGGACGAACCGGGTCGGGAGGGGGCGACGATCCGCGCCGTTCTGCCGATCGCAGCACCCCGGCCCCGCGATCGCTCGGATGCCCGGCTCGCCCGGCTGCGCGGCGAACTGCTCGAGCGGCTCGGCGTCGACAGCCATCGCTCGCCCGACTACGTCACCGCCGCGATCCGCCGGCGGGGCGCCACCATCGCCCCCGACCCGGCCGCCGAACCCACCAGGCCTCACACGTTCTGACCGCATCACGCCGAATCCACAGCAAAGGAACCGACATGAACAAGCACCTGGCCGCCCTCGCGGCCGCCGCGCTCACCCTGGGCCTCGCTCTCACCGGCTGCGCGGGGGAGGACACGCCCGCAGCCTCCGCACCCGGCGACGGCGGGTGGAGCGCCGATCACCTGAACATCGACTTCGCCACCTACAACCCGCTCAGCCTCATCATCAAGGACAAGGGCTGGATCGAGGAGGCGCTCGGCGACGACGTCGCCGTCACCTGGACGCAGTCGGCCGGATCGAACAAGGCCAACGAGGCCCTGCGTGCCGGGGCCATCGACGTGGGCTCGACGGCGGGCAGCGCCGCGCTGCTCGCGCGCTCCAACGGCTCGCCGATCCAGGTGATCGACATCTACAGCCAGCCCGCCTGGGCGGCCATCCTGGTGCCGGCCGGATCGGAAATCGCCACCGTCGAGGACCTGCGCGGCGCGCACATCGCGGCCACGAAGGGCACCGACCCGTACTTCTTCCTGCTGCAGACCCTGGACGAGGCGGGCATCGGGCTGGACGAGGTGACGATCGAGAACCTCCAGCACGCCGACGGCAAGACGGCGCTCGAGGCCGGTGCCGTCGACGCCTGGTCGGGACTCGACCCGCTGCTGTCGACGAGTGTGGCCAACGGCGCCGCGACGATCATCTACGACAACATCGACTTCAACAGCTACGGCTTCCTGAACGCGACCGAGTCGTTCCTGCAGAACAGCCCCGACCTCGCGCAGGTCGTCGTGAACGCCTACGAGAAGGCACGCGCGTGGGCGATCGAGAACCCGGACGAGGCGGCGGCGATCCTCGCCGATGTCGCCGGGATCGACCCGGTCATCGCCTCCGCTGTGCTCAACGATCGCAGCAACCTCGACATCGATCCGGTGCCGGGCGAAGCCCAGCGGAAGGTGCTGGCGATCATCGGTCCGATCTTCGTCGACAGCGGTGATGTGGCGAGCCAGGAGGCGATCGACGACGCGCTGGACTCGCTGTTCGCGCCGGAGTTCGCCGAGAAGGCCGACCCGGACGCTCTCTAAGGGCTCATGATCACGACACGCGAACCGGATGCGGGGGCCGCCGACGAGGCGGCCCCCGTCACCCTGCACCAGTACTCCAGCGGCTACGGCTACAGCGCCGCCGGCTCGGCCGTCGGCGCGCACCCGCGTGCCCGCCGGCGGCCCCGGCGCTGGTGGCCGATCCTCGGCGGGGCCCTGCTACCCGCAGTGATCCTCGCGGCGTGGTGGACCCTCTCGGCCGCCGGCGTGTTCCCGAGCTACCGTCTTCCCTCGCCCCCGGCGGTGGTGCTCGCGGGCGTCGACCTCGCCGAGCGCGGGCTGCTGCTGCCGTACATCGGCATCTCGACCCAGCGCGTTCTGCTCGGCTTCGCCGCGGGAGCCGC
>DATMFW010000015.1:0-11841 GCA_035556655.1 Pseudolysinimonas sp.
CGACCTCGAAGTCCGGTGTCACCAGGAGCGTCGCGTCGTCGGCCGATGACCCCTCCGGCTCCGGCTCCGGCTCCGGCTCAGGCTCAGGCTCAGGCTCAGGCTCAGGCTCAGGCTCAGGCTCAGGCTCGGGCTCGGCCTCGGGTTCCGGCTCAGGCTCGACGACCTCGACCTCGACCTCAGGCTCGACGACCTCGGCTTCCGCCTCCGCCTCCGGCGCCGGATCCGGCTCCGCCTCGACCTCGTCGGCCACCTCGGCGACCGTCGGGTGCTTCTTCTCATCGGAGAAGCGCCCGAGGCTGGGCTTGGAGATCGGCGAGAACGACAACCGGAACGACGGGCCCGAGGGCGCAGGCTCGGGCGAGGCGGGCTCGGCAGCGTCGGCGACGGTCTCATCGACGGTCTCGAGGGAGCTCTCGTCGACGGTCTCGGTGGTCTCGTCGACATCGGTCGGCGTGGTCACAGGGGGCCTCACGGGGGTCGTGGCGGGGGGACGCGATGAGGAAGGCGAACGCGGCGTGCGGGACGCGCCGCCCGGCTTCTTCGCCGGACCCGACTTCCCCGTCTTCTTCGGCGTGGAGCCCCCGCGGGACGATTTCGGCCCCTTCTGGGGTCCCCGACGCGCAGATGACTTGTCGTCGGGCTCGGATTCCACGCCCTAACCGTATCAAGGGGTCAAGCAGAGAGAAGCACTCAGCATTTGCACATGTCACGAATCGGGAACGGATTGCGCGATTCCTCGGCCCGAACATGAACGTTCCGTAAACTTCTGGGAGCACAACGGTGTGTCCTGACCTCAGCATTCGCATCACGCAAGCACAAGGAGACATCCGCGATGACGACCCAGATCGTGATCCTCGCCGCGGGCATGGGCAGCCGCCTCGGGCGTTCGCTGCCGAAGCCGCTCACCGAGCTCAACGACGGCCGCACCATCATGCAGCAGCAGTTCGACAACATCCACCAGGCGTTCGGCAACGACGTCACCGTGACGATCGTCGTCGGCTACAAGCTCGAGCACATCATCGAGGCGTTCCCGCACGCCGAGTTCGTCTACAACGAGCAGTACGACCAGACCAACACCTCCAAGAGCCTCCTCCGCGCCCTGCAGGCCTCGAAGGACGGCGGCGTGCTCTGGATGAACGGCGACGTCGTCTTCGACCCCGAGGCCCTCGTCCGCGCCGGCGACCTGGTCGCCGCGGACCGCAGCTTCGTCAGCGTCAACACCGCGAAGGTCAGCGACGAAGAGGTCAAGTACACCGTCGACGCCGAGGGCTTCATCGACGAGCTGTCCAAGACCGTCGCCGGCGGACTCGGCGAGGCGGTCGGCATCAACTTCGTCTCGAGCCGCGACAAGGCCGCCCTGGTGCGCCAGCTGGCCAAGGTCGGCGACCAGGACTACTTCGAGCGCGGCATCGAGCTGGCGATCGCGACCGACAAGGTCCGGTTCGAGCCGGTCGACATCTCCGACCTGTACGCGGTCGAGATCGACTTCGCCGAAGACCTCGAGCGGGCGAACCTCTTCGTCTGACACCTTTTCGTCGGCGCGGGTGCTGCACGCCCCGCGCCGACGAATCTTTTTTTCGCCCGGTCGCAACTAGATTGTTCCGGTGACCTCCCCCGCGCTGACGCCCCGCGCGTGGTCGCCGTTCACGCGCTACCGGCGCTCGCTGTGGCTGCTGACCACGCGCGACCTGCGCGTGCGGTACTCGACCTCGTTCCTCGGCTACCTGTGGTCGATCCTCGACCCGCTGGTGATGGCCGGCATCTACTGGTTCGTCTTCACCCAGGTGTTCGACAAGGGCGTCGGCCGCGAGCCGTACATCGTGTTCCTGCTGTGCGGCCTGCTGCCCTGGATGTGGTTCACCGGCGCGGTGTCGGATGCGACGGTCGCCTTCACGCGCGAGGCGAAGCTGGTGCGCTCCACCACCATCCCCCGCACCATCTGGGTGTCGCGCCTGGTGCTGAGCAAGGGCATCGAGTTCCTCGCCAGCATCCCGGTGCTGGCGTTCTTCGCGATCATCACCGGCGCGACGCTGCATGCGGAGGCCGCGTTCTTCGTGCTGGGAATCGTGCTGCAGGCCGCGCTCACCCTGGGCATCGGCCTCATCGTGGCGCCGCTGGTGGTGTTCTTCCGCGACCTCGAGCGGGCGGTGCGCCTCGCCCTGCGGTTCGTGTTCTACGCCTCGCCGATCATCTACGGCCTGCACGACCTGGCGCCGCTGGGCCTGGAGACCCTCGGCTCGTTCAACCCGCTGGCCGGCATCTTCTCGCTCTACCGCGGCGCGTTCTTCCCCGAGCAGCTGGACTGGTTCGCGGTCGCGATCAGCGCCGGGATGGCGGGGTTCGCGCTGCTGATTGGCGCGCTGATCTTCCGCCGCACCATCCGTGCCGTCCTGAAGGAGATCTGATGATCGGGTCGATCTCGGTGGAGGGCGTCGGGGTGCGGTTCAAACGCAACCGGCTGTCGCGGCGCAACTTCAAGGACCTGTTCGCCGGGCGCAACCGCCGCACCCGGCCGGGTGAGTTCTGGGCACTGCGCGACGTCGGCTTCACGGTGCAGCCGGGCGAGGCGATCGGCGTCGTCGGCCGCAACGGCCAGGGCAAGTCGACACTGCTGAAGCTGGTCGCGCAGGTGTTGCTGCCCGATGAGGGGACGGTCACTGTCGACGGCGGGGTCGCACCGCTGATCGAGATCACCGGCGGATTCGTCAACGACCTGACGGTGCGCGACAACCTCTATCTGACGGCCGGCCTGCACGGCATGTCGCGGCGGGAGATCGACCAGCGCTTCGACGAGATCATCGAGTTCGCCGAGCTCGAGGATTTCATCCACACGCCCTACAAGCACCTGTCCAGCGGCATGAAGGTGCGCTTGGCGTTCGCGGTCATCTCGCGGCTGGAGGAACCGATCATCCTCGTCGACGAGGTGCTGGCCGTCGGCGACAAGGCGTTCCGCGACAAGTGCTACACCCGCATCGAGGAGCTGCTCGCCGGGGGCCGGACGCTGTTCTTCGTCAGCCACAACGAACGCGATCTGCTGCGGTTCTGCACGCGCGGGCTCTACCTCGACAAGGGCGCTCTGGTGCTGGACGGCCCGATCCGCGACGTCGTGAAGCGCTACAACGCCGATTACGGTGGCTAGATGGCTTCCGCGAACCCGTTGGACCCGCAGAACCCGCATCCGCGCGTGGCGGGGGCGTTCGACCGGCTGATGTCGGTGCAGCGTCCGCTCGTTCTCGCCCACATCCGTCAGATCCGCTCGCGCCGGCCAGACGCGTCGCCCCAGCAGGTCGTCGCGATCCTCGAACGCCGGTTCCTCGCGGCGGTGACCGGAGGCGGTGCCGCCGTGGGTGCCAGCGCCGCGATCCCCGCGGTCGGCACCGGCACCTCGCTGATCCTGTCCGGAGTGGAGACCGCCGGGTTCCTGGAGGCCTCCGCCCTGTTCGCCCAGTCGGTGACCGAGCTGCACGGCATCGCCGTCGTCGATCCCGAGCGGGCCAGGACCCTGGTCATGGCCCTCATGCTCGGCAATGCCGGCCAGGACCTGCTGCAGCAACTGGCCGCGCAGGCCGGCGGCAGCGGATCGCGCAGCAGCTATTGGGGCGAGTTCGTCACCAAGAATCTGCCGGGCCCCGCATTCGGCATGGTGGCCGACCGGGTGCGCGCCGCGTTCCTGAAGCGCTTCGCGGTGACGCAGGGCACGTCGGTGGTCGGCCGCCTCATCCCGTTCGGCATCGGCGCGGTCATCGGCGGCACGGGCAACCACTTGATGGGCCGCAAGATCGTGAACTCGGCGCGCGAGGCGTTCGGGCCGGCGCCGGCCGTGTTCCCCGGGACGCTCGACACCCCGCCGCCGCGGGTCCCGCGCGCTCCGCGGCGCATCCGCGCGCCGCGGCGGCGTGAACTGCCCCCGCCCACGGTCTGACGCTCGCCGCGCGCTCAGTCCTCGCTCGGCGGAAGCCCCTCTTCGTCGTCCTCGTCGTCGAGCGGGTCCGATTCGCTGACGTGCCGGTCGGCGATGTGGATCGCGGCGTGCCGGTCCCACTCCGCCAGCAGCCGCCCGACGGCGGCGTGGAAGCGCGCGGTCGCCGCGCCCGGTGTGGTGTCGCCGAAGTGCCGCTCCGACCAGTACGCGAGGGTCGCCAGCGCCTCGGAGTCGCCGCGGACCTGATCCACGAGAGCGACCACCTCTCCGGCGCGTGATGCCTCCAGCCACGCCGCCGAGCCGAGGTAGCCGGTCTCGTCGACCTCGGCATCCTCGCTGACCGGCCGGGCGACGATGAGCGGCTTGCCGGTGGCGAGGCGGTCGTAGACCATCGCCGAGATGTCGGTGATGGCGACATCGGCGGCGGCGAGCTGCCAGCCGAGACCGGGTCCGTCGTCGTACACGTGCTGGGCGCCGGGATCGCGCTGGTTGGCGGCGGCGATCGCCGCGATGATCCGGGCGTTGGCGGCGCCGTACTCCTTGTCGATGACTCCGCTGCGGGGGTGGGGGCGATAGATCAGGCGGTGCGTGGGCGAGCCGAGCACCGCATCCGCCAACGCCACGCCGTGCGAGGCGATCGAGCCGTACGCCGCGGCGGGCCGGTCGCCCTCCCAGGTGGGGGCGTAGAGCACGACCACCCGGTCGTCGGGGGTGTACGGCAGCGAACCGGCGAAGTGGTCGGCCTGCGGACGGCCGATCGGGATCGCCTTGCGTTCGAGGTCGAAGTCCCAGAGCTTGCGCGACAGCCGGTCGAGCGCGGCCTGGCCCGCGACCAGCGAATAGTCGTACGCCTTGAACTGGTTCGTCGTCATGTACATCTTGTCGGACTCGCCGTGGTTGATGAACACGTGCCACATGCGCCCGTACCGGAACATCTGGAAGTTCTTCTGGTTCTGGTTGACGTAGAACACGATGCGCAGGTCCTGCTCCTCGACGAACTGCTCGAGGTCGGTGACCCGCCGCTTGTAGATCACCGGCACCGGCGACTCGTCGATGAGGCTGAGACCCGCCCCCGGGCTGCGGGTGATGATCGCGACCGGGTGGGTCTTCGCGAGCTCGGCGAGGGGCGCGTACCACTGCCGGATCTGGTACAGGTTCACCCGCGTGTCGGCGAAGTACACCGCGATGCGGAACGCACCCGGCGCGGCCGGATGCTGCTCCATGTAGGACTCGATGAGGCGCCGGTTTCTGCGCGAGCGGACGGCGTTGCGCACCACCTTGGCCGCGGCATTCAGATCGCTGATGACCGACATCCACCCCATCGTGCCAGAATCGGTCTCGACCATGGCCAGCTTCACTTTCGGAGCCGGCAACGCCCGCAAGGTGCTGCGCCTACCGCTCTACGCTCTCGGCGCGCTCGCGACCCTTCTGACGCCGCGTTCGTCGCGGCTGTGGGTGTTCGGGTCGGGCATCGGCCTCGGCGAGGGCGCCCTCGCGCTGTACCGGGTCGCGCGCGATCGGCTCGGCGACGACGTGCGGCTGGTCTGGCTGGCGACGACGGATGCGGAACTCGCCCGGGCGCGCGAACTCGGCCTCGATGCCGCCCCCAAGTCGGGGTGGACCGGGTTCCGGCTGACCGCCCGCGCGCGCGTCATCGTCGTCACCCACGGGTTCGGCGATGTGAACCGGTACGCCACACGCGGCGGATTCGTCGCCCAGCTCTGGCACGGCATCCCGCTGAAGAAGCTGCACCTGGACTCCCCCGCCGCGTTGCGGGTGTCGTTCCTGCCGGACCACCGTCTGGTGCGGGCCGTGATGGCGCGGGCGTACCGGTTCGCCGGCCGGGGCATCTCGTTGTTCCCGGTGGCCTCGCAGCTGGTCGCGCCGCGCATCGCATCGGCGTTCGGCATCCCGGAGTCGCGGATCGTGGTCACCGGGGATCCCCGCGACGATGTGCTGCTGACCGGCTCCCCCGGGGAGCGCAGAAGCGCCGCGCTGGAGACGCTCGGCGTGGGCGCGGGGCCGCGCCGCATCCTGTACGCCCCCACCTGGCGGGATGGCGCGGTCGATCCGTCGGCGCCCGGCGCGGCGACCTGGGACGAGCTCGTCGGGTGGCTGGAGCGTTCGGATGCCGAGCTCTGGATCCGCACCCACCCGCTCGGCAAGGGCGACTACGCCCGCGGCCCCGAGCTGTCGCCGCGCATCCACCTGCTGGGCATGGAGCGCTGCGCGGATGTCACCCCGGTGCTTCCGGCGTTCGATGCGCTGATCACCGACTACTCCTCGATCGCCTACGACTTCGCCCTGACCGGTGCGCCGATCGTGTTCCTGGCGCCCGACGTCGAGGCGTACGCGAAGGCGCGGGGACTCTACGAGGCGTACCGCGACTTCAGCGGCGGACGCCACGTCACCAGCTGGTCGCACGTGCTCACCGTGCTCGACGAGCGGCTCGGTGCTGCGCGTCCCGGACCCCACGAGACCTGGCTGCGCGGGGAGCACTTCGACCACCTCGACGGCCTCGCTGCGCGGCGGGTGCTGGATGCGATCCTCGCCCGCACCGCGGGAGCCGCGCTTCCCGAGCTGCATCCGCTGCCCCGCCCGGTCGTTACCCGGGTCGAGGCCGGCGCCACCGCGATCACCGTCAGCCTCGCGGCGGAGGTCGAGGGGGTCCGGCTGGAGGGCGCCCGAGCGAGCGTCGAGGGGCGGATCGAGGGCTCGCTGGTGCCCGGCACCACCACGATCACGTTCGGGCTGCTCGCCTCGCGCTGGGGGACACCGGGTCTCGCGCTGCCCTCCGGGGATTACCGCCTCACCCTCTCGGGCACCCCGCCCACGACTCGGGTGCTCGTCGACACCACGCTGCCGGGGCCGGTACGGCACGACCTCTTCCACGCGGAGGTGCGGGCCGCCGCGGGCGGGCTGACCGTACGCGTGGGGGCGCCCCTGGCATCCGACGAGCGCGGCCCGGGCGCCCAGAAGGCGCTCGAACGCGCCTACCGGCGCGGCAGGCCCACGCTCGAGGACGCGGTGTTCCTGGAGAGCTTCTACGGCCAGTCGGCCTCTGACAATCCGTACGGCATCGACAGGGCGCTGGCCCGGATGCGGCCCGCGACCACGCGGTACTGGAGCGTCGCGGACGGCTCGGTCGCGATCCCCGAGGGGGGTGTGCGCATCATCGAGGGCAGCCGCGAATGGTGGCGGGTGCGCGGGTCCGCCCGGGTGCTGATCGTCAACGACTGGCTGCGCAAGCGCTTCCGCCGGCGGCCGGGTCAGCACGTGCTGCAGACCTGGCACGGCACGATGCTGAAGCGCCTCGCGCTGGATCGCGACCCCGGCATCCGCACCCGGATCGCCGTGCTGCGCGAACGTGCGCGCTGGGATGCGCTGCTGGCGCAGAACCCGTACAGCGCGCGGATCTTCCGCAGCGCCTACGCGATGCGCGGCCCGGTCTGGGAGGACGGGTACCCGCGCAACGACGCCCTTCAGCTCGAGGGTGCCGAACGCGAGCAGCGCATCGCGCGGATCCGCTCGGCGGTGGGCGCCGAACCGGGCGCGCGGGTGGTGCTCTACGCCCCCACCTGGCGCGACGACCGCACCGAGATGGTGGATTACGTCGATCTGACCAGCTTCGCCGGCGAGCTCGGCGACGACCACGTGCTGCTGGTCCGCGGGCACTCCCGTACGCTGCGCTACGGGCAGGACCTCGCAGGGGCCCGGCTCATCGATGTCACCAGCTACCCGAACATGACCGATCTGCTGCTGCTGGCCGACGTGCTCGTCACCGACTACTCATCGGTGATGTTCGACTTCGCCGGAACCGGCAAGCCGATCGTGTTCTTCACCCCCGACCTGGCGCACTACTCGGCGGACCTGCGCGGGTTCTACTTCGATCTGCTCGCCGAGGCGCCCGGCGACGTCGTGCACGAGCGCGAGGCGCTGCGGGATGCGATCCTCGCCACCCGCACGCGGCCGCCCGGCGAGCGCGCCGCGGCCTGGCGCGACCGCTTCACCCCGCTCGACGACGGGCACGCCGGCGACCGGGTGGTGCAGCGTCTCCTCGACGAGCGCTGGCTCCCTTGGTGATCGAGTAGCCGCGGAACGGAACCCACGGTGATCGAGTAGCCGCGGAGCGGCGTATCGAGATCCCTCGCTCAACTCTCCGTGCGACTGGTGTCCACCGCATCCCCGGCTCCGCGCACGAGCCCGACGATGAACCCGGCACCCCAGCTGAGATGCATGATCGCCAGTACCGCGGCGAACCGCACCCGATCGGCCGACGATCCTCGCCCGGTGACCGCGGCGACCACCAGCAGCACCAGGTAGGCCGCCGGACCGACATACGCCAGGGCCGTCACCCAGCCGAGCACGCCGCTGAACACCCCGGTGAGATGCAGCGGCAGGAACACCGCCGCGACGACCAGGTTGACCAGCAGGATGGGCGGGGCGAAGAACCGCAGCGAGTTGCCGCGGCCGAGGCGGCGCACCAGTTCCCCGCGCCAGATCCCGGTGGCCCGGAACTGCCGCGCCAGCTTCCCGGCGCTCGCCCTCGGCCAGTAGCTGACCCGCAGCCCGGGGTCGAGCCACACCAGGTGGCCGGCCTTGCGCAGGCGGTAGTTGAGCTCCCAGTCCTCGCCGCGGCGCAGCGTCTCATCGAACCCGCCGACCTCGTCGAGCACGTCGCGGCGGAAGATGCCCATGTACGCGGATTCGGCGGGGCCTTCGTGCGCGTTCTCACCGTGGTAGGCGCCGCCGCCCAACCCGAACCGGGAGTTGTAGGCGTGCGCGACGGCGGCCTGGAAGCCGGGACGCCCGGTGGCGACCATGATCCCGCCGAGGCTCGCGGCACCGGTGCGCTGCAGCGCGGCGACCCCGCGGCTGGTGTAGCCGGGTGCGAGTTCGGTGTGCGCATCGACCCGGATCACGATGGGGTGGGTGCCGGCGGCGATGGCCAGGTTGAGGCCGATCGGGATGTCCATGCCCGGGTTCTCGACGACGCGGATGCGGGGCTCGGCCGCCAGCAGGCGTTCCACGATCGCGGCGGTCCCGTCGGTCGACGGGCCGAGCGCCAGCACCAGTTCGACCTCGCCCGGGTAGTCCTGGGTGAGGATGCTGCGGACGGCCGCCTCGAGGTAGCCGGCCTCGTTGAGAACCGGCATGACGTACGAGACGCCGGGGTGATCGCCGGTCATGCGCTCACGTTAGCAACAGAAAGAGGGAAGGCACCGTGGTGCCCTCCCTCTCGCCTGCGGCGGGGGTTAACCGAGCTTGCCCAGCTTCACGTTCACGGTCGTCGCCTGGCCGTCGCGCACGTACGTCAGACTCGTGGTCGAGCCGGCCGCGAGCGCGCGGACCTGCGCGGTGAGGTCGGTGCTGCCGGTGATCGGCAGGCCGTTGAACTCGGTGATCACGTCGCCCGGCTGCACGCCGGCCTTCTCGGCGGCGCCACCGCCGGTCACGTCGTTGATCAGCGCGCCGACGGTGTCACTGGTGTCGCTGTCGGCGTCGCGCACGGTCGCCCCGAGCAACCCGTGGGTGGCTTCGCCGTCCTTGATGATCTCGTCGGCGACCCGCTGGGCGAGGTTCGCCGGGATCGCGAAGCCGACACCGATCGATCCCGACTGGCTGCCGGTGTTGTTGCCGCCGGCGCTCGCGATGGCGACGTTGACGCCGATGAGTTCGCCCTGGGAGTTGACCAGCGCCCCGCCGGAGTTGCCGGGGTTGATGGCGGCGTCGGTCTGCACGACCGGGATCGAGATACTCGCCGACTGGGTGGTGCTTCCGCCGCCGGGGGCCTGTCCGAAGTTCCAGAAGTCGAACGGGCCGCCTTCCGAGCCGTTTCCGTTGCCGCCACCCTCGCCGCTGTCCTGCTCGGAGGTGTCTTCCGGCACTGCCGACGAGGCGATCTGGATGCTGCGGTTGAGCGCGCTGACGATGCCGTCGGTGACGGTGTTCGACAGCCCGAGCGGGGCGCCGATGGCGACCGCCTGGTCGCCGACGTTCAGCCGGCTGGAGTCGGCGAACGCGATCGGCTGCAGGCCGGAGGCCCCGGTGAGCTTGATGACGGCGAGGTCGACGATCGGGTCGATGCCGACGATCTTCGCCTTGTAGAGCTTGCCGTCGTAGGTCGTGACCTCGATGCGGCCGTCGGCGCTGGCGCCGTCCAGGGTGACCACGTGGGTGTTGGTCAGCACGTAGCCGTCGGAGCTGAGCACGATGCCGGACCCGGTACCACCCGCGGAGTTCGCCGACACCGCGATGGTCACCACCGACGGCGATGCCTTCGCGGCGATCGCGGTGACCGCGCTGACCGCGTCGGAGTCGTTCACCGTGATGGTCTGCGGGGTTCCGACCGCCGCCGGGGCGCCGTTCTGCGTGGAGGTGATCGCGAGGGTCGCCACCCCCGCCCCGGATGCGCCGCCGAGGATCGCCCCCACCGCGAGCGCGGCGACGACCGGTCCGGCGTTGGACTTCTTCTGGGGCGCGGCCGGAGCCGGTGCCTCGGCGTCCGCGACGGCCGCGGGTGCCGGTGCCTTCCGGGCGCGTGCGGGCTTCGGCGCGGCGGGCTCGATGCTGGGATCGGTCATGTTCGGGTGGTGCTCCTTTCAAGCGGGATCAGACTCCCGCTCGAAGCTGGGGTTTCTCTATGGCGAAACTGCGAGCGTACCCCGTGTGTTCCCAGCGCGGGCTCAACACCCGGGACCGGTGGGATCCGTCGCGCAGTCCCGCTCGACGAGCACCGTCTTCGCCCCGTCGGCCACGATGTGCAGGTCGTTGGCGCGCAGGGGCAGGATCCCCGGGATGGGGATGAAGGCGCTCCCGGCGAAACGGTACTCCGCCCGGAAGTCGATCACGAGCCGAATCGTGTACGCGCCGTCGCGCCGGTACACGTGGCTGGTGGGGGTGCGTTCGAACTCGCGGATGCCGAGCTTGACCCATGTGCCGCCTTTCGTCGTGTGCGTGGCCGAGCTGCCGTCCCCGTAGGTCCAGTGGTACGCCACCGGAGTGAAACGCACGTCGGCGTCCTCTCCCAGCAGTTCGCCGCGCACGATGTGGGCGCCGGTGATGGCGTAGAAGTTGGTCTCCAGTCCCGGGACCGTCCACCCGTCGGGCTGCATGCGCTGGGAACCGGGTGTCGGCCGGAAGTGCGCGATGTCGGTCAACGTGATCGGCTCGGCGCCGGGATCGTCGGACCCGCAGGTCTTCTCCATGCACTTCCAGATCACCGGCGGACCATCCCCGGTGCCGGTGCCACCGCCTCCTCCCCCGCCCGAGCCGCCCCCGCCGCCGGGGCTGCCCGTGGTTCCGACGACGTCGACGCCGCCGTTGTTGATGCATCCGGAAATGGCGGCAGACCCGCTGCAAGTGGCGGCGTCCACACTGCCCAAGGCCGACGCTTGGAGCGCGATTGTCAGCAGAACGATGCGCCAGACCACGGCTCACTCCTTGTCAGTTTGAGGCTTCCATCGACGTCGTCAATATCGACCTCGACGCCCTGTCGATCAGGTCGGTCAGGGCCGACCACCGAATCGCCGTGTTCGTCGAGTAGGTCGACGTTCGTGACATCCAGGCAAAGGTAGACAGTGATGAGAATTGCGCCCGGCTCGGGAGCCTGAAAGCGCTGCAGTAGGAGAGAGTCGAAAGTGGTTTCCCCTACCTGGCGGTAGCCGGCCTCACGATAGGACTCGGCCGTAGCGAGTTCGTCGGCGAGAGCGTCACCGCGCTCCACATCCTCCAGCGGCGAAGTGTCCTTCCACCCCCCGGCGCCCACCGCGTTCGTAACATCCAAGTACCGCTGATACGCCCCCTCCGCCGCCGCCAGCGCCTCCTCATCCGAGGCGAACACGGGCGTCCCGCTGGGCGCCGGACCGGGCGGCAGCGGCGGACCCTCGGGTCCGGTACAGGAGATGAGCCCCGCCGTG
>DATMFW010000016.1:0-37642 GCA_035556655.1 Pseudolysinimonas sp.
AGCCAGGGCTGGGCTTCGGCGCGAGCGACGGCGCGGGTGGCTCCGCGCATGCGCACCGGGAAGGCGATGTTGTCGCGCACGTCGAGGTGCTCGAACAGCAGGAAGTCCTGGAACACCACCCCGATGCGCCGCAGTTCGGGCGGGACGACGAGCGGTCCGGCGCTCACTGTGAGCTCGCCGATGCGCACGACACCGGAGGTCAGCGGCAGCAACCCGGCGATCGCCGCGACCAGCGTGGATTTCCCCGCCCCGTTGGGACCGACGAGTGCCAGCGGCCGGCCGGACCTCGCCTCGAAGGCCGCCTCCACCGAGAACCCGTCGCGCTCGACGCGGGCGTCCACGACCAGCGCGTCGGTCACGATCGCACCCCCGGCAGCCAGCGGTCGCGCAGGGCGAGCAGGACGCCGACCGACACCACCAGCAGCACCAGGGCCAGGGCGATGGCCTCCTGCGGATCGCTCTGCATCGCCAGGTAGCTCGCGATCGGCAGGGTGCGGGTCACCCCGGGCAGCGAGCCCGCGAACGTGATCGTGGCCCCGAACTCCCCGAGCGCGCGGGTGAAGCACAGCACGGCTCCCGCGGCGATCCCGGGTGCCACGATCGGCACGGTCACGTACCGGAACACCTGCCAGCGCGAGGCTCCGAGGGTCGCCGCCGCGCCCTCGACCCGCCGGTCGGCGGCGCCGAGCGCGCCCTCGACGGCGAACACCAGGAACGGCATCGCCACGAACGTCTGCGCGATGACGACGGCGGCGGGGGTGTACGGGATCCCGAGCCCGGCGTCGGCGAACCACTGCCCGATGAGCCCGCGCCTGCCGAGCAGCAGCAGCAGCGCGATGCCGCCCACGACGGGCGGCAGCACGAGCGGCACGGTGATCGCCGCCCGCAGCAGGCGGCGCGGCACGGCGTGCCACGCGGCGCTGTGCGCGAGCAGCATCGCCAGCGGGACCCCGAGCACCAGGCAGAGGGCCGTCGAGATCAGCCCGGTGCCGAGCGAGAGCGCCAGAGCCTCCAGGACCGGCCCGCTGACCAGCAGGCGCGGCAGGTCGGGCCAGGGCGCCCGCACCAGCAGCCCGAGCAGCGGCAGGGCGAGGACGGCGAGCCCGACGGCGGCGACGAGTGCGACGACGGGGCTCAGCCGGCCTGCTCTCATGCGATCAAAATGCCACGAATCCGTGGTCGGCGAGAGCCTTCTGCCCCAAGGGCGACAACACGTAGTCGATCCAGGCCTGCGCCGCGGCGGGGTTCGGGGCGTCCGTGAGCACCCCGATCGGGTAGAGCGTGATGAGGCTCTGCGCCTCGGGGATGAGGACCCCCTCGACGGCGGGGCCGGCGGCGTGCACGTCGGTGACGTAGACGAGCCCGGCGTCGACCTCGCCGAGCTCGACCTTGGTGAGCACCGCCTTCACGTCGGGTTCGAGGGTGTCGGGCGCCGGGGTCAGCTCGAAGGTCTCGAACAGCAGGTGCGCGAGAGCCCCGCACGGCACCTGCGGGTCACAGAGCGCGACGGCGATTCCGGGGTCGGTGAGGTCGGCCAGTTCGTCGATGCCGGCCGGGTTGCCCGGCGGCACCGCGATCTCGAGCGAGTTGCTGGTGAAGATCACCGGGGTGCGCACATCGCCTGCGTCGACGACCTGCTCCATGACCCGCTCGTCGGCGGCGGCGAACACGTCGGCGGGGGCACCCTGCCTGATCTGGGAGGCGAGCGCGGCGCTGCCGCCGAAGCTCAGCACGATGTCGGTCCCGGGATGGGCTGCCTCGAATCCGGTCTCGAGTTCGGTGAACACGTCGGTGAGCGACGCCGCCGCGAACACGGTGACGCTGGGCGTGCCGGCGGGCTGCGCCGCGCATCCCGCCAGCGCGAGCAGCGCGATCAGCGCCAGGGGCCTCATGGCTCCGATCGTAGAATCAGGCATGGCGATCGACCCGGATTCCCCGCGTTACCGGCGTCAGCGCATCCTCCCCGGGTTCGGACCCGACGCCCAGCAACGGCTCGCCGACGCGCACGTCGTCGTCCTCGGCGCCGGCGGGCTGGGCAGCACCGTGCTGCCGTCGCTCGCGGCCGCGGGGGTCGGCACGATCACCGTCGTCGACGACGACACCGTCGATGACACCAACCTGCACCGGCAGACCCTGTTCTCACCTGCCGATGTCGGCCGGCTCAAAGCGGATGCGGCGGCGGATGCCCTCGCCCGCATCGCCCCCGAGGTGACCGTCCACCGGCACCCGGAGCGCTTCGTCGCCGGCGCGACGTTCGACCTGCTGCTCGATGCCGACCTGCTGATCGACGGCACCGACAACCGGCCCACCCGCTACCTGGCCAACGACGCGGCGGCGATCCGCGCGATCCCGCTGGTCTGGGGCTCTGCCCTGCGCTTCTCGGGCCAGGTGGGGGTCGCCTGGGACGAGCGCGGCGTCGACTATCGCGACCTGCTGCCCGAGAACCCGGATGCCGGGGAGGACGACACCTGCGAGGTCGCCGGCGTGCTGCCGATGGTGTGCGCGGTGACGGGGGCGATGATGGCGGCCGAGGCGGTCAAGCTGCTCACCGGGGTCGGCGAACCGCTGCTGGGCAGGGTGGCCGTCTACGACGCCCTCACCGGGACCACCCGCGAGATCGCGTACCGCCGCGACCCGCACGCCGTGCGCCCCGGGTCGCTCGAGGACCGCACGGCGATCCGCGAACCCGACCCCGCCCGGTCGGTGTCGGCCGAGCAACTGGCGAAACTGCTCGCCGGTCCGACGACCGGCGGCGTGCACGAGACGCCCCCGCTGCTGCTGGATGTGCGCGAGGCCCCCGAGGCGTCGTTCGCCGCCCTGCCCGGTTCGGTGCTGATCCCGCTCGGTGAGTTGCCCGGCCGGCTGGGTGAACTCGATCCCGAGGCGCCGGTGGTGGTGTACTGCCATCACGGGGTGCGTTCGGGCCGGGCGCTCGACGTGCTCGAGCAGGCGGGGTTCACCCGCGCCCGGCACCTGACGGGTGGCATCGATGCCTGGTCGGTGAAGGTCGACGACTCCGTGCCGAGGTACTGATGCGCACCCCGGTCTCTGCACACCTCGAGCGGGTGGACGGGCTGCTCGCCCCGCTGCGGGCCCGCCCTGCCGAGGAGGTCGCGCTGCACGACGCCCTCGGCCGGGTCACGGCGGCCGACGTGCTCTCGCCGATCGCGCTGCCGCCGTTCACGAACTCGCAGATGGACGGCTTCGCGGTGCGCTCCGCCGACGTCCGTGACGCGCCGGTGACCCTGCCGGTGGTGCGCGAGATCGCGGCCGCACCCGGCGATCCGGGCGCGCTCGAGCCGGGCACCGCGATCCGGATCATGACGGGTGCGCCGCTGCCGTCGGGCGCGGATGCGGTGGTGCCCGTCGAGGACACCCACGTCGACGGCGCCTCGGTCACGATCACCCGCGGACGCACTCCCGGCGAGTACGTCCGGGTGGCCGGCGGCGACCTCCCGGAGGGCGGTACCGTGCTGCCGGAGGGCACGCGGCTGCAGTCCCGCCACCTCGCCGCCGCCGCGGCGTCGGGGCTCAGCACGCTGAGCGTGCGCTCGCTGGTGCGCGTCGCGGTGATCAGCACCGGCAGCGAACTCGTGGCGCCGGGCGAGCCCCTCGGGCCGGGGCGGATCCCCGACGCCAACGGGGTGGCGCTGGTCGCCGCGGTGCGGCAGGCCGGCGCCCGGGTGGTTGCCCAGGGCCGGGTGGCGGATGAGACGGAGCTGCTGGCGGCGGCGTTCGACGAGGCGCTCGACGACGGGGCCGAGCTGCTGCTCACCAGCGGCGGCATCTCGATGGGGGATCACGAGGTCGTGCGCGACCTGCTGGAACCCCTCGGGGCCCACGTCGACGTGCTGGCGATGCAACCGGGCGGCCCGCAGGCGACGGCCACCTACCGCGGAATCCCGGTGGTCTGCTTCCCCGGCAACCCGGTGTCGAGCCAGCTGAGCTTCGAGCTGTTCGTGGCGCCGGTCCTGCGCGAGCTCGCCGGGCTGCCGCCTCGGCAGCAGAGCTCGGCCGTGCTGGCGGATGCGGTGCGCTCGATCCCCGGGCGCCGCCAGTTCCTGCGCGGCAGGCTGCTGCCCGGAGGGCGAGTGGCGACCGTCTCGGGTCCGGGGTCCCATCTGGTGGCGGCGCTGGCCGCATCCGACGTGATCATCGAGCTGGGCGAGGATGTCACCGATCTGGAGGCCGGCGCTACCGTGGACACGTGGGAGCTGTGAGCGGTCTGAGTCACCTCGACGACGAGGGGCGCGCCCGCATGATCGACGTCGGCGCGAAGGCCCTCACCCGCCGGGTCGCCGTCGCCTCCGGCCGGCTCGACACCACGGCGGAGGTCGTCGCGCTGGTGCTCGCCGACGGGCTGCCGAAGGCCGATGTGCTGGCCACGGCCCGCATCGCCGGGATCGCCGGAGCCAAGCGCACGAGCGAGCTGATCCCGCTGGCGCATCTGCTGCCGCTGGAGAAGGTGACGATCGAGTTCGAGCCGGCCGAGGCATCCATCGGCATCACCGCGACCGTGGCGGTGACGGCGAAGACGGGCGTCGAGATGGAGGCGCTGACCGCGGTCGCGATCGCCGGGCTCACGCTGCACGACATGATCAAGGCGGTCGACCCCGGCGCCGTGCTGGGTGAGATCCGGCTGATCGACAAGACCGGCGGGAAGTCGCGGCGCTCCTCCTCCCCCGGTGCCGCGGTCGCGATCGTCGCCTCGACCCGGGTCGCGGCGGGAGCGGCCGAGGACGCCACCGGCCCGGTGCTGGTCGACTGGCTGCGCGCGCAGGGCTACGCGATCGAGGCGCCGACGGTGGTCGCCGACGCCGGCATCGCCGAGGCGCTGCGGGATGCGGTGGCCGGCGCCCCCGGCATCATCCTGACCACGGGCGGCACCGGCATCTCGCCGTCCGACCGGACGCCGGAGGCCACGGCCGGGGTCCTCGAGCGCGAGCTGCCCGGCGTCGCCGAGGCGATCCGGGCGGCGGGGCGCGACAAGGTGCCGACCGCCGCACTCAGCCGGGCCCGGGCAGGCCTCGCCGGAGACACCATCGTGATCAACCTGCCCGGATCGACCGGCGGGGTGCGGGACGGTCTCGCGGTGCTCGATGCGCTGCTGCCGCATCTGCGCGAGCAACTGGCCGGCGGAGACCATGGCTGAGGGCTCGTTCGCCCTGATCAGTGAGCAGCCGCTCGACCGCGCTGCGCTGGAGGGGTTCGTCCGGACTCCGGCGGACGGCGCGGTCGTGGTGTTCGAGGGGGTCATCCGCGATCACGACCACGATGCCGAGGTGACGGCGCTGGATTACTCGGCGCACCCGGACGCGCAGGGCTCCCTCGAGCGGGTGTGCGGCGAACTCGCGGCCGAGACGGGGCTGCGCGTCGCGGCGGCCCACCGGATCGGGTCGCTCGTCGTGGGGGATGTCGCCCTCATCGCGGCCGTGGCGGCGCCTCACCGGGCGGAGGCGTTCGCCGCCTGCGCCGAGCTGGTGAACCGCATCAAGCTCGGCACCCCGATCTGGAAGCGCCAGCACCTGGCCTCCGGCGCGACGGAGTGGGTGGGTCTGTAGCCCCTCCCCCACTGTTACCAAATCACGGAGTCGCACGTGCCCCACCCGCGACATCGCACGAACTCTGCGGTGGGGACGCCGCGCGTCCGTGATTTGGACACGGGGGGGAGGGCTCAGCCGCCGGCGAACGGCGGCAGCACGTCGACCCGCGAACCCACGGGCACGGCGTCGTCGCGGGACACCACGCCGTCGACCAGGAACGCGCCGCTGCGCAGCACGCGGGCCATCGCATCCCCGTAGGTCTCGACGAGGTGGGCGCGCAGGGCGCCGACGGTCTGCACGTCGAGCTGCTCGGCGTCGCGCCCGGCCGCCTCGGCCGCCGCCGCGAAGTAGCGCACCTCAGCCACCGATCGCCCCCATCGACCGCACCGGCGGCGCGAACCCGGCCGCGTCGATGCCGTGCCCGGCCTGCTTGTTCCACATCGCGGCACGCCAGCGGTCGGCGAGTTCGGCATCCGAGGCTCCCCCGCGCAGCAGGGCGCGCAGGTCGGTCTCGTCGTCGCCGAACAGGCACGAGCGCACGGTGCCCTCTGCGGTGATCCGGGTCCGGTCGCAGGCGGAGCAGAACGAGCGCGTCACCGACGCGATGATCCCGACGGTGGCGGGGCCGGCATCCACCTGCCATTCCTCGGCCGGCGACGACGGGTCGTCGAGCCGTCCGACCGGGGTCAGCGCGTACCGGGTCCGCAGCACGTCGAGCAGTTCGGCCGCCGGCACCATGTGCTCGCGGCGCCAGGTCGCGTCGGCGCCGAGCGGCATCTGCTCGATGAAACGCAGGTGGATGCCGTGGCCGAGCGCGAAATCGAGCAGCGCGGGTGCGCCGTCCAGGGTCTCGCGCATCAGCACGGCGTTGACCTTGATCGGTCCGAGCCCGGCCTGCGCCGCTGCCGCGAGCCCGTCGAGCACGCGGGGCAGCCGGTCGCGCCGGGTCAGCCGGGCGAAATGCTCGCGGTCGACGGTGTCGAGGCTGACGTTGACCCGGGTGAGGCCGGCATCGCGCAGGGCCCGCGCGCTGCGGTCCAGCCCGATCCCGTTGGTGGTCATCGCCAGCGGCAGCCCGGGCGCGGCGGCGGCCGACAGCCGCACGATCTCGACGAGGTCGCCGCGGGTGAGCGGCTCCCCGCCGGTGAAGCGCACCTCGCGGATCCCGAGGTCCCGTGCCCCGATGCCGACCAGGCGGGCGATCTCGGCGGCGGTGAGCAGATCCTCGCGCGGGATGGCCGGCAGCCCGTCCTCGGGCATGCAATAGGTGCAGCGCAGCGAGCACTTCTCGGTGATCGAGATCCGCAGATCGTGGGCGGTGCGTCCGAAGCGGTCGACGAGGGCGGCGGTGTCGGGGCGGCCGTCGAGCGGGGGCACCGCGCGGCGCACGGTGGGCATCCCGAGCGCCAGGGTCATAGCCTCAGACTACGGCCGCGCCCTACAGTGAGGCATGTCGTTCATCACGCGCGGCTTCTCGGGCCGCAATCGCGAGCGGGACCCGCGCCTGCCTCCGGGGCAGACGCTCGTCGAGGACTGGCCGGTGCTGAGCGCCGGCGTCACGCCGAAGATCGATCCGGACGAGTGGGAGTTCGTCATCAAGGACGAGACCGGCGCCGATCATCGCTGGGACTGGGACCAGATGCAGGCGCTCGGTCTCGAGGACATCACCGTCGACATCCACTGCGTGACGCACTGGTCGAAACTCGAGATGCCCTGGCGCGGGGTCAGCGTCGACAAGGTGTTCGAGAACGTGGAGTCGCAAGACGACTACGTCATGGCCCACAGCTACGGCGGGTACACGACGAACATCCCGCTCGAGGATCTGCTCGACGGCAAGGCCTGGATCGCGTTCGAGGCCGACGGGGAACCGCTCGACCCCGAGCACGGCGGGCCGGTGCGGCTGCTGGTGCCGCACCTCTACTTCTGGAAGAGCGCCAAGTGGCTGCGCGGCTTCACGATGATGCCGAGCGACGACCCCGGTTTCTGGGAGCAGTCCGGCTACCACCTGCACGGCGACCCGTGGCTGGAGGAGCGCTACTGGTGAGCCGCCGCCCCGCGTCCTGGCACGCCGCGACGGTGATCGCCGTCGCCCCCGAGACCCCGACGGCGCGACGCATCACCCTCGACGTGCCGACCTGGCCGGGCAATGACGCGGGGTCGCACCTCGACGTGCGGCTGACGGCACCCGACGGCTACCAGGCGCAGCGCTCGTACTCGGTGGCGTCGGCCGGCGAGGGCACCACCGTGGTGCTCGGGGTCGACGAGGTGCCGGACGGCGAGGTGTCGCCGTTCCTCGTGGAGGACCTCGCCGTGGGCGACCGGATCGAGGTGCACGGGCCGCTGGGGGCGTTCTTCGTCTGGACGCCGCCGGCGCCGGGTAGCACTCCCGCCCCGGTCCAGTTGATCGCCGGGGGTTCGGGCGTGGTGCCACTCGTGGCGATGCTCTCGGCGCACCGCGCCGCCGGGGACGCGACCGAGTTCCGCCTCCTCTACTCGGTGCGCGCCCCCGCCGACGTGTTCTTCCGCGCCGAACTCGACGCCTCGACGGGCGTGGAGTACGTGTTCACCCGCGAGGCCCCCGACGGCTGGGCGACCCCGCCCGGACGGGTCACCCGCGAGACCCTGCGGACCCTCACCGTGCCGCCGGAACGCGAACCCCGCATCTACGTCTGCGGTCCGACCCCGTTCGTCGAGGCCGTCGCGAACTGGCTGGTCGAGCTCGGGCACCCCACGGCGAACATCCGCACCGAGAGATTCGGAGGATCCTGATGCAGCACCTCGACGGAAACGTGCTGGCGGGCCCGCTCGCCGGGTTGTTCGCGTTCGACGTGACCACCGCATCCGCGCGCTGTGCGGGGTGCGGCGAACTGGCGATGCTCGCCCAGGCGATGGTCTACGCGGATGCGATGGGTTACGTCGCGCGCTGCGCCTCCTGCGACGCGGTGCTCGCGACGGTCGTCGTCGAGTCCGAGCGCACGTGGATCAGCCTGCAGGGGCTGAGCGCGTTGGAGGTCCCCGTTCTTCGTGAGGACGAAGCGCCGGCGCGGACCCTCTAGCGACTGAGCTGCGCTACGGGGGCGAAGCCCTCCTCGAACATCCGCATCCAGTTGCCGCCGATGATCTTCTCGATGTCGTCTTGCGCGAGGCCGACTTGACTCATGCCTTCGACGAGGTTCGGGAAGTCGGCGGGCGTACGGAAGAACTCGGGCCACGGAAGCCAGCCCTGGCGGTCAGCGGTCGCGGGGCCCAGTTGCACCTGGTGCGACCAGCGTCCCTTGCGAATCCATTGCAGCTTGTCATCGTCCCAGCCGTGGCTGGAGTCGCTGCCGATGGCGACGTGGTCGATCCCGACGACGTCGATGGCCCGCAGGACGAGCTCGTTCCACTGCGACAGGTCGATGGGCCCGTTGCCGGTGAGGTGCGGGTACGGTGCGAGGCCGAGGATGCCGCCACGCTCGACGAGCGCGCGGAGGATCTCGTCGCTCTTGTTGCGCGGATGCGGGTATACCGACGCGGGGTTGGCGTGAGTGATCGCGACGGGCCGGGACGAGATGTCGATGGCCTCGCGCGTGGTGCGCGGCCCGACGTGCGACAGGTCTACGACCATGCCGACGCGGTTCATCTCCTGAATCACGTAGCTGCCGAAGCGGGTCACGCCGCCGTCGACGGGGTCATAGCAACTCGACCCGACATGGTTCTGGATGTTGTAGGTCAGTTGGGCGAACCGGATCCCGAGGTCCCAGAACACCTGGACCATGTCCAGGTCGTCCTCGAAGGGCGAGGCGTTCTGGAATCCGAGGATGACGGCGATGCGGCCCGACGCCGCGATCTCACGGACGTCGGCAGCGGTGCGGGCCATCGCGATCAGGTCCGAGTGTTCACGGAACATCCGGTTCCAGGTCCCCAGGATGTCCAGGGTGGTCCTGGCGTCCTCCCAGATGACGACCGTCGCGTGCACGCATGAGATGCCGCCCGACCGAATGTCCTCGAACTGCTTCCGGTCGAAGTTGCTGCTCTGCAGTCCGTCGACGACGACCTGCGTGGTCGGCTCCGATGTCATCGTTCCCCACTCCGCGTATGAGGGCCAGTTATGTCTGACCCATTACCTATAGTTCCTACCTTGGAACACTTGCCCTGTCAAATAATGCAGGTAAAGCGTCTGACCTATTCCACGCCGCCTGGTCTCCGGGGATGTCCCGGTCGGTTGACCATTTGCTCGGACTCATCGCCCGTCCACCAGGCGAGGATGGCGCGGGCGGGTGCCAGGGCGTATTCGCGCAGCGTCGCCCGAGATGCAAAAGCCACGTGGGGCGTCGCGATCACACGCGGATGCCGCAGGAGCGGATCATCCACTGCCGGCGGTTCGGGGTCGGTGACGTCGAGCCCCGCAGAACGGATCCGCCCGTCCTCGAGACCGCGCAGAAGCGCCGCGGAGTCGATGAGACTGCCCCGCGACACGTTGATGATCGAGACGCCCACCTTGACCGACGCGAGGCGTTCGGGGCTGAGCATCCGGTACGTCTCCGGGGTCGCCGGCACGTGCAGGCTCACGACGTCCGACTGCGCGAGCAGGTCGTCGAGACCCACCCAGTCGGCGCCCTCGACCGGTCGTCGGGATGCGAGCGGATCGTAGAGCAGCGTGCGGTCGAACAGTCCCGACGCCCGCTCGTGGAACGCCTGGCCGATGCGGCCGAAGCCCGCGATACCCAGGGTCAGCGAGCTCAGCCGTCGCGGCGCCCCGTACCCGACGGCGTCCCAGACGCCCGCCGCGACCGTCGCAGCGGTGGGTACGATATTCCGCTCGAGCGCCAACAGCAGCGCCAGCGCATGCGTCGCGACCTCCTCTGTCGCATGGGCAGGCACATTGCAGACACGGATCCCGAGACGGTCCGCCGCGTCGATGTCGACCATGTCGAACCCCACTGAGAGGGTGGCGACGACGCCGACCGAGGGGGCGGCGTCCAGAATGCCGGCGCCGATCGAGTGATATCCGCACACGATCGCCACGGCATCCGCTGCTGCCCTTCTGATGTCGTCGTCGCTTGCGTCCTGCAGCACCACCACATCGAACCCGGTGCTCTCGAGGAGTTCGATCCCGGCGCGGGGATCGAGGTCGCTCACGTCCGTATAGACGACGCGAGGGCGCGCTCTTGTCATCCGCGTCTCACCGCCGTAGCTAGGACCTCGACGCGATGCCCCGCCACCAGCGAGACGCCGAATGTCGCGCGTGCGGGGAACGGCGCCGAGAAGTGGCGGCGGTAGACGGCGTCGAACACGGGGAAATCCTCGAGGTCGGCGAGCAGGCACTCCATGCGCACCACCGAGTCCAGGTCACTGCCCGCAGCAGCCAGGGTTGCGGCCAGCTCGCGGAGCGCCTCGTCGACCTCGTCGGCGAAGTCTCCGCCCGGGGTTCCGACGTGGCCGGCGGTGAAGACGAGCCCCTCCGCCGCGACGGCAGGCGAGTAGGCACCGAGCGGAGGCGGTGAGTCTTCGGGCGTGATGTGGTCGAGCATGAGGTTCCTGCCTAAGCGGTGAGAGTGATGCAGTGGGAGGCGAGTACCAGGTCCTGCCACGCCATTCCCGAGCCGAGATAGACGGTCGGACCGGGCGGCGGGAGAAACGGCTCGCGGACGAGCCGGGACAGCGTCGTGATGCCGCGCGGAACGACACCGTCGGCCTGCGCGAGAAGTAGATTGCCGTTCTCGCGGGAGGAGTTGGCCATCGACTCGACGATGGCGTACGAACGCCCCACCGTCGCCGAGTCGACCTCACGGGCGTCGGGTTCGTGAGAGCCGATCGCGATGACCATCGCGTCGTCCCGGAGCGCCGTGCCGTCGAAGAGCGGCGAACGAGAAGTCGTCGCGCAGACCACCACCGATGCTTCACCCACGGCACGGGCGCCCGCGGGCTCGGCACTGATCCCCTCGGCCGCCAGTTCCGCGAGGAAGGCCGCGAGCTTGCCCCGATCACGCGCGACGATCCGCACCCGCGCCAACTCGCGCGCGGACGCGATGGCCCGGAGGTGAGATCCCGCTTGCACGCCGGACCCGAACACCACCAGATCGACGGGTCCGGATGACGCGACCGTGTCGAGCGCCAGCGCGCTCACCGCCGCGGTCCGGATGCGCGTGAGCTCGGTCGCATCGAGGAGGCCGATGGGCGTCAGAGTCTGAGCGTCGAAGAGTGCGTACGTGCCCTGCACGCGGGCGCGCACCGGGTGGGGCCGGCCATCGACCGTCACCAGCTTCACGCCGAGATGTCCCCGCCACTCGGCAGGCATCAGCAGCATCGACCCGGCCGTGACCGGAACGGCGGTGCGCGGCGCCTCTGCCTCCGGGTCGAGCCCGTCCCGTAGGGCGTCGCGGATCAGCTGCACGGCAGTGCGCGGCGGGAGCGCCCGCCGGAGCGCGGCGCTGTCGAGGACGAGCACGGGCGGCCCCTCTGAGTCGTACGGAGGTCGGTGTCTGGGACCGCCCGCCCGGCGCTCGTGGCACCGGGCGGGCGGGAGGCGTCAGAACGTCGAGTACGGCTCGGCGACGTCGGACGAGCGCGAGATGCCGTATTTCTCGAAGATGTCCCCGACCTCGCCCGCTTCGCGCAGAGTCGCGAGGTTGTCATTGATGGCGGACTGCAACCCGGGGTTGTCCTTGCTCACCGGGAAGTTGGTCTGCCCCGGCGCCGCGGTCGCGGCGACCGCGTCGTCCGGTGCGGGGATGTGCACCTCGACCTGGTCCTCGAGACCCGCCAGCTGGATCTGCCGGATCGCGGTCGGCTCCGAATTGATGATCGCCTCGATGCGCCCCGCGGCCAGATCGGCGTAGGAGGCCTCGAGCGTCTCGTACAGCTTCTGGTCGTCGCCGATCAGGGCCTGCACGTCGTCGACCCAGAGGGAACCGATGGTCGAGCCGACCAGGTGACCCTTCAGGTCCTGCACCTGCTCGATCCCGGACCCCTTCATCGACGCGATCGCCAGCTGAACGGTGATCACCGGGTCGCTGAGCAGCACGATCTTGCTGCGCTCCTCGGTCCGGTACCAGCTGCCGAGCGTGGTGTCGGCACGGCCGGACTCGACCGACGGGATCATCGCGGCGACGTTGCCGGGGACGATCTTGATCTGCAGGCACTCCATCTCGGCGATCCGGGTGAGGATCTCGCCCTCGGCGCCCGTGAGCGCGTCACCCTCGCTGTCGGCGAACGGGGGGTTCGGGAAGTGGGCGACCGTCAGGTAGCCCTCCTCGATCGTCGTGATGTCGTGCGCGGGCACACACTCCTCGTCGGTCGGGGGTGCTGCGGTCGGATCGCTGCACGCCGCCAGCATGGCGACCATGGCCGCCGGCACGAGCAGCACAGCGGCGAGGCGATTGCGTTTCATGGTGACTCCTTGTGTTGATGGGTGGGTGGGTGATGGTCAAGCAAGGTGGCGGCTGAGGCGTCGTTCCAGACGTCTGACGAGGAGGGCCGCCGGGATCGCGACGACGGCGTACAGGACCGCCGCCACCACGAACGTGTCGAGGTAGCGGAACGTGACGCTGCCGCGCAGGTACGCCGCGTGCATGATCTCCGGAAGCGTGATCGCATAGGCCAGCGAGGTCAGCTGGAACGTGATGATCGCGAGGTTCATGAGCGGCGGGATCGCGATCCGCGCGGCCTGCGGAAGCAGGATGAAGCGCAGGGTGTCGCGCGCGTTCAGCCCCGAGGCGATGGCCGCCTCGCGCTGGCCCGGCGGGATCGCGTGGATACTCGAGCGGAACATGTCGGCCGAGTAGGCGCCGATCGACCAGGTGAACGCGATGATCGCCGACGGCATGGCATCCAGCCGGACGCCCACCTCGGGCAGCCCGCGATAGACGAGATACAGGATGACGAGCAACGGCATGCCCCGGCCGAGTTCGACGACCACGAGCGTTGCGATGCGCACCAACCTGACGCGGTTGTCGAGCAGCACGCCGAGCAGCAGGCCCAGCGGGTAGGCGAGCGCGATGGTGGTAGCGGCCAGCTGGGCGGCGTTGCGGAGACCGGGCGCGAGGGCGACGAGGTCGCCGATGAACTCCTCGAACATCCCCATCACCCCACCGAGAACTTCGCGCGCATGCGGCTGTCGACCCGACGAGCAGCCAGGGCAAGAGGGAGGCTGAGCAGCAGGTACACGACGCCGACCACCAGGAACGTCGTGAGGCCGTCCCCCGTGCGTTGCGTGACCACGCCGCCGCGGAACGTGAGCTCGACCACGCCGATCGTCGAGGCGAGCGCCGAGTCCTTGAGCAGCCCGATGGCGTAGGTCGCCATGGTCGGGACGATCACGCGCTGCATCTGCGGCAGCACGATGAGGCGCCTGCGATCCATGCGGCTGAGCCCCAGCGCGTCGCTGGCCTCCCACTGACCGCGCGAGAGGCCGGCGAGACCGCCGCGGTAGATCTCGGCGATATGGGCGGCGCTGGCGACACCGAGCGTGAGGATCGCGGAGCTCCACGGGTCGAGGCGGATGCCGATCTGAGGCAGTCCGAAGAACACCAGGAACAGCCAGACCAGGTTGGGCACGCCACGCAGGACCTCGATGACCGCGACCGCCGGCATCCGCACGATCGCGTGCCGGGATCTGCGCAACCAGGCCAGCGGCATCCCGACTACCGTGCCGATCGCGAGGGCGCCGAAGGTGACGCCCACTGTCCCGAGCACGCCGAGCGCGATGTAACCGAAGTACTCGAACATCAGCGACCCAGGACCGCCGCGAGGAACTGCTGGGTACGGGGGTGGGTCGGGGACTCCATGACCGTCTTCGGGTCGCCCTCCTCGACGATCGAGCCGTCGACCATGACGACGACCCGGTCCGAGACGTCGTGCGCGAACGCCATCTCATGTGTGACGACGAGCATCGTCATGCCCTCGTGCGCGAGCTCCTTCATGACGGCGAGCACCTCGGCGCCGACTTCGGGGTCGAGTGCCGAGGTCGGTTCGTCGAACAGCATCACGGCGGGGTCGAGTGCGAGCGCACGAGCGATGGCGACGCGCTGCTGCTGTCCGCCCGAGCATTTCCCCGGGTAGCTCTCCGCCTTCTCTGCCAGGCCAACACGATTCAGCAGCGCCATGGCGCGCGCCTCCGCGTCCTTCCGGGTGCGGCCGAGCACGCGCTCCTGGGGCAGCGCGATATTGCGCAACACCGTGAGATGAGGGAACAGATTGAAGCTTTGGAACACCATGCCGACGTTGCGGCGGAGGTCGGCGATCTCGCGATCACGCCGCGGTCCAGCGCCGAAGACGACTGACTTGTCGCCGACCTGCACGGTGCCGCTGGTCGGCACCTCAAGCTGGTTGATGCAGCGCAGGAACGTGCTCTTACCGGCACCGCTCGGTCCGATGATCGACACCACCTCGCCGGCGGCGACCTCGAGCGACACGTCGCGCACGGCATAGGTCTCCCCGAACCGCATCGTCACGTCGGTCGTGCGCAACGAGACCGGAGCGTGACGCGCACCTTCGAGCAGTCCCTCGCTGACCTGGCTCATGACCGTCCCCTTCCTTCGGTGTTCACTGCGCGCCAGCGGCCGCGGCGAACGACTCTGCGTCCGCGATGTCGGCGAGGATGCGGTGCGCCGCGTTGTGGCCGGGCACGCCCGAGACGTAGTTTCCCGGCCACGTCCCCACGCTTCCGAGATACAGGCCGGCCACCGGAGTGCGATAGCCGGCGAGTCCGGCCGCGGGACGCGCGTCGAACATGTGCTCGGCGGTGATGTCGCCGTGCGAGACATGCGCGCCGAGCAGGCCGAACTCGCTCTGCAGGTCCTCAGGCGACTTCGCCTTGTAGCCGACGACCTGGTTGGCGAGACCGGGGATGTAGACCTCATCGAGGTGGCGGATGATGTGCTGGGCGAAGCGGTCCTTTTCGACCTCCCATGTGCTTCCGGCCAGGGCGAGCGGCGCGTGGAACACCGTGAGGCTCATGACATGGTGCCCCTCTGGCGCGAGCGTCGGGTCGATCGATGACGGGACGAGGCCCCAGATGATCGGTTCCTCGGACCAGCGGCCCTGCAACGCCTGGTGGTAGCCACGGTCCATCGCCGAGATCGTGGTACCGGTACGGAACCCGCACTGCAGCAGAGCCTCGTTCTCGGATGCCGAGCGCGCGCTCGCGAACACAGGCACGCCATCCAGCGCGATCATCAGCTTGAATGACGTGCCGTCCATCTTGATGTTGCGCACCCGATGCAGCAGGTCGGGCTCGATCGAGTCGTGTTCGACCAATTGGGTGAGGGTGAGCTTGGGGTTGGCGGCGGAGAGCACGGTAGGGGCCGAGATCTCTCTGCCGTCGACGAGCGTGATCCCGGTCGCCCGGCCATCCTTCACCTCGATGCGCTGAACGGGCGCGGACTCGAGGATCGTGGCTCCCGCCGCGCGGGCGGATGCGGCCATGGCTCGGGCGATCTCGGCCATGCCGCCGATGGGGGCGATCTTGCTGGTGCCGAGCGTGTGGAAGCGCTCGCCGCCTCTGACCGCGGAAGAGCCGCGGTAGAGCGGCCGGTGGAAGAGCATGTAGGCCGAGCCGGGTGTGCTCGGCCCGAGGTAGTTGCCCGAGATGGCGACCATGCCGAGCAGCGATCGCGCCTCCTCGGACTGGATGCGCTCCGCGAGGAACTCGGTCGCGCTGCCGAACATGAGCCTGTTGAAGAGCGCGCGGTCTGCGTCGCCCTCGACGCGGTTGGCAAGTTCGGCGAAGCTCGGCGGCGCCTCATAGAACGACACATCGAGCTTCTGAGCAAGGTCGGACATCACCTGCAGGGTCTCGAAGTAGCCGTCCACGTCCCCCGGCGCCAGGTCCGCGAGTTCGGCGCGCATCTCGGTGCGCGAGTTGGCGGCCACGAACCGCCGGCCGTCAGGGAACGCCATGAACGAGCTGGGATCGGGGCTGGCGAACCGCAGCCCGAACCCGGTGAGGTCCATGTCGGCGAGCACCCGCGGCTCGAGGTTATGACACGAGTTCGACACTGCGTTGCTTCGGTATCCCGGCACGATCTCCTCGGTCGCGAGCGCCCCGCCGACGACGTCACGCTGCTCGACGACTAGCACGCTGAGCCCGGCGCGGGCCAGGTAGAACGCGGCGACGAGGCCATTATGGCCGCCGCCGACGACGATGGCGTCGTACTCGCTGGTGATCGCGGACGTCGGATCCATGCAGGCTGCTCGCTTCTCTTCGGTGAGGATGGGAAGGACTATAACCACATTCAAGGGCTTTTGCCAGACATAAGTCTATTTCGATGATTTCATCGATGTTCGGCATTCCTCTGATGTCCGACATCTGGCATGATGGCGGTCATGCCGCAGGATTCACCCACCCTGCTCCGCGTCAAGAAGGCGTACGAGCAGGTCAGCGACCAGCTCCGCGACGCGATCGTGAGCGGCGACTTCGCGGTGGGGCAGCGTCTACCGCGTGAGGTCGACCTCGCCGAGACCCTCGGGGTGAGTCGCTCGACCGTGCGCGAGGCGCTGCGCGTGCTTGCGAGCGAGAATCTGGTACGAACCACGAAGGGCGCGACGGGCGGCACGTTCATCGTGCCCCCATCGCTCGACTACGTGTCCGAGTTCATGACCACGCAGATCAACATCCTCACCGCCGCCGAGGAAGTCACCCTCGACGAGTTGATCGAACTGCGTGACCTCGTCGAGGTCGAGGCGACCCGGCTCGCCGCCACCCGCCGCACAGCGGAGCAGCTCGAGAAGCTAGAGGCCACCGTGCCCCCGGCTGACGGCAGCCGCACGCACTCCGAGATCACGGCACTCAACCGTGCCTTCCACCTGACGATCCTCGAGCTCGCGGCGAATCGCCTCATGCTGCTGTCGGCTCAGCCCATCTACGCCGCCATCGAGACCCACTCGCAGCAGCGCCTGGTAAGCGACGAGGACCACCGGCATATCGTAGGGGAGCACGCCGAAGTCCTTGACATGATCCGCCGGGGCGACGCGGAGGGGGCCGGCAAGGCGATGCACTCGCACCTGGTCAAGCTACGACCGTTGTCCGAGCGCACCTGGCGCCAGCCTCCTGCGGGCACGACCCGCTGAGATCCAGCGGGTCGCGCGAGGCTCAGCGCGCCGCCGAACCCTCCACGTAGTCGGCGTCCTGCTGCTTCCACGCGAATAGCGCACGCAGGTCCCGGCCGGTGGTCTCGATCGGGTGCTTCGCGGCCTTCTCGCGCAGCTCGAGGAACTCCTTCGCGCCGTTGTCCTGGTCGGCGATGAAGCGCTTGGCGAACGCGCCCGACTGGATGTCGGCGAGCACGGCCTTCATGTTCTCCTTCACCGACGGGTCGATGACGCGCGGCCCGGAGACGTAGTCGCCGTACTCGGCGGTGTCGGAGACGCTCCAGCGCTGCTTGGCGATGCCGCCCTCCCACATCAGGTCGACGATCAGCTTCAGTTCGTGCAGCACCTCGAAGTAGGCGATCTCGGGCTGGTACCCGGCCTCGACGAGGGTCTCGAAGCCGTACATGACCAGCTGCGAGGTGCCGCCGCAGAGCACGCTCTGCTCGCCGAACAGGTCGGTCTCGGTCTCTTCGGTGAACGTGGTCTTGATGACGCCGGCGCGGGTGCCGCCGATCGCTTTCGCGTACGACAGGGCCACGTCCCACGCCTTGCCGGATGCGTCCCGCTCGACCGCGATGATGTCCGGGATGCCGCGCCCGGCCACGAACTCGCGCCGCACCGTGTGACCCGGCGCCTTCGGGGCGATGAGGATGACGTCGACTCCCTCGGGGGCGTCGATGTAGCCGAAGCGGATGTTGAACCCGTGCGCGAACGCCAGGGTCTTCCCGGGGGTCAGCTTGTCTTTGATCGACTCGGAGTAGATGCCGCGCTGGTGCTGGTCCGGCGCGAGGATCATGATCAGGTCGGCCCACTCGGCGGCGTCGGCGACGTTCATCACCGTGAAGCCCTCCTCCTCGGCCTTCTGGGTCGACTTGGAGCCGTCCTTCAGCGCGATGCGCACATCGACGCCCGAGTCGCGCAGGTTCTGGGCGTGGGCGTGGCCCTGCGAGCCGTAGCCGACGATCGCGACCTTCTTGCCCTGGATCAGGGAGAGGTCGGCGTCCTTGTCGTAGAAGAGTTCAGCCATTGTTTTTCCTTTTTCTCTGGATGCGGTGGTCGAGTAGCCGCGACGCGGCCTATCGAGACCTAGTTCTTGAACACGCGTTCGGTGATGCTCTTTCCGCCGCGGCCGATGGCGAGCAGACCGCTCTGCGCGATCTCTTTGATGCCGTACGGCTCGAGCACGCGCAGGAATGCCTGCACCTTGCCGCTGTCGCCGGTCACCTCGATGACCAGCGCATCCGTGGCGACATCGACGACCCGCGCACGGAACAGGTTGACGGCCTCGAGGATCTGCGAGCGCGTGACGTTGTCGACCTTCACCTTGATCAGCAGATGCTCGCGCTGCACGGACTGGGCAGGGTCGAGTTCGACGATCTTGATGACGTTGACCAGCTTGTTGAGCTGCTTGGTGACCTGCTCGAGCGGTAGGTCCTCGACATCCACCACGGCGGTGATGCGCGAGAGGCCTTCGACCTCGCTGAGGCCGACGGCGAGCGATTCGATGTTGAACCCGCGGCGGGCGAACAGTCCGGCGACGCGGGTGAGCAGGCCGGGCTTGTTCTCGACGAGAAGGGACAGCACGTGACGGGACATGGCTTACTCCTCCTCCCAGTCCGGGGCGTGGTCTCGGGCGTATTGCACCGACGAGTTGCCCACCCCCTGCGGCACCATCGGCCAGACCATCGCGTCGCGGCTCACCACGAAGTCGATGACGACCGGGCGATCGTTGGTCTCGATGGCCAGCTTGATCGCCGGGTCGATCTCCTCGGGCTTGGTGACCCGGATGCCGAGGGCGCCGTACGCCTCGGCCAGCTTCACGAAGTCGGGCACCATGCGGGTGGTCTCGTCTTTGTTCACCGAGCCCGTGTTGAGGTCGGTGAACGAGTGGCGGCCGTCGTAGAACAGGGTCTGCCACTGCCGCACCATGCCGAGTGAACTGTTGTTGATGACGGCGACCTTGATCGGGATGTCGTTGATCGTGCAGGTCGCCAACTCTTGGTTGGTCATCTGGAAGCAGCCGTCGCCGTCGATCGCCCAGACCAGGCGGTCCGGCTGCGCGACCTTGGCGCCCATCGCGGCGGGGACCGCGTAGCCCATGGTCCCGGCGCCGCCGGAGTTCAGCCAGGCGTGCGGGCGCTCGTACTTGATGAACTGCGCCGCCCACATCTGGTGCTGCCCGACGCCGGCGGCGTAGATCGCCTCGGGACCCGACAGGGCGCCGATGCGCTCGATCACGTGCTGCGGGGCGAGCAGGCCGTCGTCGGGGTCGTCGACGTATCCGAGCGGGTAGTCCTTCTTCAGCTTGTTCAGCCGTTCCCACCAGTCGGAGATGTCGGGCTTGCTCGCCTTGGCCGCCTCGGCGTACGCGGCGATGAGGTCGACGATCACCTCTTTGGCGTCCCCCACGATCGGCACGTCGGCCTGGCGGATCTTGCCGATCTCGGCCGGATCGATGTCGACGTGCACGATCTTGGCGTTCGGGGCGAAGTCGGCCACCTTGCCGGTGACCCGGTCATCGAACCGGGCGCCGAGCGCGACGATGAGGTCGCTCTCCTGCAGCGACAGCACGGCGGGAACCGAGCCGTGCATGCCGGGCATGCCCAGGTGCTGCGGGTGCGAGTCGGGGAACGCGCCGCGGGCCATCAGCGTGGTGACCACGGGGGCGCCGGTCTGCTCGGCCAGCTTGCGCAGCTCGGCCTCCGCGCTCGAGCGGATGACTCCGCCGCCGACGTACAGCACGGGCTTCTTCGCCTCGACGAACAGGTCGGCGGCGGCGACGATCTGCTTTCCGTGCGCCTTGGTGACGGGACGATACCCGGGCAGCTCGACCTTGGGCGGCCAGATGAAGGGCGCGGTCTTCTGCTGGGCGTCCTTGGTGACATCCACCAGGACCGGGCCGGGACGGCCCGTGGTGGCGATCTGGTACGCGGCGGCGAGCGTCGCGGGCACGTCGGCGGGGTCGGTCACCAGGAAGGAATGCTTGGTGATCGGCATGGTGATGCCGACGATGTCGACCTCCTGGAACGCGTCGGTCCCCATCGAGGTCGAGAACACCTGGCCGGTGATAGCGATGAGCGGCACCGAGTCCATGTGCGCATCCGCGATCGCGGTGACCAGGTTGGTCGCGCCGGGACCGGATGTCGCGATCGCGACCCCGACCTTCCCGGATGCGGCGGCGTAGCCTTCTGCGGCATGACCGGCACCCTGCTCGTGGCGCACCAGGATGTGGCGGATGGAGGTCGACGCCATCAGCTCGTCGTAGAAGGGCATGATGGCGCCGCCGGGGATGCCGAAGACGTCGGTGATGCCGAGTTTCTCGAGCGAGGCCAGGATGGCGCCGGAGCCCGTGTACACGGGCACCTCTTTGGTCTTCGGGGGCGCGGGCACTTCCGCGTTCATGAGTGAGTCCTTAGAGAATGTGATCTGGTCAGCCCGTGACGGCACCCTCGGATGCCGAGCGCACGAGCTTGGTGTACTTCGCGAGAACGCCACGGGTATAGCGCGGAGGAAGAGGAGCCCAGCCGTCACGGCGGGCTTCCAGCTCGGCCGGATCGACGAGTAGGTCGATCGACCGGGCGGCTATGTCGACCCGTATCAGATCACCATCACGCAGGAATGCGATGGGACCTTCGTCCACCGCCTCCGGTGCGATGTGGCCGATGCACAGGCCGGTTGTGCCGCCTGAGAATCGTCCGTCGGTCAATAGTAGGACATCTTTGCCGAGCCCTGCGCCCTTGATGGCGGCGGTGATGGCGAGCATCTCGCGCATGCCGGGGCCGCCCTTGGGCCCCTCGTAACGGATGACGACGACGTCGCCGTGCTGGATCTCGCCGTTGGTCAGGGCGTCCATCGCGGCACGCTCTCGCTCGAACACCCGGGCGGGACCCTCGAAGGTGGCGGCGTCGAAGCCGGCGGTCTTGACGACGGCTCCCTCGGGGGCGAGCGTGCCGGTGAGGATGGTGAGCCCGCCGGATTCGTGGATCGGGTTCTCGAGGCTGCGCAGCACCTCGCCGTCGAGCGGCGGGATGTTCATCTCGGCCAGGTTCTCGGCCATCGTCTTGCCGGTGACGGTCATCACGTCACCGTGCATGAGCCCGGCGTCGAGCAGCGCCTTCATGAGCACCGGCAGCCCGCCGCGGCGGTCGACGTCGTTCATGACGAAGCGGCCGAACGGCTTCAGGTCGCCGATGTGCGGAACCTTCGAGCCGATCCGGTTGAAGTCCTCGAGGGTGAGCTCGACTTCGGCCTCGTGCGCGATGGCGAGCAGGTGCAGCACGATGTTGGTCGAGCCGCCGAGCGCCATGCCGACGGCGATGGCGTTCTCGAACGCCTCCTTGGTCAGGATCTGCCGAGCCGTGATCCCCTTGTTCAGCAGGCTCACGACGGCCTCGCCGGAGCGGTGCGCGTAGTAGTCGCGGCGCCGGTCGGCGGCGGCGGGGGATGCGGAGCCCGGCAACGAGAGCCCGAGGGCTTCGGCGACGCTCGCCATCGTGTTCGCCGTGTACATACCCCCGCAGGCGCCCTCGCCGGGGGCGAAGGCGCACTCGATGGCGTGCGCGTCCTCCGGGCTCATGGTGCCGGCCTTGACGCCGCCGACGGCCTCGAAGCTGTCGATGATCGTGATGTCCTTCTCGGTGCCGTCGCTCAGGCGCACCCAGCCGGGTGCGATCGATCCGGCGTACAAGAAGACGGATGCCAGGTCGAGCCGAGCGGCGGCCATCAGCATCCCGGGGATCGACTTGTCGCATCCGGCGAGCAGCACCGAGCCGTCGAGTCGCTCGGCCTGCATGACGGTCTCGACCGAGTCGGCGATCACCTCACGGCTGACGAGCGAGAAGTGCATGCCCTCGTGGCCCATCGAGATGCCGTCGCTGACGCTGACGGTGCCGAACTGCAGCGGGTAGCCGCCGCCGGCGTGCACGCCCTCCTTGGCCGCCTGCGCGAGCCGCGCGAGGCTGAGGTTGCAGGGGGTGATCTCGTTCCACGAGCTGGCGATCCCGATCTGCGCCTTGTCCCAGTCGGCGTCTCCCATGCCGACGGCACGCAGCATGCCACGACTGGTGGTGGCCTCGATGCCGTCGGTGACGGTGCGGGAGCGGGGCTTGTGATCGGGCTTCGCGGGCGTCTCCGGCATAGCAACGAGGGTACCGCCGCGCGGGAGGGGTCGCTGACGCCGCAGAATCGTTACCCACGCGGCACGCCCGCGGCAGTAGTTTCTGCGCATGCGCACACCTCTCCTCCCCGTCCTGATCGGCGCCACCCTGGTGATCGCCGGCTGCGCCGCGCCCGCTCCCGCCGACTCGGCTGGTCCGAGCGACGACCCGTCGCCCACCACCACCCAGCCCGTCGACATCAGCCCGTACGTGTCCTGCGAGGACAGCGGCTACCTCGACGCGATCCTCGGCACCTTCGACGGCACCTACCAGCCGGCCCCGCAGGCCGACTACTACCCGCTCTACCTGCCGCTGCCGTCCTGCCTGTTCGAGAACACCGAGCAGGGAGCCATCGTGTCGATCTTCATCGGCGCGGGCGAGACCGACTTCGAGACGATCGGGGCCGCGGTGGTCGACAGCCAGGGTCCCGGCGAGGCCGACACCTCGCTCGACGGGGTGCTCGGCGGCGAGGTCTGGCCCGACGGCAACGTGCAGTCGCTCTACCTGATGGCGGCGGACGACGTGATCGGCGAGACCTACATCACCACGACGAACGGCATCGCGAACCAGACCCCCGGCGGCTGATCGCTACTGCTCGTGCACATCGCCCTCACGGTAGGTCGCGAGGGCGGTGAGCACCGCCGCGACCTCGTCGGGTCCGCCGACCCGGAAAGCGGCCTCGGTCGCGCCGGGGCCGCTCTTCACGCCGACATCGTGCGGCAGCAGGGCCGAGAACGCATCCTCGTCGGTGACGTCATCGCCGGCGTAGAACACGGCGTCGGCTGCCGTGTAGCGGCGCAGGTGCTCGACGGCCTCGCCCTTCGTGGTGGATCGCACCGAGAACTCCAGCACGTTCTTGCCTTCGCGCACGGTGAGGTTCTCGATCTCGGCCTGGGCCTCACTCAGCGCCACGAGGTGGGCCACCCGCGAGTTGTGCTCGGTCGCGAGCCGGGTGTGCAGGGCGAATCCGGCCGGCTTGACCTCGAGCCACACCTGGTCGATCGCCTCGGCCACCTCGCCGAGCACCTCGTGCAGCACGTCGACCTGCTGAAGCTCCTGGGTGTTGAGCGACACCTTGTCGTCGGGGTCGTCGAGCCGGATCTCGATGCCGTGCGAGCCCACCAGCAGTGTCTCGTCGGGCAGGTCGGCGACCTGGATCAGACTGGTCAGCGAGCGACCACTCACCAGCGCGACGCGGGTGTTCGGAAGGGCGAGCAGTCGCAGGACGGCGTCGCGGGCCTCGGGAAGCGCGCGCGCCTGCTCGGGCGAGTCGACCTCCGGGGCGAGCGTGCCGTCGAAGTCGAGCGCGACCAGCAGTCTGCGCACGCGCGCGAGCTCGCGCAGGGCGCCGGTGAGCGCGCCCGGGAGTTGCGGCATCAGGTCCTCCTGCGTCGCATCGGACGGTCCACCGTCCACTCGAGATCACCGAGCGGGTTCTCGGCGGTCGCCCCCGACGCGGCGTAGCGCAACGCCGACAGGAACGAGTCGGCCCAGTGCGTGACGTCGTTCTCGCGCACGCGCTTGCGCAGCGATTTCATGCGCTTGCGCCGCTCGGCGTGGGGCATGTCGATGGCGCGCACGATCGCATCCTTCAGCCCGTCGATGTCGTGCGGGTTGATCAGCAGCGAGGCCTTCAGCTCATCGGCCGACCCGGTGAACTCGCTCAGCACGAGCACCCCGTCGAGGTCGGATCGCGCGGCCACGTACTCCTTCGCGACCAGGTTCATGCCGTCGCGCAGTGCCGTGACGAGCATCACGTCGGCGGCGAGGTAGAGCGCCGCCATCTCCTCACGCGGGAAGCCGTGGTGCAGGTAGCTGACCGCCTGGTGACTGATCGTCCCGTAATCGCCGTTGATGCGCCCCACGGTGAGCTCGATCTCGTCGCGCAGCTGCGCGTATGCCTCGACGCGCTCCCGGCTGGGGCTCGCCACCTGCACGAGCGTCACATCCTCGACGCTCAGCCTGCCCTCGGCGAGCAGTTCGCCGAACGCCTTCAACCGGTGGCCGATGCCCTTGGTGTAGTCGAGCCGGTCGACGCCGAGCATGATCGTCTTCGGGTTGCCGAGGTCGTGCCGGATCTGCTGGGCCCGCGCCTGCACGTCGGGCCGCTGCGCGAGGGCCTCGAACGAGTCGACGTCGATGGAGATGGGGAAGGCCCGCGCCATGATGCGCCGGGCGTGCGAGGTCGCGGTGCCGGGCACCTCGATGAACGGGCTCTTCGTCGGATACCCGAGCAGCCGGCGCACCGCCCGCGAGAAGTTGCCCGCGTCGGCCACGCGCTGGAACCCGATGACGTCGGCGCCGAGCAGGCCCTCGACGATCTGGATGCGCCACGGCAGTTGCGAGAAGATCCCATACGCCGGGAACGGGATGTGGTTGAAGAACCCGATCGTGAGGTCCCGGCGCGCGGTCCTCAACATGCGCGGCACGAGCTGCAGCTGGTAATCCTGCACCCACACGGTCGCGCCGTCCGCCGCGATGCGGGCCGTCGCATCCGCGAATCGCTGATTGACCTCGACGTAGCTGTCCCACCAGACGCGGTGGTAGCCCGGCTGGGCGATCACATCGTGGTACAGCGGCCACAGGGTGTCGTTGCTGAAACCCTCGTAGTAGTTCTCGAGGTCGGCAGGGGTGAGCGGCACCGGGACGATGCGGATGCCGTCGTGATCGAAAGCCGGAAGGTCGATGTCGGGTTGACCCGCCCATCCCACCCATGCCCCGTCGGCGGATCGCATGACCGGTTCCAGCGCCGTGACGAGGCCGCCTGGCGAGGCCCGCCATCCCTCGGTGCCGTCGTCGTGGACGACGTGGTCGACAGGCAGACGGTTCGACACGACGACGAAGGAGTACTTCTCGTCGGTCATGTCTTTCACGGTATCAGCGGTGCCCCGACACGACCTGGGGGTTGCGGTGACCGTGCGGGGCATTCACGCCCACTAGGTTGGACCGAAATGATCTCCATCGGCATGAGCACCTCCTGCGTGTACCCGCAGGGGGTCGAGACGGGTTTCCGCGTCGGCCGGCTCGCCGGATACGACGGCATCGAGGTCATGGTCACCGGCGACGCCGCCACTCAGAGCGCCGACTCGCTGCTGCGGCTGCGTGACAAGTACGCGCTGCCGATCCTCGCGATCCATGCGCCCGTGCTGCTGCTCACCACGAACGTGTGGGGCCGCGATCCGGGGGTCAAGCTGCTCCGTTCGGCACAGATGGCGGCCGAGGTCGGTGCGAAGCACGTGGTCGTGCATCCGCCGTTCCGCTGGCAGGCCGGATACGCGACCAACTTCGAGCGCATCGTGCGCGAGGTGCACGACGAGACCAGCGTCGACATCTGCGTCGAGAACATGTTCCCGTGGAAGATCGGCGGCAAAGCCCTGAAGGCGTACGCGCCCTCGCCCGACCCCCTCGACCTCGACGTCGACGCGATGACGCTCGACTTCTCGCACGCCGCTCTCTCGGGCCGGGACTCGCTCGAGATGGCGATGGCGATGGGCGATCGGCTGCGGCACATCCACCTCTGCGACGGCCGCAAGTCGGCCGACGAGGGCAACATCTTCGATGAGCACCTGGCGCCCGGCCGCGGCACCCAGCCGGTCGCCGAGACGCTGCAGTTCCTCGGCGCGCAGAACTGGGACGGCATCGTCGTCGCCGAGGTCGTCACCCACAAGATGCGCAGCGCCCGCAAGAAGATGGACGTGCTGATCGAGAGCGTCGCGTTCGCACGCGAGCACCTGCAGCAGGACCACGCGGTGCGCGAGCCGCTGCCGGTTCCCGGCGGGGGCGAGTTCTCGGGGCGCGCCGTGCGGCGGGCGGAGCGGCGCGCGCGGGGCTGATCCAACCTCCCCGTTCCATGCACGTCCGCTGAGCGGCACCCTCGCATCCGGCGCACCCGCGGTAGCGTTGTCCCGTGGCCGCACGCAAGTACATCTTCAACACCGGCGTCCTCGGCGCGTTGTTCTCGTTCTTCGGGCTCGCACGCACGACCAAGAACGGTCCGCGCGACTGGCGCCTGGTCCTGATGTGGATCAGCGCGGCCCTCGCCCTGGCGATCGCCATCGGCACGGTAGCCCAGCAGGACAAGATCGAAGAGGACAGGTGACTCACATCATGTACGGACCCGGCAACTTCATGCAGATCTTCGGATTCTTCTGGGCCTCGCTGACCGGCTTCGTGTTCTTCCTGATCTGGGTCGCGGTGCTGCTGCTGCTGGTGCGCTTCCTGCTCATCGGGACGCGCGCCGCGAAGCTCTACCTGCGCAGCAACGGCGAGCACGACGGGCTGCTTCCGCAGCGGGCCACCAGCGCGACGACGCCGGCGCCGGCGGCTCCCGCAACGACGACTCCGGCCACCAAGCCGGCGCCGCGTCCGCGCACCCCGAAGGTTCCGTAGCCCTACGCAAGGAACCCGCGCAGCAGCGCCGCCGACCCCTCGAGGTGCTCGCGCATGGCCTCGGCCGCGCCCTCCTCGTTGCCCGACAGGATCGCCATCACGATTTCCTCGTGCTGCCGGTTGGAATGCTCGATGTTGCGCGTCAGCAGCGGGAAGCTGTCGAGCAGCTCGTTGACCCGCGTCCGGTTGTCGGCCATGAGATGTACCAGCGAGGGTACCCCCACGATCTCGCCGATCGTCAGGTGCAGGCGCGAATCCAAACGCCGGTAATCGGCGGCGGATGCGGCCCGCACCTCCCCGAGACGCGTCCAGAGCACCGCGCGCGCGTCACCCTCGAGTGTGCGAGTCGCTGCGGCTCGCGCCGCCCCGACCTCGAGGATCTCGCGGAGCCCCAGCAGGTCGTCGAGCTCCCCGGCGGTCGGCGGCGTGAGCGGTGCCACGGGGGGATCCGGCAGCGGGTCGCTGACGAACGTCCCGCCGTAACGTCCCCGGCGTGCGGTCAGGTACCCGGCGTCGGCGAGCTCGCGGATCGCCTCGCGCACGGTGTCGCGGCTGACGGAGAACCGCAACGCCAGCTCGCGCTCGGAGGGCAGCGTCTCCCCCGGCGGGACGACCCCGAGCCGGATGGTCTGCATGAGGCGCGAGATGGTGTCTTCCAGCGAGTTGCCGGAGCGCAGGGGGCGGAAGACGGCCTCATCGAGACTGGCGGTTCCGGCGTCCGTTGTGTCGCTCATGAGATCTCGCGCTGTGCGCTCCTCGATCAGCCTAGAGGGGGGTGACGTAGGCGGCGCTGATACCGCCGTCGACGAGGAACGTCGAGCCGGTGATGAACGACGCGTCGTCGGAGGCGAGGAACGCGACCGCTGCAGCGAGCTCCTCGGGCTCGGCGAACCGTCCGACAGGCACGTGCACGAGCCGGCGCTGGGCGCGCTCCGGGTCCTTGGCGAACAGTTCCTTCAGCAGCGGCGTGTTCACCGGTCCGGGGCAGAGCGCGTTGACGCGGATGCCCTGCCGAGCGAACTGCACCCCGAGCTCGCGGGACATGGCCAGCACGCCGCCTTTCGAGGCGGTGTACGAGATCTGCGAGGTCGCCGAGCCGAGTACCGCCACGAAGGATGCCGTGTTGATGATCGAGCCACGGCCGGCCGGCACCATGTGCCGCAGCGCCGCGCGCGAGCAGAGGTACACGCTGGTGAGGTTCACCAACTGCACCCTGTCCCAGGCGGGCAGCTCGGTGGTCTCGATCGAGTCGTCGTCGGGCGGCGAGATGCCGGCGTTGTTGAACGCGATGTCGACCGACCCGTACCTGGCGGCGGCCTCGTCGAACAGGGTGTCGACCTCGCCCTTGTCGGTGACATCGACCTTGACGAACATGCCCTCGACCTCCGCGGCGGCCGTCTCACCGGCCTCGACGCCGATGTCGCCGATCACGATGTTCGCGCCCTCGGCGTGCAGGCGCTTCGCGGTGGCGAAGCCGATACCGCTGGCACCCCCGGTGATGACGGCGGTGCGACCGGCGAGTCGCTGGGTGAGGTCCATGTGAGTCCTTTCCTGGGCTGGTTTCAATACGCGTCCGCTGCGTGGGCGCTACTCAACCGGCGGGGTGGTGGCGAAGAAGACGTTCTTGGCGTCGGTGAAGGCGAGTGCGGCATCCGGACCGAGCTCGCGGCCGAGGCCGCTCTGCTTCGCGCCGCCGAACGGGGTCGTGTACCGCACGCTGGAGTGCGAGTTCACACTGATGGTTCCGGACTGGATGGCGCGCGCCACCCGGATGCCCCGCCCGAGATCGTTGGTCCAGATCGAGCCCGAGAGCCCGTAGATCGAGTCGTTGGCCAGGGCGATGGCATCGGCCTCGTCGTCGAACGGCAGCACGCTGACCACAGGCCCGAAGATCTCCTCGACCGCCACGCGATCGGTGCGGGATGCCGGCAGCAGCACCGTGGGCGCCATCCAGAACCCGGGACCCTCCGGCGCCGAACCACGGAACGCGACGACCCCCGCCGGAACATCGAGGAAGGATTGCACGCTTTCCCGGTGCTCTTTCGAGATCAGGGGTCCCATCTCCGTGAGTTGGTCGGCGGGGTCGCCGACCCGGAACGCCTTGACCGCCGGCTCGAGCAACTCGAGGAACCGGTCGAGCACCGACCGCTCCACCAGGATGCGGCTGCGGGCACAGCAGTCCTGCCCCGCGTTGTCGAACACCGCGCCGGGTGCCATCGCGGCAGCGCGCTCGAGGTCGGAGTCGGCGAACACCACGTTCGCGCTCTTGCCTCCGAGCTCGAGGGTGACGGGTTTGACGAGCTGCGCGGCGCCGGCGGCCACCCGCTTGCCCACCTCGGTCGACCCGGTGAACACGATCTTCGCGACCTGGGGGTGGGTGACGAACCGCTCCCCCACGACCGAGCCGCGGCCCGGCAGCACCTGGAACAGTCCCTCGGGCAGACCCGACTCGAGTCCGAGTTCTCCGAGGCGGATCGCGGTGAGCGGGGTCCAGTCGGCCGGCTTCAGCAGCACGGCGTTTCCGGCGGCGAGCGCGGGCGCGAATCCCCACGACGCGATCGTCATCGGGAAGTTCCACGGCACGATCACCCCGATCACGCCCAACGGCTCGTGGAAGGTGACGTCGATGCCGCCGGCCACGGGGATCTGCTGCCCGATCAGCCGCTCGGGCGCGCCGGCGTAGTAGTTCAGCACGTCGCGGACGTGCCCCGCCTCCCAGCGCGCCGAGCCGATCGGGTGCCCGGAGTTGCGCACCTCCAGCTGCGCGAGCTCCTCGTTCGCGGCATCGACGGATGCGGCGAACCGGCGCAACGCGGCCGCCCGGTCCGCGGGCGGCAGAGCTGCCCATGCACGCTGGGCGACCACCGCTCGCGCGACCGCGGCATCCACCTCTTCCAGCGGGGTGTGCGCGACCTCCTGCAGAACGGATTCGTCGGCCGGGTTGATCACGGTGGTCGAGCTTGTCGAGACCCCGCTCATGCCCTCACGCTCCGGTGCTCACGGGCGGCGTGGACCAGTCCGGCGAACAGCCGTACATCCTCCGCCGCATCCTCTTCGGGGTGCCACTGCACGGCGACGCCGAACGGCACACCCTCCAGTTCGATGGCCTGAATGGTGCCGTCCTCGGATCGGGCGGTGACGCGCAGGCCGGCCCCGACATCCGCCACCGCCTGATGGTGGTAGCTCTTCACGTCGAGTTCGCCGGCGCCGTCGAGGAGTTCGGCGATCTCGCCGCCCTCGATCGCGACCCGGTTGGTCGCGAAGTTCCCGCCGCCCTTGTTATAGCGGTCGTCGCCGACCACGTCGGGCAGGTGCTGCACGAGAGTGCCGCCGCGGTTCACGTTGAGCACCTGCAACCCGCGGCAGATGCCGAGGAACGGCACCTCGTGCTCGATCGCGGCGCTGAGCAGCGCGTCCTCCCAGGCATCGCGCATCGCGTTCCGGGGGTCGGTCTTCTCGTGACGCTCCGCGCCGTAGGTCTCGGGGGCGACATCGCCGCCGCCGGTGACGATCAGCCCATCGAGTGCACCGACCACCTGGGCCGCGATGTCGGCGTCGACCGGCTCCTGCGGGGGCAGCAGCACGGCGATGCCGCCCGCCCGCGTCACCGCGTCGATGTAGATGGCGGGAAGGAAGGACGCGGTCACGTCCCAGACGCCGGTTTGCGCGCGCTGGCGGTACGAGGTCAGCCCGATGAGGGGGCTCGACACGCCGGGATCAGAAGCGCTCAAAGCCCCGCACCCTCTCCCAGTCGGTTACCGCGGCGTCGTAGGCGGCCAGCTCGACGCGCGCGTTGTTCAGGTAGTGGGCGACCACGTCATCCCCGAAGGCCTTCTTCGCGACGTCGGATGCGGCGAACAGATCCATCGCCTGCCGCAGGGTCGACGGCACCCGCGGCTTGTCGCTGGTGTAGCCGTTGCCGGCGAGCATCGGTTCCAGCTCGAGCTCGTTCTCGATGCCGTGCAGTCCGCCGGCGATGATCGCCGCGACCGCGAGGTACGGGTTCACGTCTCCCCCGGGCACCCGGTTCTCGACCCGCAGGCTCGGCCCGTGCCCGACCACGCGCAGCGCGCAGGTGCGGTTGTCCAGGCCCCACGCCACGGCGGTGGGGGCGAACGAGCCCTCCACGAAGCGCTTGTACGAGTTGATGTTCGGGGCGAAGAACAGCGTGAGCTCGCGCATGGTGGCGAGCAACCCGGCGGTCCAGTGCTGCATGAGCGTGCTGAAGCCGTGCTCCTCGTCGCCCGCCATGACCGCCTCGCCCGTCAGCGACCGCACGGACAGATGGATGTGGCAGCTGTTGCCCTCGCGCTCGTTGAACTTCGCCATGAACGTCAGCGACTTGCCGTGCTGATCGGCGATCTCTTTGGCGCCGTTCTTGTAGATCGTGTGGTTGTCGCAGGTGCCGAGCGCGTCGGTGTACTTGAACGCGATCTCCTGCTGCCCGAGGTTGCACTCGCCCTTGACGCCCTCGCAGTACATGGCGGCGCCCTCCATGCCGAGCCGGATGTCGCGCAGCAGCGGTTCCATGCGCGTCGAGGCGAGCACGTTGTAGTCGATGTTGTAGTCGCTCGACGGAGTCAGCCCCGTGTAGCCCTTCGCCCAGGCCTCGCGGAACGTGTCGTCGAACACGATGAACTCGAGCTCGGTCGCGGCGAGCGCCGTGAGACCCGCCTTCTCCAGACGCGCCAGCTGGGTGCGCAGCACCTCGCGCGGGCTCTGGATGAGGGGCTCGTCTTTCGTGGACGTCAGATCGGCCATCAGCATGGCGGTTCCCGGAAGCCACGGAACGAGCCGCAGCGTGTCGAAGTCGGGCTTCAGGACCATGTCGCCGTACCCGGTCTCCCAGCTGGAGAGGGTGTAGCCGCCGACGGTGTTCATCTCGACGTCGACGGCGATCAGGTAGTTGCAGGCTTCGGCGCCGTGGGCGGCGACCTCGTCCTGGAAGAGCCGCGCCGAGACCCGCTTGCCGACCAGCCGCCCCTGCATGTCGGGGAACGCCAGCAGCACGGTGTCGATCTCGCGGGCGTCGATGCGCGTGTTCAGCTCATCGAGGGTGAGGTTTCCGGAACGCACGCCCATGTGTCTTCTCCCACCTTGCTGGTTGAGCAGCGGCGCAACCGTGTGTCGAAACCCGACCTTTGCCACCGGCCTCTGCCGCCGATTCTCACAGCATACGTAACAAACCGTTTACGTCTAAAGGTAGACACGAAGTACCAATGAGCGCCATTCTCTCTTCAAGCGTGGACGGCGTCGTCTCAGGTGCTGTTCACTCCCCCTGCGGAAAGGACTGGAATGACAGACACCAGGAAAGTCGCGGGCGCCACCTACACGAGCGCCGGCGCGGAGTACTTCGAGAAGCGGAAGCTGAAGCGCAGCGCCGGGGTGTGGGGTCTTTGGGGCCTCGCCGTCGCCGCCGTCATCTCGGGTGACTTCTCTGGGTGGAACTTCGGCATCGCCTCGGCCGGCTTCGGCGGGATGGTGATCGCCTTCATCATCCTCGTGGCGATGTACTACGGCCTGATCTTCTCCATCGGAGAGATGGCCGCCGCGATGCCGCACACCGGCGGGGCCTACTCGTTCGCCCGATCGGCGATGGGTCCGTGGGGCGGTCTGATCACGGGTCTCGCCGAGACGATCGAATACGTCGCCACCACGGCGGTGATCGTGTTCTTCTCGGCGCAGTACCTCAACGGGATCACGGCCGAACTGCTGAACTTCGATCTGAGCGGCACCATGTGGATCTGGTGGATCGTGCTCTACCTGGTCTTCATCGCGCTGAACTCGGCCGGTGCCAGCATCTCCTTCAAGTTCGCCATCGTGGTCTCGATCATCTCGATCGGGATCCTGCTGGTGTTCGGCGCGATGGCGCTGATCAGCGGCAAGTTCGACGGCGCGAGCCTGTTCGACATCGCACCGGATCCGAACGCGTTCGCGTCCTCGGCCTTCCTGCCCGGCGGCCTGCTGCCTGTCCTGTTCGCCCTGCCGTTCGCGATGTGGTTCTTCCTCGGCATCGAGGAGCTGCCGCTGGCAGCGGAGGAGTCGCACACGCCGGCGAAGGACATCCCGCGGGCGGGCATCATCGCGCGCGGCACGCTGATCGTCACCGGTGTGATCGTGCTGGTGCTCAACACGGGTGTGCTGGGGGCCGAGACGACGGGTGCGTCCCTCGAGCCGCTGCTCGACGGCTTCCGGGCCATCGTCGGCGACGAGCTCGCCGCGCTGCTGGCGATCTTCGCGCTGATCGGTCTGCTCGCGTCGCTGCAGGGCATCATGTTCGCCTACGGGCGCAACATGTACTCGCTGTCGCGGGCCGGCTACTACCCGAAGTTCTTCTCGCTCACCGGCAAGCGTCAGACCCCGTGGGTCGCGCTGGTCGTGGGTGCGGTGCTCGGGTTCGTGGCTCTGCTGGTGGTCGACCTGCTGTCGAAGGCGAATGAGGGCGCCGGTGGTGTGGCAGGTGCGATCGTGCTGAACATCGCGGTGTGGGGCGCAGTGTTCGCCTACTTCCTGCAGATGGTGTCGTTCATCATCCTGCGCCGGAAGTTCCCCAACGCGAACCGTCCGTACAAGAGCCGCTGGGGAATCCCCGGTGCGGCGATCGCGGCGGTCATCGCGCTGTCGATCTTCGTCGGACTGCTCGTGCAGGAGCCGTACCGCATCGCGATCGTCGCGATCGTCGCGGTCTACCTGCTCGTGCTGCTCGGCTTCGCCATCTGGGGACGCCACCGCTTGGTGCTGTCTCCCGAGGAGGAGTACGCGCTGTCGGGCGGTCTGCACGGGGACCCGCAGGAGGAGGGCTACGCGGCCATGGAGAAGGAGTCCAAGCCGAAGAAGAAGTAGCGGCTTCCTGAGCGTGCGCTCGTGCCTAGTCGTCTTCGGGTGAACTAGGCACGGGCGCACTCTCGCGGAATACTGGGCGCGTGAGCACAGAGTCGGAAGAGATCGCCCAGTTGCGAGGCGAAGTCCAGCGGCTCGGGCGGCTCGTCGACGCACTCTATGTGCGGCTCGACGGGATCGCCCCCGACGGAACCGTGGACATCGGCGATCCGCCGGCCGATGTCGTCGACGCCCTGCGCGCCGGCAACGTGATCCTGGCGATCAAGCTGTGGCGCGGCTACACGAACCTCGGGCTCGCGGAGGCGAAGAACGAGGTCGAACAGCTGCAGGCCCGTCTCGGGCTGTGAGGCCTAGGGCGCGATATTCTGATTCCGGCTGAGCAGGTTACCGGGGTCGTGCTGCCGCTTCACCGCACGCAGCCGTTCCAGCGTCGCCGGCGGGTACATGAGAGCCAGGGTCGCGTCGCCGCTCTCGTCGGCGAAGTTGCCGTACGTGCCGTGCACGAACGGCAACGCGGGTGCCCACTTGGCCCGCACCTCGGACTGGGCTGCCGCGTCGGCTCCCGGCGGGAGGAAACCCGCCACCATGACCCAGGCCTCGGCGCCGCGCGCCGACCAGGCCGTCGCGTCGGCGGGCACGCGCCCGTAGGCCCCGCCGAGGTAGCGGATCATGAAGACCCCGCCGATCGCGGCGTGCGCCTCGAGGAACGCCTCGATCGCCGCATCGCTCAGGTCGTCGGCGAAGGCGTTCGCCCCGACGATGGTCGGAGGCGGTCCGTCGAAATGCGCCGGCTCGTCGAGCGAGTCGGTGTAGTCGATCGCGGCGATGTCGTCGGAGACGTAGCCGGCCACCGCGCGCAGCCGCGCTAGCCAGGGTTCGGCGGCGGCATCCCGCCCCGCCCAGATGACGGTCAGCGAGGTGCCCGCAGGCATCTCGGGGCCCATGGCGGGCATCGCCAGGAACGAGCCGTTCAACTCATCGGGAGCCTCGCGCATGACGTCGCGCCACCCGCGCAGCGCGTCGCCGAGACGCGCGGGGTCGTAGTGGATCTGCCCGAACACCACACCGTCGAGCGGATGGGCCTCGAAGACGAACTCGGTGACGACCCCGAAGTTGCCGCCGCCGCCGCGCAGCGCCCAGAACAGCTCGGGGTTCTCGTCAGCACTCGCCGTGAGCACCTCCCCGCTCGGCACGACGACGGTCGCGCCCACCAGGCTGTCGAGCGCGAGACCCTGGGTGCGCACCAGCCAGCCGACCCCGCCGCCGAGCGTGAGTCCGCCGACGCCGACGCTCGTGGTGTCGCCCGAGCTGATCCCGAGGGAGTGCGGCGCGAGTGCCGCCGCGACCTCGCCCCAGACCGCCGCTGGGCCGACCCGCACCGTGCGCCCCTCGACGGAGACGCCGGCGAAATGCGCGAGGTCGATGACCAGGCCGCCGGAGTTGTCGAACGCCCGGCTGCCGTGACCGCCGGCGCGCACCGCGACGCCGAGCCCCTCGTCGGCGGCGAATCGCAGCGCCGCTGCCACCTGCGCGGGCGTCTCGGGTCGCACGATCACGGCGGGTTCCCCGATCGGCGGATACATCGCGGGGTTCTCGCCCCAGCCGGGATCGCCGGGGAGCACGGCCGTCCCAGCGCGTCCGTCACGCACGTCAGTCAACATGTGGACACCGTACACAAGCCCGCCGACATTGTCAGCGGCGCAACACGGTCCCCGCGGCCACAGCGGTACGCACCCCGTCGCGCACGGCGAACTCGCCCCCGACCAGCACGTGCACGATGCCCTCCGCCGGCAGCCGCGGCTGCTCGAACGTGGCCCGGTCGGCGACCGTGTCCGCATCGAACAGCACGAGATCGGCGACGGCGCCCTCGCGGATCACCCCGCGATCGGTCAGGCCCAGCCGCGCGGCCGGGGTGGCCGCGAGGTGCCGCACGCACTCCTCGAGGGTCAGCACGCCGAGCTCCCGGGTGTAGTGCCCGAGGTACCGCGCGAAGGTGCCCCAGGCCCGCGGATGCGGCCGCCCGCCGACCAGGATCCCGTCGCTGCCGCCGCAGTGCCGCGGATGGCGCATGATCGCGCGCACGTTCTGCTCGTCACCGACATGCATGAGGATGCCGGTGGCGAGCCGGTCGGCGAGCATCAGGTCGAGCGCGGCCTCGGTGGCATTCCCCCTCCCCGCCCACTCCGCGACGCTGAGCCCGACGGCGCCGGACAGCGCCGCATCCCCCACCCCCGAGATCTGGATCGTCTCCCAGTCGACGACCTCCCCGTGCGCGCCGTCCGAGCCGGCCACCTCGAGGGCGTGCCGCAGCCGCGCGCGCTCCCCCGCATCCGCGAGACGCGCCAGCGTGGCGTCGGGGCCGCCGTCGTGCGCCCAGCTCGGCAGCAGCGCGGCGAGGGTCGTCGACCCCGGCAGGTAGGAGTAGCTGTCGAGCGTGAGGTCGGCGCCGGCATCGAGGGCGCCGTCGATCAGCGCGAGCAGTTCGCCCGCCCGGCCGCGGTTCGCCGCGAAGTTCATCGTCGCGTGCGTCAGGTGCACGGGGCAGCCGGTGCGCAGGCCGATGCCGATGCACTCGGCGAACGCGTCGAGCGCCCCGCGTCCGTACCCCCGGGTGTGCGGAGCCCAGTACCCGCCGTGCTCGGCGACGACGGCGCAGAGCGCCTCCAGCTCGCCGGTCGAGGCGTACATGCCGGGGGTGTAGGTGAGCCCGCTCGACATGCCCACCGCCCCGGCGCGCAGCCCGTCGGCGAGGATCCCCCGCATCGCATCGAGCTCGGATGCGGTGGCCGGCCGGTCCGCGGCCCCCACCGTGAGCAGGCGCAGGTTGCCCTGCGGCACCAGGAACGCGACGCGCGTGCCGAGTTCCGCCGCGTCGAGTGCATCGAGGTAGCCGGCGGTGTCGCGCCAGGTGAAGGCCGCATCGGGCAGGTCGCCGTTCCATCCGGCGATCTGCCGGCGTACCAGCGCCAGCGCGGCATCGTCGACCGGTGCGTAGCCGATGCCGTCCTGGCCGAGCACCTGCGTGGTGACCCCCTGGCTGAGCTTCGCGTGCTGACCCGGGTCACTCAGCACGCTGAGGTCGGCGTGGGCGTGCATGTCGATGAACCCCGGCGCCATCGTCAGCCTCGGCGGCCGGGCAGGCGCACAGCGCCGTATCGCGACCACCCGTGCACCCTCGACCTCGACATCGGCGACGTACGCGGGCCCGCCGGTGCCGTCGACGACCTGCACGTGTTCGAACAGCACCTAGAACACCGTCTCGACGAACCCGACGACCCGGTCCCCCTCGACCTCGGCGATCAGACTCCAGAGCTGGAACGCCGTGCACGGATGCGAGATGCCCAGCCGCACCAGGTCTCCGACCGCCAGCGGGTGGCCGGGCGGCAGACGCAGGTACGCGTGCTGGTCGGCGAGCTGGCTGATCGTGGCATCCGGGATGCCGTGCACCACGGGCATGCCCAGATCACTCGGCAGGTCCCGCTTGCCGGCATCGAGGAGGGCGAGCCCCGGCTCGGGCCGCGAGACCACCCGCGCCCAGGCGTGCAGAGCCGGAGCGAACGCGCGGTTCGTCCCGGCGAACGGCGAGACGCCCGTGTAGAAGACGTCGTCGTGCGCCTGGAACGCCCCCGCCCGCACGATCAC
>DATMFW010000017.1:0-22313 GCA_035556655.1 Pseudolysinimonas sp.
CCGTAGATCGGCGAACCGGGGGTGCTCTTGGCGGCCGGGTTGACCACGTCGTTGGCGCCCACGACGAGCGCGACGTCGGCGTTCTTGAACTCGGGGTTGATCTCGTCCATCTCGCGCAGCGCCTCGGTGGGCACGTTCGCCTCGGCCAGTAGCACGTTCATGTGACCGGGCATGCGACCGGCGACCGGGTGGATCGCGAACGACACCTCGATGCCCTTCGCCTCGAGCGCGGTCGCCAGTTCGGCCATCGTGTGCTGCGCCTGGGCGACGGCCAGGCCGTAGCCCGGGACGACGATGACCTTCTCCGCGTAGCCCAGCAGGATCGCGACGTCCTCGGCCGACGCCGAGCGTACCGGGCGATCGGACTGCTCGGTCGAGCCCGCCGTCGAGCCGCCCTTGAACGCGCCGAAGATGATGCCCCCCACGCTGCGCCCCATCGCGCGAGCCATCTCGCGGGTGAGGATCGTGCCGCTGGCACCGACCAGCGTGCCGGCCACCAGCAGCAGCACGTTGCCGAGCACGAGACCCGAGGCCGCGACCGTGAGGCCCGTGAACGCGTTGAGCAGCGAGATGACGATCGGCACGTCGGCGCCGCCCACCGGCAACACCAGCAGGGCGCCGGCCGCGAGGCCGAGACCCAGCAGCACCAGCGCCCAGAGCAGCGAGGGCGAGACGACGACGAACACGCCGGCGGCGATCGCACCCGCGAGCACGAGTGCCATGACGACCGGCTGGCCGGGGAAGGTGACCGGGCGGGTCGTCATCAGCTCTTGCAGCTTCGCGAAGGTGATGCACGATCCGGCGAACGACACCGACCCGACCAGGATCGTGAACGCGATCGCCAGGCCCGACCACGGAGAATCCGAGTGCTCGAGCTCGAGCAGCGCCACCAGCGCCGCCGCCCCGCCGCCCACCCCGTTGAACAGGGCGACCAACTGCGGCATCTGGGTCATCTGCACGCGCCGCGACACCGGCGCCGCGATCGCCGACCCGAGCACGATCACCCCGAGGATCCAGGGCAGGTTGTCGATCCGCATCGACAGGAACACGGTCACCAGGGCGACGAGAGCCCCGAACGCTCCGAGCAGGTTGCCGCGACGCGCGGTCTTCGGCGAGCTCAGGCCCTTCAGCGCGAGGATGAAGCAGACGGCGGCGATCAGGTAGAGGATCGCCGACCACTCGGGGGTGAGGAGATTCACTTCTGCGCCTTCCGTCCCGAGAACATCTGCAGCATGCGGTCGGTGACGACGAAACCGCCGACCAGGTTGACGGTGGCCAGCAGCACCGCGATCAGGGCCACCACGAGCACGAGGGGGTCATGGGCCTGACCGGCGACGATGATCGCGCCGACCAGGATGATGCCGTGGATGGCGTTGGCGCCCGACATCAGCGGGGTGTGCAACGTGCTCGACACCTTCGAGACGACTTCGAAGCCGACGAACACCGCCAGCACGAAGACGGTGAGCAGCGAGATCGGGTCCATCATTTCTTGCCCTTCAGTCCTTCGGCCGTTGGCTCATGCCGCACGACCCCGTCGTGGGTGAGGCACGCCCCCGCGACGACCTCGTCGTCGAAGTCGGGCGTGATCTCGCCGTCGTGCGTGAGAAGCGCGAGCAGGTTCGACACGTTCTTGGCGTAGAGCCGCGACGCGTCGTAGGGCATCGTCGAGGCCGCGTCCTTCATGCCGACCAGGGTGACCGTGCCCCCCGCGACCTTCACGTCGACGTCCTTGCCGGGGGCGCTGCCCTCGACGTTGCCGCCTGACTCGGCCGCGAGATCGACGATCACCGAGCCGGGGCGCATGCCCTTCAGCATCTGCGCCGTGATCAGCCGCGGTGCCGGACGCCCGGGGATCGCCGCCGTCGTGATGATGACATCGGCCTCGTGCACGTGCGGGGTCAGCAGTTCGCGCTGCAGCGCCGCACGGTCGGCCCCGAGCTCCTTCGCGTAGCCGCCGGAGGCGTCTGCCGCGTCGAGGTCGAGATGGATGAACGTCCCGCCCATCGACTGCACCTCGTCGGCGGATGCCGCCCGCACGTCGTTCGCCGACACCTTGCCGCCCAGCCGCTTGGCCGTCGCGATCGCCTGGAGGCCCGCGACGCCGGCGCCGAGCACCAGGACCTTCGCAGGGGGGATGGTGCCCGCCGCCGTCATGTAGAGAGGGAAGAACCGCGGCAGGCGCATCGCCGCCTCGAGGACGCAGCGATACCCGGCGACCAGCGCCTGCGAGGTGAGGGCGTCCATGGACTGCGCGCGCGAGATGCGCGGCACCAGTTCCAGCGCGAACGAGGTGATCTTCGCGTCGCGCAACGCCTTCACCGTCGCGGTCTCGGAGGCCGGCGAGAGCAGACCGACCGTCACAGCTCCCGCGGGAAGCGCCTTCGCATCCGCCGCCGTGAGCGGTCGCACGTGGGCGAGCACGTCGACCTTCGCGGGGGTGATGGTGGCGACGATCTTCGCACCCGCCTCGGTGTACGCGGCGTCGGGGAACCCGGCGGCCTCGCCCGCGCCCTTCTCGACCTGGACGGCGTGACCGAGCCCGATGAGCTGCGCCACGGTCTCGGGGGTTGCGGCGACCCGGCGTTCGCCGGGGATGCGTTCGCGGCGCACTGAGATCATGCGTCTGCCTTCCTCCTGCCGCGGGACGCGGCGTGGGCAGGCTACCGGGCGCGAGGGTGCCTGGTCACGGGGAACTCGCGGAACAGGCCGAAACTCCTGCGGTTCTTGCCGGTGACCGCAATCCGGGCGAGTTTCGGCCTAGGGGGCCACGGCTGCCGGGCTCGATGCCGCGGCCACCACCTCGAGCACGCCGGCCCCGTAGGACTCGAGCTTCTTCTCGCCGACCCCCGAGATCGTCGCGAGTTCATCGAGCGACCCCGGCCGGGTGAGCGCGATGCCGCGCAGGGTCGCGTCGCCGAAGACGATGTAGGCGGGCACGCCCTGCTCGCGAGCGACCCCGGCACGCCACTCGCGCAGCTGCTCGAAGAGCGGCCGCGCGGCCTCGGGAAGCTCGGCCGCCCCGGCGCTGCGTTTCGCGGCTCGAGTCGGGCGTTCGGGCTCGCGGCGCAGCGACACCGTGCGCGCCCCGCTCAGCACCTCGGTCGAGGCCTCGGTGAGAACCAGGGTCCCGTACCCGTCGCTGTTCACGGCGAGCAGCCCTTGCGCGAGCAGTTGCCGCACGACGCCGCGCCACTCCTGTTCGCTCAGCTCGCCGCCGATGCCGAACGTGGTGAGCTCGTCGTGCCGGAACTGCCGCACCCTGTCGTTCTCGCGCCCGAGCAGGATGTCGATCAGATGCCCCGCGCCGTAACGCTGGTTGCGCTCGCGGTGCAGGCGCACCACCGTCGAGAGCAGTTTCTGGGCCGCGACCGTGCCGTCCCAGGACTCGGGCGGAGACAGGCAGGTGTCGCAGTTGCCGCACGGTTCGGAGGACTGCCCGAAGTAGTTGAGCAACTGCACCCGGCGGCAGGTGACGGTCTCGCAGAGGGCGAGCATCGCATCCAGATGCTGGGTCTGCCGGCGTTTGTGGGCCGGGTCGCCCTCGCCCTCGTCGATCATGCGACGTTGCTGCACGACATCCTGGAGGCCGTAGGCGAGCCAGGCGGTCGAGGGCAGCCCGTCGCGCCCCGCACGCCCGGTCTCTTGGTAATACCCCTCGACGCTCTTGGGCAGATCGAGGTGGGCGACGAAGCGCACGTCGGGTTTGTCGATGCCCATGCCGAAGGCGATCGTGGCGACCATGACCACGCCGTCTTCGCGCAAGAACCGCGCCTGGTTGCGCGCCCGCACCTGTGCCGAGAGCCCGGCGTGGTACGGCAGCGCCTCGATGCCCTCGGCGACCAAGGCGTCGGCGGTCTTCTCGACCGAGGCGCGCGACAGGCAGTAGACGATGCCCGCGTCACCTCGATGCTCGGTGCGCAGCAGCGACAGAAGCTGCCCGAGGGCCTGGTTCTTCGACTCGATGCGGTACTGGATGTTCGGCCGGTCGAAGCTCGACACGAACTGGCGCGCGTCGCCCAGCTCGAGCCGCTGCACGATCTCGCGCCGGGTGGCGACCGTCGCGGTGGCGGTCAGGGCGATGCGCGGCACCGTGGGCCAGCGCTCGTGCAGCACCGACAGCTGCAGGTAGTCGGGCCGGAAGTCGTGACCCCACTGCGACACGCAATGCGCCTCGTCGATGGCGAACAGCGCCAGCGGCGCCCGGTCGAGCAGCGCCAGCGTCGATCCGACCGACAGCCGCTCGGGCGCCAGATAGAGCAGGTCGAGTTCGCCCGCGACGAAGCGCTGCTCGACGTCGCGACGCTGGTCGGGGTCTTGCGTGGAGTTGAGGAACGCCGCGCGCACCCCGACGGCCGAGAGCGCGTCGACCTGGTCTTGCATGAGCGCGATCAGGGGCGAGATGACGATGCCGGTGCCGGCGCGCACGAGCGCGGGGATCTGATAGCACAGCGACTTGCCGCCGCCGGTCGGCATGAGCACCAGGGCGTCGCCGCCCGCGACGACGTGATCGATGATCTCGGCCTGATCGCCGCGGAACGCGTCATACCCGAAGACGCGGTGCAGCGCCTCGAGCGCAGCGGTATCCGGGGTCATGCGCCCACTGTACGTGGCGCCCATGACCCCGGACCGGGCGTGCTCCGGGCTGGGGATGCCGCTACAGGACGATCACCACGGAGGGGAAGGTGCGGGCGTCCTCGAACCCGTCCCCGGTGAACTTCGCGGTCAGCAGGTGGATGCCGCGGCCGAGCTTCGGCAGCCGCACCTGATCCCGCCCGTTCTCGCCCTCCGTCAGCTCGATCGTGGCGACCGGCTTGCGGCCGTCGTAGATGGTCACGGTGCCCACCGCCTCCGATCCGTCGGCCGCGATCACCCGGATGCGATAGTCGACATCGCGCCCACCGAACGACAGCAGGCGGTTGGCCGCGCCGTACGCCGAGGTCCCGACCGGCTCGGTCGGAACATCCGGCTCGGCCACCAGGATCGGCACGGCGATCGCCGTCCCGCCGGGTCCCGAGACGATGAGTTCCTGCTCACCGGCGACCCCCTCCGGGATCGTGATCGTCACCGTGGCACGGCCCTGCTCGTCGGTGGTGTCGACGATCGCCGGGTCGATCTCGGCGGAGCCGAGTTCGACATCGCCGAGGCTCACCACGGCGTCCCCCTCGAGCGGACCGCCGTTGCTGAACAGCAGCGACGACAGCGTCACGGTGACCTGCTCGCCGATGGCGTACCCATCGGCCGAGGCGGGCGGCGTGAGGGTCGCTCCGACCGCCCGCTGGGCGAGGTCGGGGGCGACCGGCGAGGTCGACTCGATGTAGTCGACGAACGCATCGAGGTCGATGCGGCCCGAGTCGGCCTTGTTCGTCCCCTCCTCGAAAGCGGTGAAGGCATCACCCCCGGCAGCCAGGAACGAGTTGGTCACCACATGCACGACCTGCTCGCTGGTGACCCGCTCGCCGTCGAGGTACATCGCGGTGATGCGCTCGCCGGCCGGCGCCGCCGGGTCGTAGCTGTAGGCGAAGCCCTCCGAGACGCCGAGCTTGAGGAACGGCCGCGTCGAGCCCTCCGGCTGCCACTGCTGCTCGAGCACCTCCTTCAGCTGCGCGCCCGTCAGATCGATGGTGACCAGGGTGTTGGCGAAGGGTTGCACTGTCGCCGCCTCCCGGTAGTTCACCGATCCGTCGGGATCACCCGCACCGCTCGAGGCGAACACCAGATCGGCTCGGATGCCACCCGGGTTCATCAGCGCCAGCTCGGTCCCCAGATCGGCCGTCGCCGCCAGCTGCGCGTCGGCGATCAGGTTGCCGAGGGTGGACTCGCCGCCGCGGTTCTCGCTTCCCGCGGACTGCTTCGCCCTCGTGATGCTCTGGGTGACGGAGCCCAGCGCGACGTTGCCGAGCTCGGCGGCCCTCGCGACCGCGTCGGCCACGATCGCGGCGACCGCCGCATCCGGATCGGCCGCGTCCGGCAGGTTCAGGATGTCGGCCTCCGCGTCGATCAGGTCGCCGGTCTCGGGGTTCACCGTCAGCACCGTGTGCGCGAACTTCTCGCCGTACTGGCCGCTCGAGATGACCAGGCGGGTGTCGTCGGTGCCGGGGATCGGGATCTCGTGGTCGTACGCCAGGTGCGTGTGACCGGAGATGATCATGCTGATCTCGGGGTCGACTCCGGTGACGATCCTGCCGAACCGCGAATCGTTCGTGGCGTCCTCGATGTCCGGGCTCTCGGCACCCTCGTGCACGAGCAGGATCAGCACGTCGGCCTCGTCGTTGGCCGCGTCGCCGTCGGTGAGCCGGTCGGCGACCTTGTTCACCTCGGACACGACGGGCCTGACGTCGAGCGTCTCGATGCCGGCCGGGCTGACCAGCGTGGGCAGGTCCTCGGTGACGGCGCCGATGAATCCGACGGTGACCCCGTCGAAGTCCTCGAGCTCGAACTGCGGGTAAGCCGGTTCACCGGTCGCCTTGTCGTACAGGTTCGCGGCCAGGTACGGCCAGTCGGCGTGCTCGAGGATGCGGTCGTCGACATCCGCACGCCCCTGGTCGAACTCGTGGTTGCCGAACGAACTGGCGTCGAGTCCCATCGCGTTGAAGGCGTCGATGGTCGGCTCGTCGTCCTGGATGAACGAGGTGAACGTCGAGGCGCCGATGAGGTCGCCCGCGGCGACGAACGCGGTGTTCGGGTTCGCCGCCCGGTACTTCTTCACCACCCCACCGAGAACCGCCGCGCCGCCCGACGGCGCGATCGCCTCGAGCCTGCCGTGGAAGTCGTTGATGCTCACCAGGTCGATGGTCACCGGCACCATGGCGGTGTCGAGACCGACCACCACCGGGTCGTGGTCGCTGGAACGGAACGGGGTGCCGGACTCGGCGGCCGGGAGCGCGTACCCGCGATCGCTCCACTCGGCGGCGTTGATGCCCCACACCCCGACCCCGGTGATCGCCGAGGCGAGCGAGCCCGTGACGAACGCGTGGTCGAGCGAGCCCAGCGCACCGTTGAACGAGTACGTGTACTGTCCCTCGGCCCGCTCCGGCACGAGGTCGACGAGTCCGGCGGCGGTCAGCACCTGGGCCGGGTCCTCCTGGCCGTAGGAGTTGAAGTCGCCGAGCAGGATGACGTCATCGCCCTTGGCATCGTCGGCCGCGATCGTGCCGACCCACTGGACGAGCCGGTGCGCCTGGGCGACCCGCTCGGCGTTGAAGAACCCCTGACCGTCGGCCGGCTCGGTGCCGCCGCCCTCCGGCGGGGACTTCGACTTCAGGTGGTTGGCGATCACGGTGACCGTGCGGTGCCCGACCTCGAAAGTCTGGGCGACCGGCTTGCGGGCGATGTCCCAGACGTCGTCGGTGTCGGCGAAGCTGTCTCCGACGGGGTCGGCCTTGGCCGGCTTGTAGATGATCGCGGTGGTGATCACGTCCTGCGCACCCGGCTGCGCCAGGGCCTCCGGCGTGCGGACGTAGTCCCAGGTGCCGGCACCCGCCGCGGCGTTCAGGCCGGCGACCAAGTCGGCGAGCGCGGTGTCGGCCGGCTCGCCGTACTCGACGGAGTTCTGCACCTCCTCCAGCGCCACGATGTCGGCGCCGAGGCCGTTCAGGGCCGCGACGATCTTCGACTTCTGGATCGCGAACTGGGCGGCGTTCGCCGCACCCCGCGCATCGGGGTTCTCGCTGCGCAGGGTCGTGAAGTAGTTGAAGACGTTGAAGCTGCCGAACCGCACGTCGCCGCCCACGGCGGGGGCCGCATCCGGGCGCGGGTTCGCGGAGGCGAACGTGGGCTTGTAGTCCGCGGGGCTGGCATCGGTGAGCGGCACCTGCGGCTGCAGCCGCCACTGGCCGAACCCGTAGCCCAGCACCATCGGTTCCGCCGGCGGCACCAGGGTGTCACCCAGCCGCACGACGCTGCCCTTCGTGAGATACGGCTGCTCGCCGACGTGCGCCGCCGCATCGACGCGGATGCTGTACCCGTCGTCGATGAGGACGCGACGCGCGTTGTTGTCGGAGGCGATCGCCGCCGCATCGGCCGATCCCGCATCCGCCGCCTCGGTCGGCGTGACGGCCGCCTTGCCTGCGCTCAGCCAGAGCGAGCCGAAGTTGTACAGCTCGTGGGTGGAGCTCAGCACGTAGTCGCCGGTGGGCTGCACGAGCATGCCCTCGAACTTCTCGCGGTCCGCGCCGAGCAGGGTGTCGGGCAGCGCGACGGGCTCGGGCACACCGACGTCCTCGGTGACGAGGGTGTAGTTCGCCGCGGCCGTCGCCGAGATCTGGGTCTGGTCCTGGAACTCGCCGGGCACGCCGGTGACCTGGATCAGGTCGCCGACGCCGACCTCGGGATTCGCGGTGTTGAAGTACGCGAAGATGCCGTCGCTGGCACCGTCCGGCCCCTCGGCGGCCGGATCGGCCGCCTCGAGATAGAGGCCGCGATAGTTGCTCGGCGCCCCGTAGTAAGCGGTGACGACACCCTCGACGGTGACGGTCTGCCCCGCGAGCGGGGTGGCGGATCCGGTGCCCTGCACGTCGGCGATGGTGATCGGATCTGCGGCGGCGGGAGAGGCGACCAGGGCGGTGAGCCCGAGTGCGGCCGCAGCGGCGATTGCTATGGACTTGATCATGACTACTCGTTGCTCCGGATTCGGTGGACAGCGGGTCGTCGGGTTACCCCCGATCGGGGGCCGCTTTCACCGTACGTCCGAGGTCGGCGAATGTCGAATGTTCTGCCGATGTTCACCGGTGCTTCCGCGGCGTGACGTCTGCTTCAGGTCCGGGCGCACCGCCCGGACGACGCGATAGCGTGGCGCCGTGCTGGTCGTTCTCGTGGGTCTGGCCAGCGCCGTCGCCTATGGTGCGGCCGACTTCTTCGGCGGGCTCGCCTCGCGTCGGGTGCCCGCGGTGCGGGTCGTCGCCTTCGCCGGGATCGCGGGGCTGCTGCTGCTGACGGTGCTCTCGTTCTTCGTCGGGGGACGCCTGTCGGAGGGCGCGATTCTGTGGGGTTCGCTCAGCGGTGTCGCCGGGTCGCTGGCGATCCTCACGCTGTACGCGGCGCTGGCGATCGGGCCGATGAGCATCCTGTCGCCGCTGACGGCCTTGCTGTCGGCGATCGTGCCGCTGACCTGGGGGATGATCCTCGGCGAGCGGCTGAGCGTCATCGGCTACATCGCGCTCGGCGTCGCCCTGGTCGCCGTCGTGCTCGTCGGGTTCGTGCCCGAGCGCGGGGCGGTGCGGCCGAGCCTGCGCGGCGTCGTCTATGCGGTGATCGCCGGCGTGATGATCGGCGTTCTGCTCATCATGCTCGACCGCGCACCCGACGATTCGGGGCTGCTGCCGCTGGTATTCAGCCGCATCACCTACCTCGTCATCATCTGGACGATCGTGCTCGTGCTGTGGCTGCGATCGCGCGGTGGCTCCTGGCCCGCGCGATCGACCTGGTGGGTGATCGTCGGGGCCGGGGCGATGGATGCGCTGGCCAACACCCTGCTGATCGTCGGCTTCCGGGTCGGCGATCTCAGCGTCGTCGCGGTTCTCTCGGCGCTGTACCCGGCCGGCACCATCGCGCTCGCCGCCATCGTGCTGAAGGAGCGCATCGCTCCCGTGCAGTGGGGCGGGCTGGCGCTCGCGCTCATCGCCGCGGCGATGCTCGCGGTCGCCTGACCCGATCCACCGGCGTTCAGCGCGCGGCGAGCTCCTGGATGATCTCGTCGCCGGGACGCACCGAGGTCCACTCGGCCTCGATCTCGGCGCGCTGCAGCAGCTCTTCGGTGCGCCGGCGCCGGTTGCGCGGCACGAGTGTGACGACCAGGCCCTCCTTGCCCGCCCGGCCGGTGCGGCCCGAGCGGTGCAGGTACGCCTTGTACTCGTCGGGAGCGTCGGCCTGGATCACCAGAGCGACATCGTCGACGTGGATGCCACGGGCGGCCACGTCGGTCGCCACCAGCACCGTGACGCGCCCGTTCGTGAACTTGTCGAGAGCACGCTGGCGCCTCGACTGGGTCAGGTCGCCGTGGATGCTCTCGGCGCGGATGCCCGCATCGTCCAGCGTGTCGGCCAGCATCTCGGCGAAGGCCCGGGTGCGGGCGAACACGAGCTTCTTGCCGGGGCCGGAGGCCAGCTCGATGAGCACCTCCTGCTTGTCGCGCTGGTCCATGAGCAGCACGCGGTGCTCGATCGTCGAGCTGGCCTGGTCTTCGCCGGCGACCTCGAACACGGCGGGGTCGATGAGGTACTTCTCGACGATGTCGGCGACACCCTTGTCGAGGGTGGCCGAGAAGAGCAGCTTCTGACCGCCCTCCGCTGTCAGGTCCAGGATCTCCTGCACCGGCTCGGCGAATCCCAGTTCGCACATGTGGTCGGCCTCGTCGAGCACCGTGATGACGGTCTTCGACAGGTCGAGCTTGCCCTGCTTGGCGAGGTCGCCGACGCGACCGGGGGTGCCGATCACGATGTCGACCCCGCGCTGCAGCGCGCCGAGCTGGCGGGCGTAGGCGACGCCGCCGTAGATCTGGGTGGTGAAGAGGCCGACACTGCGCGCGATGGGCTGCACGGTGCGGTCGATCTGCAGCGCGAGCTCGCGGGTCGGCGCGAGGATCAGCGCGCGCGGGGAGCGGCCGAACTCACGGCGCTCGTTCGAGCCCTTCTGCATCGCGAGCAGGCGCTCGACGAGCGGCGCGCCGAACGCGATGGTCTTACCGGACCCGGTGCGACCGCGGCCCAGCACGTCGCGGCCCGCGAGCACGTCGGGGATCGTCGCCGCCTGGATGGGGAACGGGGTCTCCGCGCCGAGCTCGCTCAGCTCGCGGACGATGTTCTGACCGAGCCCCAGGTCGGCGAAGCCGATGCCGTCGACCTCGGCCGCCTCGACGGCCTGAGCCTCGAGTCGCTCGAGCACGACGTCCTCCTGCGGAACGCGCGGGGCGCGCTGCTCGTCGCGGTCGTACGAGCGCGCGGGGCGCTCGCTGTAGTGCTCGGCCCGCTCGCGCAGTTGACGGGTCGGGCGCTCGGTGTGCTGCCGGTGCGGGCGCTCCTCCCAGCTGCGGCGCTCCCCGGTGTGGCGGGGGCGGTCGCCGGTGTAGCGGGGGCGCTCGCGGTCGTCGGCGCGGGGTGCACGCGTGGGGCGGTCCTCGTACCGGCGGGCCGGGCGCTCGGGCTCGCGGGTCTGCCGGGCGTCCTTGCCGCGCGGCTCCCAGTTCGGGCGGCCGTCGGCGGCGCGCTCGGGGCGACCGTACGCGCGGGGGCTCCTGTCGTATCCGCCCCGACGGTCGTCGCGAGCGGGACGGTCCTCGCGGACCGGCCGGCCCGCTCCGCCACGGGGACGCTCGGCTGCTGCGCCGCGGGCGACGCGCTCCTCGGCGTTCCAGCGCGGCTTCTTGGCGGCGCTCTTCGGAGCGGTCGCCTCGGCCGGGCGGTAGCCGCGGTGCTTGGCGCTCTTGCTGCCCGGCTTGCGGGCGGGGGTGTCTGTCGCGGCCCGGAAGGGTTTGGGCGCGCGCTTGTTCTGGTTGGTAGGCATGACTGACGTTTCTTTCCGGTGTTGAGCACAGAGTGCAGCGCGACGCGCTGAGATCCCGGGCGATGCTGACCGGGGCCGTTTTCCTGAGGCCGCGAGGTGCGGCGGATGTCTCGCACAGGGGGTGCCCTGGCGATCCGGCCCGATCGACGTACAGTGATGCGCGCGGCAGAGCCGCGATGTCGAGAGCCGACCTTCTGACGATACCGGACGAAACCGGGAATCGCATTAGGATTCCCCTTCATGCGCGCAGGCCCGTCGAGCATCCCCGCGATTCTCGGCGCGCTCGCGGTCACCGCCGCGGCGTTGACCGGCTGCGCCCCGAGCGGCACGGACTCCGACCTGCTGACCCCGACGGTGGCACCGGTCAACCCCGAACTGGCCACCCTGCCCGACATCTCGGTGGTCGCGGACATCCCTTACGGCGCCGGCCCCCAGCAGAAACTCGACGCGTGCCTGCCCCCGCGCGACGACATCGCCGACACGGCCGCGGACGAGCCCGCCGGTCCCGACCTGCAGCAGCCCGAGATCCCGCTGCGCGCCGCGATCCTCGTCGTGCACGGGGGAAGCTGGGCGCGCGGCGACAAGGCCGACGTCGCCTGGCGAGCCGTGTGTCAGTGGCTGGCCTCGGCCGGGTACGTCGCGCTGTCCATCAACTACCGGCTCGCGCCCGCCGACCCCTACCCGGCCGCGATCGAGGACGTGCAGGACGCCGTGGCGTGGCTCCGCGAACCCGAGCAGGTCACCCGGTTCCACCTCGATCCGGATCGCATCGGCGCCCTCGGCGGATCGGCCGGCGGCAATCTGGTGTCGCTTCTGGGCACCCGCGGCGACGGCCCGCTGACGACGGGGTCGCGCGTGGCGGCCGTCGCCGAACTGAGCGGACCGATCGAACTGACCGGACTGGCCGTGACCGACGACTTCGTCCCGGTGCAACTGGCCTATCTCGGATGCCAGAGCGAGCAGGACTGCCCGGCGGCGGTCCCGGCGTCCCCGTTCTACGCCATCGACGCGAGTGATCCGCCGTTCTTCGTTGCACACTCGACGGTCGAGAAGATCCCGCTCGCGCAGGCCGAGATGCTCGTGGCGGGTCTTCGCGCTGCCGGAGTGCCGGTCGAGTTCGTGACCGTCGAGGGCGCGCTGCACTCGATCGCGATGCTCGATCCCGATCTCAAGTCGCGGATCGTCGACTTCTTCGACGCCCGGATCGGCACCCCCGAGGCCCCCGTGGTGGGAGACGGGGCGGGCTGACCCCAGCACCCTCACGATCGTGGACGCGTTTCACCGCTGCGCGGACGCCTGGATGGTCAAACGCGTCCACAACCTGCTGAGGATCAGGCCGGCGGGCGCGCGGGCGGAGGGAACACCGGGGGCGCCGACGGCGGGAAGGCCGGCGGCGGGAACGCGGGCGGTGCCGGGGCTCCGGGCGGGGGGTACACCGGGGGCTGCGGCGGCGTGGGCGCCGGGGGCTGCGCCGGGGCCGGGGGCACCGGGGCCGGGTGAACCGGGGCCGGCGGAGAGAACGGCGGCCGGGGCTCCGGGGCGGGGCTCGGCGCAGGCTGCGGAGCCGGCGCGTCGAGCGTCGGCGGCAGGGCCACGGACGCCCGCGCGGCCTTGGCGGCCGCCGCCTTCTCGCGCCGGGACGGCTTCGGTCCCGCGGCGGCCTTGCGGGCACGGCGCTCCTCGCGGCGCTCCTTGGCCCCCTCGACGAGGGCGTAGAGCGACGGCAGCACGACGAGGGTCAGCACCGTCGAGGAGATCAGCCCGCCGATCACGATGATCGCCAGCGGCTGCGAGATGAACCCGCTGTGCCCGGTGATGCCGAGCGCCATCGGGACCAGCGCGAAGATCGTCGCCAGGGCGGTCATCAGGATGGGGCGCAGACGCCGTGCGGCACCGTGCGCCACCGCGTCGTTCACCTTCAGCCCTCGTTCGCGGTACTGGTTCACCAGGTCGATGAGCACGATGGCGTTGGTCACCACGATGCCCACCAGCATCAGCAGGCCGATGATCGAGGCGACGCCGAGCGGCACTCCCGACACGATCTGCAGCAGCACGGCTCCGGTCGCCGCGAACGGCACCGACACCAGCAGCAGCAGCGGCTGGCGCAGGCTGCGGAACGTCGCCACCATGACCGTGTACACGATGAGGATCGCCGCCAGCAGCGCGAGCCCGAGCTGCTCGAAGGCGTTCTGCTGATCGGCCGTCACCCCGCCGAGCGTCGCGCTCGCGCCGTCCGGCAGGTCGAGCTCGTCCACGGCCGTCGCGACGGTGGCGGATGCGGTGCCCACGTCGTCGCCGTTCGGCGTCACCGTGATGGTGGCGCTGCGCACCCCGCGGATGGTGGTGATGCTCGAGGGTCCGTCGACCTGATCCACCGTGGCGACATCGGACACCGTCTTGATGCCGTCGGAGGTGGGGATCTCGAAGTCGCGCAGCTCCTGGAGGGTGAGCGGGGCATCCGGATTCGCGATGTAGACGTTGAGGGTGTTCTCGTCGATCACGACCGAGCCGATCGAGGCGGGGAGCATCGCATCGGCGACGATCGCGCCCACGGCGATCTCGCTGAGCCCCAGTTCGGCGGCCTTCTGCCGGTCGACCTGGATCGCGATGTAGGGCTGAACGACGGCGAGGTCGCTCTCGGCCTGGGCGGTGACGTCGAGGTCCTTCACGGCCGCGAGCACCTCGTCGGCCGCCTGCTCGAGGGTCTCGCCGCTCGGCGCCTCCACCTGGATCTCGATGTCGCTGGAGGAGAAGCTGGATCCGCCCGAGGCGAGCGCCACCTCGCCGACGGTGTCGGGGTCCAGCCCGTCGATGAGGTCGCGGACGTCCTGCTGGATGACCTCCTGCTCGGCGTCCTCATCGGTCGTCACCGAGTAGGTCACGCTGGCGCCGCCGCCGAAGAAGGCGCGGAACGAGTTGCCGCTGGATCCGATCGACACCTGCACGATCTCGACGCCGTCGACGCCGCGCAGGCCGTCCTCGACGGGAGCCGACGCCTCGTCCATCGCCTCGAGGCTGGTGCCCGCCGGGAGGGTCTGGGTGACGGTCAGCGTATTCTGACCGCTCGATCCGATGAAGTTCGTCTTCAGGGTGGTCGCCAGCCCGAAGCTGCCGGCCATGACCAGCAGCGCCAGCACGAGCGTGATCGCGGGGAAGCGCACCGTCCAGCGGACCACCGGCAGGTAGACGCGCTGCAGCAGGGTCGGGCGGTCGAGCTCGTCGCCGCCGGACTCGGCGAGGGCGCGGGCCTTCTCGATCGCCTCGGGCTTCGGCGAGCGCAGGAACCAGTAGGCCAGCACCGGCACGATCGTCAGCGACACGAACAGCGACGCCGCGAGCGCGATGGTCACGGTGAGGGCGAAGGGACGGAACAGTTCCCCGGTGATGTCGCTGACCAGGGCGAGGGGGAGGAAGACCGCCACGGTGGTGATCGTGGAGGCGGTGATCGCGGTGGCGACCTCGCGCACGCCGGTCTTGATCGCATCCAGTTTCGCTTCGCCGAGGCCGAGGTGACGTTTGATGTTCTCGATGACGACGATCGAGTCGTCGACGACGCGCCCGATGGCGATGGTGAGCGCGCCGAGGGTGATGACGTTCAGCGAGTAGCCGGTGGCGAGCATCGCCAGGAAGGTGATCAGCACCGACAGCGGGATCGAGATGGCGGTCACCAGCGTCGAGCGCACCGACAGCAGGAAGATCAGGATCACCAGCACGGCGAAGGCAAGCCCGAGCAGACCCTCGGTGGCGAGCGACTCGATCGACTGCTGGATGTAGGGGGCCTGATCGAACACGATGGTGAACCTCGTGCCGTCGCCGATCGCCGCCTCGAGATCGGGGATCGCGTCGCGGACGTCCCGGGAGACGTCGACCGTGTTGCCGTCGGGCGTCTTGGTGACCGAGATGGTCAGGGCCGGCTCCCCGTCGACCCGGGAGATGCCGGTGACCGGGTCGTCGACGACGGCCACCTCGGCGAGGTCGCCGATCGTGAAGCGCTTCGGCTCGACGACGGTGCCGTCGGGCAGGGTCACCGGGCCGCGGCCGCCGAGCAGCGGCAGCGCGGCGATGTCGTCGGCGCTGGAGAGCCGCTGCCCGGACTGCACGGTGAGGGTCTGGCCGTCCTCGGTGATCTGCCCGGCCGCGAGCAGCACGCCGTTGTCCTTCAGCGCATCGCGGATGTCCTGCGAGCTGAACCCGTTCTTCGCCAGGTCCTTCAGATCGGGGGTGATGGTGACGCGTTTGCCGGTGGTGCCGAGCAGGGCCGCCTCGCGCACGCCGTCCAGCTGCTGGATGTCGGTGATCGTCGAGGCCTCGAGCCGCGCCGACAACTCGTCGCTGTCGAGGTCGCTGGTCACCGCGATCTGGATCACCGGGAAGTCGTCGAGCGATCCGGTCAGCACGTTGACGTCGGCGCCCTCGGGCAGGTCGGTCAGCCGGTTGATGGCGAGCTGGACCTTCTGCTCGGCCGTCGCGATGTTGGTGCCGTATTCGAACGAGGCGGAGACCGTGGAGGCTCCCGAGGTCGAGGTCGCCACCGTCCCGTCCAGGCCCGGCACTCCCTGGATGGCGGTCTCGATCGGGGTCGAGACGTCCGTCTCGACGACATCGGGGCTCGCGCCGGGGTAACTGGTGACGACGACCAGCTGGGGGATGGTGAGCTGCGGGAAGAGGTCCTGTTTGAGCGTGGTGAGGGCGAACGCGCCGAATCCGCCGACGACGAGGGTCAGCAGCGCGATCAGCGCGCGGTTGCGCAGGCTGAAGACGGACAGCAGGTGCACGGGACTCCTCGGTGGTGAAGCGGGACGCACACCGCTGTGCAACGACGTCAAGTATGCCGAGAGGAGTGCCAGCGCACCGTACTCCCGTGGGATGAAAGACCGCTGCTAGACCACGGCGGCGAGATCCTCGTCGCCGATCGGCATCGGGGTGCGCGCCACGTCGCTCCAGGCGCGGGCGAGCGCGTCGACCGCGCCGTCGATGAGGTCGGCCGGGTGGCTGAACGGGATGCGCAGGAACCGCTCGAACACCCCGTCGATGCCGAAGCGCGGCCCGGCGGCGATGACCAGACCGTGATTGCGGGCGGCGAGGGCGAGCTGCGAGCTGACCGGGGCTCCCAGGTTGGCCCAGATGGTGAGGCCGCCCTCGACGTGCGGGACGTCCCAGAACGGGAAGGTCTGGGCGAGCCGCGCCGCGAGGTGGTCGCGGCCGGCACGCAGGTACTCGCGGCGGTCGGCGAGGATGCGGTCGTATTCGGGCAGCAGTTCCAGCAGGATGAGCTGCTCGAGGATCGGGGTTCCGAGGTCGAGCGCGAACCGGGCACGGGAGGCCCGCATGATGATCTCGCGATCGGCGCGGATCCACCCCAGCCGCAGCCCGCCCCAGATCGTCTTGCCGACCGACCCGATGGTGACGGCGCGGCCGATGGTGGCGAACGGATCGCGCGCCGGCTGCCCGTCGAGTCCGAGCTCGGCCATCGTCTCGTCGACGATGAGCGTGGTGCCCTGGCGGGCGGCGAGGTCGACGGTGCGCTGCCGCAACTCGGGCGACATCGAGCGCCCGGTCGGATTGTGATGGTCGGGCATCAGATACCCGAGGGTCGGACTGGTGCGCTGGAAGCCCTGCTCGAGAGCGAGCTCGTCCCAGCCGTCGCCGGTGGTCACCGGCACCGGTACCAGCCGAGCGCCGCTGGCGCGAAGCGCCTCGAACGCGTGGGGGTAGCTGGGGACCTCGACCATCGCGCGGTCGCCACGCGAGAGCAGCGTGCGGGCGAGCAGACCGATCGCGTGCTGAGCCCCGATGGTGATCATGACCTCGTCGGCATCGGTCGGCAGACCCCGCGCCGTGTAGCGGTCGGCGAGCGCCTGGCGAAGGACCCGCAGTCCGAGCGCGTCGAACCCGGATTCGCCGAGGAAGGTCGGCAGCAGCGCGGCCGCACGTTCGCTTGCGGCGGCGACGTTCGGCACCGCGGGCAGGGTCGCCTTGCTGAAGTCGAGCAGGTCGGGCGCCGAGATCGGGTCGGCACTGGGCAGCGCGGCTCGCGAGGGCAGCCGCACGACGCTGCCCGACCCGCGCAGGCTGTCGAGATAGCCGGAGCTGCGCAGGTCGGCATAGGCGGCGGAGACGGTGGTGCGGCTGAGTCCCAGGTGGGCGGCGAGCTCGCGCTCGGCCGGCAGGCGGGTGCCGAGGGGCAGCCGGCCGTCGAGAACGAGCAGCCGGATGCGGTCGGCCAGCGCCGAATACGCGGGCCCCGTTCCGGAGGTGCGCCAGTTCTGGATCAGGGACCCGAGTGCGCGGGCGGAGAGCGAGCTCATGCCAGCCACCCTACCCAGATTGGCCCCTTGCGAGAAGTCCAATCCGACCCTTGGATACCACCATGAGCGAATTGGCCACCTCCCGGCTCCGCTGGGCGCGCCGGATCGCCCAACTGCTTCTCGGACTCTTCCTCTACGGCATCGCGATCGCCCTCATGGTGCGGGCCGGCATCGGCGTCTCGCCGTGGGATGTGCTCACCCAGGGCCTCGTCATCCAGACCGGGCTGGCGTTCGGACTGCTCACCAACCTGATCGGCGTGGTCGTACTGCTGCTGTGGATCCCGATCCGCCAACGGCCCGGCGTCGGCACCGTGCTCAACGTGCTGCTCATCGGCCCGAGTGCGCAGCTCGGCCTCTGGCTGATCCCGCAGCAGCACGAGGTCTGGCTGCAGGTCCTCGTCTTCGCCGGCGGGCTCGCGCTGCTCGCGGTCGCCACCGGCCTGTACATCGGCGCCCGGCTGGGTCCGGGGCCGCGCGACGGCCTGATGACCGGGCTGGTGCGACGCACCGGATGGCGGATCTGGATCGTGCGCACCGGCATCGAGGTGACGGTCCTGGTGATCGGCTGGATCCTCGGCGGTCAGGTCGGGGTGGGGACTCTCGCCTTCGCCCTGCTCATCGGCCCGATGGTGAATGTCACGCTGCCGCTGCTGACGGTCCCGGGCGGGCCGGCCCCGGCATCCACCGAGACCGTCCCGACCCGGGCGGCCGCCCCTTAGAGGTTGCGCTCCGCGTATTCGCGCATCGTGTCGCGCACGAAGGTCGCGCCCTCGATGCCGCCGTAGTTGCGGGCGAAGCGCTCGTCGGCGACGTACATCTCGCCGAGTCCCGTGAAGTACTCCTTCGTCGGGCCCGCCCCGCCGCCTCCGGGGGTTCCGGGGATGCCCCGGAGCCACTCGAACTGACGCTGCGCGAGGGCCTGCGCCTCATCGGACGCCGGGTCGATGCCGCGGCCTGCGGCCTCGATCCAATCCGATCCGAGCAGGCTCATCTTCGCCTTCCAGGCCGCGCGGTCCTCATCGGACAGCCCGCGCCACCAGGCATCGCTCGAGGCGTAGGCCTCCTTCCCCCAGCGTTCCTCGACCTCGTCGCGGTACCGCGTGTGGTCGAATCCGTCGAACATGTCCTCTGCCATCGGTTTCTCACCTCCTTCCAGTTCGGTGATGGTGCGCTCGACGCTGGACATCTGCCTGCCGATGCGCTCCTGTTCCCGGGACAGCCATTCCAGATGGGTGCGCAGCGCGGCGGTGTCGTCGCGCTGACCCTCGAGCACCTCGGCGATCGCGGGGATCCCGAGCCCGAGCTCGCGCAGCAGCAGCACGCGCTGCAGCCGGACGAGCGCGTCGGCGTCGTAGTAGCGGTACCCGTTGGTCCCGATGCGGCTGGGCTTCACGATGCCGACGTCGTCGTAATGACGAAGCGTCCGGCTCGTGGTGCCGGCCAGCCGGGCGATGTCCTGAATGGACCAGTCCATGGCCGTCCTCCTTTCCGCATGCGACGGTACGGGTTGACGCTACGTCAAGGTCAAGGTCACGCTCCCCCGTTGTGCAGGAGTTCCGCGCAGCGGGGCAGCAACTTCAGGCTGTGCAGTCCTGCACAACGGACAACTCCTGCACAACGGCCGCGCTTGACGGATGCGGACTCGCGATATATCGTGACTCTCACCACACGCGATATATCGCGTTCAATCGAAAAGGAGGGCCGGGATGGCCCAGGAGAAGTGGCTCGTCGACGGCCCCAAGACGATCGACATTGAAAGCGCTCGCGCCCTGAAGGTCGGGCTGATCGGCGGCCAGATCGACATCGTCGCCCACGACGAGCCCGGCGTGCGCGTCGAGGTGCACTCGGTGACCGGCAAAGAGCTGAAGATCAGCGTCGACGGCGACACCGTCGAGATCGACCACCCCCAGCTCAGCTGGGACAACTGGATCGACGTGTTCAAGAGCTGGACAGGCAAGGCCCGCGCTGATGTCAGCGTGATGGTCCCGCGCGACATCAAGGTCAAGCTCGGCGTCGTCTCGGCGAGCGCGCTGCTCAGCGGCGTGAATGAGGATGCCAGCCTCAGCACCGTCAGCGGCGACCTCGTCATCGACGGGGTGAGCGGCGACCTGTCGCTCAACTCCGTCAGCGGCGAGATCACCGTGCGCAACCACTACGGCAAGATCGACGCCCACAGCGTGAGCGGCGACATCACGGCGGCGGGCACCCTGATGCGCTTCGCCAGCGACAGCGTCAGCGGCGCCGTCGTGCTCGACTCGGTCGACATCCCCGACGAGATCAAGGTCAACACCGTGAGCGGTGCCGTCACCGTGCGGCTGGATGCGGAGGTCCCGCTCTCCTACGCGCTCAACACCGTGGGTGGCCGGCTTCAGCTCGGCGACCACACGGTCTCGGGCGTGAAGGGTCGCTACACCGGCAAGTTCGGCGACCTCGACAAGCGCTGGACCGACCTGCGCGTCAACACGGTCGGCGGCGACGTCAGCCTGCTGCGCGCGGTGAGGGCATGACCCCGGCGGTCTTCGCGCACGGGCACCTGCGGCTGTACCTGCTGAGCCTGCTGGCCGAACGGTCGATGCACGGCTACGAACTCATCCAGGCGCTCTCCGACCGGTTCGGCGGCACCTACGTGCCGAGCGCGGGCACCATCTACCCGCGGCTGGCGAAGCTGGAGGAGGAGGGGCTCGTCACCAAGGAGGCCGACGGCCGCAAGACCGTGTACGCGATCACGGACGCCGGCCGCGCCGAGCTGGAGGCCAGGGCCGGCGAACTCGACGGCATCGAGGTCGAGCTCACCGACTCGGTGCGCCGGCTCGCCGACGAGGTGCGCGCCTCGGTCACCGACGCGATGAAGACCCTTCGCGCCGACCTGGCCGCCGCCGCGCGCGAGGTGCGCGAGGAACCGGGCCCGCGTCAGGGCCCCGACAACGGCGACACCCGGGTGCAGTCGCGCCGGCGGCTGAGCGAGGCCGAGACCGCGATCCACGAGTTCCGCAGCGAGGTCCGGACCGAGTTGCGCATGCAGGTGGCGAACGGCGTCCTCGAGCAGGAGGTGGTGGACATCATCACCGAGGGCCTCCGCGAGATCCGGCGCGACGTGATCGCCGCGCTCCGCAGCTAGGCGGGCAGCACTCCGATCGCGGCGGTCCCGTCGAGCTCGTCGTCGTGCACGGAGCGCGCCTCGAGACCGGCGGCGGTCATCAGAGCCACGGTCGCCGGAGCCTGCCGCACGCTGGTCTCGACGAGCAGCACCCCGCCCGGCGCCAGCCACTCCGGCGCCGCGGCGATGACGCGGCGCTGCACGTCGAAGCCGTCGGCACCGCCGTCGAGAGCGATCGCGGGCTCGTGATCGCGCGCCTCGGACGGCATCAGCGCGATCTCCGCCGTGGGCACGTACGGCGCGTTGGCCAGCAGGACGCCGATCCGCCCCCGGAGCGCAGGAGGCAGGGCCGCGTAGAGATCGCCCTCGTGCACCCGCGCGGGGTCGAGCGTGGTCCGGGCGACCCGCACGGCGGCGGGATCGAGTTCGGCCGCATGCACCTCGACGCCCGGGGCTTCGGCCGCGAGCGCCGCCGCCACGGCGGCCGCCCCCGCGCAGAGTTCGACCGCGATCACCCCCGGCCCCGCGAACGGCAGCGCCTGATCCACCAGCACGCCGCTGCGGGCACGCGGCACGAAGACACCCGGTGCCACGGCGATGCGCAGGCCGCGGAAGGCCGCCCAGCCGAGGATCACCTCGAGAGGCTCGCCCGCGATCCGCCGCTGCACGAGCCGTTCGAGTTCGTCGCCGGATGCCGCCTCGGCCAGCAGCGCCGCCTCATCCTCCGCGAACACGCAGCCGGCGGCCCGCAGCCGCTCGACGACGCTCACCCCGAGAAGCCCACCGGGACGTAGAGGTCCTGCACGCGATCCGCCGCGGCCGTGTGGTCGTTGCGGGTGTAGATGCCGCACGCCACCTCGCGGCAGTCGACGTGGTCGTCGAAGGGCTCCGGAACCTCGAGGTACGCGGTGAACGTGCCCGTCGCACGGTCGTCGTAGCTGCGGGCGCCGAACAGCTTCCACGCCCAGTCGTCGTTGATCCAGTTGCTCGGCGCGTACTGCACGGCACCCTCGTCGACGTCCTGAGCCTCCTGGGTCGGCACGCCGCCGAGGCAGGGGCCCGGCTTGATGGTCGGGTCGGCGGGGATCGCGCAGATCGCCACATAGATGCCGCGAGCGGGGTCGTACCCGCTGCCGGTCACGATGATGTGCTGCCCCGGCTCGAGCGAGGCGGTGTCGAGTTCACCCTCATCGGCAGCGACCCGGATGCTGCGGTCGCGCCCGTCGTCCCCCGTCGCGCTCGCGCTGTGCGGCCACTGCTCCCCCGCGGGGGCCTGGTTGGACAGCCCCTGGTCCTGGTGGGTGAGGATCGGGACGACCACGATCCCGGCGACGACGAGCAGCGCCAGCACGAGGGCGCCGACCCCCCACACCCACCACCGTCGCCGCGTTCTGCTCACCGGATGATCCTAG
>DATMFW010000018.1:0-3165 GCA_035556655.1 Pseudolysinimonas sp.
GGCGCGCCGACGCTCACCACCAGGCCGGCGGAAACCGCCAGTGCTGCAGCGAGTCGTGCCTTCATCGGCATCCTTCGGGTCGGCGAGGCCCGGGTGGCGCTCGTCCGAAAGGTTAGCCGAAAATCACGGTTCGATCAGCCCGGTTCTGATGGCGAATCGGGTCAGTTCGAGGCGATCCCGCATCCCGAGCTTCTGCAGCACGTTGGCCCGGTGCGACTCCACCGTCTTGACGCTGATGTGCAGGGTCGAGGCGATCTCTTTCGTCGAGTGCCCTTCGGCGATCAGCTTGGTGACCTCCTGTTCGCGGGCGGTCAGGATCGACGCCGGCTGCCGCTCGCCCGCCCGGTCGCGTTGCAGGTAGTCGCGGATCAGCACGGTGATCGCCCCGGGGTAGAGGAACGGCTCCCCCCGCATCGCCGCGCGGCAGGCCTCGATGAGGTCGCGGTCGGCTAGGGACTTCAGCACGTACCCGGAGGCGCCGGCGCGGAGGGACTCCAGGAAGTACTCCTCGTTGTCGAACATCGACAGGATCAGGATGCGCACGTCCGGATGCCGCGCCGAGATCTCGCGCGCCGCCTGCAGTCCGGTCATGCGCGGCATCGCGATGTCGAGGATCGCGAGGTCGACGCCGTCGCCGGCCAGCTCGATCGCCTCGGCCCCGTCGGATGCCTCCGCCACCACGTGCAGGTCGGGCTCGGCATCCAGAATGAGCCGCAGGCCCTTCCGCACGAGGGCGTGATCGTCGGCGAGCAGAATGCGCGTTTCAGCCTGCACTGCCGCCACCCCGCAGGTCGGGCACGACGAGCAGCACCTGGGTGCCGCCGCTCTCGCGCGAGCTCACGGTGAGCCGGGCCCCGATCAGCGAGGCACGCTCGCGCATGCCGCGCACCCCGGCGCCCTCGGTGATCGGGCCGCCGCGTCCGTCGTCGGTGATCCGCAGCTCGAGGCCGTCGCCCGCTCGGCGCAGGGTCAGCTCGACGTGGCTCGCGCGGGCGTGCCTGGCCACATTGGTCAGCCCCTCCTGCGCGACCCGGTACAGCACGAGCTCGATGTCGCCGTCGAGTTCGGGCAGGTCGGGATCGACCTCGCGCGTGACGGGGATGCCGCTCGAGCGCGAGAACTCCGAGCCGAGCGAGGCGAGCGCACTCTGCAGGCCGAGGTCGGCGAGCACGCCGGGCCGTAGCCGGTGGGCGACCTGCCGCACGTCCTCGAGGCTGGTGCGCACCGCCTGCTGCGCCGTCTCGGCGTCTTCGCGGAAGTCCTCGGGCGCCCGGTCGACCACGCGCTTGAGGGCGAGCAGGGCGACGGTGAGGCTCTGGCCGATCTCGTCGTGCAGCTCCCGGGCGATGCGCTGGCGTTCCCCCTCCTGGGCGGCGAGGGTGTGGGCGCTGCTGGCGGTGTGTTCCGCTTCGAGGCGATCCAGCATCCCGTTGAAGTCGCGCACGACGTCGCGCAGATCGCCGGATCCCGCCTCGGCCAGCCGCGGACCGTCCCGCATCAGGTCGGCGCGTTGCATCACGCTGGTGAGCGAGTCGAGCGGCGCCAGCGATGCCCGCACCAGCGCGCCGTTCACGGCGAGGATCAGCGCCAGCCCGATCAGCAGCACCGGGATCTCGGTCCAGAGCGGCGGCGACGACACCGTCGCGGGCGACAGCGCCAGGATCAGGGTTCCCACCGTGAACAGGGCGCCGTTGATGACGAACAGCCGCGCGAACAGGGCTCGGATCGGTCGCCGCGCCCGGGCGTCGCGCGCGGCGGGAGGAGGGACGGACGGCAGACCCATACCGACAGGCTTGCCGCCCGCGCCCGGTTTGTCCATGGGGCCGCACCCCCAGATGCGCCTCGGGGGCGCGGCCGAAAGATCGGGGACAGCACCCATAGAACAAGGAACGCGCACACGCGAGTCTGGATATGCACGTTGCGACGACATGAGAGGAACGGCCGCTATGGACACAATCCTCGACCCGGTGACCTTCGAGTTCGACAAGGATGTACCCATGCAAGCTCGCGACATCGCCGTCAGTGTGCCGACGATCACGCTGCAGGACACCGTCGCCAAGGCCGTGCAGGTGATGGCGCTCGGCCGGTTGCCCGGGCTCATCGTCGTCGACGCCAAGGGCAAGCCCGTCATGGTGCTGCCCGGCAGTCAGGTACTGCGGCTCGTCGTCCCTGCCACATACCAGTCCGAGCCGGCTCTGGCGCACACCATCGACGAGGAGGAAGCGGACCGCTTCTGGCTCGAGCCGAGCGCGCGCACAGTGGGGCAGTGCCTGCCGGACAAGATCGGCAAGGTGGTCACCGTCTCGCCCGAGGCGAACCTGCTCGAGATCGCCGCCGCGATGGCGCTTGCCCGCAGCCCGCTGGTCGCGGTGGCCGAGAAAGATGGCGAGCTGGTGGGCGCCATCACGATCGAGGCTCTCGCGACGAGCCTGGCGATCGCCGGTCTCGGGACCTAGCCGCCGCATCCGCACTGTTTCTCGTCGCGCGCGAAGCGCGACACCTTCGATGACCCATGTTCCTTAAAGGGGGGATGCGATGAGCGCCTGGACCACGATCAGCCCGTTCGTGGCCCTCGGCGTGTTCCTCATCGCCTACGTCTTCATCGCGACCGAGAAGGTCAGCAAGGTCAAGGTCGTCCTGATCGCGGCCGGCATCATGGCGGCGCTCGGGCTCATCCCGGGTGCCGACGTGTTCTATTCGGAGCACTCCGGCATCGACTGGAACGTCGTCTTCCTGCTGTTCGGCATGATGATCATCGTCGGGGTGATCAAGCAGACCGGCGTCTTCGACTTCCTGGGCATCTGGGCAGCGAAGATGTCGAAGGGCAAGCCGTACCGGCTGATGGTGATGCTGATGCTGATCACCGCGATCGCATCGCCGTTCCTCGACAACGTGACCACCATCATGCTGGTCGCCCCGGTGACCATCGTCGTCTGTGCCCGGCTCGGCATTGCGCCGCAGCCGTACCTGATCGCCGAGATCCTGGCGTCGAACATCGGCGGTGCCGCGACCCTGATCGGCGATCCGCCGAACATCATCATCGGCAGCCGCGCGGGGCTGACCTTCAACGACTTCATCATCCACATGACGCCGATCGTCGTGATCGTGTTCGTCACCTTCGTGCTGTTCACCCGGGTGCTGTTCCGCCGGTCGTTCGAGTACCAC
>DATMFW010000019.1:0-41011 GCA_035556655.1 Pseudolysinimonas sp.
CGCGATCAAGATCGCCGACCTGGTCAAGGACGGCAAGATCGGCGGGATCGCCGACATCCGGGACGAGACCTCGGGTCGCACCGGGCAGCGCCTGGTCATCGTGCTGAAGCGCGACGCCGTCGCGAAGGTCGTGCTCAACAACCTCTACAAGCACACCCAGCTGCAAGAGAACTTCGGCGCGAACATGCTGGCGATCGTCGACGGCGTGCCGCGCACGCTCTCGATCGACGGGTTCATCACCGCCTGGATTGACCACCAGATCGAGGTCATCGTCCGGCGCACCACCTTCCGGCTCAACAAGGCCGAGGCCGACGCCCATATCCAGCGTGGGTACGTCAAGGCGCTCGACGCACTCGATGAGGTGATCGCGCTGATCCGGCGCTCGCCCGACGTCGACGAGGCGCGCGCCGGGCTGATGAAGCTGCTCGGAGTCGACGAGCTGCAGGCCGATGCGATCCTCGCACTGCAGCTGCGCCGGCTCGCCGCGCTGGAACGGCAGAAGATCCAGGATCGGCTCGCCGAACTGGAGCTCGAGATCGCCGGCTACCGGAAGATCCTGGCCAGCGAGAAGCTGCAGCGCGACATCATCGTCGAAGAGCTCGGCGAGATCGCCGCCAAGTACGGCGATGACCGGCGCACCGAGATCCTGCTCGGATTCGATGGCGACATGAGCGTGGAAGACCTGATCCCCGAAGAGGAGATGGTGGTCACCATCACGCGCGGCGGTTACATCAAGCGCACCCGCAGCGACAACTACCGCTCACAGCATCGCGGCGGCCGCGGGGTCAAGGGTGCGCAACTGCGCGCCGACGACGTCGTCGAGCACTTCTTCGTCACCACCACCCACCACTGGTTGCTGTTCTTCACCGACCGGGGTCGGGTGTACCGCGCGAAGGCGTACGAGGTGCAAGAGGCCGGCCGCGACGCGAAGGGCCAGCACGTCGCCAACCTGCTCGCCCTGCAGCCCGACGAGCAGATCGCGCAGGTACTCGACATCCGCGACTACACGGTGGCCAAGTACCTGGCGCTCGCCACCCGGGGCGGGCTCATCAAGAAGACCGCCCTCAGCGAGTACGACACCAACCGCACCGGCGGCATCATCGCGATCAACCTGCGCGAGGGCGACGAGGTGGTCTCGGCGATGCTCGTCGAGGACGACAGCGAGATCCTGCTGGTGTCGCGCAAGGGGATGTCGCTGCGGTTCGTCGCCGCGGAGTCGTCGCTGCGCGCCATGGGCAGGTCCACGGCGGGTGTCATCGGCATGCACTTCCGCGATGACGACGCGCTGCTCTCCGCCTCCGTGGTCTCCGATGCCGACGCTGCCGCCGTCTTCGTGGTCACCGAGGGCGGGTACGCCAAGCGGACCGCCGTCGACCAGTACCGGCCCCAGAACCGCGGCGGACTGGGCATCAAGGTCGCGAAACTGAACGAAGCCCGCGGAGACCTTGCGGGTGCCCTGATAGTCGGCGACGACGACGAGGTCCTCGTGGTTCTTGCCAGTGGCAAGGTGGTACGGTCTTCGGTGGCCGAGGTGCCCGCCAAGGGGCGGGATACCATGGGTGTCGTCTTCGCCCGCTTCGACGACGAGGATAAGATCATCGCCCTAGCCCGCAACAGCGAGCGAAACCTGGTCACCCAGGACGCCGACGAGACCGAGGCCGAGGCCCCGGAGACATCTGCGGTACCCCCCGCCGATGGAGAGGACGACACCGAGCAATGACCAGCGTCGCCGAGAAGCTGCAGCGTAAAGAGCAGCGCCGCGTGGCCACCAAGCAGGTGCGCCTCAAGCTCGTGTACATCGACTTCTGGTCGGTCGTGAAGCTGTCGTTCCTGGTCTGGCTGTGCCTCGGCATCGCGCTGATCGTCGCCGCCGTCCTCGTCTGGGTCGTGTTGAACTCGACCGGCATCTTCGCCACGCTCGACCGCACCCTGCAGGACGTGCTCGCCGACGAGGACTTCCGCGTCGCCGACCGCTTCGGCCTGATCCAGGTCGGCGGGTTCTCGCTCGTGGTGGCGCTGCTCAACACCGTCGTCGGAACCGTGCTCGGCGCCGTCGCCGCGTTGCTCTACAACCTCAGCGTGCGCATCACCGGCGGACTGCTCGTCGGGTTCCAGAACAGCTGACGGATTTAGTGCCCGCCCGCCCCGTCGGGTAAGGTGAACTTCGGCCTTCGGGCCGACGGGGCTATAGCTCAGGCGGTTAGAGCGCTTCACTGATAATGAAGAGGTCCCAGGTTCAAGTCCTGGTAGCCCCACTGCGTTGATCCTGGCATCGCCGCCGCTTCTGCGGCGATCGCACGCTCCGGCGCCGTACACGCCGTCGCCTTCGCTCGATCTACGCTGAAATCGCGGGGCCTTAGCTCAGTTGGTAGAGCGCCTGCTTTGCAAGCAGGATGTCAGGAGTTCGATTCTCCTAGGCTCCACTCTCGTCCTCATCCGGGCCGACCGGATCCGCGGCCGCCGCCGGCTTCCGCCGCCCGATCCGCAGGCTGCCGGTCGCGAACAGCACGACGAGGGTGAACAGCGCGACCCCGCCGAGGATGATGGCGACGGTCACGACCACGCGGGCATCGAGTCCGACGACCTCGACCTCGGCCTCGAGGACGCGGGGTTGCGCCATCCGGAGCGCGTCGCCGGCATCGGCGGCGTCGGATCCGAGGATCCGCACGACGCCCTGCGCGGCGGCCGCGGGAGCGGTCACCGGGATCGTCACCGAGCCGTCGGCACCCACGACGCCGCTGACAGGAGCGAACCAGCCGTCGTCCGACGCGGCGATCGCCTCGGTGCCGGGCGCGAATCCGTCGCCGGTGATCGTGAACACGGAGCCGGTGCCGGGACGTTCCGGATCGATGCGCAACCCGCCCGACGAACGCGGCTCGTCGACGGCGCCGACCACGATGGTTCCGGACGGCGAGGCTGACATCCAGTCCGAGCCCGCGGACTGCGCCATGAGCGAGACGGTCGCGGTGTCGCCGCGATCGGCCTTCTCGGGGATCTCGACCGTGACATCCACCGCCACCGTCGCCCCCGCGGCGACGGCCACCAGCGGAGGCACCGTCGCCTCGCCCTCCCAGCCGCCGAGGACCGACGCCGACAGCGCGTACTCGTCGTCCTTCGTGCCGGAGTTGGTGATCGCGAATCGCAGGACGGCCGTGCCGGGCCGAGTCTGCACCGAGCCCGGACCGCGCCCGGTCACCGCGTACTCGCGGGGGGTGGCGAGCCACTTCTCGATGTCGAGATCCTCGTCGGTCACGGGTTCCCCCCTCGATGCCAGGCCGCCACGCTGCCCACCGCTGAAGATCAGCGTCGCCCAGTCATCGCGTCCGGCCAGGATCTGCACGGTCGGTTTCCAGTCGACGGATGCGCGCACCGAGCGGTCGTTCGTGTCACCGTCGCAGTTCCAGTCGATCGGGGCACTCGCGAGCGAGCGCTGGGTGGCGTCCTTCCCGGCGCAGGTGTAGTAAATCTTCTCGGTGCGGAACACGCCGGCCTGCGGGTCGTCCGGATCGGCGAGCTCCAGCCCCGCGCGTTCGTCGAGTGCGGCCTCGTCGATCGCCGCGATCTCGTAGTTCGAGTAGTCGAGCACGTGATCCCGCCCGGCACGGAGCAGGCCGTCGCCGTAGAGGACGTCGTAGTTCATCACCGACGGGTAGGTGGGCTTGCCCCGCAGCCGGTCGTACCCCCCGTGCCCGAGGCCGAGCGTGTGCCCGAGTTCGTGCATGAGGATCGCCGCTTCGAAGAAGTCATTCTGCTGATCGCCGGTCAGCGTCGCACCCGCGATCATCACCGTGTCGCCCGGGATGCTCGACGCCAGGCCGTTCGTCACCCCGCCGAACGTCTCGTCGGTGACGATCTTGTGCACGTAGAGCACCCGGGTGAACAGCGCGAGCCGCTCGCGCGGGAACCAGGCGTCGGCGAGCTCGACGAGTTCCGCATCCCGGTCCTCGTCGGTGCTGCCCGCGGGGAACAGCAGGTCGCGATGAAACGGCAGGATCCCGCCCGCCGAGTCGCTGCGCAGCGCCTGATCCGCCGCCGGAGTCAGCGGGCCGGCGTCGATGTGCACGCGCACGCCCGGCTTGCCGTCCGGGTTCACCACCGGCGCGGAGGCGAAGGCGGCGGTGAGCAGGTTCAGCGCCGCGGGGCTCGGCGGGTGCGCACCGTCGGAGGACGTCGGGCACCAGAAGATGAAATAGCAGGGCGCGGCGCCGTCGGGCTGCATCCAGTTGACCTGCAGGAACAGGTCCTTGTGATCCGGGCTCGCCCCCATGGCCGGGAGATCGACGTCGATGTCGCCGTCCCCGTCGAAGTCGTAGCCCTCGATCTCCCAGACGTCGAACAGTCCGTCGCCGTCGCTGTCCTCGGCGCACGTCTCGACGTTGAGGGTCAGGCCGTCGGTGAGGTTGGACCCGTCCTCGGCGGTCTCGAAATACGTCGACGAGGTGTACTCGGCGATCTGGCGCAGATCGGCCCGGGCCTCGTCCTCGTGCTGGCCGTTCGGCACGAACACCGTCGCGATCCGCATGTCCTCGACCGCGGCGCGCTGGGCGACCTGCTCGGCGCGGGTCAGGTCCGCGACGTCGTAGCTGTCGTCGAACCCCGCCGGGCGGTTGTCGGTGATCAGCACGATCATCTTCTTGGCCTCGGCCCGCCACGGCACGCTGAAGTCCGCGTACTGGTTGCCTCCGGTCTCGGCCGCCGACCGCGTCTCGACGGCGGTGACCAGCGCCTCGTCCCAGGCCTCGGGTCCGTCGCCCCCGCCCTCCGCCGACAGGCTCGCGACGATGTCGCGGATCTCGTCGGCGTTGCGGTCGGCGAACGGCGCCCGCACGGTGAGTCCGACCCCGAACTCGATGAGCCCGATGCGATAGTCGCCGGCGGACTCCTCTTCGATGGTGTCGGTGAGGCGGGTGACCTCCGACTTCACGTTCGAGATGGCGCCCTCCATCGAACCCGTCGTGTCGATGAGCAGCACGATGTCCAGCGGCGCGCACGGATGCGATCCGCCGGCCGCCTGCGTGCTCGCGGCTGCCAGCACAGGCGGAGCCGCTGGCGCGGCCGGGACGAGCACGGCGGCCAGGAGCGCGGCGAGCAGCAGGATGCGCGGGAGGGTCCGGGACATGGCGGCACCTTCGGGAGTGTCGTCGACGGGCGAGCAGCCCTCAGCATACTGGCGCCGGGGCGCGGGTCACGCCTGCGAGATGCCCTCGATGTTCGCGTCCCAGATGAGGTCGTAGTCGCGGATGATCCATCCGTCGGCGATGCGCTCGACGGCGTACGTCCATTCCAGGTGCACCAGGTAGTGGCCGTCTTCGTCGTCGGTGAGCGCCGGGAAGCCGTTCACCGTCTCCTGGTCGAATCCCTGCTGCAGCAGCGCGGCGCGCGCCTCGGCGTCGTTCAGCCGGTAGGCCACATCCGAGGTCCCGGTGACCTCGAGCCATTCGCCACCCTCGCGGGGCAGGTTCTCGAGCGAGTCGATCGTGATGGTGGCATCGTCCATGCGCGGGAGGCCGTCGCGCACGAGCCGCGGCGTGAAGTCATCCGGGTCGTTGTAGATCGGAGTCGGCCGGTCCGCGCCGTTGTCGTTCTTGATCAGCGCACCCTCGTCGGGGACCCCCCAATAGCGCGGGGCGACGTCGGTCAGCCACTGCTGCCAGCCGAGCATGTCGCGATCGAGCGCGATCGAGTCGAGGGTCTGCTCGGCGACGAAGGTCGCCACGAACCGCTGGGCGTCGAGCAGTGCCTCATCGTCCCAGGAGCTGCCGGCGATCGAGGAGCCGACGGTCTCGGGAGCGACCTGGGTGGCCGCGGCCGACGTCGGCGCCAGAGTGATGTGCAGGTAGGTGCCGATCTCGTCGGTCACCGACTCGCGGGGAGCGACGTCACCGAAGGCCGGACCGATGGGGCCGGGGCTCGAACTCGGGCTCGCCGATCCGGACGGACTCGGCGAGCGTGATCCGGCGGGCAGAGCGGAGCAGGCGGCGAGCGCCAGCAGAGCCAACGCCGCGAGGGCGACCGCTGCGCGGTGCATCAGGATTCGTCGTCCGCGGCGTCGACGTCGGCAGCGCCGATCTCGTCGAGATCCTCGATCCACAGGTCGTCGTCGGCGCGCAGCGTCTGCCAGGCGGCGTAGGCCACACCGGCGGCGGCGACAACGCCGAGACCGATGAGGATGTAACGGCCGGGACCGGCGGACTTCTTCGGCATGGTCACCAGGCCGGCGCGCTCGCCCGAGCGCGCCACCTTCCGGACGACATCGCGGACCCGCGGGTCCTTGGCGGCCTCCAGCATGGCCAGCGCGGAACCGAGCGCTCCGGTGATCGCGGGGACCACGTCATCCGACAGCCGTTCGCGACCCCAGGATGCCGCGGATCGTCCCGCACGCACCCCATCGCGGACGGCGGGGCGCACCCGTTCCTCGTAGGTCTCGCGCACCCGCGGACCGACCTCTTCGCGTGCGTAATTGGCGGCCTGCCGGCGCGCGTCCCGCAGCACGGCGCTCGCGTGCTCGATGGCTTCGCGCTGCTCGTCCCACAGGTCTTCTGCGCTTCTCTTCAGCCGCTTGAGCTCGCGCTGGCGCTTGCGTGACAGTCCCATGTCGACCTCCGTCTGCGAATGCGGCGTACCATCCCATCCTGTCAGAGCACGCATCACGCGCAAGGAATACGACCTTCGCGGTACCTGAGAGCCCCGCATGACAGAATCGTGCGCATGACCGTTTCGACCCATGCCGCCACGATCCACACCAACCACGGCGACATCCGCCTCGAGCTCTTCGGGCACCACGCGCCGATGACCGTCGCCAACTTCGTCGGGCTCGCGAACGGCACCATCGACTGGACCCACCCGGGCACCGGCGAACCGCAGTCGGGTGTTCCGCTCTACGACGGCGTGATCTTCCACCGCATCATCAAGGACTTCATGCTGCAGGGCGGCGACCCGCTCGGAAAGGGCATCGGCGGTCCCGGCTACCAGTTCGACGACGAGATCCACGGCGAGCTGACCTTCGCCGAGCCGTACGTGCTGGCGATGGCGAACGCCGGCATCCAGATGGGCAAGGGCACCAACGGGTCGCAGTTCTTCATCACGACGGTGCCGACGCCGTGGCTGCAGGGCAAGCACACCATCTTCGGCGTCGTCGCCGACGAGGAGTCGCAGCGCGTCGTCGACGCCATCGAGGCGGTCCCGACCGGGCCTGGCGATGCACCGCGCGAGCCCGTCGTCATCTCGACCATCGACATCGTCGAGAAGTAGCCTCCGCTTGTCCGCGTCTGCCGCCGAGACCGATCCGTCGGTCTGCTACCGGCACCCCGACCGCACGAGCTGGACGCTCTGCGCGCGCTGCGGTCGCACGATCTGCCCCGAGTGTCAGATCCTGACCCCTGCGGGGGTGCGCTGCCCGGACTGCGTCCGCGAGACCGGCGGGTCGGTGCAGTGGCAACCGGCCGCGGCGGCGAAGCCGGCCCGGGCGAAGAAGACCGCGGTACGCAGGCAGACGGTCGCCGGCCGGGTGGATGCGGCCACGCGCCCCGTGATCACCATCGGCATCGGGGGCGTTGCCCTCGTGCTCTGGCTGCTGGGGTTCTTCACGAACAACGCGCCCTCGCTGCTCATGACCGCCTCGCCGTTCTGGGGCGCCGAGGTCTGGCGCTACCTCACCACCTCGCTGGTCTACCCCGCGGCGACGGGGCAGGGGATCCTCGCCGCGCTGCTCGGCATCGCGATCTTCGTCTGGATCGGGTGGGGTGCGGAACGCTCGCTCGGCTGGCGCCGGTACAGCGTCATCCTGCTGGTCAGCGGGGTGGTCGCCGCAGCCGTGTCGGGCATCGCGCTGACCAGTTCGATCGGGCTCATGGGTGCGGTGTGGGGCGTCTTCGGCGCCTACCTGATCCTGCTGTGGGATCAACCGCCGGCGCGCAACCGGCTGCTCATCACGATGGTGCTGTGGTTCCTCATCAGCCTCTTCTTCGGCAACATCTTCGCCGTGATCGGCGGCGCAGGCGGGGGGATCGCGACCATGCTGCTGCTGCAGCGCTTCGAGGGCCGTACCCCCGCGTCCCGGCCGTACGTGATTCTGGCGGTGGGCTGTGTCGCTCTCGTCGGGCTGGCGATCCTGGCGTCGATCCTGATCCCGCGCGCATGAGCGATTCCCCGGACGCAGCGCCGTCCTGCTACCGGCACCCGAAGCGCGAGACGTACATCAGCTGTCAGCGCTGCAGCCGGCCGATCTGCCCCGAATGCCAGACGCAGGCGGCCGTCGGCGTGCAGTGCCCGGAGTGCATGGCGCAAGGCCGGGCGAGCGTGCCGCGCCGCAGCCCGGTGCGCCGGGTCGCCGCCGCGATGCGCCCGACCGGGACGCCGGTGGTGACCTACATCCTCATCGGGGCGTGCATCATCGCGTACGCCCTGCAGTACCTCACCGGCGGTGCGCTCACCCAGGCCTGGCTGATGGACCCCGCGCTCGCCGCCTCGGAACCGTGGCGACTGCTGACCTCGGGCTTCCTGCACTCGACGGCGTTCGCGTTCCCCATCCATCTGCTGCTGAACATGTACGCGATCTACGTGTTCGGGCCCGCGCTGGAATCCTTCCTCGGCCGCGCCCGCTACCTCGCGCTGTACCTGATCGCCGCGGTGGGCGGATCGGTGGCGGAGGTGCTGAACTTCCAGCTGGTGATCGCGACCCACGGGCAGATCGTGGAGGCCACGGGCGGCTTCATCTCGTACAGCGCCTCGCTCGGCGCATCCGGTGCCGTCTTCGGCCTGATGGGTGCTCTGCTCGTCGGACGCAAGGCGATCGGGCTGCGGCTGACTCCCCTGCTGATCATCGTGGGACTGAACCTGGTGATCGGGTTCACGGTTCCGAACATCGCCTGGCAGGCGCACCTCGGCGGTTTCGCCATCGGCGCCGCGGTGATGGCCGTCTACCTGGCGACGCGACGCCGGGAGCATCGTCCGCGTCAGATCCTCGGGGTGGCCGGCATCGTCGCCGGGCTGCTCGCGGTCGTCGTCGTCTGCGTGGTCACCGGAGCGCCCTACTACCACTGAGGGCGTGGTGTTTCTCCACAGGGCCGTCCACAGTGTGGACGAATCACACCAGTGTGATTCCTACCGCCAGCGGGTGGTCATCAGGAAGCCGATGAACATGATCCCGAAGCCGATCAGGATGTTCCAGCTCGTGATGCTCGGGATCGGCAGTGATCCCTGGCTGAGGTAGAAGACGATGATCCAGATGAGGCCGATCAGCATGAAGCCGAACATCACGGGCTTGAACCAGACCGGGTTGGGGGCGGCATCGCCCGAACGGGTCTCGGTGACCTCGGGCTTGGTGCGCGGTTTGGGGCGGGCCATGGCCAGAAGCCTAGCCGACGGTGCCCGCACCCGCCCCGGGCTCCGGCCCAGCCGCCGCGACGTTAGAATCGCGGAATGAGCGAGCGGCGTGGGGGTGCGGACGCGCAAGGCAGGAGGCGGCGGGCGCCGCGGCGCCGGCTGTCGGTCGTCGGCGTTCTCGGCGAACTGCTGATCACGACCGGGGTCTTCGTGCTTCTCTTCCTGGGGTGGCAGCTCTGGTTCAACGACCTCGTCGTCGACAACCAGCTGCGCGAGCAGTCGGTGCACCAGTCCTCGACCTGGCAGGGGAACGCCTCGACGGCCGAGCACGGCACGCCGAACGACCCCCCGGTGCTCGATGAGCCCGGTGCGGTGGGCGAGGTGTTCGGCCTCATGATCGTGCCGCGGTTCGGTGAGAACTACTACAAGCCGATCGCCCAGGGCACCGGCACCACGGCCGTGCTCAACAAGGGCGAGATCGGGCACTACCCGAACACCGCGATGCCGGGCGAGGTCGGCAACTTCGCCATCGCGGCGCACCGCACCAGCTACGGCAAGCCGTTCAACGGTCTGAGCAACCTGCGCGTCGGCGACCACATCTTCGTCGAGACCAAGGACGGCTGGTATCAGTACTCGTTCCGCAATCTCGAGTACGTGCGCCCCACCGGGATCGGCGTGATCGCGCCGGTGCCCCAGAACGACGGAGCGACCCCCGGCGACCGCATCATGACCATGACCAGCTGCAACCCGTTGTTCTCGGCCGCGGAGCGCATCATCGGCTACAGCGTGTACGACACCTTCTACCCGCGCGCCGACGGTCCGCCCGACGAGATCGCTGCGATCGTGCAGGCGAACGCCTGATGTACGGCGCACTCTGGCGCGTCCTGCCCGGGCCCTGGTGGGTCCGGGTGCTCATCCTGCTCGCCGCCGCCGCGGTCATCGTCTGGGCCTGCATCACCTGGGTCTTCCCCTTCATCGATCAGTACGTCGCCCCCACCGACTCCACCGTCGAGACCTAGGCGGCACCGGTGACCCGCATTCTCGTCGTGGACAACTACGACAGCTTCGTCTACACGCTCGACGGCTACCTGCAGCAACTGGGGGCCGAGACCGAGGTGCTGCGCAACGACGCCTTCGCCGCGGAGGACGCGGCCGCGCGGATCGCTGCCTACGACGGCGTGCTGTTGTCGCCGGGGCCGGGCACGCCCGCGGCGGCCGGTGTCAGCATCCCGATCGTGCATGCGGCGATCGCCGCCTCCTCCCCGGTTCTCGGAGTCTGCCTCGGTCTGCAGGCGATCGCCGAGGCCCTCGGGGCGACGGTGACGCACGCCGACGAACTCATGCACGGCAAGACCTCGCTCATCGAGCACGACAACAGCCCCTTCTACGACGGGGTGCCCCGCCCGTTCCGGGCGACGCGGTACCACTCGCTCGCCGTGCTCGAGGGCACCGTCCCCGACGAGCTCGAGGTGACCTCGCGCACGCTCGGCGGGGTGATCATGGGTCTGCGGCACCGCTCGGCGCCGGTGTACGGCGTGCAGTTCCACCCGGAGTCGGTGCTCACCGAGGGCGGCTACCGCATGCTCGGCAACTGGCTCGAGACCGTCGGACTCGTGGGCGCGGCCGAGCGCGCTGCCGGCCTCAGCCCCCTGGTGAAGCTGAGCTGATCAGCCCGCGCAGTAGGTCAGCTCGACCGTGGACTTCTGGGGCTGCTCTCCGACCAGCGACTGCGCGGTGACGGCCTGACCCGTGCACCCGTCGTCGGCGATCAGCTTCACGCTCAGCTGCAGCGAACTGCCGGTCAGGGTCGCCTGAGCCTGTGCGACGGGCTGTTTCTTCAGGTCGGGGATCTTCACCAGGCCGTTCGAGACCACCAGGTTCACCGTCGAGCCCTTGACCACCTGCTGGGCGCTGGTGACCAGGTCGGTGCTCGGGGGCAGCTGGATCGCGATCACCGAGTTCTTCGGCACGTTGGGCGAGTAGGTGACCGTCGTCTCGCCGTAGGTGAGCTTCAGGTCGGCGATGATCTGCTTCGCCTGCTCTTCGGTCTTGAAGGTGAGACCGGCCAGCGCGACCTTCGGCGGACCGGACGACACCCGCACCTCGACCTCGGTGCCCGGACCCACGCGGGTGCCGGCCTCGGGCTCGAGGCCGAGGATGGTGCCCTCGGGTGACTTCTCGTCGGTGACGTCGATCTTGACCGGCTTCAACCCGGCGGCGACGAGGGCGTTGCCGCCGTCCTGGTAGGTCTGGCCCTCGACATCGGGGACCTCGACCGCGACGTTCGGGCCGAGCAGGTCGGAGCTCTGCTGGGTGAAAGCCCAGAATCCGGCGACCGTGACCACGACCATGACGAGCGCGATGATGCCCCAGATCCAGGCCACCGGCGGGCGGGTCTGGGTGCGCGGCACGCGATCGTCGGTGTCTTCGGCGAGGCGCCGCAGGGTGGCCTCGGATGCGGAGGTCGAGCCGGGGTTCACACCGAACAGCGCCGCGTCGAAGTCGCCGGCTGCCGGAGCCCGGTCCGGCACCTTCCCGGCGAGCGCGATCTCCAGATCGGACCGGAAGTCGGACGCGCTCTGGTACCGCTCGTTGCGATCCTTCGCGAGGGCGCGCATGACCACCGCGTTGAGCGCGGGAGAGACGGCGCGGTTGAGGGCGTTCGGCGGCGTCGGCGGCTCGCTGACGTGCTGGTAGGCGGTGGCGACGGCGGTCTCGCCGAGGAACGGCGGACGACCGGTGAGGAGTTCGTAGAGCACCACACCGGTGGAGTACAGGTCGGTGCGGGCGTCGACCGCCTCGCCGCGGGCCTGCTCGGGCGAGAAGTACTGGGCGGTGCCGAGGATCGCGCTGGTCTGGGCGATGGTGGCCGAGGAATCCGAGATGGCCCGGGCGATGCCGAAGTCCATCACCTTGACCTGGCCGGCGCTGGTGACCATCACGTTGCCGGGTTTGATGTCGCGGTGGACGACGCCCGCGCGGTGCGAGTACTCCAGCGCCACCAGGATGCCGTCGACGATCCGGCCGGCCTCGTCGGGCGAGAGCGGGCCCTCCGCCACGACGTCTCGCAGCAGGCGGCCGTCGACGTGCTCCATGACGATGAACGGCACCTGGATCTCGTGCCCGGACGGGTCGCGGACGGTCTCTTCGCCCGCGTCGAAGACCCGGACGATCGTCGGGTGGGCCATGCGGGCGGCGGCCTGCGCCTCCTGGCGGAAACGGGTGCGGAACGCGGGGTCGTTCGCGAGCGACGGCTTCAGCAGCTTGATCGCCACGCGACGGCCGAGCCGGGCGTCCATTCCCGCGTGAACGTCGGCCATGCCCCCGCGCCCGAGCAGTTCGCCGATCTGGTAGCGGCCGGCCAGCAGACGCACGTCCGCCGTCACACCATCTGCCACGATCAGCCTCTCCTCCGGCGCGCGCGGATGCGCCCCGGAGGAAGTCTAACCGGACGGTCTCTGCGAGAACGCCTCAGTTGACGGTGATGGTGAGGGTGCCCGAGGTGGCCGACTTGTAGCTGCCGCAGAAGGCGTTGTAGGTCACGGTCGCCTGACCCGGGGAACCCAAGGTGATCTCGAGGGTGGTGGCGCTCGCCGAGACCGGATTGCCGCCGGAGGCGAACGTCGCGTTCGTGAGCGTGAACTCGTAGTGGTCGAGCTCGAAGCCGGACGGGCACGAGCCGCTGAAGTCGCTCCACTGGATCGTGACGTTGTTGCCCGACAGCCACGGACCGGCGGGCGCGCTCGGCGTGGACGGCGCCGGCGGTCCGGGGTAGTCCTGGAATACCGCCACCTGGATGGTGCGGCCCTTCTGCACGTTGCCCGTGGGGTTGATACCCGAGACGGTGCCGTTCTTCGCCGGGGTGTTGGCGACGGGCCCGTCGACCTTCTCGACCTCGAAGAACTCCCCGAGCTCCGTCTCGACCTCGGCGAACGGCCGGCCGACGTAGTCGGATGCGGAGATCGCGATCGTGTTCGAGGTCGGTGTCGAACTCGGCGTCGGAGACCCGGTCGGTGTGTCCGACCCCGACGGTGTGGGCACCGGATTGGGTTTGGTGGCGAACACGATGATGATCACCAGCAGCACGACCGCGAGAACCGAGACCACGGCGATCAGCGGCCACATCCAGGGGCTGCGCCGACGCTCGGGCGTCTCGGTCTCTCCGGTGCGGACGTATCCGGCCTCGCCCGGGCTGAGCACCCGGGTCGCCGTCGTGGCGCCCACCGGGGTGAGGAGCTGGGTGAACGCGGTCTCTCCGCCAGACAGCGTGGGCACCGCGGCGGTCGCGCCCGCCAGGTCGCCGCGCCGCAGGGCCTGCGCCGCGCGCGACAGGTTGGCCGCGGAGGACGGCCGGTCCTCCGGCTTCTTGGCGATGCAGGCGTAGACCAGGTTGCGCACCGGCTCGGCGATCGTGACCGGCAGCTCGGGTGGAGCCTCGTTGATCTGAGCCATCGCGATGGCGACCTGCGACTCGCCGGTGAACGGACGCCGTCCGGCGAGTGCCTCGTAGGCCACGATGCCGAGCGAGTAGATGTCGGTGGTCGGCGAGGCGGGGTGGCCGCTGGCCTGCTCGGGCGAGAGGTATTGCACGGTGCCCATCACCTGACCGGTGGCGGTCAGCGGAACCTGATCCGCGATCCGGGCGATGCCGAAGTCGGTGATCTTGACCCGGCCCTCCGGGGTCATCAGCAGGTTGCCCGGCTTGATGTCACGGTGGACCAGACCCGCCTGGTGCGCGGCGTGCAGCGCCGATGCGGTCTGGGCGACGATGTCGAGCACCTTGTCGGTGGGCAGCACGCGCTCGCGCTCGAGGATCGAACTGAGCGCCTCACCGGGCACCAGCTCCATGACGAGATAGGCGGAGCCGTCCTCTTCTCCGTAGTCGAAGACGTTCGCGATGCCCTCGTGGTTGACCAGGGCGGCGTGCCGGGCCTCGGCGCGGAAGCGTTCGAGGAAGCCGGGGTCGCCGAGATACTCGTCCTTGAGGATCTTGATCGCGACGGTGCGGCCGATGACGAGGTCGGTCGCCTGCCAGACCTCGCCCATGCCGCCGATGGCGATCCGGGACGCCAGCTGGTAACGCCCACCGAAGGTGATGCCGCTCGAGGGCCTCATCTGTTCAGCACCGCCTCCATCACTGTCCGCGCGATCGGCGCGGCGACCAGGTTTCCGAACCCCGACTGGCCGAGGCCGCCGCCGTTCTCCACCACGACCGCCACCGCGACGCGCGGGTCGTTCGCCGGGGCGAAACCGGTGAACCACAGGGTGAAGGGCTCACCCGCGCCGTTCTCCGCTGTTCCGGTCTTGCCCGCGACCTCGACTCCATTGATTCTTGCATTACTGGCGGCGCCGTTGGAGACGCCGTTCACCATCATCTGGGTCATCGTGGCCGCGGTCTCGGCGCTCATCGGAGTGCTGTAGACCTGCGGGTCGAACGGCTGGATGACGGTGAGATCAGGGGCGGTGATCGACTCGATCAGCGTCGGCTGCATGAGTTGCCCGCCGTTCGCGACCGAGGCCGACACCATGGCCATCTGCAACGGCGTGACCCGGTCGCTGGCCTGCCCGAACGACGACAGCATCTGCTCGGCGTCGCTCGCCGTGGGCGGGTAGACGCTCGGCTCGACCCGCATCGGGATCTGCAGGTCCTTGTCGCCGAACCCGAACTCGCGGGCCTGCTGGGCGATCTTGGAGTAGCCGAGCTCGAGGCCGAGCTGGGCGAACGGGATGTTGCAGGACAGTCGCAGGGCCGTCGCGATCGAGGCCTTCGCCCCGCCGCCGCAGGCGCCGCCCTCGGCGTTGGTGATGACGGCGTTGCTCTGCGGCAGCGTCAGGCTGCCCGGGTTCGGGAAGGTGTCATCGGGGCTGTACCCGTTCTCGAGAGCGGTCGCGGTCACGATGAGCTTGAAGGTCGAGCCGGGCGGGTTGAGGTCGCCGGCGATCGCGCGGTTGATCAATGGGTCGTCGGGGTCGCCGATGAGCGCGTCGTAGCTGGCCCGGAACTCCGCGCCGTCGTGGGTCGCCAGTGCGGCCGGGTCGAACGCCGGCTTCGAGACCATCGCGAGGATCGCGCCGGTCTTCGGGTCGAGCGCGACGACCGCGCCCTTCTGATTGCCCAGCGCATCCCACGCCGCCTTCTGCACGACCGGGTCGATGGTCAGCTCGACCGCCGCGCCCTTGGGGTTCTGCCCGGTGAACACGGCGTTGAGCTGGTCGAGGAACTGCTCGTTCGCCGTGCCGCTGAGGTAGTCGTTGAGCGCGCCCTCGACCCCGGTATTGCCCTGGTTCAGAGTGAAGTAGCCCGTGACGGCCGAGTACATCTCGCCATCGGCATAGGTGCGCTGATACTTGTACTCGTCGTTCACCGGGACCGACGAGGCGATCGGCTCGCCGTCGACGACGATCGGGCCCCGCTCTGCCGAGAAGCTCGCGTACAGCGTCCGGGCGTTGCGGCCGTCGGCCTTGAGGTTGTCCTGCTGGAAGACCTGGATGATCGTCGACGAGGTGAACAGCGCGATGAACATCAGCAGCACGACGATGCTGACCCGGCGCAGCTCTTTGTTCATTGCTCGACCACCAGCCTCGGCTGGTTGCGCACCGAATCCGACAGCCGCAGCAGCAGCGCCACGATGATCCAGTTCGCCACGAGCGACGAGCCGCCCGCCGCGAGGAATGGCGTGGTGAGCCCGGTCAACGGGATCACCCGCGTCACGCCGCCGATCACGACGAAGACCTGCAGGGCGACGACGAAGGACAGCCCGACGCCGAGCAGCCGGCCGAAGTCGTCCTGCCCCGTGAACCCGATCCGGAAGCCGCGGGAGACGAACAGCAGGTAGAGGCCGAGGATCGCGAACAGACCGACCAGGCCGAGCTCCTCACCGAGGCTCGCCACGATGTAGTCGCTCTCGGCCAGCGGCACGATGTCGGGCCGGCCCTGGCCGAGCCCCGTTCCGACGAGCCCCCCGTTGGCGAGGCCGAACAGGCCCTGGACGAGCTGGTAGCTGCCGCCCTGCTGGTCGTAGATGGTCTGATTGAACGAGTCGAGCCAGGCATCGAAGCGCGACCCGACGTAGCCGAGGAACCGGCTCGCGGCGAAGGCTCCGCCGAGGAACAGCCCGAGCCCGAGCACGATCCAGCTGAGCCGACCCGTGGCGACGTAGATCATCACCAGGAACAGCCCGAAGTACAACAGCGAGGTGCCCAGGTCGCGCTGAAGAACAAGCACGCCCATCGCCAGCACCCAGACCACCAGGATCGGCCCGAGGTCGCGCGCCCGCGGGAACTGGATGCCGAGGAAGCGCCTGCCCACCATCGACAGCGAATCGCGGGCCTGCACCAGGTACCCGGCGAAGAACACGGCGAGCGCGATCTTCGCCAGCTCTCCGGGCTGGAACGACAGCGGCCCGATCTGGATCCAGATGTAGGCGCCGAACCGCGGGCTGCGGATGCCGGGGATCACCGGCAGCACCAGCAGCACGAATGCGGTGAACATGGCGACATAGCGGAATCGCTGCAGCACGCGGTGGTTCTTGATCGCGAGCACCGTCGCGATCGAGATGACGACGGCGATCACCGTCCAGGCGATCTGCCGGATGCCGGCCGCGTCCCAGCCGTTCAGCCCGTCCGCGATGTCGAGGCGGGTGATCTCGGCGATGCCGAGTCCGTTGAGCAGGGTCGCGATCGGCAGCAGGAAGGGGTCGGCGTCGGGGGCGACGACCCGCAGCGCCACGTGGAAGCCGAGCAGAAGCAGACCGATGACGGCCTCGAGGAGCAGCACCGACATCCCGACCCTGCCCAGCGCGCCGAGCTGGACGAGCGCGGTGGCCGCCGCGGAGATGCCGAGCGCGAGCAGAAGGAGGACCAGCTCGAGGTTGCGCCGCCGGGCGGGTGTGCGCAGGCGGACCCGGATCGATCCCGTGAGGGTCGACGGCGCCTGGGTGACGGTCACGTCACTGCCCCACCAGATCGCCCAGGTTGTTGACGATCTCGATCGCCTTGCGCAGGTCTTCCGCGTTGATGGTGGCCTCGACCGCCTCGCGCTGGAATGTGGGCAGGTCGGCGACCTGGATCGTCGTCGGCTGGTACACGTGCGACAGCTCGATCGGCCCGATCGTCTGCTGGACGCCTTGGAAGATCGCGACGTTCCCGTCGTCGACGCCCACGTAGTAATGCGACTGGGTCCACTGGTAGGCGGCGACCAGCCCGGTGACGATCGCGGCGATCGCGGCGGCGACGAGCACCAGCCAGACGATCCGGCGCCGGCGGGCGCGTCGGCGGTCCTCTTCGATGAGCTCCTCGAGGTAGCCCTCGCGCTCGGGCTCGAAGTGCGAATCCTCGGGCGGGCTGGCCTTGAGCGGATGCAGAAGCAGCGTGGGAAGCCGGATGGGTCGGCGGGAGGTGTCGCTGTCGAAGCTGAGCGGGACGGATGCCGACCCGACGAACGATGGGGTGCCGCCCGGGCCGGTGCTGTCGTCGATGTCGGTGACGACGACGGTGACGTTGTCGGGGGCCCCGTGGTCGAGGCTCTCTTTCACCAGACGGTCGGCCGCGCCCTGCGCGGTGCGCACCGTCTGCAGGATCGAGGCGATCTTGTCTTCGGAGACGTAACTGCTCAGGCCGTCCGAGCACAGCATCCAGCGGTCGCCGGGTTCGACGTCGAGGATCTGCGTGTCGATCTCGGGGGCGGCGTCCACGTCGCCGAGCACCCGCATCAGCACGGAGCGCCGCGGGTGCACGGCCGCCTCCTCCGGCGTGATGCGGCCGGAATCGACGAGACGCTGCACGAACGTGTGGTCGCGGCTGATCTGCTCGAGCTTGCCTGCCCGGAAGCGGTAGATGCGCGAGTCGCCGATGTGGGCGAGTGCGATGCGGTTGCCGACCCGGATGATGCCGCTCACCGTCGTGCCCATGCCGGTCAGTTCGCTGTGCTCGAACACCGTCTCGGCCAGCAGCGAGTTCGCGGCGATCAGGGCCGACTGCAGCGCGAACTCGGCGTCTTCGGCGCTCGCGTACTCGAGGTCGGCCTCGGCGACGCGCTTCGTCGCGATCGCGGAGGCCACATCGCCGCCCGCGTGACCGCCCATGCCGTCGGCGACCATGAACAGGTAGCCGCCCGCGTAGCCCGAGTCCTGGTTGTTGGACCGGATCTTCCCGACGTGTGAGACGGCCGCGCTCGTGGGCGTGGGGGTCGTTGCCACGGTTACCGCCGGAGCTCGAAGCTCGTCGTCCCGATCGTCACCGGGGTTCCCAGCGGTACGGGTGTCGGCACGGTCACCCGCGCACCATCCAGGAAGGTGCCATTGGTCGAGTCTAGGTCTTGGATCACCCACTGGTCGTTCCACAGCATCAGCCGGGCGTGGTGCGTGGAGGTGTAGTCGTCGCGGATCACCAGGCCCGATTCGCTCGAGCGCCCGATGGTGAGCTGCTCGGCGGGGAGGTCGATCTCGACGCCCTCGCGCGGGCCGCTGGTGATCACGAGGCGCTTCGCCGTCTGGGCGCCGGCAAGCGGAGGGGCGCGGTGCGCGGTGGGTTCGGTGATCGGCGCGGGAGTGGGGGCGGCGACCGGATCGGCGACCGCGGTCGGGAAGCTGCCCGCCGGCTGGGCAGGCAGTCGGCGTGCGCGCGACCCGAACAGGTCGGAGCGCAACGCGTAGACGATCGCGAACACGAAGGCCCAGAGCAGCACGAGGAAACCGAGCCGCAGCAGCAGGAGAGTCAGTTCACCCATCAGCGCGGCACTCCCAGATCGGCGGCCTGTGCGAGCACCCGGAACACGATACGGGTGCGGCCGATCTCGATGACGGAATCCGGCGGGAGCGGCGCCTGTTTCACCGGCTGGCCGTTGAGCTTGGACCCGTTCGTGGAACCGAGGTCGTTGACCTGCCCGCGGGTGCCGTCCCAGAGGATCTCGACGTGCTTGCGGGAGGTGCCGGAGTCGTCGACCGTGATGTCGGCCTCCGAGCCGCGGCCGATCACCGTGCGGCCGCGACCGATCGGGTACCGCTTGCCGCCGATGTCGAGAACCGGGGTCCAGGCGACATCGCCCTTGACGTTCACCGAGTCGATGCGGACCATGCCGTCGGTGAGGCTCTGGTCGCGCTCGAGCCTGATCGAGATGCCGCCGGCGAACGAGTAATGCTGCGCGGTGGCGTGCTGCTGGACGAGCTGCATGAACTCGTCGATCAACGCCGGCCCGAGGTTGCTCATGCGTTCGTGGTCGTTCGGGGCGAGCCGCACCGTGAACTGATTCGGCACCAGGATGCGGTCGCGTGAGACCACCGCCGCCTGGGTGTCGAGTTCGCGACGGAGGGCAGCGGTGACTTCGAGGGGCTGCAGACCACTCTTGAAGGTCTTGGCGAACGCGCCGTTGACGACGCGCTCCAAGCCCTTCTCGAAGTTGTCGAGAATCCCCAAGAGGACCCCTCTCCGCTACTGGCAGGACCTTCCCGATGCTAGTCGGCTTGCCTGCGAATGCGGATGGGGCGGTGAGCGCGCGGCGTTCTGATAAAGTCACTGAGTTGACCGCGCAGCGGTCCTCGCGCGAGTGGCGGAATTGGCAGACGCGCTGGCTTCAGGTGCCAGTGCCCGCAAGGGCGTGGGGGTTCAAGTCCCCCCTCGCGCACGAGAACGGCCGGACCAGGATGGTCCGGCCCTTTTTCGTGTGCTGACCAAAATGTCAGGTTCGGGCTGTCGCCGGACATTACCGGATAGGCGAGACCCCTCGCCCACAACCCGAACACACACGCAGGAGTGGCACGTTGGGCATCCGGATCACGGCGGTGCACCTCGACGGCGGCGAAGAGCATGAGCACATCGCCGAGGTGGAGTGGCAGAACCTGGAATGGGGGAATGTCGGCGAGAGCTCGGTCGAGTCGGTGATGAGCTGGCTCGACGAAGCCGAGAACGTGGCGGTAGTCGGGCAGCGCGCCCGGGTCGACGTCGTCCGCTCGCCCACCGGATCGGCCTGGTTGCAGGCCGTGAAGGATGGTTTCTGGTCGAACGAGTTGCTGGCGCTACCGCGGTACTGAGGCCCGGTCGCGGCCGAGTCGCGAGACCAGCAGCCCGAACAGCAGGGCGATGAAGAACATCAGCACGCCGTAGACGGCGGCCGGCAGTTGCATCTGCTCGTTTCCGAGCACCGTGACGGCGATCACGATCGCGAGGGTCGCGTTGTGGATGCCGATCTCGAACGAGCTCGCCACCGCCTGCCGGCGTTCGACCCGGAACAGCCGCGGGATGAGGAACCCGAGCGTCAGGCTGATCGCGCAGAACAGCACGGTGATCGCCGCGAGCTCTCCGACGTGGGCGAAGAACAGGTCGCGGTTGGCGATGATCGCCCCGACGATCACGATGGCGAGGATCACCATGCTGGCGATCCGGACCGGCTTGTCCATGGCATCCGCAAATCGGGGCCAGAGTCGCCGCACCGCCATGCCGAGCGCGACCGGGATCAGCACGATCGCGAACACCTCGAGCGCCTTCGCCAGCTGGATGCCGAGCTCGGTGTCGCCGGGCTGGAAGAACGCGATCGCCAGGTTGGTGATGAGCGGGAGGGTGAACACGGCGATCACCGAGTTGATGGCAGTGAGCGTGATGTTCAGCGCCACGTCGCCGCGGAACAGGTGGCTGTACAGGTTCGCCGTCGTGCCGCCGGGGGAGGCGGCCAGCAGCATCATGCCGATCGCGAGCACCGGCGGCAGTGCGAACAGCAGAACCAGCCCGAAGCAGATGGCCGGCAGCAGGATCAGCTGGCAGACCAGGGCGATGATCACCGCCTTCGGGTGCTTGCCGACCCGCGCGAAGTCGGCGACGGTGAGCGAGAGCCCGAGCCCGAACATGATGATGCCGAGGGCGACGGGGAGTCCGATGGTGGTCAACGCTGATCCCATGCGGCCAGTGTGGCGTACCCGCGCTGTGCCGGTCCACTACCCTGAGCGCCATGGTGCCCGTCCCGAACCTGCTGGCCTTCATGCTGGCCTCGGTTCTGCTGATCATGCTGCCGGGGCCGAGCGTGCTGTTCGTGCTGGGCCGCTCGATCGCCCTGGGCAAGCGCGGCGGGTTGCTGAGCGTGCTGGGCAACGCCCTCGGGATGCTGCCCGCGATCGCCGCCGTCGCCCTCGGCATCGGGGCGCTCGTCGCGCAATCGGTCGTGGTGTTCACCGTCGTGAAGATCGTCGGGGCCGCCTACCTGATCTACCTGGGCATCCAGGCGATCCGGCACCGGCGCGAACGCGCGACGCCCGACCAGTCGGCGGTGCCCCGCTCGACGCTTCGATTGCTCGCCGAGGGGTTCATCGTCGGCATCACCAACCCGAAGACCATCGCGTTCTTCGTCGCCGTGCTCCCGCAGTTCGTGGCCCACGGCGCCGGCTCGATCCCGCTGCAGCTCGCCGAGCTCGGGCTGATCTTCTTCGCGCTGGCTCTGGTCATGGACAGCGTCTGGGCGCTCATCGCCGGCACCGCCCGCGACTGGTTCGCGAAGTCGCCGAAGCGCGTCGAGCGGCTCGGCGCCGCGGGCGGGGTGATGATGATCGGGCTCGGCGGGGTGCTCGTGGTGACGGGCACCGAGTCGCACTGAGTCAGGCGGCGGTGACCCGGACCGTGTGATGCCCGGTGGCACCGTCGGGGACCACCGGCGCGATCTCGGCGGTCTGCACCTCGCCGTCGGCGCTGATGGCGCGCACCGCGATCTCGTGCTCACCGGCGGGCGGGGCGAAGTCGTAGCGCCACTGCACCCAGGTGTCGTCGTTGATCGAGGTGGCCAGTTCGGCCGGCCGCCAGGTACCGCCGTCGACCTCCACGTCGACGGCGGCGACGCCGATGTGCTGGTTCCAGGCGACCCCCGCCACCGTCATCGCACCCGTCCCTCCGCGAACGACGTCGATGCGCGACCCGATCTTGATCGGGCCGCGGGCGCTCCAGCCCCGGTCGGTCCAGTACGCGGTGGCCGCGGTGAACCGGGTCACCTCGAGTTCGGTCACCCACTTCGTCGCCGAGACGTAGCCGTACAGGCCCGGCACCACCATCCGCACCGGGAAGCCGTGCTCCGGCGGCAGCGGTTCGCCGTTCATCCCGACCGCGAGGATCGCGTGGCGATCCTCCTCCTGCAGCACCTCCAACGGCGTGCTCGCGGTGAACCCGTCGATGCTGCGCGAGAGCACCATGTCGGCCTCCGGGGCCGGTCCGGCCCGGTTCAGCAGCTCGCGCAGCGGGTAGCCGAGCCAGAGCGCCGTGCCGATGAGCGATCCGCCGACCTCGTTGGACACGCACATCAGGGTCGTGCGGCTCTCCTCCAGCGGAAGGGCCAGCAGCTCGTCCCAGGTGAGCTCGACCTCGCGGTCGACCATGCCGTGGATGCGGAGGGTCCAGTCCGCGGGATCGACGCGCGGGATCTGCAGCGCCGTGTCGATGCGGTAGAAGTCGGCGTTGGGGGTGACGACGGGCGGCATGCCCTCGATGTCGAGCTGGGCCCCGGCCGGCACCGGCGGTGCAGGCACGGCGGCCTTCGGCAGCGTGAGGGCATCGCGGACGGCGGTGACGGCTCTGGCTCCCGACTCCAGGGCGAGCCCCGCGGCGGCGGAGAGCGCACCGAGCGCGGTCGCCCCGCCGGCCCAGGTCAGGAAGGCGCGCCGCGACGGATCGGTGGCGGCGGCATCCGGGGCCCTGCGCAGCAGAACGCCCAGCGCCACGGCCGCGACGATCCCGGCGACCGCCGACGGGACGGCGTCGAACACCGTCGCGCCCGCGCGGGTGATCGCGGCGGCCACCCCGAGGATCGCTCCGGCCGCGAGCAGCAGCCGTCCCAGCGGGGGTCGCACCGCCTGCAGCACCCCCGCGGCACCGGCGGCGACGAGCAGCACCAGGCCGATGCCGATCAGCAGGGCCGCCTTGTCGCCCGTTCCGAACAGGGCGATGGCGGCGTCCTTCGCCCACGGCGGGGCGAGGTCGATGGCGGCGGCGCCGACGACCAGGATCGGCCCGGCGGTCGGCGCGATGAGCGCCGCGACGAACTCGGCGACTCCGAGGCCGACGGCGACGGAGGCGATGCCCGCCAGGGCAGGAAGCAGCCACGTCCGGCGTCGCGACCGTGCGGTCATGCGTGCAGCCTAGGCGTGTGCGCCGGGCACGCGCTCGGGTCAGGGGGTGGGTGCCAGCGCGTCGTAGTCGCGCAGCCCGCCGCGGACGCGCCCGATGACCCCCACCGCGGCGACGATGACCAGCCCGCCGATGAGCGGCGGGAACCAGAGCGCGAGGGCCGCCGCGAGGATCCCCATGTAGAGGTCGCCGATCCGCGGACCGCCCGTCACCACCACGGTGAAGATGCCCTGCAGGCGCCCCCGCATGCCGTCGGGGGCGGCGACCATCAGCATGGTCTGGCGGAAGATCGCGCTCACCTCGTCGGCCGCGCCGGTGCCGGCGAGCGCGATCGAGGCCAGCAGCAGGGCCACCGGGTTCACCTCGTCGAACGACTCCCCGACGGTGCCGAACGAGCCCGCCGACATCACCAGCACGACGACGCCGAACAGCGCGACGAACGCCCCGTAGACCATCACGCTGCCCGCGATCGCCCGGCCCTGCCAGCGCACGTGGCCGACCTGTCCGCTGAACAGGCCGGTGAGGAAGGTGCCGACCGCCGCCGCCGCGGTGAGGATGCCGACGGTGATCGGACCACCGCCGATCACGATCGCGCCGACGGCGGGGAACAGCACCTGCGGCCGGCCGAGGCCCATGGCGAGCAGATCGACCAGGAATCCCGCGCGGATGTTGGGGGCGCGCCGCAGGAACGCCGCGCCCTCGCGCAGGGCACGCCAGCCCGGCCGGACCGCGTCGTGAGCCGCCGGCAGCCGCGGCAGCGTGAACAGCCCGGCGAAGGCGGCGGCGAACAGGACGGCGTCCACGGCGTACGTCCCGGCGAAACCCACCGTCGCGACGAGGATGCCCGCGAGCGCCGGCCCCAGGGTGAGTTGCAGCCCGAACGCCATGCCGTTGAGGGCCCCGGATGCGGGGATCAGTTCCGGGGGCAGCAGGCGCGGGTAGATCGAACCGCGTGTGGTGAACCCGATGGTCGCCGCCACGGCGTTGACGGTGGTGAGCACGTAGAGCGGCCAGACCGCCACGCGGTCTCCGAGCCCGAGGTCGATGATCGCCATGACGATCAGGCCGAGGGTGGCCAGCCAGCCGGCCACCGAGCTGAGGATCGCGACGGTGCGCCGATCGAACGAGTCCGCCAGCATCCCGCCCCAGAGCCCGGCGACCACCAGCGGGATGAGGGCGATGCCGCCGACGAGCGAGACCGCGAAGGTGTCGCGGGTGATGTCGTAGACCTGCAGGCCGACCGCGACCACGGTGAGCTGGGCACCGACGCCCGAGATCGTGCTGCCCGCCCACAGCCGGGCGAAGGCTGGGGAGGCGCGCAACGGCGTCAGGTCGACGAGGGCGCGGCGGCGCGGCGGCGCGGGGTCGGGGGAGGTCACTTCCACCCAGCGTAGTGGCGGGGAATCGCGCGACGTCGGCAGTTCCGCGGTGGCTGCCCGTGCCATCCGGTCCCTAGCGTCGGGGCATGAGCCTCACGCTGATCGAGCAGGACGCCGCCCTGGAGTACTTCGCCGCCAAGCTGCGGTACGAGACCGATCCGAGCGATGTGTCGGCGGCGCTCGCCGCGGGCGAGCGGTTCGCCTTCGTCGACACCCGCGGGCACTCCTCCTGGCACCAGGGCCGGGCTCGGGGCGCCGTGCACATCCCGCGCGCCGAGATCGCGGGGCGCGCGGCGGCGGAGATCCCGGAGGGCACCCCGGTCGTCGTGTACTGCTGGGGTCCGGCGTGTAACGGGGCGACCCGGTCGGCGATCGAGTTCCTGAAGCTCGGGTACGCGGTGAAAGAGATGGTTGGCGGCTTCGAGTACTGGGCGCGGGAGGGACTCGGGGTCGTCGACGATCACGGGAGCGTGGAGATCGCTGCCGACCGGCTCACGACGCCGATCGACGAGGGTTCCTGCGACTGCTGAGGTCCGTGCCCGCAGGTCCCGGCGTGCGCAGAACGCGTAGCATCGCCAGCGACCCAGGAAGGCATCCGGTGAAGCTGCACCCCGTTCGCACGTACAAGTCCTCCGAAGAGCTGCCGCGCGAGCAGCAGCTCGCCTGGAAGATCGCCGAGGTCGCGACCGACCCGGTCGCGGTCGACGCCGAGGTGATCGAGATGATCATCAACCGGGTCATCGACAACGCCTCGGTCGCGGTGGCGTCGCTGAAGCGCGGCCCGGTCGTCGCGGCTCGGGGGGTGGCGGAGGCGCATGCGGTGGGTGGTCTCGATACGCCCTCCGGGCGACTCGACCACCGGGGGGCAACCGTGTTCGGGATCGCGGGGCGGTACGCGCCCGAGTGGGCGGCGTACGCGAACGGGGTCGCCGTGCGCGAACTCGACTACCACGACACGTTCCTCGCCGCCGAGTACTCCCACCCGGGCGACAACATCCCGCCGGTCCTCGCCGTCGCCCAACACGCCGGGAAGGACGGAGCCGCGCTCGTGCGCGGGATCGCCACCGGGTACGAGATCCAGGTCGACCTGGTGAAGGCGATCAGCCTCCACGCCCACAAGATCGACCACGTCGCCCACCTCGGTCCGAGCGCCGCGGCCGGCATCGGCACCCTGCTCGGGCTCGACACCGCGACGATCTACCAGGCGATCGGCCAGGCCCTGCACACCACGACGGCGACCCGGCAGTCGCGCAAGGGCGAGATCTCCAGCTGGAAGGCATCCGCCCCCGCGTTCGCCGGCAAGATGGCGATCGAGGCCGTCGACCGCGCGATGCGCGGGCAGACCAGCCCCAGCCCGATCTGGGAGGGGGAGGACGGGGTCATCGCCTGGCTGCTCGACGGGCCCGAGGGTCGCTACGAAGTGCCGCTGCCCGAGGCGGGGGAGGCCAAGCGCGGCATCCTCGACACCTATACCAAGGAGCACTCGGCCGAATACCAGGCGCAGGCCTGGATCGACCTGGCCCGCGCGCTCGGCGAGAGCCGCCCCGAGCTCCGCGACCCGGCGAACATCGAGCGCGTCGTGCTGCACACCAGCCACCACACGCACTACGTCATCGGCTCGGGGGCCGACGATCCGCAGAAGTACGACCCGACGGCCAGCCGCGAGACGCTCGACCACTCGATCCCGTACATCTTCGCCGTCGCGTTGCAGGACGGCGCCTGGGACCACGAGGCCAGCTACGCCCCCGACCGGGCCCGGCGCGCCGACACCGTGCAGCTGTGGCGCAAGGTCAGCACCGTCGAGGACCCCGAGTGGACCCGCCGGTACCACTCGAACGATCTCGGCGAGAAGGCGTTCGGCGGACGGGTCGAGATCGACCTGGTGAACGGCGAGCGCATCGTCGACGAGATCGCCGTCGCCGACGCCCACCCGCTCGGGAAGCGACCGTTCGCGCGCGCCGACTACGTCGGCAAGTTCCGCACCCTCGCCGAGGGCGTGCTGGAGAGCCCGGAGATCGAGCGCTTCCTCGCCCTCGCCGAGCGGCTGCCGACGCTCACCGCCGACGAGGTCGGCGAGTTGAACGTCGTCGCGCCGGGACTGCCCGCCGCCCCGGAAGGACTTCTCTGATGCGCTCGTCGAACTCAGGAGCCTGTGTGGCTTATGTAGCGCAGAGGGCGGGTTCGAGGCGACACCAGCCTCGGCAGGCTCAGACCTTCCTGAGTTGCGAAAGTGGGACGAACTGATGCTGCACTCCACGCTCACCCCGGCCGCCAAGCGGGCCGCCTTCCGCGAGCGGCTCGCCTCCGGCGAGTTGATCCGCATGCCCGGAGCGTTCAACCCGCTGAGCGCGATGCTCATCCAGCAGAAGGGCTTCGACGGGGTCTACATCTCCGGTGCCGTGCTCAGCGCCGACCTGGGCCTGCCCGACATCGGGCTCACCACCCTCACCGAGGTCGCCGCCCGCGGCGCCCAGATCGCCCGGGTCACCGACCTGCCCGCCCTCATCGACGCCGACACCGGATTCGGCGAACCCATGAACGTCGCCCGCACCGTGCAGGTGCTCGAAGACGCCGGAGTCGCCGGCCTGCACCTGGAAGACCAGGTGAACCCCAAGCGCTGCGGCCACCTCGACGGCAAAGAGGTGGTGGACGAGACCACCGCGCTGAAGCGCATCCGCGCGGCCGTCGAAGGCCGCCGAGACCCCGGGTTCCTCATCATGGCGCGCACCGACATCCGCGGGGTCGAGGGCATGGCGGCGGCGGTCGACCGGGTCAAGGCGCTCGCCGATGCGGGTGCCGACGCGATCTTCCCGGAGGCCATGGGCACCCTCGAGGAGTTCGCCGCCATCCGCGCCGCCGTCGACGTGCCGATCCTGGCCAACATGACCGAGTTCGGAAAATCCGAGCTGTTCACCCACGCGCAGTTGCGCGACGTCGGCGTCAACATCGTCATCCACCCGGTGTCGCTGCTGCGTCTGGCCATGGGCGCCGCCGGGCGCGCCCTCGACGCGCTCGCCGCCGACGGCACCCTGACCGTAGTAGTCGGTGAGATGCAGACCCGGGCCGACCTGTACGACCTCATCGACTACGAGGGGTATTCCGGATTCGACGCCGGCATCTATACGTTCGACCTGGACAACAACAGGAGCGGCGCATGAGCGACATCAAGAAAGGCCTGGCCGGCGTCGTCGTCGACACCACCGCGGTCTCCAAGGTCAACCCCGACACCAACTCGCTGCTCTATCGCGGCTACCCGGTGCAGGAACTGGCGAAGAACCGCACGTTCGAAGAGGTCGCGTACCTGCTCTGGTACGGCGAGCTGCCGACCGACCTGCAGCTCGTGCAGTTCCAGAACTTCGAGCGCGAGCACCGCGCACTCGACGACGCCGTCAAGCGGGTCATCGACGACCTGCCGCTCACCGCGCACCCGATGGACGTCGTCCGCACCGCCGTGAGCGTCATCGGCGCCGCCGACCCCGAGACCCCCGACGCCCGGCGCGACGAGAACCTCGACAAGGCCAAGCGCCTGTTCGCGAAGCTCCCCGCGATCGTCGCCTACACCCAGCGCCGGCGACGCGGCCTCGAGGTCGTCGAACCGCGCGACGACCTCGGCTACAGCGCCAACTTCCTGCACATGACCTTCGGCGAGGTGCCCGACCTGGTCGTCGTCAGCGCGTTCGATGTGTCGATGATCCTGTACGCCGAGCACTCCTTCAACGCCTCGACGTTCACCGCCCGGGTCGTCACGAGCACGCTCGCCGACATCTACTCGGCCGTGGTCGCCGCCATCGGGGCGCTCAAAGGCCCCCTGCACGGCGGGGCCAACGAGGCCGTCATGCACGTCTTCGACGAGATCGGCACCGCCGATCGCGCGCAGGGCTGGCTCGAGCACGCACTGTCCGAGAAGCGCAAGATCATGGGATTCGGCCACCGCGTCTACAAGAACGGCGACTCGCGCGTGCCCACCATGAAAGAGGCGCTCGACACCCTCATCGCCGAATACGACCGGCCCGAGATGCTCGCCCTCTACGACGCCCTCGAGACCGCGATGGATGCCGCCAAGGGCATCAAACCGAACCTCGACTACCCGAGCGGCCCGGCCTACCACCTCATCGGCTTCGACACCGAGATCTTCACCCCGCTGTTCGTCGCCTCGCGGGTCACCGGCTGGACCGCCCACGTCATCGAACAACTCGAGGCCAACGCCCTCATCCGACCGTTGTCTGAGTACATCGGCCCGGACGAGCGCCACGTGCCGGAGGGCTGATACCGTCCGGGCATGTCGCGGATCGTGGCCGTCGCACCCGCACTGCCCGAACACGCCTACACGCAGGCCCAGATCACGGCGGAACTCAGCGGTCTGATCACCCACGACGCCAAGCGCCGGGCCGTGCTCGAGCGATTCCATCAGGCCAGCGGCATCGGCACCCGGCACACCGTGCTGCCCATCGAGAAGTACCGCGACCTCGGCGGATTCGGGGCCGCCAACGACATCTGGATCTCCGAAGGCACCGCGCTCGCCGCCCGCGCCGTGACGGCGGCCCTGGATGCGGCGGGCCTCTCGCCCGCGGACGTGGACTACCTGCTCTTCACCTCCGTCACCGGCATCGCCGCCCCCTCGATCGACGCCCGGCTCGTGCCCGTGCTCGGGCTGCGCGGCGACGTGAAGCGGATGCCGTCCTTCGGCCTCGGATGCGTCGCCGGCGCTGCCGGGCTGGCCCGCATCCACGATTACCTGCTCGGCCACCCCGACGACGTCGCCCTACTGGTGTCGGTCGAGCTGTGCTCGCTCACCCTGCAGCGCGACGACGACTCCGTGGCCAACTTCGTCGCCAGTGGCCTGTTCGGCGACGGGGCGGCGGCCGTGGTCGTCGCCGGCGCGCGCCGCGCCGCCGAACTCGGTCTGCCGGGCCCCGACATCGTCGCCACCCACACCGAGCTCTACCCCGACAGCGAGAGCGTCATCGGCTGGGACATCGGCGGAACCGGATTCCGCATCATGCTCACCGCCGCCGTCTCCGACACCATCGACGCCAACATCGCCCACGACGTCGACGCCCTGCTGGCCTCCGCCGACCTCACCGCCGCCGACGTCGGCGCCTGGGTCGCCCACCCCGGCGGTCCGCGCGTGCTCGAAGCCTTCGAACGCGGGCTCTCGCTCACCCGGGACGACCTCGCCGCCAGCTGGCGATCGCTCGACGCCGTCGGCAACCTGTCGTCCTCGAGCGTGCTGCACGTGCTCGCCGACATGCTCGACCAGCCCGCCGGCACCCACGGGGTGCTGTTCGCGCTCGGACCCGGGGTCACCAGCGAATACGTGCTGCTGAACTGGGCGGCGTGATGCTCAGCGCCTGGCTCTTCACCGCCTTCATCCTTCTCACCGGGTGCGAGCGGATCGTCGAACTCATCGTCTCGAAACGCAACGCCGCCTGGTCGTTCGCCCGCGGCGGCGTCGAGACCGGGCGCCGTCACTACCCCGCCATGGTCGCCCTGCACACCGGACTGCTCGTCGGCGCCGTCGCCGAGGTCTGGCTGCTCGGCCGGCCCTTCATCGACCTCATCGGCTGGCCCGCGTTCGGCGTCGCCGTGCTCTGCCAGGTGGGACGCATCTGGATCATCCGATCGCTCGGACACCAGTGGAACACCCGGATCATCGTCGTGCCCGGGATGCCGCTCTCGCGACGCGGGCCCTACCGGCTGCCGTGGCTGCCCCACCCCAACTACCTGCTCGTCGCCGTCGAAGGCATGGCCATCCCCCTCGTGCACAGCGCCTGGATCACCGCCGTCGCGTTCGCCGTGCTCAACGCCGTGCTGCTGATCGGATTCCGCATCCCCGCCGAGGATCGGGCGCTCCAGGCCTCCCGGTGACCGAGACCCAGCTGCTCATCGCCGGCGGCGGACCCGTCGGACTCGCCGCCGCCATCGAGGGCCGCCTCGCCGGACTCGACGTCGTCGTCGTCGAACCGCGGCCCGGACCGATCGACAAGGCCTGTGGAGAAGGGCTCATGCCCGGCGCCGTCCCCGCGCTCGAACGGCTCGGCGTGCGGCCCCGCGGCTACGCGCTCCGCGGCGTCGACTACCGCGACGGAACCCGCAACGCCGTCCACCGCTTCGCCGACGGGCACGGGCTCGGGGTCCGCCGCACCACCCTGCACGCCGCCCTGCAGGACCGCGCACTCGACCTCGGGGTGCGACTCGTCGCCGGCCGCGTCGAACACATCGAGCAGGACTCCTCCGGCGTCACCGCCGGCCCCATCCGCGCCGACTGGCTGCTCGCCGCCGACGGCCTGCACTCCGGCCTCGCCCGCGAGCTCGGACTCGCGCTGCCCGCACCCCGCGGCCGGCGCCGGTACGGACAACGCCGCCACTACCGCATCGACCCGTGGACCGACCTCATCGAAGTGCACTGGACCCCCGCCGGCGAGATCTACGTCACCCCCACCGGCGACGGGATGGTCGGCCTCTCGCTGCTCTCCCGGCAGGGGACCCGGTTCGACGACGCACTCGCCGGCGCGCCGGAGCTCGCGGCACGCGTCTCCGGTGCGGCGGCCGCCAGCACGCTGCGGGGCGCCGGCCCGTTCCGCCGGCGCACGCGTGCGCGGGTGGCGGGGCGCGCGATGCTCATCGGGGATGCCTCCGGATACGTCGACGCCCTCACCGGCGAAGGCATCCGCATCGGGCTCGAGCAGGCGAAGGTCGCCGTCCAGGCGGCCATCGACGCGGAACCCGGGAGGTACGAGCGGGAGTGGGTGCGCGTCACCCGGGACTTCCGGCGGCTCACCGGTGCGGTGGTGCGGCTCGCCACCTCGCCGCTGCGCCCCGCGATCGTCCCGGTGGCCAGGGCCGCGCCCCGGATCTTCGACGGGGCGGTGGAGCGGCTGGCGCGGTGAGGCTCTACAGCCCCAGGCTCCGCAGCAGCTCGGCGGTGTCGTCGACGACGCTCACCGCACCCGCCTGTTCCTCAGGCGCCCCGTAGCCCCAGGTCACGAAGACCGTCGGTACCCCGTGCGCGGCCGCCCCGTGGACATCGTGGCTGCGATCTCCCACCATCACCGGATGCGACAGATCGGCCCGGCGCGCCGCTAGACGCCGCAGGGCCTCGGCCACCACATCCGCCTTCGCGCTTCTGACCTCGTCGTCGCTCGCGCCGGTGAGTTCGTCGAACCAGGGCCGCAGGCCGAAATGGTCCAGCACCATCCCGGCGGGGGTCTCGGGTTTCGACGTCGCGAGCGACAGCGGGAGCCCGGCCTCGTGGATGTGCTGCAGAACGGCCGGCAGCCCCGGGTAGACCGTCGCGTCGTACACCCCGTGCTCGCGGTAGAGCGGCCGGTAGATCTCGAGCGCGCGCCGCGCCGTGGCATCGTCGAACCCGGCCCGCTCGCGGAACGCGTCGAGGATCGGCGGGCCGACATAGGCGAGCAGCTCGGCCGGCGCCGGGATGGGCAGACCCATCGCGGCGAACGTCTTGGCGAGGGTCGCGGTGATGCCCGGAGCCGAGTCGACGATGGTGCCGTCCAGATCGAACAGCACGGCGGTGTACGGGCTCTCCATCCGCACTAGCCTAGGCGGCATGAGCGGAACCTCCCCGGCTGCGGCCACCCCCAGTCCGAGCCCGGCCAAGCCCGAGAAGGTCATGCCGCGCGGGTCGTCGACGAGCCTGCTGTTCACGATCTCGGTCGTGCTGTCGTCGGTCGTGTTCGCGGTGCCGGTCACCGTGTCGCGCATCGTCGAGGGGGTTCTCGACTCGTCGAACCCGGACGGCATCAAGGAGACCTGGAAGGGCACGGCCTACCTCGGCCCGATCCTCGGCTGGAGCTTCGGGGTGCTCGGCATCCTGCTTCTCGCCGTGATCGTCGTGTACGCGATGATCTACCGGCGCGAGCGCACCCTCGACGCGCTCAAGCTGCCGCTGCTGCTCGTCGCGATCCAGATCGTGCTGGGCGTGGTCGCGATCATCTTCCAGGGATTCACCGACGGCGGCGCCTGAACCCGACCTTCGCGGTCAGAACAACCGGGTGTGCCCCGACTCGAGCCCGCGCATCGCGTCGTAGTCGAGGACCACGCACCGGATGCCGCGGTCGGCCGCCAGGGTCCGCGCCTGCGGCTTGATCTCCTGGGCCGCGAACACCCCGGAGACGGGACCGAGCAGCGGATCGCGGTTCATCAGCTCGAGGTAGCGGGTGAGCTGCTCGACACCGTCGATGTCGCCCCGGCGCTTGATCTCGACCGCGACGCTCGCACCCTCGGCGTCGCGGGCGAGGATGTCGACCGGCCCGATCGCCGTCATGTACTCGCGGCGCACCAGCGTGAAGCCTTCGCCGAGGAGTTCGATCTGCTCGGCGAGCAGGCGTTGCAGATCGGCCTCGACGCCGTCCTTCTGCAGACCGGGATCGACCCCCAGGTCGTGCGTGGAGTCGTGCAGGATCTCGTGGATCGAGATCACCAGCAGGTCGGCGGTCTTCGCGTGGGTGACGCGCCAGATCTCGGTGACCCCGGCATCCCGTCGCTCGTCGTCGACCTGGTCGACGCTGAACGTGGCCGGCGGGCTCATCCAGTTGAGCGGCTTGTAGCTGAGGGCGTCGGAATGCACCAGCACGCTTCCGTCGCCCTTCAGCACCAGCAACCGGGTCGCGAGCGGCAGGTGCGCACTCAGGCGGCCGGCGTAATCCACCGAGCAGCGGGCAACCACGAGACGCACGGGGTCGAGTCTAGGTTCCGCCGCAACTCAGGATGGTGTGTGGCTCGTGGGTCGGGAGTCGCCCGTCGCCGGCTCACCCGCCGCGGCAGCCTCACCCGTTCCTGAGATACGCATCGCGTCGCGGGAGGCGGCCGAGCGCGGCTCGCGCGCGGCCGGAACCGCGAGAGTGGCCACGATGATGAGTCCGAGCACGATCGACAGCGCGTTCAGCACCCCGATCTCGTGCCCGACGAACCCGATGAGCGGAGGCCCGATGAGGAAGGCCCCGTAGCCGATGGTGGCGACGGCGCTCACGCTGGCGGCGGCCGTGCGCGGGTCGTCGGCGGCGGCGGACATGCCGACCGGGAAGCCGAGGGACGCCCCGAGTCCCCACAGGATGACCCCGGCGATCGCGATCGGCACGATCGGGACGAGGATCACCACGGCGATGCCGATCGCGGCCGCGATCGCAGCTGCCCGGAGCACGGCCACGCGGCCGAACCGGTCGAGCAGCGGCACCCCGACGAGCCGGCCGACGGTCATCGACACGGTGAACACGCCGAATACGAGTGCACCCTGCCCGTTGTCGAAACCGCGGCCGTCGATGAACCCGATGGCGAGCCAGTCGTTCGCCGAGCCCTCGGTGAAGGCCATGCCGAGGACGATGAGCCCGATGAGCAGGGTGCGCGGGTTCACCCAGATGGCCATGCGCTCACGGAAGGTCGCCGTGGGCGCCCCGGCGTCATCCCCGGCGAGGGCGTCGTCGGACGGGATCCAGCGCACCACCACGAATGCGCCGACCACCAGCACGACGGCCATCCCGGCGAAGTGGATGGCGGGGTCGACCCCCGCGAAGGCGGCGGCCGAGCCGATGGCGGCCCCGATCACGGTGCCGAGACTCCAGCAGGCGTGGAACCACGGCATGATGTTGCGGCCGTTGGCCCGCTCGGACCCTGCGCCCGAGACGTTCATCGCGACATCGGCGATGCCGCTGGCGAACCCGTACAGCGCGAAGCCCACCATCGTGGCGACGAAGCTGCCGAGCACCGTGGTGCCGACGCCGATGAGCGCGAGGGCGACACCGCATCCGGCGATGAAGACGAGGATGGTCATCCGGCCGCCGAGCCAGTGCACGAGGTGGCTCGACAGGATCAGCCCGACGATCGACCCGACCGACATGCTGACCAACAGGATCCCGACGCTGTCCACGCCGATTCCGAGCTGGTCGCGGATGCTGGGGATGCGGCTGACCCAGGCCGCGGCACCCAGCCCGTTGAGCAGGAACACGACGAAGACCGCGTTGCGCCAGGCCGTGGCGGAGGCGGGGCGGGTGGCGGGCGGTGTGGTGCTCATGGTTCCTGCCGGGCTGGGGAGGACGGGTGGCGATGACCGGGGTCGAATCGTTTCGATCGAATCGTTTCGAGTACGATATCGCTCGATGAGCGAGCGGGCAAGCGCGCCACGGCCCACCCTGGCCGCGGTCGCCGGACGGGCAGGGGTGTCCGTCTCGACGGCATCCCTGGTCTTCAGCGGTCGCGGCCCCGTCGCCGACGCCACGCGTGATCGCGTGCTCGCCGCGGCGGCCGAACTCGACTACGCCGGCCCCGACCCGACCGCACGCTCGCTGCGGCGCGGCAGCACCGGCGTGATCGGCGTCGTGACCGAGGACTCGCTCGCCGACACCTTCCGCGATCCGATGAACCTCGCCCTGCTCGACGGCATCGGCGAAGAGCTCGGCGACGAGCGGCTCGGGCTGCTTGTCATCCCGCGGGCCTCCGACGGCATCGACCTCGCCGCAGCCCCCGTCGACGCGGCGATCCTGCTCGGGTGCAGCACCGACATCGCCCCCTCCGTGGCCGCACTCCGCCGGCGCCGGGTGCCGGTCATCGCCATCGAGGCGGTGCCGATCGAGGACGCCGTGGCGGTCGACCTCGACAACCGCGAAGCAACCCGCCGAGGCGCCGAGCTGTTGCACGGGCTCGGCCACCGCCGGGTCGCCATCATCACCCTGCCGATGGATGCGGCACGGTCCCGCGGCGAGGTGACCGCCGAGCGCATCGCCGAGTCGGCGGCGAGCACCACCCTGCAGCGGCTCGCCGGTGCGCGCGACGTCTTCCCCGATGCCCCCGCCCACTCGGCGGGCGGCAGCACCATCGACGAAGGGGCCCGTGCCGCACACGGCCTGCTCGACGCGCCGGCGGGGGACCGCCCGACCGCGATCATCGCCCAGAGCGACCTGCTCGCCGTCGGGGTGCTGCGCGAGGCGGAGCGGCTCGGAATCGTCGTGCCGCGCGACCTCAGCGTCCTCGGGTTCGACGGCGTCCGGCTCGAGGGCGCGACCTCGCACGTCCTGACGACCCTGGTGCAGCCGGCGGTCGAGAAGGGTCGCGCGGCCGCCGCGGCGGCCCTCGCCGAACTGGCCGGCCGGCGCGGCCGGCCCGTCCTGCTGCACTGCGAGCTGCGCACCGGGACCACGACGGCACCCCCCGCCGGCTGAGTTCCGCCCCGCGCGGCGCGCGGCGGCCGCGGGCTCGTAGGCTTCGTGCATGGCTTCCGATCCCACCCCCACCGCCGGCATCGACCTCGCCGAACTCGATGAGACGATCCGTCCGCAGGACGACCTGTTCCGTCACGTCAACGGCAAGTGGATCGCGCGCACCGAGATCCCGAGCGACAAGGCCCGCTACGGCTCGTTCTACGTGCTCGCCGAGCAGGCCGAGGAAGCCGTGCGCGACATCATCCTCGAGGCACAGGACGCGGCGGCCGGCACCGAAGAGGCGAAGGTCGGCGACCTCTACTCCAGCTTCATGGACGAGGAGCGCATCGAGCAGCGCGGCTGGACCGCCCTGCAGCCCGACCTCGACGCCATCGAGGGCATCGACGACATCGCCTCGCTGCTCGCCGCGACCGGACGCCTCGAGCGACTCGGTACCAGCGGCTTCCTGCAGGCGTTCGTCGACAACGACCCGGGCGACCCCGAGCGCTACCTCGTCTTCCTCGAGCAGGGCGGGCTCGGCCTGCCCGACGAGTCGTACTACCGCGAAGAGAAGTTCGGTGAGATCCGCACCGCGTACCGGGCGCATCTCGAGCGGATGCTGGGGCTGGCCGGCCTTCCCGACCCCGGCCCCCGCGCGCAGCGAATCTTCGACCTCGAGACCGCGATCGCCGCCCAGCACTGGGACAACGTGCGCACCCGCGACAGCCAGGCCACCTACAACCCGATGGCCTGGAGCGCCGTCGACGACCTCGCCGGGGGCGACCTGCTCGCCGGCTGGCTCGCCGGACTCGACGTGCCGGAGGGCGCGTTCGCCGAGGTGGTCGTGCGGGAGCCGAGCTTCATCGAGGGCCTCGCCGGCCTGCTCGTCGCCGACCGCCTCGACGCCTGGAAGGACTGGCTGCGCTGGCAGGTCATCCGCTCGGCCGCCCCCTATCTGCACGCCGAGGTGGTGCAGGCCAACTTCGACTTCTACGGCAAGACCCTCACCGGAGCTCTCGAGCTGCGCGCGCGCTGGAAGCGCGGGGTGAGCCTCGTCGAGGGCAGCATGGGCGAGGCGGTCGGGCGCATCTACGTCGAGCGGCACTTCAGCCCGAGCGCGAAGACCGCCATGGACGAACTGGTGGCCAACCTGGTGAGCGCGTACCGCGAGAGCATCGAGAACCTCGACTGGATGACCCCGGCCACCCGCGAGCGCGCCCTCGACAAGCTGTCGAAGTTCACGCCCAAGATCGGCTACCCGGTGAAATGGCGCGACTACTCCTCACTCGAGATCGTGCCCGACGACCTGCTGGCGAACGTGCGGGCGACCACCGAGTTCGAGTTCCAGCGCGAGCTGGGCAAGATCGGCAAGCCGATCGACCGCGACGAGTGGTTCATGACCCCTCAGACCATCAACGCCTATTACAACCCCGGCTTCAACGAGATCGTGTTCCCCGCCGCGATCCTGCAGTACCCGTTCTTCGACGAGAGTCGGGATGCGGCGGCCAACTACGGCGCGATCGGTGCGGTGATCGGGCACGAGATCGGGCACGGCTTCGACGACCAGGGCTCCCAGTACGACGGCGACGGCCGGCTCACCGACTGGTGGACCGCGGAGGACAAGGCGGCGTTCGAGAGGCGCACCGCATCCCTGATCGGGCAGTACGACGCGCTCGAACCCGCCCAGCTGCCCGGCCATCACGTGAAGGGCGACCTCACGATCGGGGAGAACATCGGCGACCTCGGCGGCCTCGGCATCGCCTGGAAGGCGTACCTGCTCTCGCTCGGGGGTTCCGAGCCGCCCGTCGTCGGCGGCCTCACCGGCGCCCAGCGCTTCCTGCTCAGCTGGGCGCAGGCCTGGCAGATCAAGCTGCGCGACGAGGAGGCCCTGCGTCTGCTGTCGATCGACCCGCACTCGCCGAACGAGTTCCGCTGCAACCAGATCGTCCGTAACATCGATGTGTTCTACTCGGCCTACGACGTGCAGCCCACCGACGCGTTGTGGCTCGATCCGGAGGACAGAGTCACCATTTGGTAGAGATCGCCCCCAGCCGTGAGCGCAGCTCGCGCGTGCGTGCGCCGCGCGAGCCCCAGCACCGCGCGCTGAGGCCGGTCGAGAACTTCGCGAACACGTTCACCGCGCTGGGCGACCTGGCCTACGAGGGCGCTCAGGTCTCCGCCTCGGTCATGGATCTCGACACCGGCCGGGTGCTGGTGGCGATCGACGAGCGCATCGTGCTGCCGACGGCGTCGATCGGCAAGATCCTGCTGCTCATCGAGGTCTCGGCGCGCCTGACCGAGCGGGACGCCTCGGGTTACGGCATCCTCGACAAGACCTCGCGGGATGCGGTGGGCGATTCCGGTGTCTGGCAGCACCTGCAGGCTCCCTCGCTTCCGGTGGCGGACCTGGCCTCGCTCGTCGGGGCGACGAGCGACAACCTCGCGACCAACGTCCTGCTGCGCCAGGTGGGCCTGCAGGCGGTGCGCGACCGCACGGAGGGGCTCGGCCTGCTGCGCACGGCGCTGCTCGACCTGGTGCGCGATTCCCGCGGACCCGACGATGCGCCGCAGCTCTCCGTCGGATCCACCGCAGAGCTGATGTGGTTGTTCTCCTCGCTCGCCCGCGGCGAGGTCGTCGACAGCCTCACGTCGTCGCGCGTGCTCGGGTGGCTCTCGCTGAACTCCGACCTGTCGATGGTGGCGAGTGCGTTCGGCCTGGATCCGCTGTCGCACCGCGGCTCGGATCACGGCCTGCTGCTGGTCAACAAGACCGGGTCGGATGCGGGGGTGCGTGCCGAGGCGGGCGTGCTCCGCGGTCCGCGGGCCGGCGTCGCCTACGCCGTGTCTGCGCAGTTCAACGACAGCGGCATCGCCGCGCGCCTGCGGGTTCTCGACGCCATGCGCACGGTGGGTTTCGACCTGCTCGAGTACGTGCACTGAGCCCCCGGATTCCTTAACCCGCTCCTTCACCCTCGTCGTTGTCCACGGGTGACCCCCATACGGGTGTCGGCACTTTGGGGGACGTGGTACTTTCACTCTGTCCGAATGGGCGTCTACCCGAAAACCAGCACGCCCGCACCCGCACACGGATCAGAAACGAAGCTGGAGTCCCCCCCAACCCCCACCCCCTCTCACCCGCTTTCCCGCGGATCCCCCCGGTCCGCTTCCCGTCCCCCACCGGTCCCATCCGGACGCCCCCGCGCGCTCTGTTGCGCGGATGAGGCGTACCCCCGCGTGTTCAGCCGCGCCCCCCCGCGGCTCTCCTCTCAGCAAGGAATCCCCCGCAATGTTCAAGAAGCTTCTCGCCGGCCTCGTCACGGCCGTGCTCTCACTGGGCGTGGTCGCGCTCGTGGCCGGTCCGGCCAGCGCGCACCACAACACCATCAGCGCCAAGGTCGTCTGTGCCGTCGACGGCAAGTACACCGTCACCTGGTCGGTCACCAACTCGGAGACGAACAAGTCCGAGCTGATCACGGCCTCGAACCTGCCCGGCGTCGTCGCCCCCAACACCACCACCCTCGGCTTCGGCGAGACCAAGACCTTCCCGCAGACCGTCGACGCACGCCAGAACCTCGAACTGGTGCTCACCGGCTTCTGGGACGGTGACCCCAACACCAACCGCGACGACGTCTACAGCCAGAACAGCGGCTACCTGAGCAAGGGCGCGTTCCCGACCGGGTGCATCAAGGTCACCCCCGGCGCGACCCCCAACCCGTCGGTCTGCGACGGCCCGAACCACTTCACCGACCCCAGCTACACGCTGAAGAAGGTCGACGGCGTGACCTACACGGTCGACGGCCAGACCCGCGCCGACGGCACCTGGCCGGCCACCAACGGCACGACGGTGAACATCGTCGCCTCGGTCAGCGACCCGAAGTACCAGATCGTCGGCACCTCGAGCTGGACGTTCACGTTCACGGCACCCACCCCCGGCAGCTGCACCGTCGAGGTCGAGCCGGTGACGCCCGACTTCAAGAAGCAGGTCTGCACCGCCCCCGGTCAGCACTCGCTCGCGCAGTACTTCATCCCGGCGAAGACCGGTGTCATCTACTCGGTGAAGATCAACGGCGTCGAGACCGACGTCACGGTCTCCGGCTGGTACGACGTCCCGGACGGCGTGACGGCGATCCAGATCATCGCCCGAGGCGACACCGCCAACTTCTACACGCTCAAGGGCGGCACGAAGGTCTACGACTACACGGTCGACGCGGCGGGCACCTGCCTCGTCGAGATCAAGCCCAAGGACCCCACCATCGTCACCGGCACCTGTGACGTGGTGAACCACCCCGGCGTTCTTCCGGCCCTGACCTACACCCTGATCTACGTGCCGAACGTGGTCTACGAGGTCAGCATCGACGGCGGCGCGTCGTTCACCGACACCGCGATCACCGCCGACACGAAGGTGACGGTCACCCCCGGCACCCACCTGGTGGTCAAGGCACACGCCGCCGACCCGACGAAGTACCAGACGAAGGCGTTCACCTTCGACTACACCTTCGTCGACCCGGGTGACTGCAAGGGCATCGTCGAGCCGGTCACCCCGGTCTGGTCGCACCAGTACTGCGACGACACCAAGGACCCGCGCGTCGTGGTCCCCGGTGCGGTGATCGTCACGGGAGCCCCGCACGTCACCTACTCGCTCGACGGCGTGCCGATCGCCGGCCTGCAGGACGGCGTGGCGACCACGATCGCGCTGACCAACGGCCCGCACTCGATCACCATCACCTACGACACGTCCAAGTACAACCTGAAGCTGCCGGCCGGCGTGACCCTGCCGTACGACTTCACGGTGAACTCGGGCACCTGCCTTCCGACCCACCCGCTGGTGACGCCGGCGACGGTCGCGAGCCAGATCGGCTGCTTCAACAGCGGCTCGTACACGCTGAAGAACGACCTCAGCGACCCCGACGCGGTCATCTGGACCGTCAACGGATCGCAGGTGTCGGCCGGCAAGTACTCGGTCGCGGCCTCGGGAACCGTCACCATCTCGGCGGCCCCCAACTCGCCGGACTACGGTTTCGCACCGGGAGCCCAGACGAGCTGGAAGGTCTCCTTCAAGAA
>DATMFW010000020.1:0-36531 GCA_035556655.1 Pseudolysinimonas sp.
GCATCGCCTTTCAGCTGCTTCATCAGCATCTCGACGGCGCTGGCTCCGATGCGCTCGGCCTGGACATCGATGCCGGTGAGCGGGACCCGCTGGTTGACGGCGAGGTCGGTCGGTCCGATGGCGACGACCGAGATGTCTTCCGGCACGCGGATCTGCCGGCGCTCGAGCACGGCGAGCACCGCGGCGAGGACGGCCTCGTTCTGGACGATGAGTGCCGTCGGTGCCGGGTCGGCGTCGAGCAGGAACTCGACCGCGTAGCGGGTGGCTTCGAAGCTCTGCTCGACCGGCACCCAGTTCGCCGCCAGTCCCCGCTTCGCGGCGGCCGACTCGAACCCGTCGGTGAACCGCAGGGCGTACGCGCTGCCGCGGTCGTAGACCGCCTGGGGTGCGCCGACCATGGCGATCGAGCGGTGGCCGAGCTGGGCGAGGTGTTCGACGGCGAGCACCGCCGCCTGCCGCCGGTCGAGATCGACGCACGAAAGGCCGCGCGGTTCGTCGGGCAAGCCGATGAGAACGCTCGGCAGTCCGAGGGTGCGCAGCATCGGCAGGCGGGAGTCGTCGGCCTCCACGTCCATGACGAGCACGGCATCCACCAGCGAGGTGTGGCTCACGCGGCGGAGCCCCTCCTCGCCCTCTTCCTGGGTGACGAGCAGCACGTCGTGATCGTGAACGCGCGCAGCCGTGGCGATCGCGGCGACGAACTGCATGAGCACCGGGACGTTGTTGTCGGCGCGGAACGGGGCGACCAGTCCGATCGCCCCGGACTTCTTGCTGGCGAGCGCGCGCGCACTCGCGTTCGGCCGGTAGCCGAGCTTGCGCACGCTGCGCGCCACCTTCGCCTGGGTCTCGGCCGAGATGGTGCGCTTGCCCGACAGCACGTAGCTGACGGTGCTCGCGCTCACCCCGGCGTCGCGCGCGACATCGTCGATGGTCGCCATCAGCCGGCTGTCCCGGTCAGCGCCTGATGCTCCCGGATGGTGTCGCGGTACCAGCCGGCGCTGTCTTTCGGCACGCGGGCCTGGGTGCCGAAGTCGACGAAGAACAGACCGAACCGGATCGAGTACCCGAGTTCCCATTCCAGGTTGTCCAGCAGCGACCAGACGTACAGCCCGCGCATGTCCACCCCGTCGTCGATCGCCCGCGAGATGGACGCCACGACGGAACGGAGGTAGTCGATCCGCGCCGTGTCTCGCACGCGACCGGTCGGGTCGACGTAGTCGTGCAGCGAGGTGCCCATCTCGGTGATGTACATCGGCAGGGCGCGGTACTCGCGATGGATGCGGGTGAGGTGATCGTAGATCGCCTCCGGCACCGCCGTGATCCCCGCGCTCATCGCCGGTCCGGGCGGATTGATGATGCGGGCACCGAGGACCGGCACCAGCGCATCCGCCTGCACGATGTGGTTGAGGTAGTAGTTGACGCCCAGGTAGTCGATCGGCGCGCTGATCGTGTCGAGATCGCCCGGCCGGACGATCTCGGCGTCGAACAGGGTGGGGAAGAGCTCGGCCAGGTCCTCCGGGTAGCTCCCGCGGAAGAGCGGGTCGAGGTACACCCGGTTCTGCTCGCCGTCGAGCAGCCGCGCGGCGGCCACGTCCTTCTCGCTCGAGGACCACGGGGTCACCGATGCCTGGCAGAGGGTGATGCCGATCTCCGCGTTCGCCGGCGCGAGCGCGCGGAATCGCGCCAGCCCCTCACCGTGCGCGAGCAGCAGGTGATGGATCGCCGTTCCGGCCGTGTGATAGTCCGCGTAGCCCGGCGCGTGCAGCCCGCGCGAGTAGCCCTGACTCACCACCGTCCACGGCTCGTTGAGCGTCAGCCACTTGGGCACGCGGTCGGCGAGCGCGCCGAGCACGATCTCGGTGTAGTCGGCGAAGCGCAGCGCGGTGACGCGGTTGTACCAGCCGCCGGCATCCTCGAGAGGTTGCGGCAGGTCCCAGTGGAAGAGCGTCACCATCGGCTCGATGCCGCGCTCGAGCATCGCGTCGACCATCCGCGAGTAGTGGTCGAGGCCCGCCTGGTTCACCTGACCGCTGCCGGTGGGCAGGATGCGGGACCAGGCGATCGAGAACCGGTACGCGTTCATCGCGTGCGCGGCCGCGAGATCGAGGTCCTCGGGGTAGCGGTGATAGTGGTCGGCCGCGACGTCACCGGTGTCGCCATTGAGCGACTTGCCGGGCGTGTGGCTGAAGGTGTCCCAGTTGGTCGGTCCGCGGCCGTCCTCGTTCGCCGCACCCTCGACCTGGTAGGCGGCCGTGGCCGCGCCCCAGCGGAAGTCGGCGGGCAGGCGACGCAGTTCGTCGGGTGTCAGGCCGGATGCGAAAGGTGAGCTCACCGGAGTCCTCCAAAGGGGCGCCGCCCACGGGCGACCATGTCGAGAGTGACCGCGGCCAGCAGGATGAGGCCGGTCGTGATCACCTGGGTAGCGGCGGGTTGACCGAGGAGGGCAAGCCCATTCTGCACACTGCTGATCACCAGGGCACCGAGCAGTGCGCCGATGATCGTGCCGCGGCCGCCGAAGAGGCTGGTGCCGCCGATCACCGCGGCGGCGATGGCGTTCAGCGCCGTGTTGCCGCCGCCGGTGTTCACCGAGACCGAGTACCCGCGCGCCGCGCTCAGCACCCCGGCGATCGCGGCGAGGCCGGCGACGATCATGAAGATCACCACCCGCAGCGACGAGACCCGGATGCCGGTGCGGCGCGCCGCTTCGATGTTGCCGCCGACCGCGTAGATGTGACGCCCGAAGATCGTGGAGCCGGTCACGACCGCGAGGATCCCGGTGATCGCGAGCACGATCAGCAAGAGGTACGGAACGCCGAAGTACCCGTCGAGGATGACCATGACGCCGATCGGCACGCCGACGCCGAGAACTATCCGGATGACGTCCCGCGCGATCGGGTCGGTCTCGTACCCGGAACGGCTGGTCAGCACGCGACGCAGCACCACCCATCCGGCGGCGCCGAGCGCGATCACGATGGCGAGCGCCCATCCAGCGGGACGGGGGAGGTAGCTGCTCGCGATGCCCGTGATGAAGGGGTCCGTGATGCGAAGCTGGCCGCTCTGGGGCGTCAGGATCAGCAGTTGCAGGCCTTGCCAGACCAGCATCCCCGCCAGAGTGACGATGAACGATGGAGCGCGGAACGCGACGATCCAGCCGCCCTGGATCAACCCGATGATCGCTCCGAGCGCGACGGCGGCGAGGATCGCAGCCCAGGCGGGCCAGCCGGCGAGCGCCGAGAGCACGCCCATGAGGGCGGCGGTGAGACCGCTGACCGCTCCGATGGAGAGGTCGATCTCGCCGAGCAGCAGCACGAGCATGACGCCGAGCGTGAGGATCGCGAGCACCGCGGTCTGCAGGATCATGTTCGACAGGTTGCGTGACGACAGGAACGCGTCGTTCGCGAGCTGGAAGCCGACCGCGATGATGACCAGACCGATGATGACCGGCCAGAGGCCGAGGTCGCGGCGCAGCAGCGATGCGACCCGCGAGCGCGGCGCGGGGGTGGTGGCACTCATCGCAGACCCTCCGCGGCGGTGATGGCGTCGGAGCCGGTGATGGCGGCGATGACGTCGCTGGGCTTGTCGGTCGAGGTGTCGAAGACGCCGGCATTCGCGCCGAGGCGGAGCACCGTCACGCGGTCGGCGACCTCGAAGACGTCGACCATGTTGTGGGAGATGAGGACCACCGAGATGCCGCGCTCCTTGAGGGTGCGGACCAGGCGGTAGACCATGGCGGTCTGCTGCACGCCGAGAGCGGCGGTCGGCTCGTCGAGCACGACGATGCGCGAACCCCAGAGCACGGCGCGGCCGACGGCGATCGCCTGGCGCTGACCGCCCGAGAGCGTCGCGACCTGGGCGCGAAGGGAGGGGAGCGTCACGGCCAGCTCGTCGAGGATGCGCGTGGCTTCGAAGCTCATGCGCTTGCCGGCGAGGAATCGGGCCAGCGGACCACGGGCGGGCGAGCGCAGCTCGCGGCCGAGGTAGAGGTTGGCGACGACGTCGAGGTTGTCGCAGAGGGCGAGGTCCTGGTACACGGTCTCGACGCCGGCGCGGACCGCATCCTGCGGGCCGGCCATCGACACCGGGACGCCGTCGACCTCGATCGTGCCCTGGTCGGCGATGTGCACGCCGGCGAGCGTCTTCACCAGCGTGGACTTGCCGGCACCGTTGTCACCGACGAGCGCCATGATCTCGCCCGGCTGGACGGTGAGATCGACGCCACGCAACGCCTCGACGTTGCCGAACGACTTGCGGATCGAGCGCATCCGCAGCCGGGGCGCCGCACCGTGGGTGCGGCGCCCCTCCTGCTCGAGCGCTCCTGCGTCAGAAGTCACACTTGTCGGCGACGTCGCCGGCGCACAGCTCGTCGCGGGTCACGAAGCCGTCGTCGACGACCTTCTTGATGTTGGACAGATCGATCACCTCAGGGTCCAGGAACAGCGACGGGACGTCGAAGCCCCCATTGTCGTACGAGTCCGTGAGGTTGTCGGCGGCGCCGCCCTTGGCCAGTGCAACCGCGGCCTCGGCGGCTGCGGCGGCCTGCTCGGTGAGCGCCTTGTAGACGGTCATCGTCTGGTCGCCCGCGAGGATCGACTGCAGGCCGGCGAGGGTCGCGTCCTGGCCGGTCACGACGACCTGGCCGTTCAGCTGACGAGCCTTGAGCGCCGCGACGACGCCGGATGCGAGACCGTCGTTCGCCGCGAGGATGCCCTGCACGTCGTCACCCAGCGCGGTCAGCGCCTGGTCGGTCTGGGTCTGAGCGTTCTCGGGCAGCCAGTCGGGAGTGTCCGCCTCGTAGCCGATCTTCAGGGCACCGGAGTCGGCCAGCGGGTCGAAGACCTTGTGCGCGCCGACCTTGAAGGCGATACACGCGGTGCAGACCTGCGCACCGTTCATGATCGCGATGGTGGCGCCCTCGTCGACGTTGTCGGCGATGTACTGGGCCTGCAGTTCACCGACCTTCTCGTTGTTGAAGGTGATGTAGCCGTCGAGCTCCGCGTTCTCGATCAGGCCCTCGTAGGCGAGGACCGGGATCTGCTCGCGCTTGGCGAGGTCGACCACCGGCAGCGAACCGTCGGCCGTGATCGGGTTGATCACGATGACCTGCGCACCCTGGGTGATCGCGGACTCGGCCTGCTGCAGCATCTCCTCGTCGGTCGAGGCGGTGCTCGCGATGACCTCGGTGCCGGGGGCGAGCTCTTCGACCTTCGCCTTGAAGGCGGGGAGGTCCTGCGTCTCCCAGCGGGCGGACGTCGTCGCGTCGGGCGAGATCCAGGCGATGGTCAGCGCGTCGTCGCCGCCGCTGCCACCCCCGTCTCCGCCGGTCGAACAACCTGTGAGGACCAAAGCAGCGGCAGCCACTCCGGCTACCAGAAATCGCATCATTTCAACTCCATTGTCGTGGTGTAGGGAGGTTGAGGCGGGTCGAACTGTCGAAGCGCTTCAACACGGGGTGTGCCGATAGTAAAACGAAGTTTGTCGATGAGTCAAACGTTTCGATCGATGCACTTCGATGGTGGGGTGGCCGTCGACGTTCTGCGGCAACACCGCGTTCAGTCGTCCGGAGTTCTGCCACGTGACCTGGCGCAACCCAAAATGGAGCTGAGGGCGAGCCATTTTCCGTTACGGGTACCGGTGGGATGTGAAGCAGTCTCCGTCGACATCCGCGGGTCATTTGGACCATGCCTCGACTGCGTTCAGTTCAAGCTGCATCCCAGCGCGCGCCCGGCACACGTCTTTGTGTAGTCGTCAACACCCCAGCATCGACGAGATCCGCCAAATGCTTTCGCGCCCCGCTCACCGAAATGTTCAGGGCTACGACGAGCTCGCGAGTCGAGACGGCGCCTTGACTTGCGCAGAGACGAAGGATCTCGACTCGAGTCCGACTCACCCCGAACGCAGCGAGTGCCTGTTCGATCACAGATCCGGCCGCATCGCGTCAAGAGGCTGGGCTACCGCAACGGGCCAACCGGCAACTCCCACACCTGCCGCGAAGAGGCGATCATTGGCCGCCGTGATGAGGAGGGTGTCGAGCTGCGGTCCGACGAAGGCGACACTCGTCGGATGGGCAGAATCGATCGAAACGCGCGCCGTCTCTTGCCCGTCGTCCCGGAATCGCGATACGTATCCACTGCCCCAGACCGCGATCCAGAGCTGCCCCTCGTCATCCATGCACATCCCGTCTGGGATGCCGGAATCGATGGTGAGGTGTGCTCGGCGCTGGCCCAGCTTCCCTACACGGTAGTCCCGCGCCCATACCTTACCGATGAGCGAATCTACGTAGTACAGAGTCTGGCCGTCGGGAGACCAGCAGATCCCATTGGACAGGCTCAGGTCGTCGTCGATTACCGTGAACGACCCGTCGACCTCTTCGCGAAGAAGGGCTTCAGCGTTGTTCACCCCAGGCTGGAATGAGGCTGTCCCGACGAGGACACGACCCCATGGATCGACCTTGGCGTCGTTCAACCGGCTGGGCTTCTGGTCAGCGATCACCCGCGATGCCGAGAGCTGCGTGCGGTCTCGCGAGATCCGGATGAGGTGACGAGGGCCGGCCACGATCCGCTCGCCCGACTGACCCACCATCACCGCTCCGACGCTGTCGCCCGCGTGAAATCGCGAGAGTTCTCTGACTCTGTCGTCGCGCAGTTCCCCCTCGAGGACGTCACCTCGGACGAGGTCCACCCAGAGCACCAGCGCCGATTCGGCATCCCACGCCGGTGATTCACCGAGTTCGTTCACCGAGTCGGAGACGCGTTCAGCTTCGACGGCGTCGATCGTCAATTCCGCCCTCCCCGGCGTCAGTGCTACTGTCTTAATGAAATGGAGATTCCGCCGAATGGAACGGTGTGAAGATAACACGGATCGAGACCCTGAACGAGCCCCGGGGCGTTATGCCGGCCCTGACCTTCGTTCGATTGTTCACTGACGATGGCGCCGAAGGGCTGGGCGAGACCTTCTACACACCCCGGTCAGTGATCGCGTATGTCCACGAAGTAGTCGCCCCACTCGTCCTGAACCAGGACGTCACCCGTGATGGCTGGGACTGGGAGGACTTGTACGGCAGGTCGGGACGGCGGATCCCGGGCGGTGTCGATATGCGGGCGCTCTCGGCCGTCGACCTTGCGGTATGGGATCTGCGCGGACACGTACTGGGTCGTCCCGTCAGCGACCTTCTTGGTGCCGTGCCGACGCTGGGAGCACGCGTCTACAACACCTGTGCAGGAGCGAAGTACGCGAGCGCGACCTCGGTCTCCCACGGTCAGACGACCGGCAACGACGATCTCTGGATGGCTCAGAACGACACCGGCGGACTTGCAGCAGCGCTCGCGGCGGAAGGCTTCGCCGGCATGAAGCTGTGGCCGTTCGACGCAGCCGCGCGCGCCGACCGCGGCGCGCGTATCTCAGGCGCTGACCTCGAAGCGGGTGTCGCGACGCTGAGCCGGATCCGAGAGGCCGTAGGTGACCGGATCGAGATCATGGTCGAAGGTCACGGGCTCTGGCACCCGACGGCAGCTGAGCAGATCCTCAACGCGATCTCGCACCTGAACATCACATGGGCGGAGGACATGCTACTCGCGCACGACCCCGGCGCGCTTTCACGTCTGGCGGGTCGTACTGCAGTCACTCTCGCGGCGAGTGAGTATGTAGGAGGGCGGTGGGCGTATCGGCAACTGCTCGAGGAACGGGCCATCGGCTTCCTGCATCTCGATCCGAGCTGGTGCGGAGGTATCACGGAGGCCCAGCAGATCCTGGCGCTGTCGAGCGCCTTCGGCGTCACCGCATCGATGCACGACTGCACCGGCCCGATCAACCTGCTTGCGGGCCTGCACCTCGCGCGGGCCAATCCGATCGTCGGGTATCAAGAGGTGCTGCGAGCGTTCCTGACCGATGTCTACCCGACGCTCGTCGACACTCCCTGGACGATCGAGGACGGACGGATGCAGGCCCCCGAACTCCCCGGCCTAGGTGCGCGATTGACGGCGGAGTTCGTGGCGCGAGCTGACATCGTCTCATCGGTCCCTTAGCCCGAAGGGTAGGTCCAGGTGCCGCCCGACTCAGGAGGGAGGCTTCTCGTGAGCGATTCGGGGCGAGCCGGTGTGCTGCCCTTGGTGTCGAGGAAGACCGCTCCGTCGGCGATGTCGGCGAGACCGTCCTGCCAGGCCAGAGCGCCCTTTGCCGCCACAACGCTGTAATCCGTGGGCGAAAGTCCCTGGCTGGTGATTTGTTCACGGTGGAACGGGGGCGTTGCGACCGAGGTGACGATGACATCCACCCCGCCGAACCGGAGAACCGCTGTAGGTCCCATGTCGAACTCCGTACCACCCATCCATTCCCCTTTCGCGACGTAGCGTCCGGGACTCGTTGACAGCACCCGTGCTCGATCGACGACGGGCGGACCCTGAAGCCGCTCGAGGCGGCCGCCGAGTTCTACATCGAGCTCAACGCCGGCACCTGCTATGGACGCGGCGCGAGCGACTCGCGCATCGCACATGACGACGAGGGCCGATGTCGCGCGCAGTTCCAAGAGTTGGCTCAGGACTTCAGTGCCGTCACCCGGGCTGCCACCTCCGATGTTGTCCCCGACATCCGCTACTACGGTCGCCTTCCCCCGGGACAGCGCACGGATCAACCCGTTTCGGACGGGCTCGGATGCGACATGGAACTCGTCGCGCCTGTCCCAGACGAACTCGGCCATTGCATCGCACGGGGCGGACGCCCCTCTCCCAGGCGAGGAGACCGTGACGGTGAACCCGCCCCGTGCGACATCGCTGTAGACGAACCCCGGCATCGCGGAGACCTGGCCGTCCGTCAGGATTTCATTGCGCCGAGCCATGATCTCGGCGACGGGGGTGCCGTCTGTTCCCTGCGACATCGGGCTCGTGAGCAGCGGAAGCTTGCGACTGGTGATCGTCCACCGCTTACCGCTGTCCACCATCGCCTCGATGAGCTGCGCCGCCTCGACCCCGCGGTCGAACATGTCCACATGCGGGTAGGTCTGATAGCTGACCACTGCATCGAGGTGACTGAGAAACGCGGCGGACGGATTGGCGTGGAAGTCGAGAACCGCGACGATGGGCACGTCGCCGACCACGCGACGGACCAGGCGGACGACCTCGTGTTCGACATCCGGATGCGACTGCGCCGCCATGGCGCCATGCAGATTGAGCAGCACACCCGCCGCGTGACGCTGCGTGAATAGCTCCTGCTCAAACCGGTGCATCAGCTTGTCGAACACGTCATCGGGTGTGAGGCCCGCCGGCCATGCCGCGACCGACAACGCTGGCGCCACCCGGTCACCCAGGTGTGCAATGAACCCGCCGATCACCGAACGACGGCCCGAGTGGTATTCGACGAGGTGCCGCCCTGCGACCACCTCAAAGCTCTCGTAGTCCTCGAGCGTGGTGGGTCGCGACGAGTAGGTGTTGGTCTCCTGCCACATCCCCGCTACCGCGATGGGCGGACGCATCTAGATCCGTCCCGTGGGAACGTCGAAATCCTGGCCGAACGGAAAGTCCTCGGACTCCGCAGCGAAGTGCTCAAGGGCGGCGACGTCCAGCTCTACACCCAGGCCCGGGAGATCGGGGATGCGGACGTAGCCGTCGACGATGTCCGGTGCGGCGCCACTCAACTCACCCATCAGCCTGAACCTCTGGTGGACCGTCTCTATCGCCACGATGTTCGGATGGGCAGCCGCCAATTGCAGCGTCGCCGCCATCCCGACCGGGCCGTTGGGGTTGTGAGGCACCACCGAGACACCGACCATTTCGGCTGCCGAGGCGATCCTCCCCGACTCACTGATCCCGCCGGCGTGGCAGAGGTCGATCGAGAGGAAATCGATTAGCCGGTCGCGCAGCAACGGCCAGACGTCCCACCGCGAGTACCGCTTCTCTCCGGCCGTGATCGGCAGGGAGACGTGACGCCTGAAGTGGACCATGCTCGACTCGTCGTCGGAATTGACGAAGTCCTCGAGGAACATAATCTTCAGGTCGCGCAGTTGCGAGGCCAGTTGGATGGCGGTCGAGGCCGAGAGGCGCTGATGTCCCTCCACGGCGACCTTGCCGCCTGGAGGCAGTGCCGCGTTCACTTCCGCAACCGCATCGACGGCCGTCGCCAGCTCGGCGCTGTCCGCAGTGAAGTAGCGACCCAGCGGCGCCATCTTGAAATGGGTGAAGCCGTGATCGTTCCGGGCCTCTGCGACGCTTTCGCTCAGCGTCGGTGTGCGTTCAGAGGCGGCCGCCCACGTGTAGGCGTGGATGCGATCACGGACAGGACCGCCGAGCAGCACCGACACTGGCTGCCCGAGCGCCTTGCCCCGAATGTCCCACAGGGCATGATCGACCGCGCTCACAGCAGAGTACAAGGCAGCGCCCTTCCATGCCGCACCGCGGAAGCCACGCCGCCACGCCGCTTCCGGCGACGGCACCTCGTCACCCACGAGGGATCTCTCGAGGTCACGCAGCGCACCGAGGGCGCTCTCATCCTTGCCCTCGAGAGTCGCCTCACCCCAGCCGTGCAACCCCTCATCTGTCGAAAGACGCACGAACACCCAGTTGATGCCCGGGGTCACCGCGACCTTCCACGTCTTCAGTTCGGTGATTCTCATCGGATCTCTCCACGGGATACAGAAGGAAGGTCGCTGTGGACCTCTTGCGCAGTGAGTCCGAGGCGCGCGGTCATCCCGCCGTCCACGACCAGCACTGTGCCGGTGATGAAGCTGTTGCGGGGGTCCGCGAGGAATGCGATCGCGCGAGCCACGTCGTCCGGGGTGCCCAGGCGAGGCACCAATCCCGATGAGATGTGGAACGCCTCGAGCGTGGGGTCGCTATGCGCGGCGAGCTGGACGACGCCGGGCGCGACCACATTTGCGGTGACGCCGCGAGGACCGAGCTCGGCTGCCTTGACTCGCGTCCAATTGATGAGCCCCGCTTTCGCCACGTCGTAGGTCCCCCAGTGCGGGCTACCAGCCAGGCCGTGCACTGAGGAAACGGTGACGATGGCCGCGCCACTCTCGAGATGGGAGTCGAGCTGTGCGGTGACGCGCTGAGGACCTCCGAGCAGAAGCCGGAGGTCGTCCTCCCAGGCTTCCTCCGAGACCGCAGCCAGGGGCCCATTCGGCGCCCATGCGGCGGCGTTATTGACGAGCACCCCGATCGGTGCGCCGTTCAGCGCTCGGGTGGCGGCCGCGACCGACTTGGCCGACGCGATGTCGCACTCCACGGGGATCGCTGCACCGCGATGTTCGCGATCGAACTCATCGACTGTGCCGGCGAGCGCTCGAGTGTTGCGATCCCAGCAGAAGACGCGATAGCCGTCCTCGAGGAGGGCGGCCACCGTCGCTTTGCCGATGCCGCTTGCCGCACCTGTGACCACAGCGGTTCTCGTTCGCGTCATTGCTTCGTGGCTCCTGCCGTCAAGCCTGCGACGTAGTAGCGCTGAAGGAAGAGGAACGCGACGATCAGGGGAAGGATCACCAGAAGTCCCCCAGCCATCAGTTCGCTCGGCGCCGGGTGACCTGACGTGTTCAAGGAGAAGAGCGCGAGCGGCAGCGTCGCCATGTCTGGATTGCTGATGATCAAGCTCGGGAGGATGTACGAATTCCAGACATACACGAGGGTCAGGATGGAGACCGTGGTCAGAGCTGGAACGCTCAACGGCAGGTAGATCCGACGGAAGGCGCCGAAGAAGTTCGCACCATCGATGCGCGCGGCGTCGAGCAGATCGCGTGGCAACAGCGCGAAGTAGTTTCGCATCAGGAATAGCGGTACCGGCCCCGCAGCGACCACCGTCGGCAGCAGAAGTCCGAGCCAGGTGTTGAGGAGGTGAGCCTCCTGAACCAGGATCACGATGGGTACCAGCAGAACGATCACCGGAACCAGGAGACCGGACACAAGGGCAGCGAACACGGTGTTGCTCCCCCGGAAGGGGATGAGGGCCAGGACGAACCCGGCCATCGGGTAGATCAGCAAGACGCAGGCAAGTGTCATGCCGCTGTACAGCACGCTGTTTGCAACCGCCTGCGGAAGGTTGATCGCCGAGGCGACCGTCGCGTACGCGTCACCGGTGATCGGGCTCGGAATCAGCCCATTGTCGAGATAGCTCTGTTCCCGCGTCTTGAAGGAGGTCGACACCATCCACAAGAACGGATAGACGTTCGCGACGACGTATACCGCGAGGAATCCGAGTTCGGCGATGCGCAGGCTTCCGGGTCTCGACTGGCTCTTCACCTCAGACTCCGTTCTCGGCGCGCGTGCGCCACCAGTCGGGCGGAAACATAACCCAGGGCCATACCCACCGTGACCGTCCAGGTGACCGCTGCTGCAGTGCCGAACTGCGCGGATCCGCCGCCTATCGTTCCAAAAGCGAGGTTGTAGCTGAGGAGGCCGACGGTATTCGTGCTGTAACTCGGTCCGCCGTTGGTGATGAGGTAGATCATCTCGTAGCTCTGCATCGCGTACACCAAGTTGAGGACCACCACGATCAGGGTGATGGGATTCAGCAGTGGCAGCGTGATCGAGACCAGTTGACGCCAGGGGCCTGCGCCGTCGATCGCCGCCGCCTCGTAGAGGGTTCCGTCGATGCTTTGAAGGCCTGACAGATACAGGAGCGTCGCATAAGGCACGCCCGACCAGATCATCACCGCTATGAGACCGGGAAGGGCGAGCACCGGGTCACTCAGCCAACCGCCATTCGGAGCGAGCAGATCGATGTGCAACAGCTTGAACAGCGTCACGACGGGACCGTCTGATCCCAGCAAGGCCGTCCATGCATAGAAGACCGCGATTCCGGCAGTGACCATCGGCAGCAGCAGCGAGGTCCGGACCAGGCCCCGTGTGCGCTTTCCCACGGTGTTCATCGCTACCGCGAGCGGGATGGAGATCACCACGACACCCAGGGTCACGAAGATCGCGAGCTTGATGTTGTTGCCGAGCGACTGCAGGAAAAGGCCACGCAGGATCGAGTCGTCTGCGAGGAACCCGAGGTAATTGTCGAGGCCGATGAACCGAGGGTCGGAGAGACCATCCCACCGGAACAGGCTCAGACCGGCCGAGAAGGCCATCGGGAAGACCTGAACCGCCAGGAAGATCAGGATGGCGGGGGCGAGCATCAGGGCCGCGGACCAGTCGCGGCTGCGCCTGCGATGACGCGAAGCGGTGGGCCGCGCCGAAGCGCGACCCACCGTTGACTTCGATCTATTCACACGCAGCCCAGGACTTCTGGTACAGGTCGGCCAGCACACCCGCGAGCGACTCCGGCGTCTGCTCGCCGGTCACTAGGCCGGTCAAAGCGACCGAGGCCTGGTTGTTCAACGTCTTCGCTGCATCGCAGGTGGGCCCGTAAGACACGAACTCGTCGTATGCATCCTCGCCGTCTCCAAAGCTCGCCGCCGTCGCCGGCGTCAGCGGGCTCTGGTCCGAGTCGGATGCCGGCAACGTCACCGCGGGGGTGTCCGCGACCTTGCTGGCGAAGGCTTGTGCGCCCGGCTCGCTCATGTAGAACTTCAGGAAGTCGAGTGCGAGATCCGCATTCTTGGCGTCCTTGCTGATGCCGATCGAACCGGAGGCCCAGGGACGAAGAGTCAACTTCGACAGCTCACCTCCCGCAGCCACAGGCATCGGGAAGACCAGGAGCTTCGAGGGGTCCATCCCCTTCTGCACGAGGCCCGCGAGACTGAATGTCCCGCCGTAGTACCACGTGGCTTGACCGGAGACGAACTCCTGATCGGCCTCCTCGATCCCGTCCTGCAGAACGGACGGGATCCAGTACGGGGACAGATCGTCGTAGATAGCCAGGCTGCGGATGACTGCAGGGTCCTTCCACGACTCACCGGTCTTGTCGGCGAACAGGTCGGCTGTGGCTTGCGCGCCGATCTGTGTAAAGAGTGTCGGACGGAGGAGCCACAACCAGCCGGTCTCCGGGATCTTCAGCGGGATGACGGCCCCACCGGCGTCGCCGAGGGCATCGTGAGTCTTCTGAACATCCGCGATCAGATCCTCCCAGCTGGCCGGGGCCACGTTCGGGTCGACACCGGCCGCTTCAAGCTGATCCTTGTTCGCGTAGAAGTACCCCGTCGCACCGGAGATCTGCGGCAGCGTGTAGTAGTCGCCGATCTTCACATCCCCGTATGTGCAGTCGGGGTTCGAGGCACACGTCGCCTGGGTCGAGTCGTTGAACTTCACAAACGAGTCGACCAGAGCGCTGGGGAAGTTCGCGAGGGTGTCGTCCAGCTTTCCGTTGAGCTGCTGGTAGAGGTTGCCCCCGACGTAGTCCCATTGCGAACCGTAACTGGTCAGCAGATCGGGCAGTTCGTCGCCGCGAGCGGCCGCTGTGACCTTGCTCGAGTACAGACCGTTGGCCTCGTCGAAGTACTCGACGTCGACGGTGACATCCCCGCCGTTCTTCTCCGAGTAAGCGGCTCCAGCCGCTTCGAGTCCGGGAACCCATTCCTTTTTGAACGTCCAGATGGTGAGCTTTCCGCTCGCATCCGCGCCATTGCCGGTTGGGGTCGTGCACCCCGCGAGAACCAAGCCGGTCCCGATCACGAGTGCGGCGATTGAAAGCATTGTCTTCTTCGTCACTGCAGGAAGCGCCTCTCAATAGATGTTGGCGGGCAACCCATGGCAATGGGTCCCGACCAGCCGCGACTCCTAGGCGGACCGGGCGTGGTGCGAGCACACTACCGTAAACGGAACGGACTCTCCACCTGTCGGAACAATGCCTCCCGTTGTGGCCCCATTTTTGCCGAAGTCGGCGCTTAACGGAACGCACGTAGGGGAATACGATCCGAGGTGTGAATGCGGTTGAGATGAACGACGCCGGCCTGGAGCCTTCCGGGGCGGAAAGTCGGATCCGGGCGGTAGACCGGGTTTGCGACATTCTCGACGTGGTCGCGGCTCAAGAACCGGTCTCCCTTGCAGACATCGCGTCGGCGTGCGGCCTGCCGAAGACCTCCGCCTTCCGGTATCTCGCCACGCTGCAAGCGCGCCGCTACGTGGACCGGGTCGGCGACGCCGCCGAATACCGACTGGGGCTCGCGATGCTCAATTTTCAGTCGAACCACTTCGACACCCTCGTGGATGTTGCGACACCACGGCTTCACGAGTTGAGAGATGAGTTCGGCGAAACCGCGAATCTCGGTGTTCTCACCGGGACCTACGTGTCATACCTGGCCATCGTCGAAAGTCGGAAGAGCGTGAGACTGGCAGCGCGTCCGGAAGACAAGGACCCTGTGCACTGCACTGCATTGGGGAAAGCGATCATCTCCCAGCTGCCCGACCAGAGGGTTCACGGGCTGCTCGGGGAGACGTATGAGCGCATGACCTACCGCACCCTCACCACCTGGGAGGCGCTCCAGCGCGAACTCGAACGCGTTCGCGCCAACGGGTTCGCTGTCGACGACGAAGAGAACGAACTAGGCGGCCGTTGCGTGGCCGTCGCCATCCCCGGCCCGTTCCAGGCCGCGATCAGTCTGTCTGCGCCGGTCAGCGGATTGTCCGAGAAGGATCTCGATGGGGTCGCGCAGAGGTTGAAGGCTGCAGCGGACAAGATTTCGGCTGGTATTAGTTCCGCTTGACGCTGCCGTCCAAAATGGTATGGTCATTCCGTTCTGCGAAACGGAAGGGCGCCAGTGGCACACCAATTTTCGCTGACGGAGATCAGCGCGCAGCTGTTCACCGCGGTGCTTAGCGACATACTCGACTCGATCGGGGTCACCGGCCAGGTAGCTTCGCCCACTCTTCGACCCCTGCATCCGGATATGAAAGTCGTCGGATACGCCCGTACCGCCCGAGGCGCGACCGTGAACTACGTTCCCGAGAAGCCCTACAGCAAGTTGCTCGGATCGATCGATTCAATGACTGATCGTGACGTCCTGCTGATCAGTCTCGAGCCCACCTCGGTGAGCGCGATGTTCGGCGGTCTGCTCGCCACCGCGGTCCAGGTCGCAGGCGGGCGCGGCGTCATCGTGGACGGCAACATCCGCGACAGCAAAGAGATCGAGCGACTCGAGATGCCAACGTTCATGCGGGGATTCATGCCGCTCGACTCCTACGGCCGCGACGAAGTCGTAGACATCGACTGCCCCGTCACCATGGCAGGGGTACTCGTGAATCCCGGCGATCTGGTTTTCGCCGACTACGACGGCATCGTGGTGGTGCCGAAAGAGCATGAGGACCGTGTGATCGCCGACGCGTTCGTGAAGGTCGCGGGCGAGGGCGAGGTGCGTCAGGCTCTCCGCTCGGGGATGTCGACCGCGGACGCTTTCCAGCGGTTCGGAATCCTCTAGATCTCGATGCGTACCGTCTCGGGCGGCGGCATCGATCTCCGCGTCGATGATGTGGATGGCGGCAAGATCACCAGCGTCATAGTCGGTGGTCGCGAATGGATCGCGCCCTCTTTTCCTCGTGACCCGTCGGCCCGCTATGGCGGCGCCGGCGGCTGGGACGAGTGCGTTCCGACCGTGGGGGAGTGCACGCTCGCAAATGGGACGCGACTGCTCGACCACGGAGATGCCTGGCGGCGCCCCTGGGAGGTCGTCGACTCAGAGCCCGATCTGCTGGACATGACGGTCGGTCTGCCATCTCTCGATCTGACGCTCCGGCGGACAATCCAGCGCTCTGCGAGCGGACTCACGTTCAGGTACTCGGTGACTACGAGGTCGGCCGAAGATGTTCCCCTCCTCTGGTCTGCTCATCCGCTCTTCATCGCACCGCGGGGCACACGAATCGTCGTGCGCAACTCCCGTGGAACCGAGCACTACCCTCGTCATCGGCGTCGACGTGTGCCGCTTCGCGGGTCCATCGATCGCATCCGCTCCGGAACCGCATTGAAGATGTTCCTGACCTGGTCGTCGTCCTGGGCAGCGGTGGAGCACGCGGACGGCGCGCGCCTCACCATGTCGTGGGATCCGGCAAGAGTGCGCGAACTCGGTCTCTACTGGGACGCCGGCGTGTTCGCAACGCATTCCGTTGTCGCGATCGAACCCACCACCGGTGCCCATGACCTTGCGTCGGCGGTGACCGATCGGTTGCCGCATGTGAACGTGCGCCGACCGCTGAGCTGGTGGCTCCATCTCGCCTATTCCCCTCCGCGGACTGCTCGATACGGCGGTGGAGCAGGATGAGAGCGTCGCGCACGCTGTCGGATCCCCCCGTCGAGCTGGTTCGTGCTTTGCACTCGGCGAGCGCTTCTGTCGCCACCCGCGCGACCGATCGCCTTGCGGCCGCGCATGACGCCTCCCACTATCAGCTCACGCCTCAAGCCGTTGTGACTGCTTCGAACGCCGAGGAGATCGCCGAACTGATCGACGTCGCGCGGCGCCAGGGGACGTCGATCACCTTCCGCTCTGGGGGTACCAGCCTCAGCGGGCAGGCGGGCACCGGCGCAATCCTCGTCGATACCCGCCGGAACTTTCGCGGAATCCAGGTGCTCGACAACGGCGAGCGAGTGCGCGTCGAACCCGGCGCCACAGTGCGTGCCGTAAACCTGCGCCTCGCTCGAAACGGCAGGAAGCTGGGTCCCGATCCGGCGAGCGAGATCGCCTGCACCATCGGAGGAGTCGTCGCGAACAACTCTAGCGGGATGGCATGTGGGGTCGAGGCGAACACGTACGAAACGCTCGACTCTGCTGTCCTGGTTCTGCCCAATGGGACGGTCGTCGATACCGGTGCGCACGATTCGGATGCCGTGCTGCAACGCAACGAGCCATCCCTGCACGCAGGCCTGCTGCGTTTGAGGGATCGCGTTCGCGCCAACCCGGACTCTGTCGGACGGCTGCGCAAGCTGTTCGCCATAAAGAACACCGTCGGTTACGGCCTTAACTCGTTCCTCGACCACGACGACGCAGTCGACATCCTCGAGCATCTGATCGTCGGCAGTGAGGGCACTCTTGCGTTCGTCGCCGAAGCGACATTCCGCACGGTGCCCATCAAACCCTTTGCAGCGACGGGTCTGCTGGTGTTCGAAGACCTCACCGCTGCCACTCAGGCGCTGCCCGAGCTCGTGGCGGCCGGGTTCGCGACGATCGAACTGCTGGATGCCGCGAGTATGCGGGTGGCTCAGCAGGACGCGTCCGCCACAAACGAGCTTCGCAATCTAACGGTTCACGAGCATGCCGCGCTGCTCGTCGAGTTCCAGGAAGCGACGCGGAACTCGCTCGATACTCGCATCCGCGAGGCGACCGCACTCCTGAGCAGGCTGCCCCTCAGCTCTCCCTACGATCTGAGTGAAGACGCGGTCCGGCGTGCGCAACTCTGGCACATTCGGAAAGGTCTCTTCGCGGCGATCGCCGGTAAGAGACCCTCGGGGACGACAGCACTGCTCGAGGACATCGCCGTCCCCGTCGAGAATCTCAACGTCACCTGTCGATCGCTGGTGGCGCTCTTCGCGAAGCACGGCTACGAAGACAGCGTCATCTTCGGGCACGCCAAAGACGGCAACATCCATTTCCTAATCAACGAGCGGTTCGAGGATCCTCGGCTTCTCGCCCGCTACAAAGCGTTCACCGACGATCTGGTTGACCTCGTCCTGGCCCAAGACGGCACGCTGAAAGCAGAGCACGGCACCGGCCGGATCATGGCGCCGTTCGTCCGCCGCCAGTACGGCGACGAGCTCTACGACGTGATGAAACAGGTCAAGTCGCTCATCGACCCGCGGCGTGTTCTCAACCCCGGGGTTCTCCTGACCGAGGATCCCGAGGCACACGTGCGCGACCTGAAGCCCGCGGTCACCGTCGAGGCCGAGGTCGATCGTTGCGTCGAGTGCGGGTACTGCGAGCCCGTGTGTCCGAGTAGGGACATCACCCTCACACCACGCGAACGGATCGTGCTGCGCCGCGAGATGAGGCTTGCCGAGCAGCGCGGCGATCAACGTCTGCTCCGCACGCTTCAACGGGAATACCGCTACGACGGGGTCCAGACCTGTGCTGTGGATGGCATGTGTCAGACGGCATGTCCCGTGCTGATCAACACGGGCGATCTCGTTCGGCGCTTGAGGGCTGAAAACGCAGGGAGACTCGAACAGGCGACGTGGAAGGCGGCAGCGCAGCATTGGGATGTTGCGACACGTTTAGGTAGCGGCGGTCTCAGCGCCGCTGCCGCACTGCCGGCTTCCGTACCCGTGGTCGCGACACGCGCCGCTCGGTTGATCCTGGATCGCGACAAGATGCCCGAGTATCACGCCGACCTGCCGGCCGGTGGGATGCGTCGGGCGGTCATCACCCAGGCCGACCCTGTCGCGGTGTACTTCCCCAGTTGCACCACCACCATGTTTGGCGCCGACGAAGGGGATGGTGTCGGGGAATCGCTTCTGCGACTGTGCGATCGCGCCGGGGTGGCAGTAGTTACGCCCCGCGATATTGCCGCCCTGTGCTGCGGCACGCCGTGGAAATCGAAGGGACTTCAGGACGGCTACGACGAGATGAAGAAGCGCGCCTCGGCCTCGTTGTGGGAGGCGACCCGGCACGGAGAGCTGCCGGTGATCTGCGACGCGGCCTCCTGCACCGAAGGCCTCACGGGGCTGATGGAAGTCGGCGGCTTGGAGGACATCCGGGTGATCGACGCTATCCAGTTCGTCGATGGGGTGGTGTTGCCCAGGCTCCCGGAGCCGCGCCGAGTCTCCTCGATTTCTGTCCATCCCACTTGCTCGACCACGCGGCTTGGCATCGACCCGGCGCTGATGCGTGTCGCAGCCGCCGCGGCCGACGAGGTGCGAGTCGCGGACGAGTGGACATGCTGCGCCTTCGCCGGCGACCGCGGACTACTGCACCCCGAACTCACAGAATCCGCGACCAGTCGCGAGGCTGCCGATGTGCAGGCACACGTCACCTCGGCGTACGCGTCGGCGAATCGCATGTGCGAGATCGGCATGACCCGTGCGACCGGCACAACTTACCAGCACGTCCTGCAACTGCTCGACGCCACAACCAGGGGGACTTCGTGACCGACCAACTCGTCGCCATCGTGACCGGAGGTGCAAGCGGGATCGGAGCCTGCGTCGTGGCTGCGCTTCGCGGGCGCGGGATCGAAGCCGTCATCCTTGACCGCGACCTGAGTTCCGCCGCGGAAGATGTCCCAGCCTTCGTATGCGACGTCACCGATGACGACGCCGTGCGCGCCGCCGTGAGGTCGGTGGTTGAGAGGTTCGGCCGCCTCGACATCGTGATCAACAACGCCGGCATCGGCGCCCAAGGGGACGTCGCAGCGAACGATGCCGACGAATGGCATCGGGTCTTCGATGTCAACGTCGTATCAATCGCGAGGATCTCCCGCGCCGCGCTGCCTCATCTCCGTAGATCGCCGAGCCCGGCCATCGTGAACGTGAGCTCGATCGTCGCGAAGGTCGGAGTCCGAAATCGCGCTCTGTACACCGCGACGAAGGGCGCCGTTGCTGCGCTGACCCTCGCTATGGCGGCCGATCACACCACGGACGGCATCCGCGTGAATGCCGTGGCCCCGGGTACGACCGATACACCATGGGTCAAGCGCCTCCTCGATTCCGCTGACGACCCGGAGGGGGCCGCCGAAGCCCTCCGTCTGCGACAACCGATCGGGCGCCTGGTGACCCCGGAGGAAGTCGCATTCGCAGCGGTGTACCTCGCGTCGCCCGAGGCGGAGTCGACGACCGGGCTAGTGATGGCGGTCGACGGCGGAATGGGTTCGTTGCGGCTGTGAGGAGCACGAGAGGGGAGACGCGGGCGTGAAACTGATGCGCATCGGTCCACATGGTTCTGAGCGGCCGGCTGTCTGGCTCGACCGCGCCACCTACATCGACGTTTCCGACGTCGTGGCCGACTTCGACGAGGACTTCTTCGCAAGCGGCGGAATCGAGCTGATCCGCCCCATCGTCGAGGAGCGGTCGATGGCCAGAGCGAGCACCTACTCGATCGAGGGCAACCGCGTCGGAGCACCATTCGCACGCCCGCACCAGATCCTCTGTATCGGGCTGAACTATCGCGATCACGCCGCCGAGACTGGCCAGTCGGTGCCTGACGAGCCGATCCTCTTCACGAAATCACCGAACACGCTCGTCGGACCAGAGGACGAGGTGCGCATACCGCGGGGTGCCCTCAAGACCGACTGGGAAGTCGAACTCGGCATTGTTATCGGGCGCCGTACCAGCTACCTCGAGTCCGCTGCGGAGGCACGGGAAGCGATCGCCGGATTCTGCGTCGTCAACGACATCAGCGAACGGTCGTTCCAAATGGAGCGGAACGGTCAATGGTCGAAGGGCAAATCCGCTGAGACCTTCAATCCCGCTGGGCCGTGGCTGGTTACGCCTGACGAGGTCGGTGACGTGACCTCGCTCGACTTGTGGCTCGACGTCAACGGCATCCGGCGACAGACGGGCAATACCTCACGGATGATCTTCGATCCCTACTTCTTGGTGCACTATCTGAGCCAGTTCCTCGTTATGGAACCGGGCGATCTGATCAACACCGGAACGCCTCCCGGCGTCGGCATGGGCTTCTCGCCCCCGGTTTGGCTGCAACCCGGGGATGTCATCGAGTTGGGCATCACCGGACTGGGGGTGCAGCGCCAGAAGGTCTTGCCTCCGCGCTAGTCTCCTGGACCCGTTCGCACTTAATACGAGTAGGCCTCCAAGTCGACGATCTCATCGAGCGTCGCCCAGGTCCCAACTTGAGAGCCGGTTGCCAGACTCCTGAGCGGGTCGCGTAGACCTTGATCGCGGCCACCTGACCGGGTCGATGGCGATCCGTAGAGTGAGCCGGCAGCGTCACGGTGGTGGTCACCGTGCCGTCGATCGCCGTCCGCGTTTCGGAAGCGTACGCCGAGCTTGCGTCGTTCGTCACCGCATCGCTGGACGATGCGCGCTCGGCAGCACTTCGTCACAGCGCTCGATGACGACGATGCTCCTCGCTCACTAAGGATGTGGCCGAACTGTGGCCAAAACGCGTCCAGAGAGTCGAAAACGCCCCAAGATCGCTGCATTCTTGGGGCCTTTTCATGGCGGTACCGGTGGGATTTGAACCCACGGTGGGCGTAAACCCACACAACTTTTCGAGAGTTGCACCTTCGGCCGCTCGGACACGGTACCGGGAGAGAGTTTAGCCCAGGCCGCGGGAACGCAGAACCTCAGAGCCCGCTCATAGGAAACGGCAACACGGCGCATAGCCGGCCTCTCCACCCTGGGGTCATGGCAGACACGAAAGAGAACGCGGCCCCCGTCGCCGACGCGACGACGCAGCCGGCCACCGCGCCGACCGACACCAGCCCGCGGTTCGGCCGCGGCATCCTGATCGGGGCAGCGGCGGCAGCCCTCGTCACCGGACTCGCGGTCGGCGGCGCCGGTGGGTTCGCCCTCGCGCAGGCCGGCGACCGCGGGCCGGCCGCCGTCGGGCAGGGTCCGATGCAGGGAGGGCAGGGTCCGATGCAGGGTGGCCAGGGTCCCGCGCAGGGCGGCCCCGGCCTCCAGCAGGGCGGCCCGGGCCAGGGCGGCCCGCACGGTCCCGGAGGCCAGCCGCCGCACGACGGCCCGCACGGACAGGGCGGCCAGGGCGGCACCCAGAGCGGTCAGGGCCAGCAGGGCCAGCACCAGAGCGACGACGCCCCGCAGGACGTGACCCCGGAAGGCTAGACCCCCGCACGCGTCGGCCCCGGCACGGTCCCCCAACACCGTCCGGGGCCGACGTCATGCCGAGTGATCAGGCGATCTGGGTGCCGAGCAGGCTGCCGATCAGGAACGTCGCCCCGAGCGCAGCCGCGCCGCCGATCACGACGCGGATCGTCGGACGCAGCACCGAGCTGCCGCCGATGCGCGCACCGAGGGCACCGGTCAGCGCGAGCGCCAGAAGCACCGCGACGAACGTGATCGGCACCCGCACCTCGGCCGGCGGGACGAGGATCGCGATCATCGGCAGCACCCCGCCGATCAGGAACGCCAGCGCCGACGCCCCGGCGGCCTGCCACGGGCTGACCACGTCCTGCTCGGTGATGCCGAGCTCCGCCTCCAGGTGCGCGGCGAGCGCATCGTGCTCCGTGAGTTCCTGGGCGACGCGCTGCGAAGTCTCTTCGCTCAGTCCCTTGGCGCGGTAGATGTCGGCGAGTTCGGCGAGCTCCTCCTCCGGCATCTCGGCGAGCTCGCGCCGCTCCTTCGCGATGAGCGCGCGTTGGGTGTCGCGCTGACTGCTCACCGAGACGTATTCGCCGAGTGCCATCGAGATGGCGCCACCGACCAGCGCCGCGACGCCGGCCGTGGCGATCGCCGGGAGTGCGGGCGTCGCTCCGGCGACCCCGACCACGATCGCGGCGACCGAGACGATGCCGTCGTTGGCGCCGAGCACCCCCGCACGCAGCCAGTTGAGCCGCCCCGCCAGATTGCCCGAGTGCGGTTCCGCGTCGTGCCTGCCGATCGTCATGGGGTCAGTCAAGCAAGGTCGCCCGCGGCACGCCAGGTCCCGCGCTGCCGGTCGGTGGCGCCGCCTAGGCTGACCGCATGGCCAAGCCCTCCGCGTCCCCGTACGCCTGCAGCGAGTGCGGGTGGACGGGCGCCAAGTGGTACGGCCGCTGCCCCGAGTGCCAGGTGTGGGGCTCCATCGTCGAACGCGGCCGGCCCGTGGTGGCCGTCTCCGCCGCATCCGTCCCCGCCGGGCGGGCGGCCCAGCCGATCACCGCGATCGGCACCGAGGCCGCCGCGCACTGGCCCTCCGGCATCGCCGAGTTCGACCGGGTGCTCGGCGGCGGGCTGGTCCCGGGCGCGGCGATCCTGCTGAGCGGCGAGCCGGGCGTCGGCAAGTCGACGCTGCTGCTCGAGGTGGCGTCACGGGCCGCGCGCGGCGGAGCGCGTGTGCTCTACGTCACCGCAGAAGAGTCGGCATCCCAGGTGCGCCTGCGCGCCGAACGCACCGGAGCCCTCGCCGACCAGCTCTACCTCGCCGCCGAGACCGACCTGGCGACGATCCTCGGGCACCTCGACGACGTGAAGCCGCAGCTCGTCATCGTCGACTCCGTGCAGACGGTGTCCTCCGCGATGTCCGACGGAGCGGCGGGCCAGCCCGCCCAGGTGCGCGAGGTGGCCGGCACGCTGATCCGGGTCGCGAAAGACCGGGCCCTGCCCCTGCTGATGGTCGGGCACGTCACGAAAGACGGCTCGATCGCCGGTCCCCGGCTTCTCGAACACCTGGTGGATGTCGTGTGCAGCTTCGAGGGCGACCGCCAGACCGCGCTGCGCTTCGTGCGCGCACTCAAGAACCGGTTCGGCCCCACCGACGAGGTCGGCTGCTTCGAGATGACCGGCGACGGCATCGCCGAGGTGCCCGACCCTTCGGGCCTGTTCCTGTCGCGCACCGGCAAACCGGTCAGCGGCACCTGCGTGACCATCGCGCTCGAGGGCCGGCGCGCGATGCCCGTCGAACTGCAGGCTCTCATCGTCGAGACGAAGGCGCCGCAGCCCCGGCGCGTGGTCAACGGTGTAGATTCGGCGCGCGTGGCCATGCTGCTGGCGGTGCTCGAACGACGATGCCGGATCAAGCTCTCGGATCGCGACGTGTACGTCTCGACGGTGGGCGGCATCCGGCTGACCGAACCGGCTGCCGATCTGGCGATCGCACTGGCCGTGGCGAGCGCGTTCCGCGACCAGCCCCTGCCCGCGACGATGGCGGCGGTCGGCGAGATCTCGCTGGCAGGCGAGATCCGGCCGGTGAGTGCGGCCCGCATCCGCGCCGCCGAGGCGAAGCGTCTCGGCTACGGCGAGGTGCTCGACGGCGACGCCGGATCGGTGGCCGACGTCATCCGCACCGCGTTCGCCCGGGGCGCCGTCGCATCCGGCGACACCCCGGCGTTCTGAACCGTCCCCGCCGCCCCCGCCGCATCCGGGGCAATCGCGGACAATCGGGGCGAACGTGCTGGCCCCGGACGACCGCATTGACCCCGTCAGCGGTAGTAGGGCTCGGCGACCGCCTCGAGGTCGTCCCAGACCAGGTCGCACTCCGCGGCCACGTCGGCGGGGAGCGGGCCGGGAGTGGCCAGGTTGCTCCTCAACTGCTCCGGCGACGCGGCACCGACCAGGACCGAAGCGATGAACGGACGGGACAGCAACCAGCGGTAGGCCAGCTCGACGAGCGTGAGACCCGCACCGGCGGCTGCCTCCCGCAGCCGATCGACGGCCCGCAGTTGCGCCTCGCTCCAATACCGCGCGTGGTACATCGCCGCGAGCTCCCCGCCGAACCGGCCGGAATCGGGGGCGGCACTCGCGGAGCCGTACCGCCCCGAGAGCAGGCCGCCGGCGAGCGGGTTGTACGCCATCGTCTGCAGGCCGAAATGCTCGGCGGCCTCGAGGTACTCCCCCTCGATCCGGCGCGAGATCAGGTTGTACGGAACCTGAACCTGGGTCACCGGCTCCCACCCTTCGCGCTCGGCGATGGCGCGCATCTCGGCGATGCGCCAGGCCGCGAAGTTCGACACGGCCGGGAAGCGGATCTTCCCCGCCCGCCGCGCGGTCTCCAGCGCCTCAAGGGTCTCCTCGATCGGCACCGAGCGGTCCGGCCCGTGCAGCAGGTAGTAGTCGACGTAGTCGGTGCCCAGCCGGCGCAGCGAGTTGTCGAGCGCCGATGCGACCTGCGCGGCCGACGAGCCGCCCGGCTCCAGACCGTCGCCGACCGGGTAGAAGCCCTTCGTCGAGATGAGCACCTCGTCGCGCCGGCCCGCCAGCGCACTGCCGAGGAGCCGTTCCGACTCGCCTGCGGCGTACGAGTTCGCCGTGTCGAACAGGGTGACCCCGGCATCCAGGCAGATGTCGACCATGGTCCGTGCCGTCGACTCGTCCGCCGTCACGCCGAAGGACATGGTCCCGAAGCTGAGACGCGCGGGTTCTAGCGCACCGGCGTGCACACCGGTTCCCCGTACGCCCGGATCTCGTAGACGCCCGCCGAGGGATCACCGTTCGTCGCGTGGATGTTCACGCGCACCCGCTCGGTGGTCACCGCTTCCGGCAGCGTGTGCACCGCGCGGGTGTGGTAGTTGCCGGTCACCCGATCCAGTTCGACCCACTCTCCGCCGACCCAGGCCTCGATCGCGTAGTCGCGCACGCACTGCGGGTCACGGTAGTGAGCCGGGTAGGCGTGGTACTCGCGCAGCGTGTTGCCGGCGAAGGTCACCTGGACCTCGCGGATCGTCTGCGGCTCGGGCCAGGTCAGCTCGATCCACGCCGGCAGCGGCACGACCGGGTCCGATCGCCAGAGGTTCGTCGCCCGGTACGGGCGGGTGACCCCGGTCTGGACGCTGGCGGCCGGGTAGCAGTCCTGCGCGGGCTCGACCCGGAAGCTCAGCGTCGACCCCCCGCCGAAACGGCGGAACATGCCCGGCGCGAACTCGTAGGCGCCGACCATGCCCGGCTGCAGCGCGCCGGCGACATGCCACTCGACGTTCTCGTTGGCCGAGAGCTGCAGCCGAACGTAGCGTGCACCCTCGGGGATCGCGACATCGCCGAGCGCCACCTGCCACGGCACCCAGTGCGGCCCGCGCGGCGGCACGGTGAGCGTGGCACGCGCCAGCGGCTCGCCGGGCTCGGCCTCGTAGTGCCAGATCGAGTCGACGACGTACAGCTCGGCCTCGACCGTCGCGGCCTCGTCGGCGGTGTTGGTGAGGCAGACCTCGAGGCTGTCGATCCGGCGGTCCGCCCCGAGGGCGATCCACTGGGCGCAGCGGCGATCGAGCTTCCCGGTGAGCGGCCACACCGGCTGGGAGTCTCGCCAATGATCGAGACCCCCCAGCCAGTCGGCGCTGGTGGGACCCACGCCCCGCAGCAGGTCAGTGCTGCTGGCGGTCACCGTGGCCGCCCGGGCGAGATCCCCCGCGTCTGTGTTGACGACGTTCGGCAGGAAGCAGCCATCGCGCAGCAACGTCTGCTGCAGCTCCTCGATCACCGTCTCGTGGATCGTGTCGAACGCCAGCCCGTCGCGGATCGCCAGCGCGGCACCCGTGCCCACCGCCTGGCCCATCAGGGCGCAGGTGCTCATCTCGCGGATCGAGCCGAGGGCGGCGTGGGTGGTGCTCAGGTTGCGGCCCGCCATGAACAGGTTGTCGACGTCTTTGCTGATCAGCGTGCGCAGCGGCAGGCCGTACGGTCCGACGAGGATCTTGCCCATGTACGAGGACATCTCGCCGCGGTCCGGCTCGAAGACCGGCTGGCTGTAGCCGGCGAGCAGACCTCCGATGGTGTGCAGATCGACGTACCAGCCGCCGTAGGCGATCTCGTCCGGGAACGCCGTCTTGGCGATCAGGTCGTTCTCGGTGATGAGGTACTTGCCCATCACCCGGCGGTTCTCGCGCTTGCCCGGAACCTGCCCGACCCAGTCGAGGGCGAGGTTCGCGGTGAGTTCGCGCGCGCGCGGGTCCTTGTTCTTGAAGAAGTCCCAGATGCCCAGCAGGTGGCGGGTCAGCTCGTGCCGGATCTCCTCGTTGTCGTGGATGGTGTCGAACGGCGTGCCGATCTCGATCCACCAGAATCCGCTCTTGAATGTGATCGGCGCCCGCCCGCCCTTGTAGAAGAAGTCCGGGTCGTCGTACGAGACCGCCCAGTCGGGCGCGGTGAACGGCGCGGGGCGCCCGATGTCGACCGTCTTGAAGTGCAGCGAGTTGCCCATCGTGCTGCTGCTGGCCTCCTGCGGGGCGTGCGGCTCCTGGAACTCCGCGAACGCCTCCTCGCCCCAGCGGTACTCGCAGCCCGCCATCGCCGACACCACGGCGTCGCCGGTGGCGTCGACGAATGCGCGAGCCGAGATGGTCCGGATCGTCTCCGCGTTGTTGACGCGGGCCTTGACCGCCGAGATCCGGCGCGGACCGTCCATCACGACCTCGAAGACCGGGGTGTTGAGGTGCAGCGTGAGCCCCGGGGTCCGCACCGCCATGTCGTACAGCACCATGTCCCAGGTCGAGTTGGTGGTGCCGTTCTCTTCGATCTTCTCGTGGTTGCGCGCACGCTCCTGCGTGAGGGCGTCGCCCACGATGCCGGTCTCGCGCGCGTAGGCGTGGAACGCGGCGGCGCCGTGCGGGGTCACCCGGATCTCGGACGAGGAGTTGCCACCGAGGACGGGACGGTCCTGGATCAGGCAAGTTCGTGCGCCGTGTCGCGCGGCCGCGATGGCTGCGCTGAAGCCGGCCAGGCCTCCGCCCGCGACCACGAGGTCATATTCTTCTTCGACTTCACGCACCGATGATCTCCTCACATTGTCTGGTGTAGCTGTCGCTCCGGCGCGGGGTTCCGCCGGGCATGCCGGTGATGGCGGCGCGCGGCACCGCCCAGGCCGAGTCCGCCCGCAGGAGGGCGCGCGCGGACGCGTCGCCGACGCGGTGCTGCCGCACCCGGGCGATCACGAGGTCGTGCCGCACGATCGGTTCGATCCGCACGACGTCGCAGGTCAGCTCGGCGAGGCGGCCGAGCCCGGTCGGCATCCCGTCGTCCCCGCGGTGTGCGCTCAAGACCTCCGCGCGTTCGGCGAAACGTCCGGGATCGGAGAACAGCTGCGCCAGCGCGAACTCGTCCTCGGCGAGGAAGCCCATCCGGAAGGAGCCGCGAGCGGCGACCGCGCGACGGGTCGCCCCCGTGCGCGCCATCGACACGAGCACCAGGGGAGGGTCGAGCTCCCCGCTCATGACCGACGTCACGATCATCCCGTGGAGTTCCCCGTCGAACTCGGTCGAGACGATCGCGACGCCGGAGGCCAGGCGTGCGATCGCAGCACGATAGTCCACGCTCAGCCCTTCACCCCTCCCGCAGTGAGGCCCTTCACGAGCCAGCGCTGCACGATCAGGCTGAAGACGATCACCGGGATCAGGATGACGGTGCCGGCCGCCGTCATCTGGCCCCACTGGATGCCCTGGTCGCCGATGAAGGAGGCACCGAACACCGGCAGGGTGCGTGCCTTCGACGAGGTGAGCATGAACGCGAAGAGGAAGTCGTTCCAGCACAGCACGAAGGTGAAGACCGCGGTGGCGAAGAAGCCCGGGAGCGACACCGGCACCACGATCCGCCGGAAGACTCCGAACCGTCCGCAGCCGTCGACCTGGGCGGACTCCAGCAGTTCGCGCGGCACGTCGTCGAAAAAGCCCTTCAGCAGCCAGATCGCGAACGGGATGTTCAGCGCGGTGTACACGATGATCAGAACGAGCTGGGTATCGAACAGCCCGGTCGTCAGCGCGAGTTGGTAGAGCGGGGTGATGAGCACGACCGGCGGGATCATGCGCAGCATGATCACGATCATCAGGAACACTCCGCGGCCCCGGAACCGCATCGTCGACAACGCGTAGGCGCTCAGCGCCCCGAACGCCAGCGTCAGCGCTGTCGACACCAGGGTGATGGTGACGCTGTTGGCGACGTAGCTCATGACGTCGTAATCGCGGAACAGCGAGAAATACGAATCGAAGTTCGGCGCGAAGAACCACACCGGCGGGGTGGCGAAGGTGTCGACCCGGGTCTTGAGCGAGGTGAGAACCGCCCAGACGACGGGGAAGATGCTGACGACGCTCACCAGCACCAGAAGGGCGATGACGCCGACCTTGACCGGCGTGCTCATGCGGTTGATCATCGGCGGCCTCGCTTGGGTGTGCGCTCACGCAGGGCGAGCAGGTAGACGACGCTGATGGCGAGAGCCAGCAGGAACATGACCCAGCCGATCGCCGACGCTTCGCCCAGGTCGAAGCTGCGGAACGCGGTGCGCTGCAGGAACAGGCTGAGGATCAGGGTGCTGTCGGCCGGTCCTCCCGAGGTGAGCGCGAACACGGTCTCGAACGCGCGGAAGGCGAACAGCGTGCGGATGATGAGCACGATGACGAGCGCGGGGCGAAGGAACGGGATCACGATGTGCCAGGTCGAGCGCCACCAGCCTGCTCCGTCGACGTGGGCCGCCTCGATGACGTCGTCGGGCACGCCCTGCAACGCGGCGAGGAAGATCAGCACGGCGTAGGAGGTGTTCTGCCAGACCTCGACGACGATGACCGCGGTCAGGGCCCACGACGTATCGCCCAGCCACTGCGGGCCGTCGATTCCGACGGTGCTCAATCCGTAGTTGAGCAGCCCGACGTCCCCGTTGAAGAGCATCTTCCAGATCAGGGAGATGACGATCGGGGTCAGCATCATCGGCAGCAGGACGACCGTGCGCGCCAGCTTGCTGCCCCGGATGGCGATGTTGAGCAGCAGCGCGATCGCCAGGCCCAGCACCACCTCGAGGAACACCGACACGACCGTGAAGATCCCGGTCACCCTCAGCGAGGGCCAGAACGCCGGATTGCCGAACAACAGGTTGGTGTAGTTGTCGATCCCGACGAAGTCCCAGCGGGACAGGTCGTACAGCGAGACCTCGTGGAAGCTCGTGTACAGGCTGTACGTGAGGGGATAGAGGAGGGCCACGGCGAGCACCAGGATCGCGGGCAGCAGGTAGGGGGCGAACCCCCAGCGTTCCTGCCGGCGTCGGCTCTGTGTGGGGCCGTGGCCCATCCTCGTCTCCTTCATGTCGATGCGATGAGGCGGGTGCCTACTTCAGGACGTCCGTGATGCGCTGCTGCGCATCCTTCATCGCCTGAGCGGGCGTCTTGTCCCCGACCAGCGCGGCATTGAGCTCGAACGCGAGGATCGTCTGCTCGATCTCGAGGATGCCGGGGAGGCCGGAACGCGCCTTGCTGGACTGCGCTGCCTCCAGCGCGACGGCCGCGGCGGGTACCAGCTCCTGGTACTTCGCGTCCTCGTACACGCTGGCGACGGTCGGGGCGTTGCCGTTTTCGACCGCCATCGACAGCTGCACCTCGGGCGAGGTGAGGAACTTGATCAGCTCCCACGCCGCATCCTTGTGCTCGCTGTACTTGTTCACTCCGAGGCTCCAGCCGGTGACCACGGCGACGCCGGGGTTGCCGTCGTTGCCCGGGATCGGCGCGGCGATCCACTGGCCCGCCGTCTTCGAGGCCTCCGGGTCGTTCAGCACGGCGTGCCGCGGGAAGTACTCCGGGTACATGGCGGCGCTGCCCTGCTGCAGCAGCGCGACGGCGGCGTCGAGGTCGGCGCTGGGAGTGCTCGGCGGGGCGTAGCCGTCCTGGTAGAGGTTCACGAAGTACTCGGTGGCCTCCACCGCGCGCGGGTCGTCGAGGGTCGCCTTGGTCAGGGTCTCGTCGAACACGTCGGCGCCGAAGCTCCACAGGATGTCGTACCACTGCAGGACGATGTAGAGGCTCTGTGCGCCCTCGAGCGCCACGCCGTACACCTCGCCATTCGTCCCCTCGGTGATGGTCTTCGCCTGCTCGCGGAGCTCATCGAGGGTCTTCGGCGCCTCGAGCCCGAACTGCTCGAAGATGTCCTTGCGGTAGTGCAGGATGTGCGGCCCGATGCGCACCGGAAGACCCAGCACCTCGCCGGTGCCGGACTTGTAGCCGGCCTCCTTCTGGGTGAAGTCCGACGGGTAGCGGCCCATCTCGAGCATCGAGGGGATGTAGACGTCGAGGTCGACGCCGTCCCGGTCGACGTAGGGCTGGAGCGGCTCGAGCGCGTCGTGCATAGTCGCCATGTAGGGCGGGCCGTCGAGGGCGTAGACATCGATGTTGGAGCTGCGCGACGACACCTCCAGCTGCGTCTTCTCCTGGATCTGGTCGCCGCCGTATCCGACGAGCTCGACCTTGATGCCGGTCTCTTCGGTGAAGCGCGCGATCGCCGGCTCCATCGCCGGCCGGAAGCCGGCCTGGACGACGGTCATGCGGATGGTCTGCCCGGCGAGGTCGCTCGGGTCCGGGGCGGGCTCGGACGACGGGGCGCAACCGCTCACCGCGAGGGCGACTATGCCGATCGCGGAGAGCGCCGTGATGGCCCGCCTGCGGGCCGATGGGGAATCAGACATCTCAGGTTCTCCTTGGGTTGGTAAGGACTTCGGTGACGGGGTTCAGGGGCTCGTGGTCGGCGAGGACGGCGAGCAGATTGTCGACGGCCATGTCGGCCATCGCGGTGCGTGCGTGGGTCGTCGCGGACCCGATGTGGGGCGTGATGATCGTGCGCGGTGCCCGGAGGATCGGGTGGTCGGTGGAGATGGGCTCCGGGTCGGTGGTGTCGAGTCCGGCGCCGCCCACGGTTCCGGCGACGAGGGCACTCGCGAGGGCGTGCAGGTCGACGAGTCCGCCGCGGGCCGTGTTGATCAGGATCGCGTCGTCGTTCATCGTCTCGATCGCGGCCGCGTCGATGAGGTGCCGGGTCTCGTCGGTGAGGGGGCAGTGCAGGGTGATGAAGTCGCTCGTGGCGAGCAGATCGCGCAGCACCTCCGGGCCGTCGCCCCGGCGGTACGGCAGCACCTCCATGCCGAAGCCCTTGGCGCGTTCCGCCACCGCGCGGCCGATCCGGCCCATCCCCACGATGCCGATGCGGGCTCCGAAGATGGGCTTTCCCAGCAGCAGCAGCGGGTGCCAGCCCTGCCACTCGCCCCGGCGGACGTAGTCGTCGCCCTCCCCGATCCGCCGCGCGACGGCGGCGAGCAGCGCGAAGGCGTGGTCGGCCGTGGCGTCGGTGAGGATGTCGGGGGTGTTCGTGACGACGATGCCCCGTCGCTCGGCGGCGGCGACGTCGATGTTGTCGTAGCCGACGGCGTAGTTCGCGACGACGCGCAGGCGGGGGGATGCGTCCATCAGGTCGGCGTCGACGCGATCGCTCAGCAGCGACAGCAGGGCGTCGGCGTCGGCGACGAGGTCGCGGAGCTCCTCCGAGGTGGGCGGCTCGGCGCCGTCCCAGGTGATGACGTCGTGCTCGCGCGACAGCCGTGCCACGGCGTCTCCGGGCAGCGCCCGCGTCACGATGCATCTCGCCATGGTGGGTATCGCTCCGTTGCTGATTTCACGTAGTGAAATACGATTGTTCTTGGTGAACTCACCGTATCGTGGACTCGGGACTTTCGTCAACGCGACCGCGCCAGGCGGGAAATCGGCTTTCATCCAGCGAATGACAACTGCGTAATATGAAGCACGGCCCCGGCCATGACATACTCTCGATCACCGATCCACACCGGAGGGGCCATGTCGTACGAGAACAGCAGCCTCGACAGGGCGCTCAACATCATCGAGGTCGTCCGACTGCACCCGGGCCTGCGCCTCAAAGACCTGAGCGAACTGGTGGGGGCGAATCAGACGACCGTGCTGCGCACGGCTCGTGTGCTCGAGCGGCACGGGCTGATCCGCCGTGATCACCCCGGGCTGAGCTATCACCTGGGCACCCGGCTCGTGGAACTGGGCAACGCCGCGGCGAAAGGCCTCGACGCTGTCGCCAGCCTGCGCCCGATCGCCGAGCGGCTCTCGGCGCAGCACGGCGTCACGGCGCACATCGGACTGCTCTACGACGGCATGGTCACGGTCGTCGACAAGGTCGACCCGCGCGAACTGCTCGTCCGGTACTCGTCGCTCGGAACCCGGATGCCCCTGCACGCGACCGCCGCCGGCAAGGCCGTGCTGGCGATGGTCGGCCCGGAACGGATGGGCGAGGTCGGCGTCCGGGAGCCCCTCCTGCCGTACGGGCCGAACTCGATCTCCGACCTCGGCGTACTCTCGGCGGACATCACCGCCGCGCGAGGTCGGGGCTACAGCATCGAGCGCGAGGAGTACCAGGCCGGGTTCTCCTGCGTCGGCACGGCGGTATCGATCTCCGACGAGATCTACGCCATCAGCCTCAGCGGGCCGACGTCCACCGACGGCGTCCTGGAGGATCGCGGAACCAGCCTGCGCGAGGCCGCGAGCAGCTACGTGCGGGAGCACCAAGGGGTCGCGCGCGGCCTCCGCAGCGACGAGGCTGCGGGGCACACGCACCCGGTGGGCTGATACCGCGTCGGCTCACGCCACCCCGCGCACCTCCTGAAGCGTCGCGGCGTGCCGGCCGGCGAGGCGCCCGTACACCGCGCCCGCCGTCAGACCGCTGCCGCCCGGGTAGTTGCCCGAGAACAGCCCGCCGACCATCTCACCGGCGGCGTAGAGGCCGGCGATGGGCTCGCCGGAATCCGACAGCACGCGCGCATCGTCGTCGACGCGGATGCCGCCGAAGGTGAACGTGATGCCGCAGGTCACCGCGTAGGCGTAGAACGGTGCGGTGTCGATCTCGCTCGCCCAGTTCGACTTCGGCGGGTCGACGTCGGCGCGGCGGCCGTCCTTGATCGCCGGATCGAACGGGCGCGGCTCGATCGAGGAGTTGAACACCTCGACCGTCTCGACGAACGCCTCCGCGGCGATGCCCGCCGCACGCGCCAGTTCCTCGACCGAGTCGGCGACGTACTCGGTGATGCCCTCGACGTCGTACTCCTCCTGCCGCAGCAGCGGGCGGGTCTTGGCATCGAACACCTGGAAGGCGCGACCCTCGGGCTGCGCCAGGATCTCGCCGCCGTACTTGGCGTAGGTGTAGTTGCGGAAGTCGGCGCCCTCGTCGAGGAACCGCTTGCCCTCGAGGTTCACCACGATCCCGAGCGGGTAGCTCTGGCGGGTGTGCTGGTTGGTCAGCTCACGGTCGCCGCCGAGCGGCGGACTCCCCACATCCCAGGCGACGCTGTGGCACGAGTTCCAGTCGCCGTGACGGACCGCCCCGGCGGCGAGCGCGATCGCCAGCACGTCGCCGGTGTTCAGCGGGTTGCCGCGCACGTACGCGCGCTCCCATCCCTCACCGAGGTGCGTGCGCCGCAACTCGGCGTTCGCCTCGAAGCCGCCGGCCGCGAGCACGACGGCCGTCGCATCGATGGTCGAGGTGCGACCCTCGGCGTCGCGAACCCGCACGCCCGCCACCCGGTCGCCGGCCAGGACGAGGTCGACCAGCTCGGTGCCGTAGCGCACGTCGATGCCGGTGCGCGCAGCCGCCTCGGCGTGCTGACGCACCAGGCCCTTGCCGCCGTCGACGACGCCGAGCGCCAGGTTGCCGAAGAACACGTCCTTGCCCTCGGACCGGTACGCCTGGCGCTCGTACATCAGGCGCCAGCGGATGCCGGTCTCGGCCAGCCAGCCGACGATCGACGTGCTGCCCTCAGCGAGCACCTTCGCCATATGCGGATCGCCGCGGCCCTCGGTCACCCGTGCGATGTCGTCCTCGTACTGCTCCACCGTGTAGGCGTCGACGACGGTGTCGGGGATGCGTTCCCGCTCCCCGGGGTCGAGGTGCGGTGCGAGCGCGTCGTGGCCCTCGTGCGCGACCCGGAAGGCACCGGCGGTGTAGAACGAGTTGCCGCCGGCCTCGGCCTCGGGAGCCTTCTCGATGACGAGCACTCGGGCGCCGCCCTCGCGCGCCGCGTGCGCCGCGCAGAAACCGGCGTTCCCGCCCCCCACCACGACGACGTCGTACCCGCTCACAGCAGCGCTCCGTCGTACTCGTAGGTGGTCAGTCTCTCGTGCCCCGTCGCGGTCACCGCGACGAGGTCCTCCAGGCGGATCCCCCCGCCGCCGGGCACGCCCTCGACGATCACGGTGGGGACGATCGCCAGCACCATCCCCTCCTCGAGAGTGAGCTCGGGCGTCGCCCGGCGCGGCGGCGAGATGAACGGGGGCTCCGCGTAGCCGACCCCGATCCCGTGCGCGATGATCATGCGCTGCAGGCGGTCCTCGTAGCCGCTGCCGTCCAGCAGTTGCATAGCCACCTCCTGCAGGTCGGCGCCGGTGACGCCGGGGGCGACCGCTCCGATGAGGGCCTCGTGGAGCGTGTGCACGAAGCGGTAGATCTCGCGCTGCTGCTCGTTGGGCGTCCCGACGGCGATGGTGCGGGTGGCCTCGCTGAACAACCCGTCGAAGCAGGCGCCGATGTCCATGAACACGATGTCGCCCTCGGCGATGCGGGTCTCGCCGGCGTAGCGCTGCATCGGGGCGGTGTTGTCGCCGGTGCAGATGATGAGATTGCACTGCGGCACCTCGGCGCCGTGCCGGTAGAACACCTGCATGACGTCGGCGAGCACCTCGCACTCTTTGACCCCGGGCTTCGCGGCGGCGACGGCGACCGCCATCGCCTCGTCGACGATCTTCGAGGCCCGGCGCATCAGTTCGATCTCCTCCGGGAACTTCACCGACCGCACCCAGTTGAGGCAGACGTTGCCGTCGACGACCTCGCTGCCGGGCAGCGCCGCGGCCAGGTTGCCCAGGCTGGCCGGCGTTCCGATGTCGGTGGCGATGCGGCCGGAGGTGAAGCCCAGCTCCGCGAGCGCCTCCGCGATGGGGGCGAGGGCTTCGGCTCCGCGTCCCTCGATCATGGCCCCGGTGGGGAACTCGCGCACCATCTCCGGCGGCACCCAGGTCATCGTCTTCCGGCGATGCGGGGTGTCGTCCTGATGCACGAACACGATGACGTCCGACGAGGCGGCTGTCATCACGACGGCTTGCCGCACGACGAAGTTGGGAGCGTAGAGCGGGCGCAGGTCCGCGGCGTAGCGGCCGTTCGCGTACTCGAACAGCACCACGGCGTCGATGCCGTGCAGGCGCATCCCCTGTCGCAGGCGTTCCCGGCGTCGGTCGCGCAGGCTCTGATGGTCGACGGTCGTCATTCGGCGGATTCCTTCTGGGTGGGTCGGGTCGGGCGATAGGCCGCGCTGCTGAGCACGGCGGGGTTCGC
>DATMFW010000021.1:0-14773 GCA_035556655.1 Pseudolysinimonas sp.
GTGCGCCTCTACCCTCGGGACTGGCTGCACCCAGCAGTCGTCTCACGGCCTTTGGAGTTTCCGCACTATGTCCAAGCCCCTGTTCAGCGACTCGTCCGAGGTCCTGAAGTTCATCAAAGACACCGATGTCAAGTTCCTCGACATCCGTTTCACCGATCTGCCCGGCATCCAGCAGCACTTCAACATCCCGGCGTCGACGGTCGATGAGGAGTTCTTCACGGTCGGCCAGCTCTTCGACGGGTCCTCGATCCGCGGCTTCCAGTCGATCCACGAGTCCGACCTGCAGCTGATCCCCGACATCTCGACGGCGTTCGTCGACCCGTTCCGCACCGAGCGCACCCTGGTGATCGTCTTCGACATCTACAACCCGCGCAACGGTGAGATCTACGGCCGCGACCCGCGCCAGGTGGCCAAGAAGGCCGAGAAGTACCTCGCCTCGACCGGTATCGCCGACACCGCGTTCTTCGCCCCCGAGGCCGAGTTCTTCATCTTCGACAACGTGCAGTACGAGGTCAAGCAGAACAAGAGCTACTACGAGGTCGACTCCTCCGAGGCCGCCTGGAACTCGGGCCGCGAGGAGGAGGGCGGCAACCTCGCCAACAAGACCCCCTACAAGGGCGGCTACTTCCCGGTCACCCCGGTCGACCAGCACGCCGACCTGCGCGACGACATCGTGCTGAAGCTCATGGAGGTCGGGCTCGAGGTCGAGCGCTCGCACCACGAGGTCGGCACCGCCGGCCAGGGCGAGATCAACTACAAGTTCGACACGATGGTGCGCGCCGCCGACGACATCCTGACGTTCAAGTACATCGTCAAGAACACCGCGCTGGAGTGGGGCAAGGTCGCGACCTTCATGCCGAAGCCGCTGATGGGAGACAACGGGTCGGGCATGCACACCCACCAGTCGCTCTGGAACGACGGCAAGCCGCTGTTCTACGACGAGAAGGGCTACGGCGGCCTGAGCGACATCGCGCGCTGGTACATCGGCGGTATCCTCAAGCACGCGCCCGCGATCGCCGCATTCACCAACCCGACGGTGAACTCCTACCACCGGCTCATCCCCGGCTTCGAGGCGCCCGTCAACCTGGTGTACTCGGCGGGCAACCGCTCGGCGTCGATCCGCATCCCGATCACCGGCACCAACCCGAAGGCCAAGCGCATCGAGTACCGCGCGCCCGACGCCTCGGGCAACCCGTACCTGGCGTTCGCGGCTCAGCTGATGGCCGGGCTCGACGGCATCAAGAACAAGATCGAGCCGCACGAGCCGGTCGACAAGGACCTCTACGAGTTGCCGCCCGAGGAGGCCAGGAACATCCCGCAGCTGCCGGGTTCGCTGGCGGCCGCGCTCGACGCGCTCGAGGGCGACCACGACTTCCTGCTCGAGGGCGGCGTGTTCACCCAGGACCTCATCGACGCCTGGATCGACTACAAGCGCGAGAAGGAGCTCCTGCCCTTCGCGCAGCGTCCGCACCCGTTCGAGTACGAACTGTACTTCGGGGTCTGACCCGTCGCAATCGCACAGATCCGACGGGAGGGATTGCCCTCACGTCGGATCTGTGCGCGCGAGCCGGTCAGCCGGCCGCGTAGAACTCCCGCTCGAACACCTGCCGCGCCTGGCGGGTCGTGCGCAGGTAGTCCTCGTCGAGCTGCGAGGCTCCGCCCGGCGGGTAGCCCATCAGGCGCGCCATGCCCTCGAGCTGGCGTCGATCCACGGGGAGTACGTCGGCCGTCTTCGCCGTCCACAGGGTGAGGGCCGACCGCGCGCGCGAGGCGATGATCCAGGCGGAACGCAGCTTGCCCGCATCCGCCTCGTCGATCAGCCCGGATGCGACGGCCGCCCCCAGCGCATCGAGCGTCGACGGCGTGCGCAGCCCCGGTTCCGCGCCCGCGTGCTGCAGCTGCAGCAGTTGCACGAACCACTCGACGTCGCTCAGAGACCCGCGCCCCAGTTTCAGGTGCCGGGCCGGGTCGGCGGCCTGCGGCAGCCGCTCGGCCTCGACCCGGGCCTTGATGCGCTTGATCTCGCGCACCTCGGTCTGTCCGATGGTCGCCGGGTAGCGGATCCCGTCGGCGAGAGCGGTGAAGTCCCGTTGCAGGGGTTCGTCGCCGGCGACGGTGCGGGCGCGCAGCAGGGCCTGCGCCTCCCAGGTCAGCGACCAGCGCTCGTAGTAGGCGGCGTAGGACTCCAGCGACCGCACGATGGCCCCGTTCTTGCCCTCGGGGCGCAGGCCCGTGTCGAGGTCGAGCGGCAGCCGCAGGTCTTCGGTGAGCCGCACGAGCTCGTGCACGATGCGCTCGGCGGTGCGCTGGGCGTCCTCGGGGTCGGCTCCCGCCGCGCGGTACACGTACATCACGTCGGCATCGCTGCCGAACCCCAGCTCGGCGCCGCCGTAGCGGCCCATGGCGACGATCGCGAACTCGATGCCGTCGCCCGCGGGGTGGGCGAGCGCGAGCATGCCGCGCAGGGTCGTCGAGGTGATGGTGGCGAGGGCCTGACCGAGTTCCTCGATGGTGACCACGCCGAGGATGCTGGCCAGCGCGAGGCGCAGCACCTCTCGGCGACGCACCGTGCGCAGCGAGGCCGCCGCGGCCTCCGGGTCGCTCTCGTAGCGTGCGAGGGTCGCGGCGACCTCCTCGTCGAGGTCGGCCGCGGCACGCGGCCGCAGTTCGGCGTCGTTCTCGAGCCAGGCGGCGGCGTCCGGGATCCGCTCCAGCAGCCCGCCGACGAATCGGGAGCTGGAGAGCACATGCGTCAGCCGCTGCGCCGCGCCCGAGGAGTCGCGGAGCATGCGCAGGAACCAGAAGGCCTCGCCGAGATCGTCGCTCAGCCGCCGGAACGCGAGCAGCCCGAAGTCGGGGTCGGCCCCGTCGGCGAACCACTGCAGCATGACCGGCAGCAGGGTGCGCTGGATCTGCGCCCGGCGCGCCACTCCCCCGGTGAGCGCCGCGATGTGGTGCAGGGCGCCACGCGGATCGGCGAACCCGATGGCCGCCAGACGCGCCTCGGCCTGCTCGCTGGTGAGGGCGTAGCCCTCTTCGGGTAGCGCGGCGACCGCCGACAGCAGGGGGCGGTAGAACAGCCGCTCGTGCAGGCTGCGCACCTCGAGCTTGACGGCCTGCCAGGCCTCCAGCACCCCGTCGGCGGTGGGCGCGACCCCCGAGGCCCGGCCGAGCACCCGCAGCGCCTCGGGGTCTCGCGGCATCAGATGGGTGCGGCGCAGCCTCGACAACTGCAGACGGTGCTCGAGGAGGCGCAGGAACCGGTAGTCCTTCGCGAACCCGGCGGCCTCGGCCCGGCCGATGTATCCGCCATCGGCGAGGGCATCGAGCGCGTCGAGGGTGGAGCGCCGGCGCACCACCGGATCGGTGCGGCCGTGCACGAGCTGCAGCAGCTGGATCGTGAACTCGACATCCCGCAGGCCTCCCGGCCCGAGCTTCAGCTGCACGTCGATCTCGTCCGCGGGGATGTGCGCGGTCACCCGTTCGCGCATGCGCTGGACGGAGTCCACGAATCCTTCCCGCGCGGCGCTGGACCAGACCATCGGCTCGACCATCGCGATGTACGCCTCGCCGAGGTCGCGATCGCCGGCGAGCGGCCTGGCCTTCAGCAGTGCCTGGAACTCCCAGCCCTTCGCCCAGCGCTCGTAATACGCCTGGTGGGATTCCAGGGTGCGCACCAGCGCGCCGTCCTTGCCCTCGGGGCGCAGGTTCGCATCCACCTCCCACAGCGGCGGCTCGGTGGCGAGCTCGCCGAGGCCCTTCATGGTGTCCATGGCGAGGCGGGTGGCGATCTCGAGGTCGCCCTCACCGACGAAGATCACGTCGACATCGCTCAGGTAGTTGAGCTCTCTGGCCCCCGATTTGCCCATGCCGATGATCGCGAGTCGCGTCGCGGCGACCTCGTCGGCCGGTGCGCGGCTCGCGGTGCGCGCCAGTGCGAGGGAGGCATCGAGCGCGGCACCGGCGAGGTCGGCCAGTGCGGCGGCGACCCGATCGACGATCGAGAGCGGGTCCGGGTGCTCCAGATCCCAGACCGCCAGCCGCAGCAGCTCCCGGCGGTAGGCGACGCGCAGCGCGACCCAGCCTTCCTCACCCGACGCCCCGTCGACGGCTTTGGCGAGCATCGCCCGGTACCGCGCCTCGGTCAGCGGCGCGCTCAGCGGATGCCGCAGCGCCTCCAGCCGGCCGGGCCGCCTCGCCAGGAACCCGGCGAGCCCCTCCGACGCGCCGAGGACGCGCAGCAGGCGCGCGGTCGAGGTGGGGTCCTGCAGGGTGCGGGCCACCGCATCCGGGGCCGTGTCGCGCAGCGAGCGCAGCAGCCGCAGGGCCTGGTCGGGGTCGGCGGCGACGGCGAACAGCGGCGCGATGCCCGCGGGCAGGTCCGCCAGCCCCTCCTGGGCGGCGCTCAGTCCGGAGAACCCGGACTTCGCGAGCTCGGTGAGGGTGGTGGCGGAGCGGGTCATTCCGCGGCTACAGGATCTCCAGGTTGCTGGACAGCTCGAACGGCGTCACCTGGGCCCGGTACCCGGCCCATTCGCGGCGCTTGTTGGCCAGCACGTACTGGAACACCTGCTCGCCGAGGGTCTCGGCCACCAGTTCGCTGTCTTGCATGTACCCGAGCGCGCGGTCGAGCGAGGCGGGCAGGCTGTCGTAGCCGAGGGCCCGGCGCTCGGCGTCGGTCATGCTCCAGACGTCGCCCTCGGCCTCCGGGGGCAGCTCGTAGCTCTCCTCGATGCCTTTGAGGCCGGCGGCCAGCAGCAGCGCGAACGCCAGGTAGGGGTTCGCGGCGGAGTCCATGGCGCGGTACTCGATGCGTGCGCTCTGGCCCTTGCCGAGCTTGTACAGCGGCACCCGGACGAGCGCGCTGCGGTTGTTGTGGCCCCAGGTGAGGTAGCTCGGCGCCTCGCGGGCGTAGTCGCCGCCCCACAGGCGCTTGTAGGAGTTGACGAACTGGTTCGTCACGGCGGTGATCTCGGGAGCGTGTTTCAACAGGCCGGCGACGAACTGCCTGCCGATGGTCGAGAGCTGGTACTGCCCCGACGGGTCGAAGAAGGCGTTCGTGTCGCCCTCGAAGAGCGACAGGTGGGTGTGCATGCCCGAACCCGGCTCGCCGGCCAGCGGCTTGGGCATGAACGTGGCGTACACGCCCTGCTCGATCGCGACCTCTTTCACCACCGTGCGGAAGGTCATGATGTTGTCGGCCGTGGTGAGCGCGTCGGCGTAGCGCAGGTCGATCTCGTTCTGACCGGGCCCCGCCTCGTGGTGGCTGAACTCGACCGAGATGCCGAGGTCCTCCAGCATGCGCACCGACCGGCGGCGGAAATCGTTCGCCGTGCCGCCGGGCACGTTGTCGAAGTACCCGGCGCCGTCGACCGGGACGGGGACGCCGTTCTCGAGCTTGCTCGACTTGAGCAGGTAGAACTCGATCTCCGGATGCGTGTAGAAGGTGAATCCGCGATCTCCGGCCTTCGCCAGCGCCCGCTTCAACACGTTCCGCGGGTCCGCGGCCGCGGGCTGGCCGTCGGGGGTGGTGATGTCGCAGAACATCCGCGCCGTGGGGTCGACCTCGCCGCGCCAGGGCAGGATCTGGAAGGTCGTCGGGTCGGGGTGGGCGAGCACGTCCGCCTCGTGGGTGCGGGTGAGGCCCTCGATCGCCGAGCCATCGAATCCGACGCCCTCGTTGAACGCGCCCTCGACCTCGGCGGGGGCGAGCGCCACCGACTTCAGCTGACCCACCACGTCGGTGAACCACAAGCGCACGAACTTGACGCCGCGTTCCTCGATCGTGCGGAGAACGAAGTCACGCTGCTTGTCCACGGCGGGCCTTTCCGGTGTGGGAGACGGGTCTCCAGGCTACCCCGCAGTTAACTCCAGTTAAGCGTTTGACTGGCCGGGTCCCGGCTCCCTAGCCTGCGGACATGCGGCTGTTCTTCGCCTCCGACATCCACGGCTCGACGGCCTGCTTCAACAAACTGCTCCGCGCCCGGGACTTCTACCGCGTCGATGTCGTCCTGATGGGCGGAGACCTGTCGGGCAAAGAGCTGGTGCCGCTCGTCTCGCGGGGCTCCGGATGGACCGCCGCGTACCGCGGTGCGACGCACGAGCTGGAGACGCGTGACGAGGCGGACGAGTTCGAACGGCGGGTCGCCCTCGTCGGCGGCTACACCACCCGCGTCGACGCCGCCGGCCTCGACGACCTGCGCGCCGATCAGGCGCACGTCGAGGAGGTGATGCACGAGCTCATCCTCGAGCGCACCGTTAAGTGGGTCGAGAAGGCGGAGGCGCAGCTCGCGGGCTCGCACGAGCGCTTCTACCTCGGGCTCGGCAACGACGACTTCGACGACCTGGTGCCCGTGATCGACGGCGAGGCCGTCGGATACGCACGGGAAGGCGCGATGGACTTCGGCGACCTGACCCTCGTCTCCCTCGGCTGGAGCAACCCGACACCGTGGAGCACGCACCGCGAGGCCCCGGAAGACGAACTCGGTGCGCGACTGCGGGCCATGACCGAGGGTCTCGACCCCACGCGCACCGTGCTCAATGTGCATGTGCCGCCGTACGGGCTCGGTCTCGACCTGGCCCCGCGGCTCGGAGCCGACCTGCAGATCCAGCTCGAAGGCGGCGAGCCCGACATGGTGCCCGTCGGCTCGACCGCCGTCGCCGACGTGATCCGCGACGTCCAGCCCGTCGCGAGCCTGCACGGGCACATCCATGAGGGACGCGGCACCGCATCCCTCGGCAGGACCGCGGTGATCAACCCGGGCAGCGAATACGACCAGGGCACACTGCTCGGCGCCATCGTCGACGTGCGTCCCGGCAAGAAGACCCGGACGCAACTGGTCACGGGCTGAAAACCCCGCAGTCCCCCACGAAAGAGGAGGTAGTCATATGAGTTCCCCGAACAACACCGACGTTTTCGCCCGGAGATCGTCCGGCCTGGTCAGGGCAGCGTCGGCCTTCGACGCGTCGCTGGTCAACCTGTACGTCGCCACGTTCCCGATCATGGTGTCGTTCATCCTGGCGATCGTGCTGCCGTTCTACGCCGGCGCGAACGTCTACCTCACGTTGCTGATCGGTGCCCTCGTCGCGATGCCGATCCTCGTCACCTACGCGGTCGCATCCGCGGCGCTCAAGCGCAGCGGTGGTGACTACGTCTTCATCAGTCGCATGATGCATCCGGCGCTGGGCTTCGCCGCGAACTTCGTGTTCGTGCTGTTCCAGATCCTGTTCCTCACCTCGGCCGGCTACTACTTCTGCCAGTGGTGCCTCGCCCCGCTGTTCCGCGTGCTGGGTGCCTACCTCGCCAACCCCGGGCTGATCGAGATCTCCACCGCTCTGACCCAGCCGCTGGCGGTGTTCATCGTCAGCGAGATCTTCGTCGTCGGGTTCGGCCTGCTGTTCATCCTGCGCAACACCCGCGCGGTGCTGAAGGTCTTCCGCTACACCCTCCCGGTGAGCGGGCTCGGCTTGCTGGCCTTCTTCGGTGCCCTGCTGTTCCAGTCGGGCGAACAGCTCCTCGCCAACTTCGACGCCTACATCGCCGCCGCCGGCGGCATCTCCAACGCGGCGGAGACCGTGCGCGGCGCCGCGACCGACACCGGCTTCGTGATCACCGGCTTCTCGATCTCGGCCACCCTGCTCGCCGTGACATGGCCGTCGTTCTCGCTTCCGTACTACCTCGGCTCGGCGTACTTCGCCGGCGAGGTGCGCGCGGCCAAACGCAGCCAGCTGCTGGCCGGCCCGATCACCGCACTCATCGGTGTGCTCGGGGCGATCCTGCTGCTGTGGACGAGCCTCGGCAAGCTGGGCGACGATTTCCTCGGATCCGTCGCTTACGCCCCCGACGCGCTCGGCCTGGCAAGCGCCCCGACATACATGGAGACCGCGGCCGCGGCATCGGGCAACGTCGTCCTGGGTGCTTTGATCGTCCTCGGTTTCGGGTCGTGGCTGATTCCGACGGTGCCGATGTCGCTGCTCATCATGAGCCGCTGCATCCTCGCCTGGTCGATGGACCGCGTGGTCCCCGCCAAGCTCTCGGCAGTCAATCCGCGCACCAACTCGCCGTGGGTCGCCGTGCTCATCATCGTGATCCTGTCGGCGGTGGCGTCCTGGTTCTGGGCCTACACGAGCTTCTTCACGGTGGTCGTCGGCGCGTTCGGCCAGATCATCACCCTGGCGATCGGCTGCCTGGCCGCCGCGCTCATCCCGTTCAAGAACAAGGACCTCTACGCGACCGCGCCGATCACGGGGCGCTGGGGACGCATCCCGAAGCTGACGCTGATCGGCATTCTGGGCGCGATCGGCGCCGGGTTCATCGTGGTGAACTTCGCGCTCGACCCGTTCTCGGGCGTGAACCCCGAGGCGAGCCCCGTGATGTTCTGGTTCACGCTGGCCATGTTCCCGCTCGGCATCGTGATCTACTACGTGTCGCGTGCCATCCGGCGCGCTCAGGGCATCGACATCGGGCTGGCCTACAAGGAGATCCCGCCGGAATGACCCGACTCGAACGCGGCCGCGAGCTCGTGGCTGCGGCCCGTGCCGCCGGGGTGGGTCTCACCCTCCTCGGCGGCGCGGCCGTCGCCGAACTCTGCGAGTCCGCCCGCACCGGCAGGTACGCCCGTGAGCTCGGCGATGTCGATCTGGCGGGATCCTCCCGAGACCGCTCGCGCATCATCGTGTTCGCGGCCACCGCCGGACTGGCCCCCGACGACGTGTTCAATGGGGCCAACAGCGACATCCGTCTGCGATTCCTCGACGCCGACGACTCCCACGTCGACGTCTTCCTCGATGAGCTGCGGCTGTGCCACGCGATCCGCTGGGGTCGCCACCCTGGTGAGGGCACCACGCTTCCGCTCCCGGAGCTGCTGCTGACCAAGACGCAGGTCGTTCAGCTGGAACCGAAGGACGTGAGCGACCTGTCGGCGCTGCTGACCGACCGCTGGACCGAGATCCGCGACGCCCGGCAGCGCCTGACCGACCTGGTGCGCAACGACTGGGGCCTGTGGCGCACCACGCGCGGCACGCTCGAGCACCTGAGCACGGTCGGCGATGCGGTGGTCGCGGAGCACGCAGCGGAGATGCTCACCCACTGGAACGACATCCGGTTCGGCCCCGCGGCCCGCGTGCGCGCCGCCATCGGCGACCGGGTCCGCTGGTACGACGAACCCGAGGAGATCTGATGACCCTGAGCACACGCGAGGTGATCGACGGCATCTTCGCCGACGCCGCGACCGGCGACCTCGAGGCGGTCCTCGCCTGGTGGCACGACGAGGGCACCCTCGAAGATGTGACCATCGGCCAGGCGTTCGTCGGCAAGGCGGCGCTGCGGGAGTACCTCGACATGTACTACCGCGCGCTTCCCGACGTGGTCTATGAGCCGATCCGCCTGATCGTCTCGGGCGAGACGGCCATGGTCGAGTGGATGCAACCCGCTCGGGTGTCCGGATCCTTCGACGGTGTCGCCGCGGACGGGCGCGAGGTCCTGCTGCACGCGATCGACGTGTTCCACGTCGTCGACGGGCTCATCGTTCACGAGGTCTCGTGGTACGGCGACGGCTGGTTCCGGCAGCGCCTCGAGGGCGTCGAAGGTCTCCCACCCGCCCTCCAGCTCACGCCGCGCCTCGCCTCGCCGCGCTCCCGGTTCGGCGTCGACGGCAGGAACTGGCGCGCATGACTCGGCAACGCATCGAGTGGGTGGCGGAGAGCTGCCGCCTGCTGACCGCGATCGCCGCGGAGTTCGAGGAGACCCAGCCGTTCGCCGGAATCACCATCGGCACCGGGATCCACCTGGAGCCCAAGACCGCCGCTCTTCTGCTCACGCTGTCGCGCGGCGGCGCGCGGGTGGTGTCGACCGGCAACCTCAACAGCACGCAGCAGCCCGTCGTCGACCATCTGCGCGAGCAGGGACTGGAGGTGATCGGCGGCCCGACGGCCGACAGAGAAGAACACGATCGCAACCTCCGCGCAGTGCTCGCGGCCGAGCCCGACCTTCTGCTCGACAACGGTGGCGACCTGTTCGTGCGCTACCTCGAGGCGCCGTACGCCGGCCTGCGAGGCGGCACCGAGGAGACCACCTCGGGCCGGGACCGCCTCATCCCGCTGCGGGGCCGGCTCGCGATGCCGATCCTGGTCATCAACGACAGCCCGATCAAGCAGTTCGCCGAGAACACGCATGCCGTCGGGCAGAGCGTGTTCGAGTCGTACATGCGGCTCACCAACCGGTCGACCCAGGGCAAGCGCGTGGTGGTGTTCGGCTACGGTTCGTGCGGTCGGGGGGTCGCGGCGAACTTCCGCAACGCGTACGCGCAGGTCACCGTCGTCGAGGCCGACCCCGTGAAGCGGCTGGAAGCCTGTCTGGACGGGTTCGACGTCACCGACCGGGACGAGGCGGTGTCCACAGCGGACGTCATCGTCACCGTCACCGGCGCACCCGGCGTCATCAACGTCGACGACCTGCCCCGCTTCCGTGACGACGTCGTGCTGATGAACGCCGGCCATTTCCCGCACGAGATCGCCGTCGACGACCTTCGTGCCGCCGGACAGGTGGGCCCCGCGACCCCGGGCCTCGAGACGATCACGCTCACGGACGGCCGCCGCCTGCGGCTGGGGGGCGCGGGGCACATGGTGAACCTGGCCGGACCGGCACCGCTCGGCAACTCGATCGAGTCGATGGACCTGGGATTCGCGCTCCAGTCGCGCTGCCTCGAAGCGATCGCCTGCGGTCAGTCCGGACCCGCCGACGCGGTGGTCCCGGTGCCGCGAGCCATCGATGATCGCGTCGCGTCCGCCTACCTGCGAACGGTCGTCGGGGTCAGCGCACCGGACCCGTCGACTCCCTGACGGCCAGCCGCGGCTCGAGCTGCGCCCACGACGGATCGGCGCCGTCGATGAGTTCCCCGAGGAGGGTCGCGGTGCTGCGACCGAGTTCGCGGGCACGCAGATCGACGCTGGTCAGCGATGGTGTGATCATGTCGGCATACGCGATGTCGTTGAACCCGGCGATCGACAGCCGGCCGGGCACGTCGATGCCGCGCTCGCGCGCCGCCCGGAGCACCCCGAGGGCGAGCAGGTCGTCGGCGGCGACGACAGCCGTCACCCCGGCAGCGAGCCAGGTATCCAGCGCCGCAACGGCGGCCCGGTAGCCCGACTCGGTCGTCATGCGCGCGACCCGGAGATCGGGAACCACGAGGGCAGCTCGGCGCGCTGCAAGGCGCATGCCGAGCCGCTCCCGCCGCCGGCGGAAGGTCTGCTTGTCGCGATCGACACCCGCGTAGGCGATGCGTCGGTGGCCGAGGTCGGCGAGGTGATCCGCGAGCAGTTCACCCGCCCGGCCCACATCGATGTCGATGCCGGAGACCCCGTCGATCCGGGCGTACGCATCGATCAGGACGGTCGGGCGCCCCGCCCGCAGCGACCGCACCAGCTCATCCCCCGGACTCGCGAGGACCATCGCAGCGATATCTCCCGACTGGGCTCGGCGGACCGTCGCGGGATCGTAGTCATCACCGCGCCGGGGGGCCACCAGGCTGAGGGTGAGCCGTTCGTCAAGCCCGTCGAGCAGACCGTCGAGCAGGAGCGAGAAGAACGGGTTCGTCGGGTCGGGCGACACGAACACGACGGTGCCCGGGTTGCCCGAGGCCAACCGGCTCGCACCGGCATGCACCCGGTAGTCGAGTTCGCGGATCGCGACCCACACCCGCTCCTGGGTCTCCGGGGTCACGCGCCCCTGGGCCTTGCCGTTGACCACGAGCGAGACGGTGGCGGTCGAGCAGCCCACGCGCGCCGCGACGTCGCGCGCGGTCACGCCCCGCGCGCGCCTCACATCTCCCACCCGCGCATCGTAGCCGTGCACCCTCGCTCTGCACCGTGGCAGACTCGCACTATGGCTGAGCCCATCAAGAAGGTCCGAACCCGCCACTTCCAGAACGCGAAAGAACAGGGCATCAAGATCACCGGCCTCACGAGCTACGACATGCTCACGGCGGCGATCTTCGATCAGGCGGGCATCGACTTCCTGCTCGTCGGCGACTCGGCCGGCAACAACGTCTTCGGGTACGACACCACGTTGCCGGTGTCGATCGACGATCTGATCCCGCTCACCCGCGCCGTCGCCGGAGCCGTCCAGCGCGCGTTCGTCGTCGCCGACATGCCGTTCGGCTCCTACGAGACCGGACCCGACGAGGCCCTGCACACGGCGTTCCGGTTCATGAAAGAGACCGGAGCGCATGCCGTCAAGCTCGAGGGCGGGGTGCGTTCGGCGGAACAGATCCGGCGGATCGTGTCGGCCGGCATCCCGGTGATGGCGCACGTCGGCTTCACCCCGCAGAGCGAACACCAGTTGGGCGGCCACGTCATCCAGGGCCGGGGCGAGCGCGTGGAGGCGCTGCTCGCCGACGCGCACGCCGTCGAGGACGCCGGTGCCTTCGCGGTCGTCATGGAGATGGTGCCCGCCGACGCGGCCAAGCGCGTGACGGCCGAGCTGAAGATCCCCACGATCAGCGTCGGGGCCGGGCCGCACACCGATGGCCAGCTGCTGGTGTGGACCGACTGGGCGGGTCTGACCACCGGCCGCATCCCCAAGTTCGTCAAGCAGTACGCCAACGTCGCGCAGGTGCTGACGGATGCGGCGACCACCTGGATCGCGGACGTCGCCTCCGGCGCGTATCCCGACGCGGCCCACAGCTACGACGAGTAACGCCATGGTCGAGGCTCGGGTCGGCATCTCGGGCTGGGTGTATGCCCCCTGGCGCGGTGTCTTCTACCCGAAGGGCCTGCGGCAGGCCGACGAACTCGCCTACGCCTCGAGCCACGTCACCTCGATCGAGGTCAACGGCTCGTTCTACTCGCTGCAGCGCCGCGAGAGCTGGGCACGCTGGCGTGATGCCACACCGGCCGACTTCGTGTTCTCGGTCAAGGGCCCGCGGTTCATCACCCACATCAAGCGGCTGCGCGACATCGACGCTCCGCTGGCGAACTTCCTGGCCTCCGGGGTGCTCGCGCTCGGGCCGAAGCTGGGGCCGATCCTCTGGCAACTGCCCCCGAATCTGGCCTACGACCCCGACGCGGTCGAGTCGTTCCTGGCGCGACTGCCGAGGTCGACCGGTGCGGCCCTCGAGCTCGCCCGCGCGCACGACGAGCGCATGGAGGGCAAGGCGCACCTCGAGATCGATGCCGACCGGCCGCTTCGCCACGCCATCGAACCGCGCTCACCGGGGTTCGACGTCCCGGCGTTCCGCGAGCAGCTGACCCGCCACGGGGTGGCTGCGGTGCTGGGCGACAACGAGGGGCGCTGGCCGCGGCTGGACTGGACCACCGCCGATTTCGCCTACGCGCGCCTGCACGGCGACGAGGTGCTGTACACCAGCGGCTATGACGATCGCGCGCTGGACGGCTGGGCCGACTGGACCCGCGCGCACCTGGCCGGCGGCCGCGATGTCTACGTCTACTTCGACAACGACGCGAAGGTGCGGGCACCGGTGGATGCGATGGGGCTGATCAGGCGGTTGCGCGCCTAATCGTCCTCGGCGTTCCAGGCGTCCGCGCGCTCCTGGGCGATCTGCGGCGCGCGCTCCGCCTCCTCGCGCGAGGAATAGGGCCCGTCGCGGTCCGATCCGAGGGACTGCGGGCCCTCCTCCACCTGCCGCGTCTTGTGGTTGTACCACCATTCGCTCATGCCGCCAGGCTACTCGTGCGCTGCGTAGGCTCGACCCATGCCGCGGAACGCTTCCGGACACCTCACAGCCGGGCGCCTCTCCCCCGAGCGCGCCGTCCCTCGCGAGATCCCCCGGCCGGAGTACGTGGGTCGCCGGGAGCCCCGTACGCTCGCGCACGGCGACGTCTACACCGCCGACGAAGTCGCCCACATCCGCGAGTCCGGGAGGATCGCGGCGGGTGCCGTGCAGGCGGTCGGCGCCGCCATCCGGCCCGGCATCACCACCGACGAACTCGACGGGATCGCACACCGGTACCTCATCGAGCGAGGCGCGTACCCCTCGACACTGCACTACCGCGGCTACCCCAAGTCATCGTGCATCTCGCTGAACGAGGTGATCTGCCACGGCATCCCCGACGACACCGGACTGCTCGAGGGTGACATCGTCAACGTCGACGTCACCGCCTACAAGGACGGCATGCACGGCGACCTCAACGCGACCTTCCCGGTCGGCGTCGTCTCGCAACAGGCCGCGGACCTCGTCGAGCGCACCCGCGAGGCGCTGAACCGCGGGATCAAGGCCGTCGCACCGGGCCGGCCCGTCAACGTCATCGGCCGCGCCATCGAGAGTTACGCGCGAAGGTTCGGGTACGGCGTGGTGCGCGACTACACCGGGCACGGGGTCGGGGCGATGTTCCACTCCGGGCTGGTCATCCCGCACTACGACGCCGCACCCGCGCACGCCGAGCTGCTCGAGCCCGGCATGGTGTTCACGATCGAGCCGATGCTCACCCTCGGCACCACCGACTGGGACCTCTGGGACGACGACTGGACCGTCGTCACCCGCGATCGCGGCCTGAGCGCCCAGTTCGAGCACACGCTCGTCGTCACCGACCGCGGGTGCGAGGTGCTCACCCTGCCATGAGCCAGGATGGGAGCATGACCCTCGCGATCGGCATCGACATCGGCGGCACCGGTATCAAGGGCGCCGTGGTGGATGTGGAATCCGGTGAGCTCGTCAGCGAACGCGCCAAGGTGGCCACCCCGGCAGGCGGTGAGCCCGACGACATCGTCGCGGCCGTCGTCCAGATGATCGAGGGATTCGGCGACACCGCGGCGGGG
>DATMFW010000022.1:0-20299 GCA_035556655.1 Pseudolysinimonas sp.
GCGGAGGCGATCGAGGAGCGTCTCGACGCCGCGGGTCTCCCCCGCGCCGACGAAAACTGAGGAGACTCCACGCACAACGCCCGTCGGCGGCGACGTGCGCGCTCCCGCAGTCCGAACGTCCTCAGTTTTCGTCGCCACGCGCGCCGTGCCACTGAGTGGGACCCGCGCCTCGCGCCGCCCCGCGCGCTACGGCAGCGTGAGTCGCATGCCCCCGACGACGTCCCTGCAGGCGGAGATCTCGCAGCAGATCTCCGCGATCGCCGAGAACCCGCCCGCCCGCGACCCGCACTGGCCCGAGCACCGCCCGCACCTGGATTACGCGCCGTACCGGTCGAGCCTGCTGCGGCATCCGACCAAGTCGCTGCAGCTCGCCGACCCCGAGACGATCGAGCTGACCAGCCCCGCGTTCGGCCGCCGGGACGTGGGCGAGGCCGAGAGCGATCTCACCACGATGTCGACCGGCGAACCGCTCGGCGAGCGCATGGTGCTCGAGGGCCGGGTGCTCGACGGGGACGGACGCCCGGTGCGCGGTCAGCTCGTCGAGATCTGGCAGGCGAACGCCGCCGGGCGGTACCGGCACAAGCGCGACCGGCACCCGGCTCCGCTCGACCCGCACTTCACCGGAGCCGGCCGCACGCTCACCGACGACGAGGGCCGGTACCGGTTCACCACGATCAAGCCGGGCGCCTACCCGTGGCGCAACCACGAGAACGCCTGGCGTCCCGCGCACATCCACTTCTCGCTGTTCGGCGAGGCGTTCACTCAGCGCCTGGTGACGCAGATGTACTTCCCCGGCGACCCGCTGCTGGCGCTCGATCCCGTCTACCGGTCGATCCCCGACGGGGGCGCCCGGGCCGGACTCATCGCCGGCTACGACCACGACCTCACCAGCCCGGAGTGGGCGCTCGGCTACCGCTTCGACATCGTGCTGACCGGCTCGCGGCGCACCTGGATCGAACCCGAGGAGGGCGAGGAATGAGCAGGCTGCCCACTCCCGATCAGACCGTGGGGCCGTTCTTCCGCGACGGTCTGGTCTACTCAGGCGACCGGGACCTGGTCGCCCCCGGAACCCCCGGCGCCATCGTGCTCGACGGCCGCGTCTTCGACGGCTCCGGCGAGCCCGTCCCCGACGCCCTCATCGAGATCTGGCAGCCGGATGCCACGGGCGCCATCGTCAGCGAGTCCGGTTCGCGGGCGCGCCGGCTCGGCGGCTTCAGCGGTTTCGGCCGCTGCGAGACCGATGCCGAGGGCTGGTACACCTTCACCACGTTCGAGCCCGGCCCTCTCGCGGACGGCGCGGCGGCGTTCTTCGCGGTGAAGGTGTTCGCGCGGGGGCTGCTGGCCGTGCTCGACACCCGGATCTACGTCCCCGGCCCGGCGCTCGATTCCGACCCGCTGCTGTCGGCGCTCGATCCGGCCCGCCGCGCGACCCTCGTCGCCGAGCGGACGGCGTCGGGCCTGCGTCACGACCTGCGCCTGCAGGGCCCCGGTGAGACGGTGTTCCTTGCCTTCCGCTGACCCGTTCGACGAGGCCGATCTCGGCCTGCTCTCCCCCGGCTGGGCGGGCCGCCCGGTCGCAGCAGCGACCGGTGACGCCGCGGTGCTGGCGGCGATCGTGCGATTCGAGGCGGCGCTCGCGACGGCGACGGCTCCCGCCGGGGTCTCCGCGCGCATCCGGGATGCGGCACACGACCTCGACCCGCGCGAGATCGCCCGCGGTGCCCGCGCCGACGGCAATCCGGTGATCCCGCTGCTGGGGGTTCTGCGTTCCCGGCTGGCCGAGGACGACGCCGCGTGGCTCCACCGCGGGGCGACCAGCCAGGACGCCCTCGACACCGCCCTGGTGCTGGTGGCGCGGGATGCGGCCCGCCTGATCGTCGACGACCTCGCGGCCGCGGCCACCCGGCTCTGCGATCTCGCGGAGGAGCACCGCGCGACGGTGATGTCCGGCCGCACACTGACCCGGCCGAGCACCCCGGTGACCCTCGGACTCAAGCTGGCCGGCTGGGCGGCGTCGACCGCGCGGGCCCGGGCGGCGCTGCGGCAGGCGGCGTCGGCGCTTCCGGTGCAGCTGGGCGGCGCGTCGGGCACGCTGGCCGCGTTCGCCGGCGGGGGGCTCGCGGCCATGGAGCGGGTCGCGGCGGAACTGGATCTGCCGGTCCCGGACGCCCCCTGGCACGTGGACCGCGCCCCGCTGACCCGGCTCGCCGACGCCCTGGCCGAGACGACGGCTGCGCTCGGCACGATCGGCGCCAACGTCGCCGCGCTCGCGCGCGCCGGACTCGCCGACGACGGGGCGGGTGGCGGGTCCAGCACGATGCCGCAGAAGAGCAACCCGGTGCGCGCGGTCCTGCTGAACGCCGCCGCACTGCAGGCGCCCCTGCTGGCCGCCCAGTTGCACCTGGCGGCCCGCACCGTCGACGAGCGCCCGGACGGGGCCTGGCACGCGGAGTGGCAGCCCTTCCGCGAACTGCTGCGCACCGCCGGCGGTGCGGCGGCCACGGGGCGCGAGCTCGCCGGGGGCCTGCGGGTGCACCGCGAGGGGATCGCCTCCGATGTCGCGGCGAATGCCGAGGCGCTGGTGGCCGAGTCGCGCCGATTCGCCCCGGCGGCCTCCCCGGCCGACTACCTCGGCGAGGCCGATGCGCTCACCTCGCGTTTGCTGGCCGCGGCCCGCCGGGAGCTCGCATGACGGTCCCCGTCGTCGTCGCGACCGCGACGCCCGGCCCGGAGTCCGCCGTCCCGATCCTGCTGGGACCGAGTCTCGGCACCACCACGCGGGTGTGGGCGCGCGCGGTTCGGGCGCTGGCCGGCGTCGCGCCGGTCTATGCCTGGGATCTGCCCGGTCACGGCGCGAGCCCTCCGGCGGCCGGGCCTTTCACGATGGCGGAACTGGCCGCGGGGCTGCTGCGGGCTGCCGACGCGGCGGGCCTGGACACCGTCGATGTCGCCGGCGTCTCGCTCGGCGGGCTCGCCGGGCTGCAGCTGGCGGCCGACCATCCGGATCGGGTGCGCGGCGTGACCCTGGTGTGCTCGCTGCCGCGGATCGGCACGCGCGAGGGCTGGCTGCAGCGCGCGGCCGAGGTCCGGGCGATGGGCACGCCGGTGCTGGTGACGGCGTCGGCGTCGCGCTGGTTCACACCGGAGTTCCTCGCCGCCGACCCGGATCTCGCGTCCCGCACCCTGAACGGGCTGCTCGAGATCGACGACGAGAGCTACGCACTGTGCGTCGATGCGCTCCGGGAGACCGATCTGTGGGATGCGCTGCGGCCCCCGCTCAGCGTGATCGGCGGGGTGGAGGATCCGGTGGTTCCGATCGCGGAGGCGGAGCGCGCCGCGGCGGCCGGGCACGGCATCCTGCACCGGATCGCGGGGGCGAGCCATCTGGCCACCGTGGAGAAGCCGGACGAGGTGACGGCGGCGATGATCGCGGACCGGCGACGATGGGAGAGCGGATGAGCAGCGACGACGAGCGGCGCGAACAGGGCATGCGGGTCCGCCGCGAGGTGCTCGGAGATGCCCACGTGGACCGGGCGATCGCGGAGACCACGGAGGATTCCGCGGACTTCCAGGACTTCATCACGCGGGTGGCCTGGGGCGACATCTGGTCGCGCCCGGGGCTTGATCGCCGGGCGCGCAGCGTCTCGGTGCTCTCGGCGCTGATGGCCTCGGGTGCCTGGGGCGAGGTGCCGATGCATCTGCGTGCCGCGCTGCGCAACGGCCTGACCCGGGAGGAGCTGCGCGAGGTCATCCTGCAAGTGGGGCTCTACTGCGGGGTGCCGGTGACCAACCACGCCATCGCGTTGCTGCGCGATCTCGACGAGACGTAGACTCTTCGCAGAGCGAACGAGCGTTCGCTGTGCGAACAAGGAGCGTCATGCGCACGAAGATCGTCTCCGGCCTCGCGGCCGCCGTCGACGGCATCGCCGACGGCTCGACGGTGCTGATCGGCGGGTTCGGTCTCGCCGGACAGCCGCTCTCGCTCATCGACGCCCTGCTCGAGCAGGGCGCCTCCGGCCTCGTCGTGGTGAGCAACAACGCCGGCAACGCCGACTTCGGCATCGCACGGCTGCTCGCCGCCGGTCGGGTCCGTACGGTGATCTGCTCCTTCCCCCGGCAATCCGACTCGTACGTCTTCGACGAGCTGTACCGTGCGGGGAAGGTCGAGCTCGAGGTCGTGCCCCAGGGCACCCTCGCCGAACGCATCCGCGCCGGCGGGGCCGGCATCGGCGGATTCTTCACCCCCACCGGCTACGGCACCCTGCTGGCCGAGGGGAAGGAGACCCGCGAGATCGACGGCCGCGGCTACGTGTTCGAAAAGCCGATCCGAGGAGACGTCGCCCTCATCGGCGCCTATCGCGGCGACCGGCTCGGCAACCTCGTGTACCGCAAGACGAGCCGCAACTTCAACCCGATGATGGCCACCGCCGCGACCCTGACCATCGCGTCGGTGCGCGAGATCGCCGAGGTGGGCGAGCTCGACCCCGAGGCGGTCGTCACCCCCGGCATCCACGTCGACCGGGTGGTGGCGGCATGAGCCTCGACCGCGACGCCCTCGCCGCCCGGATCGCCGACGACATCCCGTACGGGGCCTACGTCAATCTCGGCATCGGCGCCCCCACCCTCGTCGCCGATCACCTCGACCCGGCGCGGGAGGTGACGCTGCACACCGAGAACGGCCTGCTCGGCATGGGCCCGGCGGCCACCGGCGACGACATCGACGACGACCTCATCAACGCCGGGAAACAGCCGGTGACCGAGCATCCCGGTGCCGCCTATTTCAGCCAGGCCGACTCGTTCGCGATGATGCGCGGCGGGCACCTCGACATCTGCGTGCTGGGCGCGTACCAGGTATCCGTCCGGGGCGACCTGGCCAACTGGCACACCGGAGCGGCGGACGCGATCCCGGCCGTCGGCGGCGCGATGGACCTGGCGATCGGCGCGAAGTCGGTGTGGGTGATGATGGACCTGACGACCAAGGACGGCGCGAGCAAGCTCGTGGAATCCTGCAGCTACCCGCTCACCGGGGTCGCCTGCGTGAGCCGGGTGTACACCGGCCGCGCCGTCTTCGAGGTCGGCGCCGGGGGCGTCCGGGTGCTCGACACGCTCGGCAGCACGCTCGACGAACTGCGCGCGCTCACCGGACTGGAGCTGTCGTGACCGCCGTCGTCTACGACGCCGTCCGCACGCCGTTCGGACGCTACGGCAAGGCCCTCGCCGGGATGCGGCCCGACGATCTCGCGGCGGCGACGCTCCGCGCGCTGCTGGAGCGGCATCCGGACCTCGACCCCGCACGGATCGGCGATGTCATTTTCGGCGACGCCAACCAGGCCGGCGAGGACAACCGGGATGTGGCCCGCATGGCCGTGCTGCTCGCCGGGCTGCCCGACTCGGTGACCGGCACCACGATCAACCGCCTATGCGGCTCGGGTCTCGACGCGGCGATGCAGGCGAGCCGCCTCATCGAGACGGGGGATGCGGTGCTCGCCGTCGCCGGCGGCGTCGAATCCATGAGCCGGGCACCGTGGGTGCTGCGCAAGCCCGACCGCGGGTTCCCGGCGGGCGACGAGACGCTGGTGTCGAGCACCCTCGGCTGGCGGATGGTCAACCCGCGTCACCCGCGCGAGATCGTCGTGCCCATGGGCGACACCGCCGAGCAGCTCGCCGACGAATACGGCATCACCCGCGACGAGCAGGACGCATTCGCGCTGACCAGTCATCGCGCCGCAGCGGCGGCGTGGGATGCGGGGGTGTTCGATGCCGAGGTCGTCCCCGTCCCGGGAATCCCGCTCGCCCGCGACGAGGGTGTGCGCGCCGACACCGGCCCCGATGCGCTGGCGGCCCTCGCCCCGGCGTTCCGCGAGGGCGGGACCGTGACCGCCGGCAACTCCTCGCCGCTCAGCGACGGATCCGCGATAGTGCTGATCGGCGCCGAGGGGGCGCTCGATACCGAACCGCTCGCCCGCATCACCGGGCGCGGCAGCATGGGCACCGACCCGAACCACTTCGGAATCGCCCCGGTCGAGGCGGCGAATCGCGCGCTCGCCCGCGCGGGCCGCAGCTGGGCCGATGTCGACCTCGTCGAACTGAACGAGGCGTTCGCCGCCCAGTCGCTGGCCTGCCTGCGACTCTGGCCCGAGCTCGACCCGGCGCGGGTGAACGTGCACGGCGGGGCGATCGCGATCGGTCACCCGCTCGGGGCGTCGGGGGGACGCATCCTCGGGCGCGCGGCGCACGCCCTGCGGCAACGCGGCGGCGGGGTCGCGGTGGTCGCGATCTGCATCGGGGTCGGGCAGGGGCTGGCGGTGGTGCTGGAACGCTAGAGGCGGCGCGCGCGGATCGTATATCATCGGCGCATCGACGAGGAGGTCGAGTGTGACTGCCCCCACCCCTTTCGAAACCCGTGAGTTCAGCGAGTTCCGCTCCGCCGTCAGCGAGTCGTTCGTGCCGCTTCAGGTGCGCAGCGACAACCCCGGGCGCTTCGGCGGCCGCATCCGCATCGCTCAGCTCGACGACGTCCACGTCTCCGAGGTCAGCGCCCGCGAGCACTGGGTGGAACGCACGCCCGAGCTGATCAGCCGCGGCGGCGACCAGCGCTACTTCAAGCTCAGCCTGCAGATCGCCGGGTCGGGCCTGCTCATCCAGGACAACCGCGAGGCCCTCCTCCACCCCGGCGACATCGCCGTCTACGACACCGGGCGGCCGTACTCGCTGGTGTTCGAGGACGACTTCCGCATGATGGTCGTGATGTTCCCGCAGACGCTGCTCGATCTTCCGGCCGACTCCGTCGGCGAGATCACCGCGGTTCGGTTCCCCGGCGGCGAGGGGCTCGCCGGCATGATCGCGCCGTTCCTGGAGCAGATGGCCAACGGGATCGAGAAGCTCGCCGGCCCCACCGGCACCCGGCTGGCGCACAACGCCATCGACCTGGTCACGACGATGTTCGCCAGCGAACTGGGGGCGCTCAGCCGGCAGGGCGGACACCGCGCGCTGACCGGCCGCATCCGCGCCTACATCGAAGAGAACCTCGGCGACCCCCGGCTCGACCCGGCCCGGATCGCCGCGGCGCACTACATCTCGACGCGGCACCTGCACGGCATCTTCCGCGAGGAGGGCACGACGGTCTCGACCTGGGTGCGCACCCGGCGGCTCGAGCACTGCCGCCGCGACCTCATCGACCCGCTGCTGGCGGACCGGCCGATCGGCTCCATCGCCGCACGCTGGGGTTTCATCGATGCCGCGCACTTCTCGCGGCTGTTCAAGGCGACGTTCGGCCGCTCGCCGAGCGAGGTGCGCGCCACGCTCGGCTAGTCTTCCCTCTCGGTCAAGCGTCGTTCCGCCCGCGACAACAGCGGCGGCGCGGGGCTGGCGAGCATGGGGTCATGGCCTCAGCCCCCACCACGCGCCAGGTCGTGTTCCCGCGCGCCGGCGTCATCGAGCTCGACGACATCGCCGTGCCCGAACCGGCCGCCGACGAGGTGCAGCTGCGGGTGAAGCGGGTCGGCATCTGCGCCACCGACCTGCATCTGCTCGACGGCCACATCGGCGACCCGTTCCCGCTCGTGCCCGGCCACGAGTTCGTCGGCGAGGTCTCGGCGATCGGCGCGGACGCGGCACGAGAGCGCGGACTCGCGGCCGGCGACCGGATCGCCGTGGAGATGCTGCTGCCCTGCCGTTCGTGCCCCCGCTGTCGCGAGGGCCGCTACAACCTGTGCGAGGGCGACGATCCGGGTGCCCGGCTGCCGGTCGGCCGCGAGTACGGCATCAACATCCCGCGCACCCACGGCACCGGACTGTGGGGCGGGTACGCCGGGACGCTCACCGTGCCCGCCGAGGCGATCGTGCACCGGCTGCCCGGCTCGGTGCCCTGGGACACCCTCGCGCTCGTCGAACCGCTCGCCGTCGCCTACCGCGCCGTCGCACGCGGCCGGGTCTCTCCCGGCGACACCGTGGTCGTCATCGGCCCCGGACCGGTGGGACTGCTGATCGCCGCCGCCGCCCGCACCGCGGGTGCCGCACACGTCGTCATGGTCGGCACCCGTGCCGCGCGGCTCGAGCTGGCCGGGCGGTTCGGCAGCGACACCGTCATCAATGCGCGGGAGACCGCCGACGTGCCCGCCGCGGTGCGCGCCGCTCTGGGCGGCAGGCTCGCGGATGTCGTGCTCGAGATCGCGGGAGCCCCCGCCGCCCAGCGCCAGGCCGTCGAGCTCGTCCGCCGCGGCGGCCGGGTCGTGCTGGCCGGGGCGTGCGGCGCCGGGGCCGCCGTGGAGTTCCTCGCGGACGAGCACCTGCTGACGCGCGAGATCGACATCCTGCCCTCCTTCCTCTCGGCGGGCGGCTACGAGCCGTCGATCGCCGCACTCGAGACCTCCGCCTTCCCCTACGCCGAACTGGTCACGCACCGGTTCCCGCTCGATCAGGTGGAGGCCGCGTACGACCTGGTGCGCGGCAAAGACGACAACGTGATGAAAGCGATCCTGGTGCCCCATGAGTGAACCGACAGTCAGCGACGAGCGGCTCGACGCCCCCAGCGAGGAGTGGCGCACCTACGACGAGTTCGCCGCCGGAATCGACACCTATCGCCTGCCGAACGCCGACCTGACCGGTCAGACGGTCGTGGTCGAGCTCGCCGACGGCCCCACCCTGCACCTGGAGTTCCGCGACGCCGACACGGTCTCGTGGCTCGGCGACGGGGTGCTCGCCGGCGACGGCGCCGTGACCGACCCCTACGACGCGGTCGCGGTGCGCGAGGACGTGGTGTTCCTCACCATCCCGTTCGCCGGACGCGAGCGCGAGGCGCTCACCGTCGTGTACTCGACGACGACGCGTCGGGCGATGGCGGTGCACTCGGTGATCGGCGCCGACCACCAGGAGGACGTGCCGCAGGTCGCCCAGACGTTCTGGAGCGGGGCCCTCTCGGGGGCCGCGCCGACCGGGGAGGCGCCCGCCGCATCCCGCGATCTGATCGGGAAGCGCAACATCTACCGCTACAGCCCGTACCACCTGTACGAGCACGTCTACATGTCGACCGAGCGCTACATGTGGCAGTGCCTGCAGGGCGTGCAGCGCGGTCACGGCGACGTCGACATGTCGACGGTGTGGAAGTTCGACGACGGGCTCTACCTGTTCTGCTTCCGCGAGTTCAAGATCGCGGTCGCCAGCGTCTGGCTGCACGATCTGGGCTACAACCTGCGCACCACCGGGGTCTTCCTCGGCCTGAACGGCTCGGGGCAGTCCGAGCACTCGCGCGCCGGCGGGCACATCTACCCGCTCGGCGCCGTCAGCTACCCCGATGTCCAGCCCGTCTGAGGAGACGCCATGTCACGCACCCCGAAAGACGTCATCGCCGACCACTACGCCGCCTCGACCCGCGGCGATCTGGACGGCATGATCGCCGACTTCGCCCCCGACATCGCCTGGACGGAGGCCGCCGGCTTCCCGCTCGCCGGCACCTACCACGGGCCCGAGGCGGTCAAGACCGGGGTGTTCATGGCCCTCGGCGCCGACTGGGACGGCTGGGCGGTGCACGTCGACGAACTGGTCGGCGAGGGCGACACCGTCGTCGCGATCGGCTGGTACACCTCGACGCACCGCGCCACCGGGAAGGCCCTGCGCACGCGGGTCGCCCACGTCTGGACGGTCCGCGACGAGCAGGTCGTGGCGTTCGAGCAGATCACCGACACACTCCCGGTGCGCGACGCCGCGAGCTGACCCGCGCGTCGCGCGGCAGTGGTGGCCCGCTGCCGCGCGACGCCCCTCTGCCGAATCACGGATCCGCACGACCCCCAGCGCCGAAACTCGGGGCTCCCTCGTACTCCTGCGGCGCGACTCCGTGATTTGGAACGGGGGGGTCAGGCCAGACGGTACGCCTGCTCGAGCCACTGCGGCTTCGCGCGCAGGGCTGCGGCGGTGTCGTGCACCACGACCCGGCCCTGCGCCATCGCGTAGGCGTCGGTCGCGAGGTCGAGGGCGAGGTGGGTGAACTGCTCGATCAGGATCACGCCGACCCCCGCATCCGCGATGCGTTTCAGTGCCGGGACGAGCCGCCGCACGACGATCGGTGCCAGACCGAGCGACATCTCGTCGATGACGAGGAAGCGCGGCTCGCTCACCAGCGCCTGCCCGATCGCGAGCATCTGCTGCTGGCCGCCCGAGAGGGACCCGGCGAGCCGATCGCCGAGCGGCGGGAGCTCCTCGAACAGGTCGTGCACGCGGGCGATCGCCGCGTCTCGCTGGCCGCGCGGCACCAGGAGCGAGGCGACGCGCAGGTTGTCGGCCACCGACATGTCCTTGAGCACGCGGTGTCCCTCGGGCACGGTCGCCAGACCGGCCGAGCGGATCGCGGTCGGGCTGCGGCCGGCGAGGCCGTCCCCGCCGATCGAGACCGAGCCGGCCCGCGGCTTCAGGACCCCGGCCAGTGCGAGCACGAGCGAGGACTTGCCTGCGCCGTTCGGGCCGAGCAGCGCCGTGATCTCTCCCGGCCGGGCGGTCAGGTCCACCTCGTGCACGACCTCGCGGCCACCGCGGTCGATGACCAGGCCCTCGACCACCAATGCGTCGCTCATGCCCCCGCCTCCACATCCGCGGTGCCGAGGTAGGCCTTCCGCACCTCGGCCGATGCCAGCACCTTCGCGGTGGGCCCGACGGCGATCACCTGCCCGAAGTCGAGGACGGCGGTCGTGCCGCACACCGTCGAGACCAGGTCCATGTCGTGGTCGACGAGGATCACCAGCGCCCCGAACTCCCCGGGGATGCGGCGGATCAGTCCCACCAGACGCTCCGTCTCGCCCTGGTCCAATCCCGCTCCCGGCTCGTCGAGCAGCACGAGCTGGGGCGATCCGCACACCGTCTTCGCGATCTCGACGAGCCGCCGCTCGAGCATGCTGAGCGCCGAACCGGGCCGGTCGACGGCCTCGAGCCCGACGAACGCGACGGCGTCGTCGACGGCGGAACGCCCGCCCCCGGTGTGCTCGGCGGTGAGCCGGATGTTGTCCCACGCGCTCAGGCTCTGGATCACCTGCTCCTGCTGGAACGTGCGGCGCAACCCCCAGCGGGCGCGCTTGGCCGCATTCATCGCGAGCAGGTCGGTCCCGTCGAAATCGAGGGTGCCGGATGCGGCGACGGCGAATCCGGACAGCACGTTGAAGAACGTCGTCTTTCCCGCTCCGTTCGGTCCGACGAGCCCGCAGACGTCGCGTTCGAAGGTGAGGGACACGTCGGTGAGCGGCTTCACCCCGCCGTAGACGACCGACAGGTTCTGCACGGTGAGCGTTCCGGTCATCGGGTCCTCCGGCTCGTGATCGCCCGGCCGATGCGCAGCACGAGGCCTTTCAGTTGCCCGGCGATGCCCTGCGGAGCCGTCGTGATCGCCTGGATCATGCCGAGGCCGAGGAGCACGAAGATGAGGTTGCCGGGGACGCCCCAGGCATCCAGCAGCGGCGGAAGCCCCTGCGACAGGAACCCGGCGATCGCGGCGCCGAGCAGCGAGAACGCGCCCCCGATGAGCACCGTGGCGAACAGCAGGATCGACGCCGAGGCCTTGAACGAGATCGGATCGAGCAGTCCGGCGTTGCCCGCCAGCAGCCCGCCGGCGACGCCGGTGGTGGCCGAGACGACGGCGAGCGCCCACAGCCGGTAGCGCACGGTGCCGATCCCGGCGGCGAGCGCCCCCGCCTCGCTCTGCCGGATCGCGGCCCAGGCCCGTCCCGGCCGGTTCGACAGATGCAGGCCGATGACGAGGAACATCAGCACGGCGACGACGAGCACGTAGCGGAAGTACTCGGGATCCGAGGTGCCGAGCACGGGCCGGGCGAGCGGCTGCTGCAGCACGCCGCCCTGAGCGCGGCCGAGGAAGCCGTCGCCCCCGTTCGGGAACCCGGTGACGGTGAACACCACCTCGAACGCCCCCGCCAGCATGAGCGTCACGATGGCGAGGTTGAGCCCCGAGAGCCGCAGCGCCGGCAGCCCGACGAGCACTCCGATGATGCCGGTGCCCACGGCGGCGACCACCAGCGCGAGCTCGAACGGCAGCCCGAGGTGCCCGACCCGCAGGGTGATCCAGCCGCCGACGCCGATCAGGGAGACCTGGCCGAGCGAGACCAGGCCGAGCCTGCCGTAGAGCAGGGCGATGCCGGCGGCGGCGATGGCGAAGACCGTCGAGACGGTGAGGATGCGGGTCCAGTACGCACCGAGCAGCGACGGCCCGACCACGAACCAGGCCGCCAGCACGACGATGAGCACGATGGTGCGGGGCGAGAACAGCTTGCGCGGGTTCCACAGGGCGACCCGGCTGGAGCGCTGGAGGACGGTCATCGGGCCACCTCGATCGTCACGACCTTCCGGCGCTGCAGGTACAGGATGACGATGGTCGCCACCAGGAACGGGGTTGCGTTGCTGAACGGCGAGGTCGCCGGGAACGCGGAGGCGATGGCCTGGACGACGCCGATCACGAGACCGCCGGCGAGCGTGCCGACCAGCGAGCGGAAGCGCCCGACGACGACGGCGGCGAGCACCGGGATGACGATGAAGGTGAGGAACACGGGTTCCAGCCGGGTCTGGCTGGAGAGCAGGATGCCGGAGAATCCGGCGAGCGTGCCCGAGACGGTCCAGGCGATCAGCTCGACCCGGCGCACCCGGATGCCGAGCATGGCGGCGAGTTCGCGGTCGGAGGCGAGAGCACGCATCGCCGTCCCCGTCGAGCTGCGACGCAGGTAGATCGAGGTGCCGACCACGATCACGGTGGCGAGGACGAGGCAGATGATCTGAGTCACCGTGATGCGGGTGCCGATGGTGAAGCCCATGGTGTCGGTCGCCAGACGCAGGGTGCGCGCCTTGTCGTTCCAGGCGAACAACATGACACCGAGCAGGATGAGGGCGAGACCGAGCGTGGCCGTCGCCTTGGTGAGGGTGGTCACCGTGGCCAGGAACGGCCCGGCGAGGAAACCGAAGAGGAGCGAGAGAGCCGTCGCCACGAGGATCCCCAGTGCGTAGGCCAGGACGGGCTGCATCCTGAGCTCGACGAACTGCCAGGCGAGCATCGCGGCGATGGCACCGAGGGCGCCGTAGCCGAAGTTCAGCACGCCGGTCGTGCGGTACAGGACCAGCATCCCGACGCCGCTCAGGGCGTACAGGGAGCCGAGGACCAGGCCCGCGACGATGAAGGGGAGGATCACAGGGGACGACTCTCTCGCTCTCAGGCCGGCGTCAGCCGACCAGGCCTTCCGACTTCTCGCGGTCGAGGATCGACGCGAGGGCGGGGTCGCCCGAGTCGATGCAGTCGGTCAGCTTCTCGAACACGCCGTTCTCGATGACCGCGGTGCGGGTCGAGTGGTTGGCGTTGTGCTCGTCGGCCTCGCCGTAGTACCAGGGCGCGCAGAGCAGGTCGGAGTCGTAGTTCGTGATCCCGAGCATGGCCTGCGACACCGTCTCGCGCGAGATGTCGGCCGGGTCGAGCTCGAGGAGCGCGTCGGTGAACATCTTGGCGGCGAGGAACCCGGCCTGGCTGAACGTGTCGCGCGGCGCGTCATCGGCGGCGTAGGCGTCCATGACGGACTTCCACAGCTCGTTGTCATCGCCGGCGTTGGTCACCAGCTGCAGCTCCGAGTTGACCACGAAGCCCTCCCAGTACGGTCCCACCTGGCTGCCGAACTGCGCGTCGTAGCAGGATGCGGTGCAGGTCCAGGTGATGTCGCCGCGGGCATCCTGCTGCTCCACGGCCGCGAGGATCGCCGCGGTGATGGGGCCGGGGTCGACGATGATCACCGAGGTGGCTCCGGAGTCCTTGATCTTCTGGATCAGGGGCAGCCAGTTGCTCTCGTCGGGAGCGGTGAGCTCGGTTCCGACGATGTTGATCCCGTTGGCCTCGGCGTACTCGATGATGCCGGCGGCGACCCAGTCGCCATTGCCCTGGGTGTTGAGGCCGACCTGGAAGACGGCGTCGGCCTTGCCCTCCTGCTCGAGCCACTGCAGCAGCTGGATGGCGCTCTGTCGCGGACCGGCGTTCACCGGCGCGATGTTGCTCGCCGTGAAGCAGGCCTGCGGGACGCCGACGCCGGTGATCGAGTACAGGTCGCCCTTGGCGTACTCGGCGTTGGCGACGTCGCAGCCGATGAAGGTCGCGTCGCCGACCAGGCCGACCACGTTCTCATCGGCGGCGTAACCGGCAGCCAGCTGCGCGGTCTTCGTCGGGTCGAGCTGGTCGTCCTGATAGGCGTAGTCGATCGGGCGGCCGTTGATGCCGCCGTTGTCGTTCACGCAGTCGAAGTAGGCTGCGGCGGCCTTCGGCGACGACGAGAAGTCGACCCCGCCGCTCTCGGTCGCGATCGCGCCGATCTGGATCGGGTCGCCGGTGGCCGCCTCGCCGTTGGCGAGACCGCACTGCAGGTCGTCCTTGTCGGTGCTGCCGCCGGCGTTTCCGTTCCCGCTGTCGTCGGGCACACAGGCGGCAAGCGTTGCCGCGAGCAGCGCGGCGACCGAGAGCGCGAGAACGCTCCGGGCTGTGGTTGCTGTCATTGACGTACTCCTTCGTACCGGTGGTGTCGGTGCGTCAGGGCGGGATTCGCCCCGTCGGTGGTGCTGACTCCCAGCCTCATCACGCGCTCGGGCGGGCGTTTGTCCCGTCGCGAAGACCCCTTGCCTCGGTGCGCATGAGAGATCAGAGCGACGGGTCGAGCAGGAAGCGCGCCCCCTGTTCGCCGATCAGCACCGACGGTGCGTTCGTGTTCCCCGTCGTGACGACGGGCATGATCGCGGCGTCGACGACCCGCAACCCGTCGACCCCGTGCACCCGCAGGCGGGCGTCGACCACCGCATCCGCGTCGGTGCCCATGCGGCAGGTGCCGACCTGGTGGTGGTAGGTGATCGCGGTGCGACGCACGTAGTCGCGCAGTGCCGCGTCGTCGTCGACGTCGGGTCCGGGGTAGAGCTCGCGGGCGCCCCACTCGTCGGCGAGCGCCGGCTGTGCGCCGATCTCGCGGCACTGGCGCACCGAGGCCTCGAGCGAGCGCAGGTCGCGCTCGTCGCTCAGCGCGCCGAGGTCGATCGCGATCGGGTCGTGCGGCCCCGGCCCGGTGAGCGTGACCGCGCCGCGGCTGTGGGGCGTGACGAGTCCGGCCATCAGCGAGAACCCGTCGGGCGGGCCGGTCATCCACGGCTCGTACATCGGTACCGCGAAGTTGATCGGCTGGGTGTCGGGGACCGCGTAGGCGGGGTCGCTCTTCCAGAACAGGTGGGTCTGGGTCACCGAGACGCCGGGCGCCGGGGTCTCGACGGGCCGGGCGTCGGTGGTGAAGATCACCGGCGAGAGCAGGTGGTCGTGCAGGTTGCGGCCGACACCGGGGAGGTCGAGGACACTGTCGATGCCGAGAGCCGCGAGCTCCGCGGCGGGTCCGATCCCCGATCGCAGCAGCACCCGTGGCGAGTCGAGCGCGCCCGCGGAGAGCACCACCGCATCCGCGTGCGCCTGCCGCACCTCACCGCCGACCTCGTACTCGACACCGGTGGCACGGGTGCCGTCGAGCAGCACGCGGTGCACCCAGGCTCCGGTCTCGATGGTGAGGCCGGGGGTGCCGACGATGGGGTGCAGGTAGGCCCGGTAGGAGCTGAGCCGCGCCCCGCCGCGGGTGGTGACCTGCTGCTGCGAGATGCCGTCGAGATGGTCGCCGTTGTAGTCGGGGTTGTGCTCGAGACCCCATTGCACGGCGGCGTCGATGATCGAGCGATGGATGGGGGTGAGCGGGTAACCGCCGTTGACATCGAGCGGCCCGCCGGTGCCGCGCAGCTCGGAGGCCCCGCCGTCGTAGTTCTCGATGGCCTTGAAGATCGGCAGCACGTCGTCCCATGCCCAGCCGTCGTTGCCGGCGGCGGCCCAGCCGTCGTAGTCCTCGCGGGCGCCGCGCACCCAGATCATGGCGTTCAGCGAGTGCGAGCCGCCGAGCACCTTGCCCCGCGGCAGGTGCAGCCGGCGTCCGGCGGCGTGCTCCTGCGGGACGGTGAAGTAGTCCCAGTCCTCTGGCCCGTGCCAGAGGGTCGCCATGCCCACCGGGTCGTGGATCATCGGGTTGCTGTCGGGGCCCCCGGCCTCCAGCAGCAGCACCCGCTGCCCCGCGTCGTGCAGGCGTCGGGCGACGACCGATCCCGCCGACCCGGCGCCCACCACGATGACCTCGAACCGCTCACTCATGCTCCGACGGTCCCATGGCGCGGCGTGCGCCCGTTTGCACGCGAGCGCACTGCGGTTGTCAGCCCAGGTAGGCGCTGTGCAGGGTGTCGGGCGAGGCGAGCAGGTCGGCGGCGGGACCGCGGTACGACACGCGTCCGCTGGTGACCACGATCGCCTGGTCGGAGACCCGCAACGCGGTCTGGGCGAACTGCTCGACCAGCAGCACGCCGATGCCGGCGGCGGTGAGCTGCGCGATGACCGGCAGCAGCCGCTGGAACACCACCGGCGCGAGACCCAGCGACATCTCGTCGATCAGCAGGATGCGGGGGCGCGCCGCGAACGCCCGCGCCAGCACCAGCATCTGCTGTTCGCCCCCGGAGAGGAGCCCGGCCGCCAGCGCCATGCGCTTCTGAAGCTCGGGAAACACCTCGAGGGCCTCCGTCAGCTGCTGCGGGGTGCGCGCGGTGAGGCCGAGGTTCTCGCGCACGGTGAGCGTCGGGAAGATCGCGCGCCCCTGTTCGACGTGCACGATCCCGAGGCGCGCGCGGGCCCGGCGGGACAGCCGGGTCACGTCGGTGCCGTCGAGGCTGATCCTGCCGGCGGCGACCGGCACGATGCCCGAGATCGATTCGAGCAGGCTCGTCTTGCCCGCGCCGTTCGGACCGACGACGGCGGTGACCGCGCCGGCTTCGACGGTGAGGGATACCTCGGAGATGACGGGTCCGATGCCGCGGCGTACGGTCACGGCGTCGAGCGTGAGGGTGGTCACAGCAGCTCCGTCTCTCCCATGTAGGCGGCCACGACGGCGGGGTCGCGCAGCACATCGTCCCGGGTGCCGTCGGCCAGCACGGCACCGAAGTTGAGGACGGTGATGCGCGAGCAGACGGTGCGCACCAGGTCGAGGTCGTGCTCGATCACGAGCAGCGCGGTGCCGAAGCGGGCGGGGACCCGGCGCAGGCGCCGGCCGAACGCCAGGTGCTCCTCGTGCGAGAGTCCCGCGGCCGGCTCGTCGAGGATCAGCACCCGCGGGGCGGCGGCGAGGGCCGCCGCCACCTCGAGGATGCGCCGGGTTCCCACGTCGATGTCGCGGATGCGGGCACCGGCGGGCGGGCAGCCGAAGAAGGCGAGCAGATCGGCGAGCTGATCCGAGGGCACCGGACGCCGGGCGAGGAAGCGCACGTACGCTCCGACGGTGAGGCTCGGCGGCACGCGGTCCTGCTGGAAGGTGCGACGCAGCCCGGCACGCGCACGCCGGTGCGGCGGGAGTCCGTCGAGGAGGGTCGAGCCCAGCCGCACGGTGCCGCCGTGACCGGGCAGGAAGCCGGATACGGCATCCACGAAGGTCGACTTGCCCGCCCCGTTCGGGCCGATCAGGCCGACGATCTCACCCTCGTGCACGGTCAGGTTGACGCCGTCGAGCGCGGCGAGCGCCCCGAACCGCACGGTGAGTCCCTCGACGACGAGCAGTGGCGCGCCCGGCGTGGCCGCGGGATCCTCAGCGTCCTCGGGTTCGCCCGGGCCGGCCGGGGCGGGTTCGGCGCCCCGCCGGCGGCGACGGCGCAGCACGGCATCGCGCAGGTCCTGGCCGAGGTTGGAGTTGGTGGTGAGGGCCTGGACCCCGAGCACCCCGAACACCACGAAACCCCAGTCCTGGGGGATGCCGAAACGTTTCAGCAGCTCGGGGATCAGCACCCAGAGGATTCCGCCGACCACCGCCATTTCGATCAGGTACGAGCCCGAGACGATGCTCAGCACGTACAGCGCGAGGGACTGCAGGGTGCTGAACGCCGACGGGTAGGCCGTGCCGACCTGGCCGGCGATCAGACCGCCGGCCAGGCCGGCGATCGTGGCCGAGACCGCGAACGCCGAGATCTTGGCGACCCGCACGCTGGTTCCGGCCGCGGCGGTTCCGCGCTCGGAGTACGCCACCGACCGCCAGCCCGAGCCCCAGCGGCTGTTCTGCAACAGATGCACGGCGAGCGCCACCAGAACCAGCACGATCACGGCGAGTACCAGGAACGCCCGATCGTCGGCGAAGAGCTCGGGCCGGGGCACGCGGATGCCGACCAGAGACCCCGGGAACTGGGTCTTCAGCAGGATGGCGTCGGCGGCCGCCGCGAACCCGAGGGTCACCACGGCGAGGTTGACGCCGCGGAGGCGCAGGGCGGGCAAGCCGAGCACCACCCCGGCGAGTCCGGCGGCGAGTGCCCCCACGAGCAGCCAGGCGAGAAACCCGCCCGGCGCCCCCGTCACGTTGAGCAGGCAGACAACCCAGGCCCCGACGGCGGCGAAGGTCAGCTGGCAGAGCGCGATCATGCCGGCCGAACCGGTCACGATACCGAGTCCAATGAGCGCCAGCGCCGCGATGACCGCGGTGATGGCGAGGAACACCAGGTACCCGGGCAGCAGGACGCTGACCAGCCAGCCGGCGAGGATGCCGGCCGCGCCGATCGCGAACGGCAACCAGCGGATCTCAGCGCGCGGCATCCCACACCTCTTTCCGCTGGTTCCAGAGCAGGAACACCACGATGAGCACAAGAGGGATCGCGTCGCGGGCCAGCACGAGCGCGGGGAACTGCGCGGTCGCGCCCTGCACGGCGCCGAGCAGCAGTCCTCCGGCGAGCGCGAGGCCGAGGCTGCGGAATCCGCCGATGAGCGCGGCGGCGGAGGCCGGGATCACCAGCAGCGACAGCGACACCGCGTCGCTGGTCTGGGTGGGGGCGACGATCGCGATCGCAGACCCGACGATCACCGCCGTCGCCACCCAGACCGCGAGCACCAGGCGCCGCACCGGCACAGCGAGCAGTTCGGCGGCGATCGGGCGGTCGGCGATGGCGCGCAGCTGGATACCGACCCGGCTGCGGCGCAGGACGAGGCGCGCCGCGACGGCGACCGCCACGGCGAGGAGCACCATCACGACGGTGACCTGGCTGACCACGACTCCGCCGACGGTGAAGGCGGGTCCGGCGACGATGGCGCGGAAGGTCTGCGGCTTGGTGCCGAACAGGATGTACGACATCGAGATCAGCAGCAGCAGCGCCGCGACGGTGACGGCCGAGCGGGCGCTGATCCCCGACTCGGGCAACCAGGTCGCCAGGATTGCGCCGACGGCCGCCGCGAGCAGCGCGCCGATGAGGATGCCGGCGAGCACGGCGAGCGGCTGCGGCAGCCCCAGCCGCGCGAGGGCCACCGCCGAGAAGGCACCGAACATGCCGATCGCGGCCTGCGAGAAGTTGATGACGCGCACCAGCTGCGCCATGAGGGTGAGGCATACCGCGATCACGGCGTATACGCCTCCGGCGGCCAGCCCGGCGAGGGCTCCCTGGATCACGTGACCTCCTGGCTCCGGGGGAGATGGGCGGGTGGGGCCGCTCGCGCGCGACCCCACCCGGTCTGTGTCGGGCGTCGGTCTAGAAGTCGTCCTTCGAGACCCAGTCGTCCTCGGCACGCTCCCAGGTCGTCGAGCCCGGCTGGATGGTGATCGGCCACCCCGCCGTGTTCGGCTCGTGGGCGCCGCCGTCGCCGAACAGGTAGGGAGTGCCCGCCATCGGGTTGTCGATGCCCTCGGTCTGCCCCTTCGCCGCAGCGGTCACCGACTCGCGGGTGATGTCGCCGTCGATCGATTCGAGCAACTCGATGAAGTGGGTCGCGGCGAGGTACCCGCCCTGGCCGAACGAGGTCAGCGGCACGCCCGCGCTCTCCATGAGGCGCTTCCAGTCGTCGTTGGCCAGGTTATCGATCGTGTACGGGGCGAACTCGGCCGGGACGTACACGCCCGTGCCGACGAAGCTCGCCGCGGCGGCGAACTGCTCGGAGTACGTCGAGGTGAGGAACAGGAACGTCACGTCGTTCATGCCCTGCGACTCGGCCGCCTTCAGCACCCCGAGAGCGTCGGGCTCGACGCCGTTGGAGTAGATCCCGTCGCAGCCAGCCTCTTTCGCCTTGATCACGTACGGGGTGTAGTCGGCGGCGCCGTACGGCACGGTGTCGTCGAGCAGTACGAAGTCCTTGCCGGTGGTCTCGGTCCACCAGTCGAAGGCCTCCTGGTAGGCCGGGCGGGTCGACCCGGCGATCTCGAGCAGACCGCAGATCTTCGTCAGGCCGAGCACCTCGGAACCGTAGGCGAGGGTCAGGGCCGAG
>DATMFW010000023.1:0-5843 GCA_035556655.1 Pseudolysinimonas sp.
CATGACCTGGCGCAGGTGGAAGGACCAGCGCGGCGCGGTCGCCGTGGAGTTCGCGCTCGTCTTCCCTCTTCTGATCCTCGTGCTGTTCGGGGTGATCGAGTACGGGGCGGTCTACAACGCCCAGCTGCAGATCACCGGAGCAGCACGCGAAGCCGCCCGCGAGATGGCGGTCACCGGCAGCGCAGGCGCCGCCCGCGCCGCCGCCCTGGATGCCGCACCCGCCCTCGTGCCGGCGCTCGCCTCCGGCGACATCGCCTTCTCCAGCGCCGGCTGCGCGCCCGGAACCGATGTCACGGTGACGATCAGCTACGACAAGCCGTTCCTCACCGGGTTCTTTGGCGCGCACGTCGATCTGACCGGGGTCGCGACCCGGCGCTGCGGAGGGTGACCACGATGCGCGCGATCAGCCACCGCATCCGCCGCATGCGCGACGAGACCGGCGCGATGACGGTCATGGTGGCCATCATGATGACCATCGTGCTCGGCATGGCGGCCCTCGTCATCGACATCGGTGCCGCCGAGGCGCGGCGGGCGCAGCTGCAGGATGCCGCGGACGCCGCCGCCGTCGGCATCGCGCAGCGCTGCTTCGATTCGGGGCTCACCAGCCTCGCCGGATGCGACGGCGGCGTCGTCGGCGCGGCCACCGCGACGGCCGCTCAATATGCCCGCGACAACGTGAACGACGCATCGGCCGCGGTGGGGTCGGTGGTGTTCACTAGCGACACCGTGAAGGTCTCGCTGACCAGCGAGCAGCCGAGCTTCTTCGCCCGGATCTTCGATGTGACCTCCACGACGATCCACACCGACGCGACCGCGAAATGGTCCCAGCCCGCCATCCCGCTGCCGCTGGCCTACCACCAGTGCGCGCTGCCGGCACCCTCGAGCACGAGCACGCAGTTCCTGCGCTACGACCTGCTCGATCTTAACCTGACCTCGTGCGGGCTGGTGCCCGGAGTCGTCGATCTGCTCGGTCCCGGCTGGGTGACCCAGACCGACCTGATCTCGCTCGACGATGGACTCAGCCTGCTGAGCTCGGACTGCAGCTTCGATATCGACCTGGTGGCCTACGTCTCGACGACGCTGACCAAGGTGCTGCCCACCCAGTGCGCACACCTGCTGCCGTCGCTGATCGGCCGGCAAGTGCTGCTGCCCGTGTACGACCGGGTGCTGGTGCCGATCGTGGTCAACGGGGTGCTGCTGGGCCAGGGCATGCAGATCCAGAAGTACGCCCTCGTCGAGGTCACCGGCTACGACTTCCAGACGCTCGAGCTCACCCTGCTCAACGTGGTCAGCGCGACCATCGGCCCGAAGAACATGCCGGCCGGCGGGCCGCACTGCCCGAACCTGCCCCTGCTGCCGATCGAGGTGCCCGCCTGTCAGGGGCTGCAGGGCGTCTTCCACGGCTACCTGACCCCCGCCGAGGCCGCGCAGCGGCTCGCCGGCGTGCAACTCATCGATTGAGGGAGAGAAGAAGATGAGAACCCGCATCATCGCCGTCGCCATCGCCGCGGTACTCGCCGTCGCCGGAGCCGTCGCCCTCGTCGTGGCGTTCCGCGCCGCCGACCAGGCCGCCGTCGCCGGTGCGCAGTTGCACCCCGTCCTCGTCGTGACCTCCGAGATCCCGGCCGGCACCGATTCCGCGGCGCTCGGCGACGCCGTCGAGGTGCGGCAGATCCCCGCGACGTACATCGCCGAGGGCGCCGTGGCCGACCTCGACGCGCTCGCCGGACAGGTCGCCGCGGTGACGCTTCAGCCGGGCGAGCAGGTGCTCGCGGCGCGGTTCGCCAGCCCCGCCGAGCTCGCCTCCGCAGGGGTCCACGTCGCCGTGCCCGCGGGTCTGCAAGAGGTCTCGATCGCCGTCGACCTGCAGCGCATCGCCGGCGGCTCGGTCGGGCCGGGGGAGCGCGTCGGGGTCTTCGCCAGCTACGACAACGGGGGAGCGGACAAGACCACCACCCTGCTGCTGAACCGGGTGCTGGTGACGTCGGTGGCATCCACCGTCGACCCCGATGCCGGCGGGCAGCAGGCCCAGGGCCTGGTGCTGGTGACCCTCGCGCTCGACGCCGACCAGGCCAGGGCCGTCGTGAACGCCGCCGAGTTCGGGCACATCTGGATGTCGGCGCAGAACGACGACACCGCGGTCCCCGCCGCGGCACCGAGCGGCGGGGTGGGTGCCGGGAAATGAGCCGCGTCGTCCTCATCGGCGCCGACGCCGTCCTCGAGCGCCAGGCCAGGCGCTTGCTCGGCGACGAGGTCGTCGTGCTCGCGCCGGCCAGCTCCGACGTCCTGGTCTCGCGCCTGATCTGGCTCGACCGGCGCCCCGAGCTGCTCATCCTCGGCGGTGACATGCCGCCGGTGCTCGCCCTGTGGATCGCGCGCTCGGTGCGCGACCTCGCGGACACCATCGCGCTGGTCTCCGACGACCCGGCGCTCTACGAGCAGTCGCTCGCGAGCGGGGTGACCGAGTTCCTCGGCGTAGAGTCCGACCTGGAGGAGCTCGACGCGCTGCTCACCCGCTCGCGCGACCACGTGATGCGGGTCAGCGGACTGCCGCAGCCCACGCGCGCGGGATCGCCGACCGCCCCCGGCGCGATCGTCGCCGTCACCTCGCCGAAGGGCGGGGTGGGCAAGACGACGGTGGCCACCAACCTCGCCGTCGCCCTCGCCCGCGAATCCGACCTGCGGGTGGCGCTGGTCGATCTCGACCTGCAGTTCGGCGACGTCGCCGCCGCGCTCGGGCTCGCCCAGCGGCACAGCATCGTCGACGCGCTGAGCAAGGCGGCGGCGCGCGACGGCTTCGTGCTGAGCACCTTCCTCGCCCCGCACTCCAGCGGCATCCAGGTGCTCACCGCGCCGGCCTCGCCGGCCGCCGCCGACCATCTCGACGCCGGACGGGTCGGGCACCTGCTGCGCCAGCTGGTCGCCGCCTTCGACTACATCGTCGTCGACACCGCGCCCGGCCTCGACGAGGCGGCGCTCGCCGCGATCGAGCAGGCCGCCGCGCTCGTCGCCGTCACCGGGCTCGACGTGCCGGGCACCCGGGGCCTGCGCACCACGCTCGAGATGCTGCGCGAGCTGCGGCTCGAGCCGCCGATCCGCGCCGTCGTCGTCAACCGGATCGGACCCACCGCGGGGATGACCGTGCACGACGCCGAGCAGGTCGCCGGGGTGAGCGTGGATGCGGTGATCCCGTCGCGCAAGCCGGTGGCCCTCGCCACCAACCAGGGGGTCGCGATCGTCGACTCGGCGCCCCGTGACCCCGCCGCCCGCGCCCTCCGCGGGCTGGCCCGCCGCCTGCACCATGCGCTCGCCCGGCGCGAGCTGTTCCGGCCCGACGATGCCCGCCCCACCGCGAAGAGGGAGATGGTCCCGTGACCCTGTCCGACCGGCTCGATGCCGCACGCAGCCAGCGCGGGCGCTCCGGCGCCTACCGCACCGCGACCCCGATCCTTCCCGAGGAGCCGATGGACACCGTCCCGGCGCCCCCGCGGCCGCCGCGCCCCGCGAAGATCGAGAGCGGTGCCGGAGACGAGGCCGGTGCACCGCAGCGCGAGCTGCCCTCCGGTCTCGACGGACTGCGCGACAGCGCCGCCGAGGCGCTCTACGAGCGCATGGGCTCGCGCATCACCGACCCGACCCTGAGCGAGGAGCAGCTGCACGCGCTGGCCCGCCAGGAGCTCGCCACCATCATCGCCGAGCAGGCGACGATGCTCACCGACCAGCAGCGCCGCATCCTCATCGAGGACGTCGCCGACGACGCACTCGGCCTCGGGCCCCTGCAGCGGCTGCTCGACGACGACAGCATCACCGAGGTCATGGTCAACGGCCACGACCACATCTACGTGGAGCGGGACGGGCGGCTGCTGCGTTCGTCCGCCTCCTTCCGGAGCGAGGAACGACTGCGTCGAGTGATCGAGCGGATCGTCTCCCGGGTCGGGCGGCGCATCGACGAATCCTCTCCCCTCGTCGATGCGCGGCTCCCCGACGGCTCGCGGGTGAACGCGATCATCCCGCCCCTGGCGGTGGGGGGATCGTCGCTGACGATCCGCAAGTTCGCGGCCGACCCGTTCCAGACCGCCGACCTGATCGGATTCGGCACCATCACCGAAGAGATCGGCCAGCTGCTCTACGCCTGCGTACAGGCGCGGCTGAACATCGTCATCTCGGGCGGCACCGGAACCGGCAAGACGACGCTGCTGAACGTGCTGTCCTCCTACATCCCCGCCGATGACCGGGTGGTCACCATCGAGGACGCCGTCGAGCTGCAGCTGCAGCAGGAGCACGTGGTGCGCCTGGAGTCGCGCCCGCCCAACATCGAGGGCAGAGGCGAGGTCACCATCCGCGACCTGGTGCGCAACTCGCTGCGCATGCGTCCGGACCGGATCGTGGTCGGCGAGGTCCGCGGCGGCGAGACCCTGGACATGCTGCAGGCGATGAACACCGGCCACGACGGTTCGATCTCCACGGTCCACGCCAATTCGCCGCGCGATGCCATCGCGCGCCTTGAGACGCTGGTCCTGATGGCCGGCATGGACCTTCCGCTGCGCGCGATCCGCGAACAGGTCTCCTCCGCCGTGGACCTGATCGTCCAGCTCACCCGGCTGCGCGACGGCACCCGCCGCGTCACCCACATCACGGAAGTCCAGGGCATGGAGGGAGACATCGTCACCCTCCAGGACGCGTTCCTCTTCGACTACTCCGCAGGACTGGACGCCAACGGCCGGTTCCTCGGCCGGCCGCAACCGACGGGTATCCGGCCCCGGTTCCTGGACCGCTTCCACGACCTGGGCATCGTGTTGCCCCAAAGTATTTTTGGGGACCCCCGACCCGTCACGGCGACGGGCAGGCGGTAGGCATGGGACTGCTGCCCATCGTTGCCGGAATCGCAGCCTGCCTCGCCGCGGTGATGGTCCTGCTGTTCACCGTCTACCGGCCGGCCAGCGCCGAGATCAGCCGGGAACGGCGCAAACGGCTGACCGGCGGGCCCGTGTTCACCGGTCCCGCGCGGCCGGCATCCCTGCTCACCCGCTTCAGCGGGGCCGCCGTGGGGGCGGCCGAGCGCACCGTCGGAACCAACGGACGCGGCCTGTTCCGCCAGGAGGCCCTGCAGGGGGCCGGACTCAAGCTCTCCCCCGCCGAGTTCCTGGTACTGCTGGCCGCCGGGGCCGTGGTCGCCGCGCTCTTGGGCATCGCGCTCAACGGGCCGGGACTGGGCCTGGTGCTGGCCCTGATGGTGCCGTTCGCCGGCGGGCTGGTCCTCACCATGCTGCGGGACAAGCGCCGGACCAAATTCGACCTCCAGCTGCCGGACCTGATCATGACGCTGGCCGGCAGCCTCCGCGCGGGGCACTCGGTCATGCGCGCCATTGATTCCGCCGCCCAGGAATTCGACGCACCGATGTCCGAGGAACTGGCGCGCATCGTCAACGAGGTCCGTATGGGACGCAACCCCGAAGAGACCATGATGGAGACCGCGCGCCGGATGGATTCGGACGACTTCACCTGGATTGCGGAGGCGATCCAGATCAACCGCGAGGTCGGCGGCGACCTGTCCCAGGTGCTGGACCAGGTCGGCGACACCATCCGCGAACGGGCCCAGATCAAAGGCCAGGTGCGCGCCCTGTCGGCGGAAGGCAAGATGTCGGCGTACATCCTGATTGCCTTGCCCTTCGGCGTCGGCGGCATCCTGTTTATGGGGAACCCCGACTACCTCGGCACGCTGTTTTCCCACCCGCTGGGGCTGGCGATGCTCGGGGCCGGCGGCGTCATGCTCGCCATCGGCTCCTTCTGGATGAGCCGCATGATCAAGATCAAGTTCTAGGGGGAACCATGGGAATCGGAAT
>DATMFW010000024.1:0-65494 GCA_035556655.1 Pseudolysinimonas sp.
GCGCTCGACGCCTGGCGAGCCCTGAGCGTCGACGATCGTCACCGTCATCAGGCGCTCGCCGCCGCGCATGCGAGCCGGACGCACCCGACGCTGAGTCACCACTCGGCGGCCCTGATCTGGGGCGTGCCGATCGTCGAGGACCACCCCGAGGTCGTCCACGTCCTCTCGACTCCGGCCACCGGAACGCGATCCGAGGGCGGATTCCGGCGTCACGCGACCGCGTTCCCTGAGGTCGGGCTGATCCACGTCGACGGTGTGGCGGTCACCGACCTCGAGCGCACCCTGGTCGAGTTCACCGTCGGCACCTCGTTCCGCAATGCGGTGGCCGCACTCGACTGGGCCTTCGGGCCCGAGCACAGAGGAGGCCCGCCCCGGACGACGAAGGAGGCCGTGCTCGCCATGGCGGCACGGCTGCGGCTCGTCAAGGGCCGACGGAAGCTGCAACGCGCTGTCGAGTTCGCCGATCCGCGCTCCGGCTCGCCCGGGGAGTCTCTGAGCCGGGCGGTGATGCACGAGTGGAGGTTTCCCGCGCCGGAGCTCCAGGTCGAGTTCCGCGATGCACACGGGCTGATCGGCTACGTCGACTTCTGGTGGCCCGACCAGAACCTCATCGGCGAGTTCGACGGCAGAACCAAGTACATGGATCACGACATCCTCGGCACACGGACCCCGGCAGAGGTGGTCATCGCCGAGAAGCGGCGCGAGGACCGGCTGCGGGCTCTCGGCCCGCGCGTCACCCGCTGGGACTGGGTGACGACCCTCCGCGGCCTGCCGCGACACCTCATCCAGGCCGGCCTGCCGCAGGGCGGCGTGCATTCTGGGTCGAGCCGGACATGAGGGGCCGACCCGTCGGCCCCGGATGTCCGGGATGGCCCCGCTTGAGCCCGTGGGCGGTGGTCAGCGGGCGGCGGCGAGGCGGTTGATCGCCTCGCGGAGGACCTCGGGAGCGCAGGCGAAGTTGAGGCGCGCGAAGCCCGCACCCGATGGCCCGAAGGTCAGACCGGGGTTGAGGGCGACCCGGGCCACCTCGAGCGCACGCTGCGCGGGATCGTCTCCCCAGCCGAGCCGCCGCATGTCGAGCCAGGCGAGATACGAGGCGCTCGGCGGGGCGTAGCCCACCTCGGGCAGATGCTCGGCGAGCAGGGCGGCGAGCAGCCGCGACGACTCCCGCAGGGCGTCGAGCACTCCGGCGAGCCACTCGTCTCCGTCGGTGAACGCGGCGACCGAGGCGTGGTACCCGACGATGCTCGTGCGGAACATCACCTCCTCCGGCATGCCGTCCAGCACGGCCAGTCCGCGCTCCGAGGCGGCGACCATGAGCGCGCACTTGAACCCGGCGAGGTTGAAGGCCTTGCTCGCGGAGGTGACGGTCACGCCCCAGTCGCGCGCCGCATCCGATACCGACAGGAACGGCACGAAGTCGTGTCCGACCTGCGCGAGCGGTCCGTGGATCTCGTCGCTGATGACGTGCGCGCCGTGACGTGCTGCGGCGTCGGCGAGCGCGACGAGCCGCTCGCGCGAGTGCACGAGCCCGAGCGGGTTGTGGGGGTTGCTGAGGAGGACCGCCCGTGCACCGGCGGCGAGGGCGGCGTCGACGGCATCCGTGTCGAGCTCGCCCGCAGCCAGCGGCACATCGACGACGACCCCGCCCGCCTCCGCGACCAGGTCGGCGAACGGGGCGTAGACCGGCGAGGTGATGACGACCCCGTCGCCCGGCGCGATGACCCGGCGCAGCACCTCGGCGATGCCGACGCTGACATCGGTGCAGGCGCGCACCTTCGACGGATCGAGGCGCCACCCCCAGTGCCGCTCGGCGAACCCGGCGAAGGCGACCCCGAGCTCCGCCGGCGACGACACGTACCCGGAGTCGCCGAGCTCGATCAGCGCGTGCAGCCGCTGCCGGATCGGGTCGGCGAGCGGGTAGTCCATCTCGGCGACGAACAGCGGCAGCACGTCCGGCGGGAAGGCCCGCCACTTCTCGGAGGTGCGCTGCCGGAGGCGCTCGAGGGGTTCCGGGTCGACGTGCATGATCCCATCCTCCTGCCTGCTCGGCTGTGCGGGTCGACGGAGGCGCCTCGGCGGCGGCGGCGCCTAGGCTAGCGGCGTGAGCGACATCGAGATCGGCCGCGCCAAGCGCGCCAAGCGCGCCTACGCCTTCGACGACATCGCCATCGTCCCGAGCCGGCGGACCCGCGACCCGCAGGACGTCAGCGTCAGCTGGACGATCGACGCGTTCACCTTCACCGTCCCGGTGCTGGCCGCCCCGATGGATTCGGTGATGAGCCCGGCCACCGCGATCGCCTTCGGGCAGCTCGGAGGCCTCGGGGTGCTCGATCTCGAGGGTGTCTGGACCCGCTACGACGACCCCGAGAAGGTGCTCGCCGAGATCCGCGGTCTCGATGAGGCCGAGGCCACGACGCGTATGCAGGCGATCTACGCCGAGCCGATCAAGCCGGCGCTGATCAAGGACCGCCTCGCCGAGATCCGCGCGAGCGGCGTCCCGGTCGCCGGGGCGCTCAGCCCCCAGCGCACCCAGGAGCACTACAAGACGGTGGTGGATGCGGGGGTCGACCTGTTCGTGATCCGCGGCACCACGGTGAGCGCCGAGCACGTCTCGAAGGGCGCCGAGCCGCTCAACCTGAAGAAGTTCATCTACGAGCTCGACGTCCCGGTGATCGTGGGCGGCGCGGCGACCTACACCGCGGCCCTGCACCTCATGCGCACGGGTGCCGCGGGTGTGCTCGTCGGCTTCGGCGGCGGAGCCGCCTCGACCACCCGCAGCACCCTCGGCATCCACGCCCCGATGGCGACCGCCGTCGCCGACATCGCCGGTGCCCGCCGCGACTACCTCGACGAGTCGGGGGGTCGCTACGTGCATGTCATCGCGGACGGCGGCCTCGGCACGAGCGGCGACATCGTGAAGGCCATCTCGGTCGGCGCCGACGCCGTCATGCTCGGCTCGACGCTGGCCCGCGCCGAGGAGGCGCCCGGCGGCGGCTGGCACTGGGGCGCCGAGGCCCGGCACGCCGAACTGCCGCGCGGAACACGCGTCCAGGTCGGCACCGTCGCCCCGCTCGAGCGCCTGCTGTTCGGGCCGGCCGACTCGGCGGACGGCCGGGTCAACATCATCGGCGCGCTCAAGCGCTCCATGGCGACGACGGGGTACTCCGATCTGAAGGAGTTCCAGCGCGTCGAGGTCGTCGTCGCGCCGTACCACCAGGCCTGAGGCCGGTCGCGCCGCTTAGGCTGGGGCCATGGCCGCCAGCCGCAAGTCCGTGACGCGTTCCCAGAAGCTCGGGCCGGAGGAGCGTGCCGCGGCCCTGCGCAGCATGCGGGCGAAAGAGCTCGACGTGCTCGTCATCGGCGGCGGCATCGTGGGCACCGGCGCGGCGCTCGACGCGGTCACCCGCGGCCTCCGGGTCGGGATGCTGGAAGCCCGCGACTGGGCCTCCGGCACCAGCTCGCGCAGCTCCAAGCTCGTCCACGGGGGTATCCGCTACCTCGAGCAGTTGGACTTCCGGCTGGTGCGCGAAGCGCTCATCGAGCGCGGACTCCTGCTGCAGCGGATCGCCCCGCATCTGGTGAAGCCGGTGCGGTTCCTCTACCCCCTGACGATGCCGGTGTTCGAGCGGTTCTACATCGGCGCCGGCATGACCCTCTACGACCTGTTCAGCTACACGGGGCTCCGCCCTCCGGGGGTGCCGCATCACCGCCACCTCACGAAGCGGCAGCTGCTGCGCGCGGCCCCGTCGCTGCATCCGGACGCGTTCACGGGGGGTCTGACCTATTGGGATGCGCAGGTCGACGATGCGCGGTACGTCGCCACCCTCGCGCGCACCGCCAGCTTCTACGGAGCCCATGTCGCCAGCCGCGTCAAGGTCGAGGGCTTCGTGAAGGTGGGCCAGCGCGTCGTCGGCGTGCAGGCGCACGATCTCGAGACCGGCGAGCGGTTCGAGATCCACGCCAAGCAGGTCGTCAACGCCACCGGCGTCTGGACCGACGAGACCCAGGCGATGGTGGGGGAGCGCGGCCAGTTCAAGGTGCGGGCCTCCAAGGGCGTGCACCTGGTGGTGCCGCGCGACCGGTTCCAGTCGAAGGTCGGCCTGCTGCTGCGCACCGAGAAGAGCGTGCTGTTCGTGATCCCGTGGGGCCGGCACTGGCTGATCGGCACGACCGACACCGACTGGAACCTCGACAAGGCCCATCCGGCGGCGACGGCCGCCGACATCGACTACCTGCTCGAGAAGGTGAACGAGGTGCTCGCGGTGCCGCTGACCCGCGACGACGTCGAGGGCGTCTTCGCCGGGCTGCGTCCGCTGCTGGCCGGCGAGAGCGATGAGACGAGCAAGCTCAGCCGCGAGCACATCGTGGCGCACTCGGTGCCGGGCCTCGTGGTGGTCGCCGGCGGCAAGTGGACGACCTACCGGATCATGGCGAAGGACGCCATCGATGAGGCCGTCGCGGCCCTCGACGGCAAGGTCAGCGAGAGCGTCACCGAGAACATCGGCCTGCTCGGCGCGGAGGGCTACCAGGCCGCCTGGAACAAGCGGGCGAAGATCGCCCGGGCGTTCGGCGTGCACAAGGTGCGGGTCGAGCACCTGCTGAACCGCTACGGCGTGCTGACCGACGAGCTCCTCGATCTGCTGCGCGAGCGGCCCGAGCTCGCCGAGCCGTTGCCGGGTGCCGACGACTACATCGGGGCCGAGGTGGTGTACGCGGCCACCCACGAGGGCGCTCTGCACCTCGAGGACGTGCTGGCCCGGCGCACCCGGATCTCGATCGAGGCCTGGGACCGCGGCGTCTCCGCGGCACCGGTGGCCGCGCGGCTGATGGGCGACGCGCTCGGGTGGGATGCGGCGCGCATCCGGGCCGAGACCGAGAACTACATCGCCCGCGTCGAGGCCGAGCGCGCCTCGCAGGAGGAACCGGATGACGCGGGTGCGGACGCCGTGCGCCTGCGGGTGCCGGACGTGGAGACGCTGGCGACGTAAACTAGCCGGATGGTCGATGTCCGCAGGGTGAAGCTCCCCGGTGTCGGGGTGCTGCACACCTTCGTCACCGATGACGGCGGGAAGGTCGGCGTCATCACCCACCGTTCCGGCAACAGCGATCTGATCACGTTCGCCGACGCCGAGGACCACGACCACGCGCACAAGGTCTCGTTGCGACTCGACGAGGACGAGGCGCACACGCTGGCCGAGTTGCTCGGCGGCACCCGCATCACGGAGTCCCTGAGCGGGCTCGACCAGATCCCGGGTCTCAGCATCGACTGGTTCCACGTCGACTACGACCACCACATCGCCGGCCAGGGCCTCGGCAGCATGACCGCACGCGGTCTGCCGGGCGTCACCGTGGTGGCGGTGGTCCGCGGTGAGACCGCGAACCCGGCACCCGACGAGGACTTCAAGGTCTTCCCGGGTGACACCCTCGTCGTCGCCGGCGCCCCCGAGAAGGTGGCCAAGGCGTTCCAGTTCTACCGCACCGGTGAGTTCAAGGCGAAGGCGCCGGCCGACTCCGTGAGTGCTCCGCCCGGAAGCTGACGCCCGTGGAGCACCTGGGACAGGACCTGCTCGATCTCGGCATCCTCTTCATCGCCGCGTACGTGCTCGGCCGCCTGGGCAAGCTGATCGGCCTCCCCGCGATCCCGATCTACATGCTCGTCGGGGTGCTCGCGAGCCCGAACACGCACGTCATCCCGATCGACGTGCCCGCGGCCAGCGTCGAGCTGGTCGCCACCTTCGGGCTGATCTTCCTGCTGTTCAACCTCGGCCTGGAGTTCGATCAGGACGAGTTCTACGGCAACGCCAAGAGCCTGCTGATCTCCGGCGGCAGCCGCATCGCGATCAACATGGCGGTCGGCATCGCGTTCGGCTTCTGGGTGGGCTGGGGTCCGCGCGAGGCTCTCGTGATCGCGGGCATGACGGCGGTCAGCTCGAGCGCCATCATCACCAAGCTGCTCATCGAGCTGCGGCGCCTGGCGAACCGCGAGACGCCGGTGATCTTGGGCATCGCCGTCGTCGAAGACATCTTCATCGCCATCTACCTCGCGATCGTCACGGTGGTGATCAGCGGTGAGACCGACCTCGGCGCGGTCGCGCTCAAGCTGGGTGTGTCGTTCCTGTTCCTCATCGTCATGTTCGCGATCGCGCGCTGGGGTGGCGCGTTCGTCTCGCGTCTGATCGGCACCCGCGACGACGAGCTGTTCACCATCCTCTTCTTCGGCCTCGCGGTCGCCTTCGGCGGCATCGGCGAACTGATCGGCGTGTCGGATGCGATCGGCGCCTTCCTGATCGGCCTCGTCCTGGGTGCTACCCGGTACAAGGCGCGCATCGAGCAGCTCGCCCTGCCGATGCGCGACGTGTTCGCGGCGTTCTTCTTCCTGAACTTCGGCCTGTCGCTGAACGTCGCCGAGTTCGGCTCGGTGCTCTGGCCGGTGACGGTCGCGATCGTGCTGACCCTGGTCGTGAACACGCTCGGCGGCCAGCTGATCGCCTGGCTCAACAAGCTGACCGCCGCCGAGGGGTTCAACGTCAGCGCCATGCTGCAGAACCGCGGGGAGTTCGTGCTGATCCTGGCGACCCTGGCCACCGCGGCCGGGCTGGACCCGCGGCTCACGCCGTTCGCCGGACTCTACGTGCTGGTGATGGCGATCGTCGGCCCGATCCTGGCGGTGAACTCCGAGCGCGCGGGTTCGCGCATCTTCCGGCGCCGTGCGATCGCGCCCGACCCGCTGGCCGCCGCGGCGGCCGACGACCGCGACCGCGACTTCGCGCTCGCCGAGGCCGTGATGGCCGGCGGCGTCGACGACGAGACGCAGGCGCTCGAGGTCGCCGCAGACGAGGTGCCGCGCACCCCCGAGCAGACGCTGGCCGAGCAGGCGGGCACGCAGAGCGACGTACTCGGGCCGCCCCGCGAACGCGACCCGGAGTATTGAGCGCCGTGGCATCCGGGTTCTGGGCGGTCGCCCGCCGGCCGCGCTGGATCGCGGCGTTGCTGCTCTGCCTGGGGATCGCCGCCGGGTTCGCCGCCCTCGGCCAGTGGCAGCTGGAACGCAGCGTCGACAACGCGCAGGTCGCCGAGGCGCCCGACACCGAGGCGGCCGTGCCGCTGTCCTCCATCGCCGACCCGCAGACCGCGGTGACCCCGGCGCAGCTGGGGCGCACGGTGACGGTCGAGCCGGGCGAGCTGGTCGCCGGCGACTTCGTCGTGGTCACCGACCGCAACAACGGCGGCACCGAGCAGGGCGCCGTGCTGGTGGGGCACCTGGTCACCGCCGACGGCATCACGCTCGCCGTCGCGCTCGGCTGGGCACCCGATGCCGAGACGGCTCTCGCGGCCGCGGGGACACCGTCGTGGGCGGGGCCGGTCACCGGGCGCTATCTGCCGAGCGAACCGCCGAGCAGCTCCGACTTCGAGGCCGGGCGGCGCAGCGCGATCTCGGTCGCCGAGCTGATCAACATCTGGCCGGATGCGACCCCCGCGTATGGCGGATACCTGAACCTCGAGAGCACGTGGCCGGGTCTGGAGCCGATCTTCTCCCCGGAGCCGGACCGTGAGGTCAGCCTCAACGTGCTCAACGTGTTCTACGCGATCGAGTGGGTGATCTTCGCCGGGTTCGCGATCTACCTCTGGTACCGGCTGGTGCGCGACGTGGTGGAGCGGGAGGCCGAGGAGGCCGCCGTAGAATAGGGGGCATGCCCCCCGCGATCCGCCCGGCCGACGTCCCGCGGATCCGGACGGTTCTGAAGGTCTACCGCGTCTCGGCGATCGTCACCGGTGGGTTTCTGCTGCTGCTGTGCCTGATGATGGTGTTCCGCTACGGGTTCGGTGTCGACATCGAGCTGGGCGGGCCCTTCGGGTTCCTCGCGCTGCAGCCGAAAGAACTGATCGAGGCGGTGAACCTGTCGACGCTGATCCTCATCGTGCACGGCTGGCTCTACGTCGTCTATCTCGGATGCGATTTCCTGCTCTGGCGCATGACGCGCTGGTCGTTCGGGCGGTTCCTGTTCATCGCGCTCGGCGGCATCGTGCCGCTGCTGTCGTTCTTCTTCGAGTTCCGGGTTCCGCGCTGGGTGCGCGAGCGGGTGGAGGCTGCTGAATGAGTGATGCCGTGCGTCCCGTCCTGGTCGTCGACTTCGGTGCGCAGTACGCGCAGCTCATCGCCCGGCGGGTGCGCGAGGCCGGCGTCTACAGCGAGATCGTGTCGCACACCGTCACCGCCCAGGAGATCGCGGCGCGCAACCCGGTCGGCATCGTCCTGAGCGGGGGCCCCTCGAGCGTCTATGAAGAGGGCTCGCCGGCGCTCGATCCGGGGGTGCTCGAGCTCGGCATCCCGACGCTCGGTATCTGCTACGGCTTCCAGATCATGGCCCAGCAGCTCGGCGGCGAGGTCGCGAAGACCGGGGGCCGCGAGTACGGGTCGACGCAGATCCGCCGCTCCGGGCCCGACAGCGTGTTCCTCGACGGCCAGCCGGCCGAGCAGACGGCATGGATGTCGCACGGCGACTCGGTGGTGCGCGCCCCCGACGGCTTCGACGTGCTCGCGTCGTCGGAGGCGACCCCGGTCGCCGCGTTCGCCAGTGACGAGCGCAAGCTCTACGGGGTGCAGTGGCACCCGGAGGTGAAGCACTCGCAGCACGGGCAGGCGGTGCTGGAGAACTTCCTGCACCGGGCCGCCGGGATCCCCGCCGACTGGAACAGCGGCAATGTGATCGCCGAGCAGGTGGCGCGCATCCGCGCGCAGGTCGGGTCGGGTCGGGTGATCTGCGGGCTCTCCGGTGGCGTCGACTCGGCGGTGGCCGCGGCGCTCGTGCACGAGGCGGTCGGCGACCAGCTCGTCTGCGTGTTCGTCGACCACGGCCTGCTGCGTGCCGACGAGCGCCGCCAGGTCGAGGAGGACTACGTGGCCTCCACCGGCGTGCGCCTGGTCACCGTCGACGCCCGAGAGCGTTTCCTCACGGCGCTCGCCGGCGTCACCGACCCCGAGCAGAAGCGCAAGATCATCGGGCGCGAGTTCATCCGCACGTTCGAGCAGGCGCAGGCCGACCTCGTCGCCGAGTTCGCGGCGGAGGGCGATCCGATCCGGTTCCTCGTGCAGGGCACGCTCTACCCGGATGTCGTGGAGAGCGGCGGGGGAAGCGGGACCGCCAACATCAAGAGCCATCACAACGTCGGCGGGCTGCCCGAAGACCTGCAGTTCGAGCTGGTCGAGCCGCTGCGCACCCTGTTCAAGGACGAGGTGCGGGCGATCGGACGCGAGCTCGGGCTGCCCGAGGTGATCGTGGCGCGGCAACCGTTCCCGGGTCCCGGCCTCGGCATCCGGATCGTGGGCGAGGTGACCCACGAGCGACTCGAGCTGCTGCGGCAGGCGGACGCGATCGTGCGCGCCGAGCTGACCGCCGCGGGGCTGGACGCCGAGATCTGGCAGTGCCCCGTCGTGTTGCTCGCCGATGTCCGGTCGGTCGGGGTGCAGGGGGACGGCCGCACCTACGGCCACCCGATCGTGCTGCGGCCGGTGTCGAGCGAAGACGCGATGACCGCCGACTGGACCCGCCTGCCGTACGACGTCCTGGCCCGCATCTCGAACCGCATCACCAACGAGGTCGCCGGCGTCAACCGGGTGGTGCTCGACGTCACGTCGAAGCCGCCGGGCACCATCGAGTGGGAGTGACGGCCGCCGGCCCTAGTCTCACGGGATGAGTGCGAGCGACTTCGACTTCCTGTTCGGCGACTGGACGGTGCGCAACCGCAAGATCCGTGACAACACCGATCCGGCGTGCACGGAGTGGGTCGAGTTCGATGCGGTGCAGACGGCGTCGCCGATCCTGAACGGCGCCGGCAACGTCGATGAGATGCGCCGCGGCGACTTCGTCGGGTTCACGCTGCGACTCTGGTCGCCCGACGAGAGGGTCTGGCGCATCTGGTGGAGCGCGACCAACGCACCGGGCGTGCTGGACGAACCGGTCGTGGGCAGTTTCGCCGACGGTATCGGCCGGTTCGAAGGAGTCCAGCAGGTCGCAGGCGTGGAGACCGTGGTGCGCTTCGAGTGGACGGTCACCGACCCCGAGGCCCCGAGGTGGGATCAGTACTTCTCACGGGATGGCGGCCTGTCCTGGTCCCACAACTGGACCATGCACTTCCGCCGCGCCGCTTAGTCGAGAAATCTCCCGATTCACCTGGCCCCGTGTCGCATCATCATGCTACCTTTACGTAGCGCTACGGATGAGTAGCACTCACGAAAGGAGTTCGGATGACGCAGTCGACGACAGAGGTGTCGCAGCGGAACCGGCGCCGGCTGCGCTCGGCGGTTCTCGCCGTGCTCGCCGCGGGGTCGCTGGTGTTCGGGGCGGCGGTGGTCGTGCCCGCGAACGCGGCGCCGTATGTGAACTGCAACCGCCCGGTCTACACGTCGGTGCAGGCCACGGTGCGATGCGACGCCGCCAGCGCGGCGAAGGTCCGCCTCTGGGTGCGCTGCTGGGCAGGCCCGATCGTGACGGGCACGATGTACACGGCCTGGGTGTCGATCCCCGCCGGCCAGAGCCGCACCCTGCTGTACACGGCTCACGGATGGTGCCCGTGGCCCGGGCAGTGGACCGTCAGCCCGCAGATCCAGGGTGCGTGACGATCGGGGAACGAGAAGAAGGGGCCCGGTCGACCGGGCCCCTTCTTCGTGTCGAAGGACGCTAGCGGCGCCCCATGATGATCGCGATGAGACGCAGGATCTCGAGGTAGAGCCAGACGACCGTGACCATGATGCCGAAGGCGGCGGTCCAGGCGTACTTGCGCGGAGCCCCGTGCTGCACCCCGCGCTGGATGCCGTCGAAGTCCAGCACCAGCGAGTAGGCCGCCAGCAGCACCACGAGGATGCCGAGCGGCACGCCCAGGGGGATGCCGAAGATCTCGACGCCGTCGCGCAGGCCGAACATCGAGTCGGTGACGCCGAAGGCCATCAGCCCGAAGTTGACGAGCGAGAACGCCGCGTAGCCGACCATCGCCACGAGGAAGATCTTGGTCGCGCGCTTGGAGGCTCGCACCTTGCCGCTGGCGAACAGCGCGAGTGTCACTCCGACGACACCGAGAGTTCCGAAGACGGCCATCGGCACGATCGACCCGCCGTAGATCAGCGCGTACAGCATCGAGATGCCGCCCACGAAGATTCCTTCGAAGAAGCCGTACGCGAGCACGAGAGCCGGCGACGGCTCCTTCTTGAAGATGTTGACGAGTGCGAGCACGAAACCGATCAGCGCGGCGCCGATCGTCACGATGAGATAAGCGCCGAGAGCCCATCCGATGACGGCGCCGACGAGCAGCACGCCGAAGCTGACGGCGGTCTTGACGATGGTGTCCTCGTAGGTCATGCGACCCATCTCGTCGGGCGTCGCCGACGGGACCTCGTACTGCTGCTGCAGCTGCCCGGCGGTGGGGACCGGCGGGGCGGCGGCGGCCTTCGCGGCCGCCTTGTCGTTGAAGATGGGTGAACGGCTGAAGACCGGGTTGGCCATGGGTGTCCTCGATTTTCCTCGGGGGCTGATGAGTCGATACTACGAAATCGGAGGCGTCCCGCGCCTGAGCGTTCGCCGCGGGCGTGTGCTCGCGGCGTGGACCGCGCGCGCAGCCCAGGCCGCTCCGGCCAGCACCAGCAGTGCCACGGCCGCCGCCCCCGGCATGCCGCTGTAGTCCGGGAAGACCCGTCCGAGCACGATGCCGGCGGCCACGACGAAGGCGCCCATCGGCCAGACCCGCAGCGGGCGATGGCGCGCGAGCAACCAGCAGAGGAACGGGACGACGAGCACCGTGAGGTAGGTCGGCCCCGGCAGAAGTGCCACCATCGACACCGTCGAGGGGACGAGCACGACGGCCCGCCGCCATCCCGCGGCGGGCAGGATCGCCCAGCCGATCACGTGCGCGGCGATGCCGAGTGCGGTGAGCCACAGTGCCGCGACGCTCGACCCGGCGATCGCGACCCCGCCGGCGACGATCAGCCAGAGCCCGCCCGCGCTGCGACCGGCCCAGATCCCCCAGCGCAGGGTCAGCGCCCGGCTGGGCTCGCGCCAGCGCGCCGGTGTCGGACGGTCGGTCATCGCCGTGTGGCGATCAGCCGTTCGTGGCGAAGTAGGTGATGACGAAGACGATCCAGAACCCGAGCCAGAGATATCCGAGAACGACCGCGATCCAGGCCGGGACCAGCCCGCGTTCGCCGGATGCCTTGACCTGGCCGAGGGCGAGGTGCCCGAACGGGGCGGCGAGCGGGCAGGCGAGGATCCCGATCAGCAGCGCGAGCACGGCGAGCGTGTTCACCGATCCGGAGCGGTCGGCGGGTTCGTCGTCCTCGAGATCGAGGGTCTCGACCTCGAGCGGGTGCTCGAGAACGGCGGTGGATGCGGGGCCGCGCGAGCGCGCACGCCGCGTGCGGCCGGCCACGGGCTCCGGTTCGGGTTCCAAGTCCGGCTCGGACTCCGGCTCCGGGGCCAGGTCAGCGATGGTCAGCGGCGCACTCGGCTCGTCGATGTCGTCGAACTCGTCGAACACGTCGGGCACGTCGGTGTCGTCGACCGGCGGCGGCACGCTCTCGTCGACGGGGTCGGTGGGCGACGGGACCTCGCCGGCGAGTGCGGAGCGCGAGGGGCGCTCCCCGAGCTCATCCGGCCAGTCCGTCGAGGCCGGCTCCTCGACCGGAGCGGCCGACAGGGGCGCGGGGGCGGGCGGGGGCACGATCGGGGTCTGCACGGTCGGGTTCTGCACCGGGTTCTGACCGGTGGCGACCGAGGCGTACCCGGGAACCGGGGTGCGCTTGGGAAGCGGGCGCGAACGCGGGGCGGTCGCGGCGGCGGCCACCGGTGTCCCGCAGAAGATGCAGAACTTCCAGGCAGGCTGCAGCGTGCGAGTGCAGTTCACGCAGGCAGTCATGTCGGCAGGTTATCGTTTCGGAGGTGACCTCTTCGCCCCCCAAAACGCTTGTCATCGGGCACCGGGGCGCGAGCGGCTATCGGCCGGAGCATACGCGCGGCTCCTACGAACTCGCTGTGGCCCTCGGGGCCGATGCCGTCGAGCCCGACATCGTCGCGACGAGAGACGGAGTGCTCGTCCTGCGGCACGAGAACGAGATCTCCGGCACGACGGATGTGGCGGCCCGTCCCGAGTTCGCCTCCCGCCGGACGACCAAGCGCATCGACGGCGTCAGCCTCACCGGCTGGTTCACCGAGGACTTCACCTGGGCCGAGCTCTCGACCCTGCGCGCCGTCGAGCGCCTCCCGCAACTGCGGCAGAACTCGGCGACCTTCGACGGGGTGTACCCGATCCTGCGCCTGCGGGATCTGCTCGGCCTGCTGGACGACGCGGCCGAGCGCGGACGCGAGCTGCGCCTCGTGGCGGAGGTGAAGCATCCGACGTATTTCGCCTCGATCGGGCTGCCGCTCGACGAACTGGTCGCCGACGAGTTGAGCCGCTGGGACGATGGCCGCCGCCTCATCGTGGAGTGTTTCGAGCAGGGCGTGCTCACGCAGTTGCGCGAGCGCGGGGTGCGCGCGACGTACATCTATCTGCTGGAGTCCCGCGGGTCGGCCCCCGATCTCGTCGCGCGGTTCGGGCGCAAGGCGCTGCCCTATTCGGCGCAGCTGACCGGGTCGGGCCTGGCCCGCCTGGCCCGGGAGGTCGACGGGGTCAGCGTCGACAAGCAGCTGCTGATCGACGGCACGACCGCGACCGACCTCGTCGACCGGGTGCATGAGGCGGGGCTGACCGCGTTCACCTGGACCCTGCGTCCCGAGAACCGGTTCCTCGCGCCGGGGCATCGCCGCGGGACGGCGCCGCGGGACTGGGGAGACTGGCGGCGGGAGTTCGAGCTCATCCTGGCGACCGGAATCGACGGGGTGTTCCTCGACCACCCCGACCTCGGGATCGCCCTGCGCGACCTCTGACCCCTGACCCCTCTCCCTCCTGTCCAAATCACGGATCCGCAGTACCCCCGCGCCCCGGGTTCCGGCGCTCGGCGGGGCATGCTCACCTCTCCTCCGTGATTCGGGATGCGGCCGCGCCTCCCCAGATCGCGACACGGCCCCGGGGCGGCAGGCCCGGATCACGCACCCTCGAGTCATGCGGCCCCACGACACGATCCGGCACCTCGGTGGTCTCGCCGCGACGCACGAACTGTACGCCGCGGGCTTCTCGCGCGCCGACCTCGCTGCCGAACTGCGGCGACGGCGCATCGTCCGCGTTCGGCAGGGCTGGTACGTCGAGACCGGTCGGCACGACTCGCTGGTCCGCGCCGCCCGGGTCGGCGGGCGAGCGACATGTGCCACCGCGCTCGACCTGCTCGGCTACTGGGTTCCGACCGACGGTGTGCTGCACGTGGCCGTGGCGGGGGACCGGACCCAGCTGCGCGACCCGCGCGACGCGAAGCGGCGTCTCGCCGACCCGCAGACGCGCGTGCACTGGTGCGATCGCCCCGGAGGGACTCGCCTCATCGTCGACCCCATCGTCGCCCTCGGTCATTACACGCGATGCGCGGCCCCGGATCTCGTGGGCGCCACCGCCGACTCGGTCGCGCACCGCTCCCCGGCTCTTCTGCCCCGGATCGCCGGCCTCGCGCGAGTGGTGCCTCGTCGATTCGGTGTCGTGCTCGCCGCCGTCGACGGCATGACCGAGTCGGGCACCGAGTTCCTGCTGCGCTGGAGGCTGCGGCGGTACCGGCTGCCGATGCGCCCACAGGTGCCGGTCCCGGGAGTCGGCCGCGTCGACTTCGTCGTCGGGGAGCGGCTCGTCATCGAGGTCGACAGCAAGCGCTACCACACCGAGACCGCGGCGTTCGAGTCGGATCGTCGTCGCGACGCGGCGCTCAGCCGGCGAGGGTACCGGGTGCTGCGTTTCAGCTACCGGCAGGTCATGGACGACTGGGGCTCCGTAGAGGCAGCGGTGCTCGCAGCGGTGGCGCGCGGCGACGCGTGGTAGCCGCTGTCGCATCCAGGCCGAATCACGGATGCGACGGCTGGGGCGCGCTCTCATCCGCGCGGAACGCGCGCGAGGGTCCCGCGGATCCGTGATTCGGTTCCGGGGGGAAGGGTAGGGAGCCGGGAGGGGGTCGGGGGTCGCGCCTACAATCGAGTCCGACATGACCTACGTTCTCGACGGCTTCGACTCGGATCCGGGGCTGCCGGACGCGGTCAGCCCCGAGCTCGACGACGCCCTGCTCGCCGGCCTCAACGAGCGCCAGCGCGAGGCGGTGCTCTACCGCGGGCCGGCGCTGCTCATCGTCGCGGGCGCCGGCTCGGGCAAGACCAGCGTGCTGACCCGGCGCATCGCCGGCCTGCTGCACGGCAGAGAGGCCTGGCCGAGTCAGATCCTGGCGATCACCTTCACCAACAAGGCCGCGGCCGAGATGCGCGAACGAATCCGGGGGCTCGTCGGCGAGGGCATGGCGGAGGGCATGTGGATCAGCACCTTCCACTCGGCGTGCGTGCGCATCCTGCGCCGGCAGGCCCAGGTGATGGGGCTCAAAGAGGGTTTCACGATCTACGACACCGCCGACTCGCGGGCGCTCATCAAGCGCATCCTGCGCGAGATGGACGCCGACACCTGGGGCTTCACCGTCGCCGGCGTCGCGAACCGCATGTCGAACCTCAAGAACGAGCTGAACGACGTCGACACCTTCGCGCGCATGGCGAACCTCGACGACCCGAAAGAGGCCGCGTTCCTGGAGATCTTCCGGCGCTACACGGCGGGGCTGCGCCGGGCCAATGCGCTCGACTTCGACGACCTCATCGGCGAGACCGTGCACCTGTTCCGCGCGTTCCCGGAGGTCGCGGCGCTCTATCAGCGGCGGTTCCGGCACGTCCTGGTCGACGAGTATCAGGACACCAACCACGCCCAGTACGCGCTCATCCGCGAGCTGGTGAATCCGGTCCGGCCCGAGCACGTGCCCGCCGACACGCGCATGAGGCTGGATGCGCAGGGCGGCATCCCCGGCGCCTCCCTGACCGTGGTGGGCGATTCCGATCAGTCGATCTACGCGTTCCGCGGCGCCGACATGCGCAATATCACCGAGTTCGAGCGTGACTTCCCCGACGCCAAGACGATCCTGCTCGAGCAGAACTACCGCTCGACCCAGAACATCCTCGACGCGGCGAACGCGGTCATCTCGAATAACTTCGACCGGGTCGCCAAGAACCTGTTCACCACCGTCGGCGCCGGCGAGAAGATCGTCGGCTACACCGGATACTCCGGGCACGACGAGGCGCAGTTCGTCGCCGACGAGATCGAGAAGCTGCGGGCGGCGGGCGAGACCTACGACGATGTCGCCGTGTTCGTCCGTACGAATGCGCAGACCCGTCCGCTGGAGGAGATCTTCATCCGCAGCGGCATCCCGTATCGCATTCCCGGCGGCACCAAGTTCTATGAGCGCGCCGAGATCAAGGACGCGATGGCGTACCTGATCCAGGTCGCCAATCCCGACGACGATCTGGCGCTGCGCCGCATCGTGAACGTGCCCCGGCGCGGCATCGGGCCGGCCACCGAGGCCGCGCTGCAGGCGCAGGCCGACCGGTTGCAGATCTCGCTGCGCGAGGCGATGCGCTTCGCGGCCGACCTCGGCTTCGGGCCGAAGCTCACGGCGTCGATCCTCGAACTCAGCGGACTGCTCGACGAGGCCGCCGCGATGGCCGCGACCGGTGCGCCGGGCGACATCCTGCTCATGCTGCTGGACAAGACCGGCTATCTCAAGGGCCTGCGCGTCAGCGGCGACGCGCAGGACGAGGCCCGGGCCGAGAACCTCGAAGAGCTCGTCGCGCAGGCCAAGGAGTTCCGGCGCAACACCCCCGACGGCACGCTGATCGACTTCCTCACCGGCGTCGCGCTGTTCGCCGCCGCCGACGAGATCGAGGACGACGACGGCTCGGTCTCGATCATGACGCTGCACACGGCGAAGGGGCTCGAGTACGACGCGGTGTTCCTCACCGGGGTCGAGGAGGACATCCTCCCGCACCGCATGTCCTCCGGCGAGCCGGGCGGCTTGGCCGAAGAGCGCCGCCTGTTCTATGTCGGCATCACCCGGGCCAAGAAGCGCCTGTACCTGTCGCTGGCGATGACACGGTCGGTGTTCGGCGACACCAATGTGGCGATGCCGAGCCGCTATCTGCAGGAGATCCCGGCCGAGCTCATCGACTGGAAGCAGTCCCCGGGCGACGCCACCTCACGCGGCGGTCCGCGCCGCTCGCTGAACCCGGCCCGCGGCGCCCTGGGCGGAACGCAGCGCTTCAGCTACTCGACCTCGCTGCCGACCGCCCCTCGGGTCAAGACCGAGTGGACCTCGCCGGTGACGAACAAGGTGCGCGACAACGGCGACCTGACGCTCGCGGCCGGCGACCGCATCCGTCACGCCGATTTCGGCGAGGGGCGCGTGACCGACGTGTCCGGGGTCGGGCCGAAGAGCGTCGCCGACGTGATCTTCGAGTCGGCGGGGCGCAAGCGCCTGCTGATCAAGATCGCCCCGATCGAGAAGCTGTAGGGGTCTTCCGTTGTGCAGGAGATCCACTCCTGCGCTGGGAGAAGCCGGGCCATAACCTCCTCCCCAACGGCAGACTCCTGCAGAACAGGGGTGCGCCCGCACGGGTCAGCTCAGCAGGCGGCGCGACGGCTCCTCGCGCAGACGCCTCGGGGTCACCGCGGTCGCGACCCGGGCGACGCGGACGGCCCGCCGGAACGCGTGCGGCCGGTCGGGCAACCGGTAGGCGTCGCGCACGGATGCCGGCAGCAGCCCCGCGGTGAGGGTCCGGCCGAGCGGCATCCCGGCTCGCACCCACACGGGGACCCGGCGCGGGTGGAGCAGATCGCGAGCCACGCGGCGCGCGTCGTCGCCGACCTGCAGGCCGGCCACCGCATCCGCCCAGTAGGCCTCGAAGGCGCTGCGATCCGCCGGCCACGCGCCCGCCGGAACCTGCAGCGCGGTGCCGAGCAGGGCGCTCGCCGTGTACACCTCGTCGGCCAGGTGCTCCTCGAGCGGACCATGCAGCAGTTCGTGCACCTGCACGCCGACGCGGTACAGGGTCGCGGCCACCCAGAGCTGGCGAGCCGGGTCGGTGGCGCCGGGCACGCCGGCGTGCGCCCGGTCGACGAAGCCCGCCGCCGCGCGGATCTGCTGCGGCGAGCCCACCCCGATCGCGTACACGTAGGCGAGGGTGTGCCGCAGCCGGCGCATCGGGTCGTCGGCGAATGCGCTGTGGCTCGCGACGCCGCGCCCCACCACCGGGTCGGCGACCTGCAGCAGGATCGCGGCGCCGCCGCCCAGCACGAGCGTGCTGTCGCGCGCGTACCGTTCGAACGCCGGGCTGCGGGCCATTCCGCCATCCTCGCCGACGGAACGCGGAAAGAACCGGGGAAGTTGCCGGCGGATCGCCTCGCGGTCGGGGCCCTCCGGGGACCGGGGTAGAGTTTCCGATGGTCTAACTCTCTCGATATCGAGTTATCTCGGCATCGAGACACCGCCCCAGCGCAGACGGAAGAAGCAAGCGTGGATCTCTTCGAATATCAGGCACGCGATCTGTTCGAGAAGTACGGCGTCCCCGTGCTCGCGGGCATCGTCGCCGACACCCCCGCCGAGGCTCGCGCCGCAGCCGAGAAGCTCGGCGGCGTCACCGTCGTCAAGGCGCAGGTCAAGACCGGCGGGCGCGGCAAGGCCGGCGGGGTGAAGGTCGCGAAGACCCCCGACGAGGCCGAGGCGGCCGCCGAGGCGATCCTGGGGCTCGACATCAAGGGCCACGTCGTCAAGCGCCTCATGGTCGCGGCCGGCGCCGATATCGCCCAGGAGTACTACTTCTCGGTGCTGCTGGACCGCGCCAACCGCTCGTACCTCTCGCTCGCGAGCTTCGAGGGCGGCATGGAGATCGAGCAGCTCGCCGTCGAGAAGCCCGAGGCGCTCGCCCGGGTCGAGGTCGACCCCGCCACCGGCATCACGCTGGAGAAGGCGAAAGAGATCGCCGTGGCGGGCAAGTTCCCGGCCGAGATCGTCGACAGGGTCGCCGAGGTGTTCGTGAAGCTCTACGAGGTCTACACCGGCGAAGACGCCACCCTCGTCGAGGTGAACCCGCTGATCCTCAGCGGCTCGGGCGAGATCATCGCCCTCGACGGCAAGGTGAGCTTCGACGACAACGCCGAGTTCCGGCACCCCGAGCACGAGGCTCTCGAAGACAAGTCCGCCGCCGACCCGCTCGAGGCGAAGGCGAAGGCCAACGACCTCAACTACGTCAAGCTCGACGGCGAGGTCGGCATCATCGGCAACGGCGCGGGCCTCGTGATGAGCACGCTCGACGTCGTGGCGTACGCCGGCGAGAAGCACGGCGGCGTGAAGCCGGCGAACTTCCTGGACATCGGCGGCGGCGCCTCGGCCGAGGTGATGGCCGCCGGGCTCGATGTGATCCTCGGTGACGCGCAGGTCAAGAGCGTGTTCGTGAACGTCTTCGGCGGCATCACCGCCTGCGACGCCGTCGCGAACGGCATCGTGAAGGCGCTCGAGATCCTCGGCGATGCGGCGACCAAGCCGCTCGTGGTGCGCCTCGACGGCAACAAGGTGGAGGAGGGGCGTGCGATCCTCGCCGCCGCGAACAACCCGCTCGTCACGCTCGCCGACAACATGGACTCCGGCGCCGACGCGGCCGCCGAGCTGGCATCTCGCTGATCGAGTAGCGCGAAGCGCGTATCGAGATCAAGGAATAGGAATCATGTCGATCTTCCTCAACAAGGACAACAAGGTCATCGTCCAGGGCATCACCGGCGGCGAGGGCACCAAGCACACCGCGCTCATGCTCAAGGCGGGCACGCAGGTCGTCGGCGGCGTGAACGCCCGCAAGGCGGGAACCACCGTCGAACACGACGGCGGCGTGGTGCTGCCCGTGTTCGGCACCGTCGCGGAGGCCATGGCCGAGACCGGCGCGGACGTCTCGATCATCTTCGTGCCGCCCGCATTCGCCAAAGACGCCATGATCGAGGCGGTCGACGCCGGCATCCCGCTGCTCGTCGTGATCACCGAGGGCATCCCCGTGCAGGACACCGCGGAGGCCTGGGCCTACGCCAAGGCCAAGGGCACCACCCGCATCATCGGGCCGAACTGCCCCGGCATCATCACGCCGGGCGAGTCGCTGGTGGGGATCACGCCGAACAACATCACCGGCAAGGGCCCGATCGGCCTGGTGTCGAAGTCGGGCACCCTGACCTATCAGATGATGTACGAGCTGCGCGACCTCGGCTTCTCGACCGCCATCGGCATCGGCGGCGACCCGATCGTCGGAACCACCCACATCGATGCGCTGCAGGCCTTTCAGGACGACCCCGAGACGAAGGCGATCGTCATGATCGGCGAGATCGGCGGCGACGCCGAGGAACGCGCGGCCGACTTCATCAAGGCCAACGTGACGAAGCCGGTCGTCGGATACGTCGCCGGGTTCACGGCCCCCGAGGGCAAGACCATGGGCCACGCCGGTGCCATCGTGTCGGGCTCGGCCGGAACGGCACAGGCGAAGAAAGAGGCGCTGGAGGCCGCGGGCGTCAAGGTGGGCAAGACGCCCTCCGAGACGGCGGCTCTGATGCGGGAGATCATCCAGGCTCTCTGACGGCGCACGGACGAATCGATACCCGTCCGAAACCCGCGCGGCCTAGGCTGGCTGACGCGCTCGACACCAGGAGCGCCCAGCTCGAGGGGGAACACCGCATGCATCGCCGCACCACCGCTCTCACCGCCCTCATCGCCGCCGCAGCGCTCGCCCTCACCGGGTGCACGCTGCTCCCGGGCGGAGGCGACAAGACCGAGACTCCGTCGGACACCGACCGGTTCTACAGCCAGAAGCTCACCTGGACCGACGAGGGTGCCCTGCTGGACTCGACGACGATCGAGGTGCCGCTGGACTGGAGCGACCCGGCCGGCGAGACCATCGAGATCGCCGTCATGCGCCACCAGGCGACGCAGAAGTCCCGGGGCTCGCTGCTGATGAATCCGGGTGGTCCCGGCGGTTCCGGTTACGACTACGTGCGCGATTACGCCCAGTACGTCGTCAGCCCCGACGTGCTGCAGAACTTCGATGTCATCGGGTTCGATCCCCGGGGCGTGAACCACTCCAACGCGGTGACCTGCTACACCGACCCCGCCGACCGCGACCAGTACCTGTACGGAACCTACGAGGCGCCGTACGGATCGCAGGGCTGGGTCGATGAGCTCACCCAGCGCGAGAAGGACTACGCGGCCGCCTGTGCCGAGAACACCGGTCCGCTGCTCGCGCACATCGACGCCGGCAGCGTGGCCCGCGACATGGACGTCATCCGCGCCGTGCTCGGCGACGAGAAGATCAACTACCTCGGCTACTCCTACGGCACCTACCTGGGCACCGTGTACGCCGAGCTGTTCCCCGAGAAGGTCGGGCGCATGGTGCTCGACGGCGCCGTCGACCCGGGCGTGAGCGACCTCGAGGCCCTCGCCAACCAGATGGGCGGCTTCGAGAGCGCCCTGCGGGCCTACATGGACGATTGCCAGCTGAACGACCCCGGCTGCCCCTTCGCCGGCGGAACCGACGCCGGGATGGCGAAGGTCAGGGCGATCCTGGACGGCATCGACGCCAAGGGTCTGACGGGCAGCGACGGGCGGGAACTCGACTCGGCCACCGTGGGGACCGCGATCGCCGAGAACCTGTACTCCGACATCTTCTGGCCCGACATGACCGCCATGTTCGCCGACCTGCTGCGCGGGGACGCCGACTCCGCGTTCGCGGCCGCCGACGACTACAACGGCCGCAACCCCGACGGCAGCTACCAGGACAACTCCAACGACGTGTACTCCGCGGTCACCTGCGCCGAGGGCGACCTCGGAACCGACGACAGCGACGCGTTCGACGACATCGCCGCCCTGCAGCAGAAGGCGCCCACCATCGGCGACTACCTCGGTTACGACGACACGTTCGTGCTCGAGGCGCTGTGCTCGAACTGGCCGCACCCGGTCGCCGACCTGCCCGCCGAGTTCGACGCCGCGGGGGCCGCGCCCATCCTCGTCATCGGCACCAGCAACGACCCGGCAACGCCATACGCCAACGCCGTGTCGCTGGCCGAGCAGCTCGACAGCGGTGTGCTCATCAGCTACGAGGGTGAAGGGCACACCATCTACGCCCAGGGTGTTCCGTGCATCGACGACACCGTCGACGCCTACCTGCTCGAGGGCACCGTGCCCGACGAAGACCCGAAGTGCTGAACGAGAGGTTCACCGTGACCCGCATGCGCCCCGTCACCGCTGTCGCCGCGCTCGCGGCGGCCGCCATGGTGCTGTCCGGATGCTCGCTGCTGGCCCCGCTGTTCGGCGGCGGCGGGAGCCCGGTCACCACGCACACCGACGAGGACGTGGCGCCCGGCCTCGAGCAGTTCTACAAGCAGGACGTCACCTGGAAGAACTGCGGATCCGGCAGCGACTGCACGACGCTGAAGGCGCCCGTGGACTGGTCGGATCCGGACGGCGAGCAGATCGAGCTCGCCATCTCGCGGCATCGGGCGACCGGCACCCGGATGGGCTCGCTGCTCATCAACCCGGGCGGCCCCGGCGGATCCGGATTCGACTTCGCGCAGGGCTTCACCGGGTCCTCGGGCGTGTACGCGCACTACGACATCATCGGGTTCGACCCGCGCGGGGTGGGGCGCTCGACCCCGATCGTGTGCTTCACCGACGACGCCGACCGCGACGAGATGATCTACGGCACCTACGATGCGCCCTACGGTTCCGCCGGCTGGGCGGCCGAACTCGCGGAACGCCAGAAGGCCTGGGTCGACGCCTGTGCCGAGAACACCGGTCCGCTGCTGGCGCACATCGACACCGTCAGCGTCGCCCACGACATGGACATGATGCGGGCCGTGCTCGGCGACGACAAGCTGAACTACCTCGGGTATTCGTTCGGCACCTACATCGGCACCGTGTACGCGGAACTGTTCCCCGAGAAGGTCGGGCGCATGGTGCTCGACGGCGCCGTCGAACCCCCGTTCGGCGGCTTCGACGAACTCGCCACCCAGATGGCCGGATTCGACTCCGCTTTCAAGGCCTACATGACCGACTGCCTGACGTCGGACTGCCCCTTCGACGGGCCGGTCGCCAACGCGATGGGCGAGGCTCACGCGCTGGCGCTGAGCGTCGACGGGAAGGGGTTGAAAAGCTCGGACGGCCGCGAACTCGATTCTGCGACCGTCGGGACGGGCATCGCTCTGGCGCTCTACAACGCCGCCAACTGGCCGTACATCACGCTGATGTTCGAGGGGCTGCTGCGGGGGGATGCCGAGACGGCGTTCCTGCTCGCCGACTCGTACAACGGCCGCGACCGCGACGGCTCGTATGCGGACCGCTCGCTCGATGTCTACTTCGCGGTGAACTGCGCCGAGGGCACGATCGGCACCGACGACATCGACCTCCAGGAGGGTCTGTCGATCATGGACCAGAAGGGGCCGTACGTCGGCGTCATCCTGGCGCTCGACGACTACGTGCTGCTGGAGGAGGCCTGCGCCCAGTGGCCGTACCCGCGGCCGGAGTTCCCGCAGAGCTTCGACGCCGAGGGGGCGCCGCCGATCCTGGTGATCGGAACCACGAACGATCCCGCGACGCCGTACGCGCAGTCGGTGGCGCTGGCCGAGGAGCTCTCCAGCGGCGTGCTGATCACCTACAACGGCGAGGGCCACACCGTGTACGGCAACGGGGTGCCCTGCATCGACGACCTCGTCGATGCGTACTTCGTCGACGATGTGGTGCCGGCGGGGGATCCGGGGTGCTGATCTCGCGGTGCTGATCTCGACACGCCGCTGACGCGGCTACTCGATCAGCTCGTAGGTGAAAGAACCGGTGTAGCGGAAGACCTCGCCCAGCAGGGGCGCGGTCAGCCGCACGTCGACGTGCTGGCCCGCGGGCCTCGCCGTCTCGGCGAGGGTGACCCGCACCAGCGCCGGCATCCGCATCCGCACCGGCCCGAGGCGCAGCCACTGCCGCCGCGAGGTCATCCGCAGCCCGCCCTCCACGACGTCGAGCAGCAACTCGACCTCGAGGCCGCCACGCCGGCCCAGCCGGTCACGCAGCGTGCCCTCGACCACGGCCATCGCATCCACCATCACCCGCGCGCGGCGCGGGAAGGCGAACGTGCGCCGCGCGCGCAGCAGCGGCCCGTCCGCCCGGTTCTCGACAGTGAACGGGATGCCTCGGCCGAACTCGGGGAACAGCACCTCCCGCGTCGCGAGCCACGCCCAGACCGGGAGGAGCCAGCGGTGCCGCGAGCCGGCCACGTCGTAGATCCCGGCACCGCGGCCGACGGCTCCCGGTGGCAGTTCGCCGAAGTAGGTGTGCAGGCCGGGGTCGAGTTCGCGGAAGCGCGAACCCAGGACGCGCTGGTACACGGAGGCCACCCGACGATTCTGCCGGGTAGGGTCGCACCGATGACCAGGCGGCTCACGGTGCTCTTCGCGGCGTTCGAGGCCGTGCTGGCGGTGGCGATCGGCATCGCGATCCCGCTCGTGCCCCTCACCGTGATCTGGGCGGCGCAGTTCGGATTCGGTCCCGACTGGCTGATCTTCTGGCGTGGCGCCGGCGACGTCTGGTTGCTCGGGCACGGCGTCGACGTGACGTTCACGCTCGACGGGGCCACCGCATCCGCGCTCGACCTGGTCGGGGCCGACGAGCCGGTCGTGGTGACCATCGCGCTGCTCGGGTTCGCGCTGCTGACGCTGCTGCTCGGGGTCCGGGCCGGGGGCCGGATCGCGGAGGCCGGGCACCCGCGGCTCGGCGGCCTGGCCGCGGTCGGGGTGCTCGCGCTGCTGTCGGCCGGGATCACGCTCACGTCCCTGCACCCGATGGCGCGCCCCTCGATCTGGCAGGGCGCCGTGCTGCCCGCGCTCGTGTTCGCCCTCGGCCTCGGGCTCGGGATGCTGCGCGCCGGCCGCGGCGACGCCCGCCCGCCGCGGGGCCCGCTGCGCCGACTCATCGCGAGTCTCTCGATCGACACCCGGGCGATCGCCGCCGCGGCCCTGCGCGCCGGGGGTGGTGCGGTCGCCGCGATCCTGGCGGTCAGTGCCGTGACCGTGACCGCGCGCCTGGTGTTCGGCTACGCCGACATCATCCGGCTCTACGAGGCGCTGCACGCCGAGGTGATCGGGGGCGTCGCCGTCACGGCGCTGCAGCTTGCTCTGCTGCCGGACGTGGTGATCTGGACGGCCGCTTGGTTCGCCGGTCCCGGATTCGCGATCGGGACCGGGTCGCAGGTGTCGCCGCTCGGCACGGCGCTCGGTCCGGTGCCCGCCCTGCCGTTGTTCGGCGCGGTCCCCACCGCGGACCTGCCGCTCGCCTTCGCCGGCCTGCTCGTGCCCGTCGTCGCCGGGTTCCTCGCGGGTGCCGCGGTGCGCCCCGCGCTGGTGCGTGCGCTCGACGGCGTCCGCCCGCTGACCATCGTCGCGACGGCGCTCGCCGGCGGCGCGTTCGGCGCGCTGCTGCTCGGGCTGCTCGCCTGGGCGTCGGCGGGCAGCGCGGGTCCGGGCCGGCTCATCGACGTCGGACCCTCGCCGTGGGCCGTCGGGTTCGCGGTGCTGGCGGAACTCGCGCCCGCGATCGCGCTCGGCATCGCCTCGGGCGGTGCCCTGCGCCGCCGCCGGTAGGCTGACTGCGTGCTGCGCCTCGTCGTCCTCATCTCCGGGGGCGGCTCCAACCTGCGAGCCCTGCTCGAGGCCTGCGAGCACGAGGACTTCCCGGCCCGGGTGGTTGCGATCGGGGCCGACCGCGACGCCGACGGGCTCGGCCATGCCGAGGAGTTCGGCGTCCCCGCCTTCGTCGTGCCGTACGGCGCCTACCCGACCCGCGAGGAGTGGGGGGAGGAACTGATCGCCCAGGTCCGGCAATGGGACGGCGACGTTCTCGTGCTGTCCGGATTCATGCGTCTGCTGCCCCCACGGGTCGTCGCCGCGTTCGCGCCGCACCTGCTGAACACCCACCCCGCGTACCTGCCCGAGTTCCCCGGTGCCCACGCCGTGCGCGACGCGCTCGCGGCCGGGGTGACCGAGACCGGGGCCAGCGTCATCGTCGTCGACGAGGGCGTCGACTCCGGTCCGATCCTCGTGCAGCGCCGGGTCCCCGTCGAGCCGGACGACACCGAGGAGCACCTGCATGAACGCATCAAGCGCGTCGAACGCGAACTGCTGATCGCCGCCGTGCGTGACATCGCCGACGGAACCCTCGACCTGGAGAACCTGCCATGACCCGCCCCGCCGTCCGAGACACGATCGCCATCCGCCGCGCCCTCGTCTCGGTCTACGACAAGACCGGGCTGCCCGAGCTGGCGGCGGCCCTCGCCGCGGCCGGGGTCGAGATCGTGTCGACCGGGTCGACGGCGAAGCTCATCGCCGACGCCGACCATGCCGTCACCGAGGTCTCCGAGCTGACCGGATTCCCCGAGTCGCTCGACGGACGGGTGAAGACCCTGCACCCCGCCGTGCACGCGGGGCTGCTGGCCGACCTGCGGCTGCCGGAGCACGAGCAGCAGCTGGCCGACCTCGGCATCGCCGCGTTCGAGCTCGTGGTGTCGAACCTGTACCCGTTCGAGCAGACCGTCGCCTCGGGCGCCGAACCGGATGCGGTGGTCGAGCAGATCGACATCGGCGGACCCTCGATGGTGCGCGGCGCGGCGAAGAACCACGCCAACGTCGCCGTCGTGACCTCGCCCGACCAGTACGGCGAACTGATCGCGGCGCTCGCCGACGGGGGCACCACCCTCGCCCAGCGCCGCGCACTCGCCGTCGCCGCGTTCCGGCACACCGCGAGCTACGACATCGCGGTGGCGTCCTGGCTCGGCAACGTCGTCGCCCCGGACGACGAGGGCTCCGGCTTCCCGGGCTGGGTGGGCGCGAGCTGGCGCCGCGAGAGCGTGCTGCGCTACGGCGAGAACGCCCACCAGCGCGCCGCCCTGTACCGCGACTCCCGAGGGGGCGGCATCGCGCAGGCGACCAGGCTCGGCGGCAAGGAGATGTCGTACAACAACTACGTGGATGCCGACGCGGCCCTGCGCGCCGCCTACGACCACGAGGCTCCCGCCGTCGCGATCATCAAGCACGCCAACCCGTGCGGGATCGCCACCGCATCCGACATCGCCGCCGCGCACGCCGCGGCGCATGCCTGCGACCCGGTGAGCGCCTACGGGGGTGTCATCGCCGCCAACCGGGTGATCACGCGCGCGGCCGCCGAGTCGATCGCCCCGATCTTCACCGAGGTCGTCGTGGCGCCCGGGTTCGAGCCGGAGGCGCTGGAGATCCTGCAGGCGAAGAAGAACCTGCGCCTGCTGCAGTTGCCCGCCGACTTCGCGCGCGGCGGCACCGAACTGCGCCCGGTGTCGGGCGGGCTGCTCATCCAGACCACCGACGCGCAGTTCGCCCCGCCGGAGCGCTGGACGCTCGTCGCGGGGGAGCCCGCCGATGCGGCGACCCTGGCCGACCTGGACTTCGCCTGGCGGGCCTGCCGGTCGGTCAAGTCGAACGCGATCCTGCTCGCCCGCGACGGCGCCTCGGTCGGGGTGGGCATGGGGCAGGTCAACCGGGTCGACTCGTGTCGACTGGCCGTGGAGCGGGCGGGGGAGCGCGCCGCGGGAAGCGTGGCGGCATCCGATGCGTTCTTCCCGTTCGCCGACGGCGCGCAGATCCTGTTCGATGCGGGCGTGCGCGCCATCGTCCAGCCCGGCGGATCGATCCGCGACGAGGAGGTCATCGCCGCCGCGACGGCCGCCGGTGTCACGATGTATCTCACCGACGAGAGGCACTTCTTCCATTGAGCACGGCACTGGTCCGGCCCACCTCACGCCGCCTCGCCGAGGGGCAGCTGACCCATCTCGACCGGGTCGAGGTCGACATCGACCTCGCCGAGCGGCAGTGGGCCGCGTACTGCGACGCTCTCGAGGGCTGGGGCTTCGCCACGGTGCACGTGCCGGCCGCCGACGACCTGCCCGACTCGGTGTTCGTCGAGGACGCCGTGGTGATGTTCCGCGACCTCGCCGTGCTCACCAGCCCCGGTGCCGAGAGCCGCCGCGGTGAGACGGATGCGGTGGCCGCCACCCTCCGCGAGCTCGGGACCGAGACGGTCGCCCTCGAGCTCCCCGGAACACTCGACGGCGGCGATGTGCTCAAGGTCGGCGACACCGTCTACGTGGGGCAGGGCGGCCGCACCAACGGCGAGGGCATCCGCCGGCTGCGGGCCCTGCTGACCCCGCGGGGCTGGACGGTCGTCGGCGTGCCGGTCACGAAGGTGCTGCACCTGAAGTCCGCCGTCACGGCGCTGCCCGACGGTACGGTGATCGGGCACCCCGACGACGTGGACCATCCGGGGCTCTTCCCGCGGTTCCTGCCCATGCCCGAGCACGGGGCGGCCGTCGTCGTGCTCGCGGAGGACACCGTGCTGATGGCCGCGTCGGTGCCGCGGTCGGCGGCGCTGGTGGAGAGCCTCGGCTACCGCGTCATCACGGTCGACGTCAGCGAGTTCGAGAAGCTCGAGGGCTGCGTGACCTGCCTGTCGGTGCGCATCCGGACCTAGTCGTCGCCCCTCCGATGCTTGTCCGCCCGCCCGCGGCGGGTCTAGTCTGGAGGGCTGCCCGGTGATGGTCCGGGACGAGACCACGGGGAGGCCGACATGAGGAACACCGCTACGACGACGAAGGTCGTGTCGCGTGTCGCTGTGTTCGCCGGACTCCCGGCCCGGCGACCGTAACGACCGCCCCGCTCCAGGTCTTCCGCGGCCCGCGTGCCGCAGCATCCACCACATCCCATCCGACCGCGACGCCTCCGCGTCCGCGACTTCGAAAAGCGCCATGTCCGACTCTGCTCGTCCCGCCACGCGCGGGACCATCCGCACGATGCTGCGGATCCTTCCGTACGTCCGTCCTGCCCTGCCGCGCATCGGTCTCGGCATGGTCTCGGCACTGCTGGCGGCATTGGTCTCGCTCGCCATCCCGCTCGTTCTGCAGAACCTCGTCGACGGCCCGCTGTCGACGGGCGACGGATCCCAGATCTGGCCCGCCGCGCTGATCGTGCTGGGGCTGGGGGTACTCGAGGCGATCCTCATCGCGCTGCGGCGCTGGTTCGTGCTCACGCCGGGAACCCACGTCGAGGCGGCCATGCGCAACCGCCTGTACGCCCAGCTGCAAGACCTGCCGGTCGCCTTCCACGACCGCTGGCAGAGCGGGCAGCTGCTGTCGCGGTCGATGAGCGACATCGGCCTGATCCGGCGCTGGCTGGCCTTCGGTGTCGTGCTGCTCGTGGTCAACCTGCTGACCGTCGTCATCGGATTCGGCGTCCTGTTTTCCTACAGCTGGATCCTCGCGGTGGTATTCGTCGTGTGCTCGATCCCGCTGTGGATCTACGGCTTCGTCTTCGAAGAGAAGTACTCGGTCGTCGCCCGCCGGTCGCAGGACCAGCAGGGCGACCTGGCGACCGCCGTCGAGGAGAGCGTCCACGGCATCCGGGTGCTCAAGGCGTTCGGCCGCGGACGGCATTCGCTGGAGAAGTTCACCCGGCAGGCGGAGGCACTGCGGGGAACGGAGATCGAGAAGGCGCGCGCCATCGCCGGCATCTGGCTGTGGCTGCTGCTGGTGCCCGACGTCGCGTTCGCGCTCTGCCTGCTCGGCGGGGTGTGGCTGGCCGGCACCGACCAGCTGACCGTCGGCCAGCTGTTCGCGTTCTTCGCCACCGCGACCGTCCTGCGCTGGCCGATCGAGTCGATCGGCTTCCTGCTGTCGATGACCTTCGACACCCGCACAGCGATCGACCGGTTGTTCGAAGTGCTCGATGAGCAGAACACCATCGTCGATCCGGAGAACCCGGTCAGCATCGACAAGCCCATCGGGCGGCTGACGTTCGACTCCGCGCACTTCCGGTACCAGGACTCGCCCGAGCAGGTCCCGGATCTGCTCGACGGCATCGAACTGGAACTCGAACCCGGCGAGACCATGGCCCTCGTCGGCCTCACCGGCTCGGGCAAGACCACCCTGACGGCGCTCGCCACGCGCCTCTACGACGTGACCGGCGGCGCCGTGCGCCTCGACGGGGTCGACATCCGCGACCTCAGCCGCGAAGAGCTGCGCCGCCACATCGCGATGGCCTTCGAGGACGCGACGCTGTTCTCGGCATCCGTACGCGAGAACGTGCTGCTCGGACGTCCCGAGCTGGCAGGCGGTGGTCCGGAGGCCGACGCGGCACTGGCCGAGGCGCTCCAGATCGCCCAGGCCGACTTCGTCGCCGAACTGCCGCAGGGTGCCGAGACCCGGGTCGGGGAGGAGGGGCTCTCGCTGTCCGGGGGTCAGCGCCAGCGTCTCGCGCTCGCCCGCGCCGTGGCGGCCAAACCCGCCGTGCTGGTGCTCGATGATCCGCTATCGGCCCTCGACGTCGACACCGAGGCGCGGGTCGAAGCCGGCCTCCGCAGCGTGCTCGCCACCACCACCGCCCTGGTCGTCGCCCACCGTCCCTCCACGGTGCAGCTCGCCGACCGCGTGGCGCTGCTCGAGAACGGGCGCATCACCGCCGTCGGCCGGCATTCCGACCTGCTGGCCCGCAACGAGCACTACCGCTACGTGATCTCGTCGCTCGACGAGGACCGCACCACCGAGGAGGTGACCGCATGAGCAGCGTCGAAGGAGTCGAAGGCGAGGAGCGCGACGACTACACCCGCGCCGAGAGCCGCCTGGTGCGCCAGCGCTCGATGCGCCTGCTGCGGGCTCTGCTGCAGCCGCTGCGCGGCCGGCTCGTCCTCGCCGTGGTGGTCGTCGTTCTCAGCACGGCCCTGCAGGTCACCGGGCCGGCGCTGATCGCGTTCGGGATCGACGCCGGGCTGCCCGCGGTGCTCGACGGAGACCCGAAGCCGCTGATCTTCGTCGTGGCGGCGTACCTGCTGGCCGGGATCGCCGGCGCGGTGCTGATCTCGCAGTACACGATCCTGTCGGCGCGCATCAGCCAGGCCGTCCTGCTCGAGTTGCGCACCCGGGTGTTCCTGCACGCGCAGCGGCTCAGCCTCGAGTTCCACGAGAGTTACACCTCGGGGCGCATCATCGCGCGGCAGACCAGCGACCTGGAGTCGATCCGCGAACTGCTCGACGAGGGTGTGAACGGCCTGGTCCGCGGCGTGTTGTACATGGGCTTCGTCGCGATCGCGCTCGTGCTGCTGGACCCCTGGAGCGGCCTGGTGCTCGCCGGGTCGCTCGTGCCCCTCATCCTGCTCACCCGCTGGTTCCAGGTGCGCTCGCAGCAGCTGTTCCGGGCGACCCGGGTGTTCTCGGCCCGGCTCATCGTGCACTTCGTCGAGACCATGACCGGCATCCGGGCGGTGAAGGCGTTCCGCAAGGAGGGCCGCAACGAGAAGGAGTACGCCGGGCACGTCGAGGAGTACCGCAATGCGAACGCCCGGGTCATCCAGCTGTTCGGCATCTTCGATCCGGGGCTCATCCTCATCGGCAACGTCGCGGTCGGGATCGTCTTGATCGTCGGCGGGTTCCGCGTCGTCGGGGGTGCTCTCGAGGTTGGCGCGCTGCTTGCGGTCGTGCTGTACACCCGGCGCTTCTTCGACCCGATGGAGGAGATGGCGCAGTTCTACAACTCGTACCAGTCGGCTGCGGCGGCCCTGGAGAAGATCTCGGGCGTGCTCGAGGAGCGCCCGAGCGTCGCCGACCCCACGCAGCCGATCGACCTGTGGCACGCCCGCGGTGCCGTCGACTTCGACGACGTGCAGTTCGCCTACTCCGGCGACCGGATCGTGCTGCCCGAGTTCGACCTGCACATCCCCGCCGGTCAGACCGTGGCGCTGGTCGGCTCGACCGGCGCCGGCAAGTCGACGCTGGCCAAGCTGCTCGCCCGGTTCTACGACCCCAGTGCCGGGTCGGTGTCGCTCGACGGTGTCGACCTGCGTCGCATGCACCCCAAGGACCTGCGGCGCGCGATCGTCATGGTGACCCAGGAGGCCTACCTGTTCAGCGGCACGGTGGCCGAGAACATCGCGCTCGGCAAGCCCGATGCGACCCTCGACGAGATCCACGCGGCGGCGCGCGCGGTGGGCGCCCACGAGTTCATCAGCGCCCTGCCCGACGGATATGACACCGACGTGAACAAGCGCGGCGGGCGGGTCTCTGCCGGGCAGCGGCAGCTGCTGTCGTTCGCGCGGGCGTTCCTCGCCGACCCGGCGGTGCTGATCCTCGACGAGGCCACCGCGTCGCTCGACATCCCGAGCGAGCGTCTCGTCCAGGAGGGTCTGACCACCCTGCTCGCCGACCGCACGGCGGTCATCATCGCGCATCGTCTGTCGACGGTGTCGATCGCCGACCGGGTGCTCGTCATGGAGCGGGGTCGCATCGTCGAGGACGGCACACCGGCCGAGCTGATCTCGGGCACCGGGCGGTTCGCGAAGCTGCACGCCGCGTGGCGGGATTCGCTAGTGTGACGCATGCCCACGATCACCCCCTTCCTCTAGTTCGACGACGATCTGGAACAGGCGATCGAGTTCTACGGCTCGATCTTCGGCGACCTCTCGCCGCGCGATGGGCAGCGGCGGCCGGACGGCACGCTGTTCGGCGGGGCAGACCTTCAGCGGCCTCAACGGCGGTCCGGGTCACCCACACTCGGACGCGTTCTCGATGTTCCTGCGGGTGTCCGGGCAGGACGAGGTCGACCACTACTGGGAGGCGCTGCTCGCCGGGGGCGGGCGACCGTCCCGGTGTGGCTGGCTCGTGGACCGGTTCGGGCTGTCGTGGCAGGTGATCCCCGACGAGCTGCTCGCCGCGATGACCGACCCGGACCCCGAGAAGGCGGAGTACGCCGTGCAGGCGATGCTGAAGCAGCAGAAGATCGTGATCAGCGAGTTGTTCGGATAGGTCTCGACACGCGCTGCGCGCTACTCGACCAGCGGGGAGCGCTGCGCGCTACTCGACCAGCGGGGGGTCGTAGCGCGCCACGCGCAGGTCGACGCGGTAGCTGGAGCGGTCGGCCGACCACACCAGGGGCGTGCCCTCCGCCCGGTAGTGCTCGAGGGCGCGCTGCTCGTGGTCTCTGACCGGGTGACCCGAGGCCCGCACCACCCGCCACCACGGCACATCGCCGCCGTAGTAGGCCATCACCGCCCCCACGGCGCGCGGGGCGCGCGACCCGATCGCCGCGGCGATGTCGCCGTAGGCCATCGCGAGGCCCTCGGGGATGCCGGCCACGACATCCAGCACCGCCTCGGCGAACTCGGGGTTCGGCTGCGGCATCGCCTCAGAGCGAGAGCGCGCCGAGCACCTCGCCGTACGGGGTCTGCCCGACGACCTGGAAGCCCACGGCCTCGAAGAACCGGCCGGGCCCGGCCTCGCCCGGAGCCCACACCACGGTGGCCCGGTCGAACCCGCGAGCGCGTGCCTCATCGGCGAATGCCTGCACGGCGAACCGGCCGACGCCCCTGCCCTGCGCGGTCGCGGCGACGTCGATGCGCCAGATCGCGGCCCGCAGGAAGTCCTCGGCGGCGTCGGGGTCGAAGTTGCCCATGATGTAGCCCACGACCTCGTCGCCGTCGCGGATCACCCGGGGCCAGGAGTTGGCGGGATCGAGCATCTGCTCGAGATGTTCGTAGGTCTCGGGCTCGAGGAATGCCTCTTGCCCGGGCTTGAGGGTCAGGTTGTTCGCCGCGGCAGCCGTCTCGGCACCCAGCTCTTCCAGTCTCAGCTCCGCCATGAGGACCAGGCTAACCTGCTCGACCGGCAACGGGAGATTTATCTCGATGTCGAGATAAAGCCGAAAGCCGGTAGAGTGTTCCGCGGCTCACCAGGCAACGAAACGAGAGGCTCCCGTGGACAAGATCAAGGTCGAGGGAACGGTCGTCGAACTCGACGGCGACGAGATGACCCGCATCATCTGGCAGTTCATCAAGGACCGCCTCATCCACCCGTACCTCGACATCACGCTCGACTATTACGACCTCGGGATCGAGCACCGCGACGCGACCGACGACCAGGTCACGATCGACGCAGCCCACGCGATCCAGAAGCACGGCGTCGGCGTCAAGTGCGCGACGATCACCCCCGACGAGGCCCGCGTCGAGGAGTTCGGCCTGAAGAAGATGTGGAAGAGCCCGAACGGCACGATCCGCAACATCCTCGGCGGCGTGATCTTCCGCGAGCCGATCATCATCAGCAACATCCCGCGCCTGGTTCCCGGCTGGAACAAGCCGATCATCGTCGGCCGCCACGCATTCGGCGACCAGTACCGGGCCACCGACTTCACCTTCGACGGGCCGGGCACGCTCACGATGTCCTTCGCTCCGGCCGACGGCAGCGAGCCGCGCACGTTCGAGGTGTTCCAGGCTCCCGGCTCCGGGATCGCGATGGGCATGTACAACCTCGACGAGTCGATCCGCGACTTCGCGCGCGCCTCGCTCAACTACGGCCTCGCGCGCAACTACCCGGTGTACCTCTCGACCAAGAACACGATCCTCAAGGCCTACGACGGCCGCTTCAAGGACCTCTTCCAGGAGGTCTACGACGCCGAGTTCAAGGCGCAGTTCGAGAAGGCCGGCCTCACCTACGAGCACCGCCTGATCGACGACATGGTCGCCTCCGCCCTGAAGTGGGAGGGCGGCTACGTCTGGGCCACCAAGAACTACGACGGCGACGTGCAGTCCGACACCGTCGCGCAGGGATTCGGCTCGCTCGGCCTGATGACCTCGGTGCTCACCACGCCCGACGGCAAGATCGTCGAGGCCGAGGCGGCGCACGGTACCGTCACGCGGCACTACCGCCAGCACCAGCAGGGCAAGCCCACCTCGACGAACCCGATCGCCTCGATCTACGCCTGGACGCGCGGTCTCGCGCACCGCGGCAAGCTCGACGGCAACCAGGCGCTCATCGACTTCAGCGAGACCCTCGAGGATGTGGTGATCAAGACCGTCGAGAGCGGCAAGATGACCAAGGACCTCGCCCTGCTGATCTCGGACGACGCGCCCTGGCAGACCACCGAGGACTTCCTGGCCTCGCTCGACGAGAACCTGCAGGCGCGACTCGGCTAGAGCCGGTTCCGGAGGGCCTGTTCCACCTGGCGTGCCAGGGCGTGCAGCAGTTCCTGCGACGCCTCGTCGAACTCGCGCGGCACGGTGTCGTACATCGCGAGCACCCCGATGCGTTCCCCGGTCGGGCCTTCGACGGGGTACCCGGCGAAGAATCGGATGCCGGGCTCGCCGACGACTCCGTCGTGAGTCTGAAAGCGCGGGTCCTCGTGAGCGTCCGGGACGATGCAGGCGCCACGGGACTCGATGGCGTAGGACGTGAATGACCGGTCGCGGTCATGGTCGGGTCGATCGGGCCCGTTCAGCGAGACCGAGGAGACCGACCAGGCGCGGTCCGGTCCGAGCAGCACCAGGTCGGCGCCGCCCATGTCGAAGACCGCCCGCGTGAAGCGCACAAGGCTGTCGACGGCGAGGTTCGCGCGCTCGTCGACGATGCCGAGCCGGGCCAGTTCCTGAGCGCGGCGTTGCTCGGTCGCGGGATCGTAGGACGCCGGTGCGGTGCGTTCCCGCGGTGCGTGCAGCATGCCCTCCGCGGCGTCGACCACCCGAGTGGCCCAGAAGTCGTAATCCGCAGGGCCGCGATAGCGCGAGATGCTCACCCGCGGCGGGGCGGGCAGCGGCGCGAACGCGACGTGCGGCCGCGCTGCGGCGGCGGCGGTCTCCCGGTTGAGCGCGGCAGCGTGCCGGTCGAGCCAGTGCGACAGCCCGCCGTGGTAGACCGGGATCGAGCTGATCGGCTGGATGCCGACCAGGACGGCCGGGTGCTCTGCCGACGGCTCGAGGGCGTCGAGGACCCGCTCGATGTCGTCGCGCCACGCCGCCGGCTCGACCATGCGGAACGTCTCCGTGACGCCGAGCACGACGACCCGCAGCTCGTCGAAGCGGCCGCGTGAGGCGCGCACCAGATCCGGCGCATCGGCGATCGAGACGCCGACGTCGATGGCGGTGCGGACGTGCACGCCGCGCTGGGTGGCCCCGCGCAGGCGCCGCGCGAGCGCTCCGGTGAATCCCAGCTCGTGCGTGCTGACTCCCCAGCCGGCGGCGGCGCCACCGCCCACGACCAGGATGTCCATCGGGTTGGGACCGGGCAGGCGCTGGTCGGCGCTGTTCGCCGGGCGAGGCGTCGCCTCGAGCTCCGACTCCTTCGACGAGAGCCAGGCGCGCACCAGCGCCCTCGTCACGCCGGAGACCGTCGACCTGGGCCGCACGAGCGGCCGGATCGGTTTCGGCTCTCTCCGATCGTGCATCACACCCCCGCCTTCACCCTAAAACGGGGGCGCGAATGCGGCTAGTAGATCGTCTCGCCGCGTTCGAGCATGGCGATGTACTCGGCGATGCGCTTCGTGCGGCTCTCCGCACGCTTGAGCTGACCGAGCCGGAAGATCATCGCGAACCGGTTCTGTTTGGTCATCGCATCGAATGCGGCGGATGCCGTGGGGCTCGCGTCGAGCGCCGCACGGAACTCGGGTGAGGGCATCGCATCCTTCACCCGGTAGGCCGCGTCCCACCGGCCGTCGGCCTTCGCGCGGTCGATCTCCGCCTGCCCGGCGGGGGTCATGCGTCCCTCGGCGACGAGCCGTTCGACGTGACCGCAGTTGATCTGCGACCACGGGGAGTTCTTGCGTCGCGGGCTGAACGACACCACGCGGTAGCCGTCGACGGCGGCGCCGGCCTGCCCGTCGATCCAGCCGAAGCAGAGGGCCTCGTCGAGGGCCTGCTGCCAGGTGATGCCCTCGCCGACGGTGTCCTTCTTGACGAGTTTCAGGCGCACCCCGCTGTCGGGCGGGTCGGATTCCAGGAAGGCGCGCCAGGCCTGCGTCGTCGAGAAGTGCAACAGCGGTTTGTCGGCGAAGGCGACCATGCCCCGAGCCTAGGGGCGACCTCCGGCGCGGTCAGGGCGCGAACGGCCCGCGCAGCGCTGCCCACTGCAGCAGCATGATGGTCTTGGCATCGACGATGGTGCTGCCGATGCCGGCTAGCGCCTCGTCGATGCCGAGTTCGACGACCTCGATCTGCTCGCCCTCGTCGGCGAGGCCTCCGCCCGCGTGCCGGACGGTGTCGGCCGAATAGGGGGCGGCGTAGAAGTGCAGCCGTTCGGTGACCGATCCGGGGCTCATGTAGACATCGAAGACGTGCTCGAGTCCGCCCACCTCGTGCCCGGTCTCTTCGATCGCCTCGCGCCGGATCGCCGCCTCGGGTGCCTCGTCGTCGAGCAGCCCAGCTGCGGCCTCGATCATCATGCCGTCGGGGTGGCCGTTGACGTACACCGGGTAGCGGAACTGCCGGGTGAGCAGCACGGTGCGCCGCGCGAGGTCGTAGAGAAGGATGACCGCGCCGTTGCCGCGGTCGTAGGTCTCGGCGCTCTTGCGCACCCAGGTGCCGGCGGCGTCGCGCTGTTCGAAGACGGTGCGGCGCAGGACGTGCCAGGCGGCGGCGACGAGTTCGACATCGAGGATGCGCACATCCGGGTTGCGGTCGAGGTCGCGACCGGTGAGGTGCAGGTCGCGGCGTCCGCGGGCGTCGGGTTCGTCTTCGCCGATGGTCACCCGCTCACGCTTGCACAGTTCCGACGAGAACGGGCCCCCGAGCGCGTGGTGCGTTCGAGGGCCCGGTTCGGATCTGTGCCGCTAGGCGACGGCCTGAACCGTCTTGGCGGACTTCTTCGCGGCCGGGGCCACGCCGACCTCGATCTTGCGGGGCTTGGCCTTCTCGGCGACCGGCACCGTGACAGTGAGCACGCCGTTGTCGTAGCCGGCGGTGATGCCGGCGGTGTCGACGTCCTGGCCGAGGGTGAAGCGGCGCACGAAGGTGCCGGTGCGGCGCTCGCGGGTCAGGTAGGTGACGCCCTCGGTGCTCGGGGTGGGACGCTCGGCGCGGATGCTGAGCAGGCGGCCGTCGACGTCGATGTCGACGCTCGACGGGTCGATGCCGGGCAGGTCGGCGTTCAGCACGTAGCCGTCGCCGGTCTTGGACAGGTCCATCGGCATGAGCCGCGGAGCCGGTCGCGAATCGAGATACATCGCCATGGTCTGTCTCCTTCAGAACTTGAGTCTGTATGACTCAACTACGAAAAAGTTAGCACTCGACCATGGCGAGTGCCAGCGATCTTCGCGCACGGCGAACAGGCGGTCAGTACCCCACGAACACGTCGGTGTGGATGCGGCGCGCCCCCGCCCGGCGCAAGGCGCGCTTCAGGGCGCCCACCATCGCGGGCGTCCCCGAGAGGTAGGTGTGCCGGGTCTTCGCATCCGGCACGGCCTCGAGCAGCTGGTCCCCGGTGAGCCGCGCCGACTCGACCCACGTCCAGCCCCTGGGCAGCTTGGCGGGCTTCGCCGCCGACACCACCGTGACGCTGCTGCAGCCGGCCTTCGCCAGCATCCCGGCGTACGCCAGGTCGTCGGGGGTCGAGATCGCGTACACCAGCGCGACGTCGCGCGACCCGCCGGCCTCGAGCTGGCTGATGTAGGGCGTGATGCCGATGCCGCCCGCCACGAGCAGCACCGGGACGTCGCCGGCCGGCAGCACGAAGTCGCCCCCGACCGAGGTCGCCGACACCCGGGTGCCGGGTTCGAGCGCGAGCAGCGCCTTCTTGAAAGTGCTCGAGCGCTCGGGCAGGCGCACGCCGAAGCGCACGGTGCCGCCGGGCGCCGACGCGATGCTGAAGACCCGGCGCCAGCCGCGCGCGTCGGTCTTGGCGTGGGGGAGGGTGAGTTCCATGAACTGGCCCGGCGTGAAGCGCACCGGTGCGTCGGGCGTGAACTCGAACTCCCAGCTGGTCGGGGTGAGCTGCGTCCTGCCGACGTAGCTCAGCCGGATCCCGCGACGCTGCCCGAAGGCGAACCCGAAGAGGTTGCCCACCAGCAGCGCGAACTGCGGGCTCGAGAAGAACAGCCCGAAAACGCTGATGCCGGGCGTGAACAGCGCCCCGACGAGCACCGCCTCGACGGCCTGCTGCCAGCGGCGCGGCGGGAGGGTGAGCGGCTCGCTCAGCATGAACCCGGCGAAGAACACGATCGGCGAACTGAGCAGCGCACTCGCCAGCGCATCGGCGACCGGCAGTCCCGCCACGGCCGAGTACGTCGTGATCGCGGCGGTCGCGACGACCAGGAAGATGCCGCCGAGCCAGAGCTTCCGGGTGCGGAACAGGATCGCGAACGCGGCCACCGCGACGAACGGCAGCATGATCGGGGTGCCGAGCCACCAGAGCGCGTACACCCCCTGCTGCGCCGACAGCGGCAGCACGCTGATCACCATCGCCCCGACGGCGGCCGGGTTGACGACATGGCGGCGCCGCACCGCGAGCAGATACTTCGACGCGCTCGCGATCACCCCGGAGAGCGCGAGGATGCCGAGATAGCCGGGCGCCAGGCTCGGCGGGAAGATGACCAGCAGCAGCAGCGCCGTGATGATGCTCGACGCGGTCTGCGGCCGAACCCGCAGGATGCCGGCGAAGAGCCGGTTCGAGCCGTACGTGGCCACCAGCAGCACGAGCGCGCTGACCACGATCTCCGCGGGGCCGAATCCGAACCAGCCGAGCAGGCCGAGCACCGCGGCGACGAGGATCAGGGCGCAGAGCGCGATGATGACGAGCACGTACATCGTGACCCGTCCGAGCAGGCGATCAAGCCAAGCGGTCATAGGAACAGCTCTCCCGGGAAGGACGGCGAGCTCTGCACCCGGCCGTCGGCGAACATTCTGACGTACGACACCCCGTCGCGCGCGAGGAGCTCGGGCGACGGGTCGAAGAACAGCGCGGTGGCGAGGCCGTCGGCGTGCAGCGCGTCGGGCGCGAGCGCCCAGGTGGCGATCACCCCCGAGGTCGGCAGACCGGTGACGGCATCGATGACGTGGTGCAGCCCCGGCCCCCACGCCCGCCGGTTCGCGGCGCTCGCGGCGAGCGCGCCGTCGTGCAGCGGCACCACCCCGATCGCCCTCGAGGCATCGCCCGGATGCTCCAGCGCGATCCGCTCGGACGTCGCCCCGCGCGCCACCAGGTCCCCGCTCGCGTCCACGACGAGCGTCGTCACCCCGTGCCGCTGGAGCTCACCCGCCACCAGGTCGACGAGGTACCCCTTACCGGCCGCCCCGACATCGAGAAGCACCGGGCGCACCGTCTCGAGGTGGGTGCCGTCCCAGGACACCGCGGCGTCCCAGGGCGGGACGGCGACGGGCTCGGCGGCCGGGGTGAGCCGGTAGGCGGCGTCGTAGCCGAGGCTCTCGAGCGTGCGGCCCACGAGAGGCGAGACCCGGCCGGCGGTGCCGGTGTACAGCTCGCGGTACCACTCCAGCAGCGGTCCGGCGTCGGCGGGCAGCCGGTGCCGGCCGGGCGACCGGGAGATCCGCGTGACGAGGGAGTCGTCGCGGAAGCGCGACCACGCGGAGTCGAAGGCCGCCACGCGCGCGGTCACGGCCTCGCGCTGGGAGGGGGTCAGGGCATCCGCCGTCTCGATGCGCCACGGCGCACCGATCGCCTCGAACTCCCAGACCTGCGCGAGGCGGGCGACCGCCGGTTCGCTCAGGAGGCCAGCGCCTGTTCCTTGATCGCCGCGATGGCGATCGTGAACCCGCCGCTGGTCAGCGACGAGCCGGAGACGCGGGTGACGTTGAGCTTGTCGATGTCCTGCCCGACGACCTGCTCGGCGATTCCGCTCGCGAAGCTGGCCTGCATGCCCGACGCCGTCGGATCGGTCGCGTGCGGGGTGACGGTGATGTCGGTGATGACGTCGTCGGCGAGCGTCAGTTCGACGGTGATGCTCTCGGTGCCGCTCGGGGCCTGGTAGCTGCCGTCGGCGTTGTAGGTGCCGTCGGTGTAGCTCTCGTCGGCCGCGGGGCCGCCGTCGGTGCCGCCGCTTCCGCCTCCGGTTCCCGGGGCGCAGGCGGCCAGGGCCCCCATGATGCCGAGGCCGGCGAAGGTGAGGGCGATGGCGCGGTCGGTCTGGCGGGGCATGGTGTCTCCTCGTCGGTGTGGGTGCGCCCAGCATGGCAGGCACACCTGTACTACGAGGCGGAGTGCGCGCGGGTTCACCTCTTGCATTCTGATTGTTCGTACGCTTTACTAACAAAATCATGACGACGCCGTCCCCCGCGGGTTACGCCACCGGTCGCGCTCTGCGCCCGAGTGCGAAGTCGCTGCCCGAGCACTCGCGAAGCCACAACCGCGCGCTCGTGCTGCAGACCCTGTACCGCTCCGGCGGGGTCAGCCGCGCCGATCTCGCCCGTGCCACCGGGCTCACCCGCGTCACCATCTCCGACCTCGTCGCGCAACTCATCACCGAGGACCTCGTCGTCGAACTCGGCCAGCGCACCGCATCCCCGAACGGCGCTGCGCGTCCCGGCAAGCCGGCGACCCTGCTCGACATCAACCGCACCGGTTTCCAGATCCTCGGGCTCGACCTCAGCGACCACGCGCTGTTCCGCGGCGGAGTGCTCGACCTCGACGGGGCGGTGCTGGAACACCGCGAGGTCGCCCTCGAGAACGCGACCGGCGACATCTGCGTCGAGAAGGTGATCGCGCTCACCCGCGAGCTGATCGCGGCCGCGACCGCCCCCATCCTCGGCATCGGCGTCGGCTCGCCGGGCGTCGTCGACCTCGGCGGCACCGTGCTGAGCGCCCCGAACCTGGGGTGGACCGACCTGCCCCTGCAGGCGCTGCTCGCCGAGGCCACCGGGCTTCCCGTGCTCGTCGCCAACGACGCCAACGCCGCGGTCCTCGCCGAGCACAGCTTCGGGGGCGCGCTGAGCGACACCATGCTCGTCAAGATCGGGCACGGTGTCGGTGCCGGCCTGCTGCTCGGCGGCACCCCGCTGTTCGGGAACCGGTTCGCCGCCGGCGAGCTCGGGCACGTCGTCGTCGGAACCGACGGGGGCGCCCCCTGCGCGTGCGGGAAGGTCGGATGCCTGGAGACCTGGCTCGCCATCCCGCGCCTGGAGGCCGCCCTGGCGGCGGCACCGACCGAGCGCCGGCGCACCGAGATCCTCACCGAGGCCGGCGAACGGCTCGGCATCGCCCTCGCGCCGGTCGTCGGCGCCCTCGATCTGGCGGAGCTCGTCCTGAGCGGCCCCGCCGACCTGCTCGATGGTCCTCTGACAGAGGCCGCCATCGACACCCTCCGCACCCGGACGATGGCCGCATTCCACGGCGATCTCATGGTGCGGATGACCGCCCTCGGTCAGGACATCGTGATGCGCGGCGCCGCCGCCATGGTGCTGTCCGGGCAACTCGGGGTCTCGTGACCCCATCCCTGCACCACACACGGGGTGCCAGCGCAACGCTGACACCGTCGCCCTAGGAAAGGAAACAGCAATGAGGAAACTCGCACTGGTCGGCGCCATCGGCGTCGCGACCGCGATCGTCCTCGCCGGATGCTCGACGGGGAGCCCGGCCGAAGACGAGACCGGTGACATCCGCGTCTGGCTGGTGGGGACGGACACCCCCCAGGAAGCGCGCGACTACCTGAAGACCACGTTCGAGGACGAGAACCCCGGTTCGACCCTCACCATCGAAGAGCAGCAGTGGACGGGCCTCGTCGACCTGCTGACCACGAGCCTGTCGAGCAACGACAGCCCCGACGTGGTCGAGGTCGGCAACACCCAGGCCGCCGCGTTCACCTCCGCCGGTGCGTTCCTGGACCTCACCGACCAGTACGACGCACTCGGCGGCGACGACCTGCTGCCCGGGTTCGTCGAGGCGGGCAGCTACGACGGCAAGTTCTACGCGGCCCCGTACTACTCGGGAGCCCGCATCGTCTTCTACAACACCACGCAGTACGAGAAGGCGGGTGTCGCGGTGCCGACCACCCTCGACGAGTACGTCGACAACGCCGGCGCGCTCGCCTCGGCGCTCCCGGGCGTCGCGGGCGTCTGGTACCCCGGCCAGGACTGGTACAACGCGCTCCCCTTCATCTGGGAGAACGGTGGCGAGATCGCGGTGCAGGGTGACGACGGAACGTGGGATGCGCAGTTCTCGAGCCCCGAATCCCTCGCGGGACTCGAGCAGGTGCAGGCCCTGATGGAGAGCTCGACGGCGCCGAAGGACGGCGACGAGACCGAACTGTGGGTGCCCTTCCGTGAAGAGAAGGCGGCCACCATCTCGGCTCCGAGCTGGGCGTACTGGTCGATCGTCGCGGACGAGGACCAGGCCGAGACCGCGCTCACCAGCACCCTCGGCACCTTCGCCCTCCCGGGCAAGGACGGCGGCGCCGCCCAGGTGTTCGCCGGTGGCTCCAACATCGCCGTCTCGGCCAAGTCGGCGCACCCGACCCTGGCCACCAAGGCGCTCGCCATCATCGAGAGCCCGGAGTACCAGGAGATCCTGGCCGGCGCGGGCCTGGTGCCGGCGCTGACCTCGCTCGGTGACAAGGTCGCCGCGGCCACGCCCGAGCTGGCGAAGGTCATCGCGGAGGCGGCCGCCAATGCGAAGCTGACCCCGGCCAGCCCGAAGTGGGCCGACGTCGAGGCCTCGCGTGTTCTGCAGGACTTCTTCGTCCAGCTGGCCAACGGCGGAGACGCCGCGTCGCTGGCGGGGGAGCTCGACACCAAGATCGAGGACATCCTGAACGGCTGACCGTCCAGCCGGAGCGGGCTGGGCGGTGCGTGATTCGCACCGCCCAGCCACCTGGCGCCCGTCGCCCTAGGAAGACTCCGGGGCACGATTCGCACTCTACTCGGAGACCTTCGATGACTCTCGTGTTGCGCAGGCCTCGCCGCGGCAGCAGACGGCGTGAGGAACTGCTGCCGTTCCTGCTGCTGATCCCCGCCGCGATCGTCGTCCTCGCGCTCACCGCGTGGCCGCTGATCCAGCTGCTCGTCATGTCGATGCAGGAGTTCGGCCGGGCCCAGATCTTCGGTGCAGCACCCGACTGGATCTGGTTCGAGAACTACGCAGAGGTCCTCGGCGACAAGACCTTCTGGGTGGTGCTCGGCCGCAGCATCCTGTTCGCCCTGGTCAATGTCGTCACGACCATGCTGATCGGCATCCTCATCGCGCTGCTGATGACGCGCCTGGGCCGCGCGTTCAAGCTCCTGGTCTCGGTCGGGCTGCTCCTGGCGTGGGCGATGCCCCCGATCACCGCCACCGTGGTGTGGGGCTGGCTGTTCGACACCGACTCCGGGGTCGTCAACTACGTGCTGACCACGTTCCTCGGCCTGGACTTCGCCGGCCACAGCTGGCTGATCCAGCCCCTCAGCTTCTTCTTCGTCGCCACCGTGATCATCACCTGGCAATCGGTGCCCTTCGTGGCGTTCACGGTGTACGCCGGGCTGACCCAGGTGCCCACCGAGGTGCTCGAGGCCGCGCAGCTCGACGGCTCCACCGGGTTCCAGCGCTTCCGGTTCGTGACCTTCCCGTTCATCCGCCCGGTGCTGCTGGTGCTGTTGCTGCTGCAGATCATCTGGGACATGCGGGTCTTCCCGCAGATCAAGGCGCTGCAGACGATCGGCGGCATCGCGGCCGACACCAACACCATCGGCCCGTACATCTACTCGGTGTCGATCGCCGGCGGCAATCTCGGAGTGGGCGGCGCGATCGCCGTGATCCTCGTCGTGGTGATGATGATCCTGTCGGCCTACTACATCCGCAGCACGATCAGGCAGGACGAGGCATGACCGCGCGCACCCCCCTTCCGTTGCGGATCCTGTTCGGCGCGTTCGCCATCGTCGTGTTCGTCTTCTCGGTATTTCCCGTCTACTGGATGCTGAACTCGGCGCTGCTGCCGACGAGCGCCGTGCGCGACTCGACCCCGCACTTCTGGCCAGACGAGTTCACCCTGAAGAACTTCATCACCGTCATCACCGAGCCCTCCGGCAGCATCGAGTTCCTGCCGGCACTCGGCACCTCGTTGCTGGTGACCCTCAGCACGGTGGTGCTGGCTCTGCTGTTCGCCTTCTTCGCCGCGCTCGCGCTGACGCGGTTCCGGTTCCGCAGCCGCCGGACTCTCGTGGTGCTGTTGCTGGTGGCCCAGATGATCCCGGCCGAGGCGATGATCGTGTCGATCTTCCGGGTGCTCGACGGCTGGGCGCTGATCAACACCGTGGTCGGGCTGACCCTCGTCTACCTGGCCACCGTGCTGCCGTTCACGATCTGGACGCTGCGCGGATTCGTCCACGGCATCCCGATCGAGCTCGAGGAGGCGGCGATGGTCGACGGCTGCTCGCGGATGGGCGCGTTCTTCCGGGTCACTCTGCCGCTGCTCGGTCCGGGGCTGACCGCGACCGGCGTGTTCGCGTTCATCCAGGCCTGGAACGAGTTCACGTTCGCGCTGGTCATCATGAACAAGCCCGACACCCGCACGTTGCCGGTCTGGCTGAACGCCTTCGTGCAGGCCACGAAGGCCACCGACTGGGCGGCGATCATGGCCGGGTCGACCCTGATGGCGATCCCGGTGATCATCTTCTTCCTGGTCGTGCAGGGGCGGATGGCCTCGGGCGTCGCGGCGGGGGCGGTGAAGGGATGACCGAGCCCGCCGCGGTGCTCATGCCCGGATTCGTGGGCACCACCCTGCCCGCATGGCTCGAGGCGCGCTTGCGCGACGGGCTCGGCGGCGTCTGCCTGTTCGGCGAGAACATCGAGAGCCCGGCCCAGGTGCGCGCCATGACCGATGCGATCCGGGCCGCCAACCCCCTCGCCCTCATCGCCATCGACGAGGAGGGCGGCGACGTCACCCGCCTGCACGACCGCACCGGTTCGCCCTACCCGGGCAACGCCCTGCTCGGGCGCATCGACGACCACGACCTGACCGCGCTGGTCGGCCGGACGGTCGCGCGGGAACTGCGCGCGGTCGGTGTCAACCTCAACTTCGCGCCGGATGCGGACATCAACTCCAACCCCGACAACCCGGTCATCGGGGTGCGCAGCTTCGGCACCGACGCCGAACGCGTCGCGGCTCACGTCGCCACCTGGACCGCGGCGCACGAGCGCGAGGGCGTCGCGGTGAGCGCCAAGCACTTCCCCGGGCACGGTGACACGGCGCAGGACTCGCACCTCGCCCTCCCCGTGGTCAACCTGCCCTCGGGCGCGCTGCACGAGCGGGAGCTCCGACCGTTCGTCGCCGCGAGCCAGGCCGGCGCGCGCACCATCATGACCTCGCACGTGCTGCTGCCGCAGCTCGACGCCGACCGGCCCGCGACGTTCTCCCCGGCGATCCTGCAGGGGGTGCTGCGCGGTGAGCTCGGGTTCGACGGGGTGATCGTGTCGGACGCCCTCGACATGGTCGGCGCGAGCGGTGAGATCGGCATCCCCGCTGCCGCGGTTCGCGCCATCGGGGCGGGGTGCGACCTGCTCTGCATCGGTACCCGGAACACCGACGAGCAGGTCGGGCAGATCATGGCCGCGCTCGGCGACGCCGTCTCGGCGGGTGTGCTTCCCGCAGAGCGGCTCGCTGATGCCGTCGCCCGCAACCGGGTGCTCGCCGAGGGGCTCGCGGCTCCCACGCCGCTCGATGCGGCCGAGGTGCCGTCGTTCGACCTCGATCGCGCGATCGCCGCGTTCGACGTCGCGGATGACGTCGTGCTCGAGCCCGACGCCGTCATCCTGACCCTCGAGACGGCGGCCAACATCGCCGTCGGCGACTCGCCGTGGGGTCCCGCCGCCGCCGGAGCGGCGACGACTCCGGTGTTCGCGCCCGACGAGATCGAGGTCACCGGGGTCTCCGCGGTGATCGTCGGCAAGGCCAACCATCTGCACGAGTGGACCCGCGCCGCCATCGACCGCGCCCGTGAACAGAACCCGTCGGTGGTCGTCGTCGACATGGGCTGGCCCTCGCCCGACCGCGCCTACGCCGACATCGCCACCTTCGGGGCGTCGCGGTATGCCGGCGAAGCGCTCCTGCGCCTGATGGGACGCACCCGATGACGGCGCTGCGGGTGGGGATCGACATCGGCGGCACCAAGACCGATGCCGTCGCGATCGACGATGCCGGGCGGGTCGTGCACCAGGTGCACCTCGCGACCGGCTTCGGCGACGCCGCGGTGCTGGCGTCGGCGGTGGCTGCGGTCGAGGGCCTCGCCGAGGCGGCCGGCGACCGCGGGTTCACCTCGATCGGCGTCGGGGTGCCCGGGGCGGTCGACGTCTCCACCGGGCGGGTCGAGCACGCCGTGAACCTCGGGCTGACCGGACTCGACCTCGGCGGTGAGCTGAGCCGGCGGCTCGGGCGTCCCGTGCGGGTCGAGAACGATGTCAACGCCGCGGCCCTCGGAGCCTTCGCAAGCCTCGGGCTGCAGGCCGGCCAGTCGATGGCCTACCTCAACCTCGGGACCGGCCTGGCGGCCGGGCTCGTGCTGGGCGGCCGGCTCTGGCGGGGCTCGCGCGGGGTCGCGGGCGAGATCGGGCACATCCCGGTCGACCCGGCCGGGCCGCTCTGCCCGTGCGGGCAACGCGGTTGCCTCGAACTCATGGCGTCGGGTTCGGCGATCGCCCGGCAATGGCCGACCGGCCAGCCCAAGCCGGTCCGTGCGCTGTTCGCGGCGGCGGATGCGGGGGATCCGCTCGCCGTCGCGGTGCGTTCCCGGCTGATCGACAACATCGCCGCAGCGGTGCGTCTGCTCGTGCTGACCGTCGACGTCGACGATGTCGTGATCGGCGGAGGGTTGTCCTCCCTCGGCGAGGTGCTGCTGGGCGAGGTCCGGGCCGTGCTCGGGCGCTGGGCCGACGGCTCGGAGTTCCTGATGTCGCTCGAACTGCCGGATCGTGTCGACCTCGTCCCGGCCGGCGCCCATGCCGCCGCCGTGGGTGCCGCGCTCGTGGGAGTATCGGTGGTCGAGCCTGTCGAGACCCGAGTGGAGACTTCCTGATGGCCGAGGTCGTGATCGTCGAGAACGCCGACGCCGGGGGCGAGATCGCCGCGGAGCAGATCGCGCGTCTCGTCGCCCGCAAACCGGATGCCGTGCTGGGACTGGCCACTGGATCCACCCCGCTTCCCGTGTGGAAGGCGCTGGTCGCGCGCTCGCTCGACCTGGGGCGGGTGCGCGGCTTCGCGCTCGATGAGTACATCGGCCTGCCCGCCGGGCATCCCGAGAGCTATCGCGCCGTCATCACACGCGAGGTCGTCGAGCCACTCGGGCTCGACCCGGCGCTGGTCCGGGTGCCGGGGGACGACGGCGGGCCGACCGAGGGGGCCGGGGAGCGGTACGAGCGGGACATCGCCGCCGCCGGCGGGGTCGACCTGCAGGTGCTCGGCATCGGCCGCACCGGCCACATCGGGTTCAACGAACCCGGGTCCTCGCTGGTGTCGCGCACCCGCGTGAAGTCGCTCACCGAGCAGACCCGCGCCGACAACGCGCGGTTCTTCGACTCGCTCGACGATGTGCCCCGGCACTGTCTGACTCAGGGGCTGGGGACGATCCTCGATGCGCGGCATCTGGTGCTGCTGGCGTTCGGCGAGGCGAAGGCCGAGGCGGTCGCGGGAGCGGTCGAGGGCCCGGTGAGCGCGTCGCTTCCGGGGTCGGCGATCCAGTTGCATCCCCTGGTCACGGTGATCGTCGACGAGGCCGCGGCGTCGAGGCTGGCGTACGCGGAGTACTACCGCTTCGCCTGGGACGAGCGCCTCGAGTTCGAGCGCTGAGCGGTACTGAGCCGATCGAGTAGCCCGCGCAGCGGGCGTGTCGAGATCTGCGGGGGGTCTCGACACGCGACCTGCGGTCGCTACTCGACCAGCTCTCCCGACTGAGCCGATCGAGTAGCCCGCGCAGCGGGCGTGTCGAGATCTGCGGTCGCTACCGACCAGCTCTCCTGGTGAGCCGATCGAGTAGCCCGCGGAGCGGGCGTGTCGAGATCTGCGGGGGGTCTCGACACGCGCCTGCGGCGCTACTCGACCACCGGTGCAGCGCTAGGCGACCAGCGGGGCGCCCGCGGCCCAGACCGCCTGCACGTGCAGGGTCTCGTCGAGCACGACGACGTCGGCCGCGTACCCTGCGGCGAGCAGCCCGAACCGGTCGCCGAGTCCGAGCGCGCGCGCCGGGATCGAGGTCAGCGACGCGATCGCCTGCGTGACCGGGACTCCGACCCGGTTCACCGCCATCCGCAGTGCCGCGTCCTGGGTGAGGGTCGACCCTGCGATCGTCGAGGTCCCCGACAGCACCGCGAGGCCGTCGCGCACGGTCACGTTGAGTCCGCCGACCCGGTAGTCGCCGTCCCGGGCCGCGGCCGCCGCCATCGAGTCGGTGATCAGGGCGATGCGGTCGGGGGCGGCGCGGAACAGCACCTCGGCGACATCCGGATGCACGTGGTGGCCGTCGAGCACGAGTTCGAGCGTGATGCGCGGGTCGTCGAGCGCCGCCACCACGGGACCCGGCTCGCGGTGATGGATGCCGTTCATGCCGTTGAAGGCATGGGTGAGGATGCGCGCGCCGGCATCGAAGGCCTCGCGCGTCAGTTCGAGACCCGCCTCGGTGTGACCGACCGCGACGACGACTCCGGCGTCGGTGAGCGTGCGGATGGCGTCGAGCCCTCCGGTCAGCTCGGGGGCGATGGTGATCTGGCGCATCGTGCCCGCCGCCGCGGCGAGCAACTCGTCGAGGTCGAGCGGGTCGGGGTCGCGCAGCAGCGCGGGGTCGTGGGCGCCGCGCTTGCCGTGCGCGAGGAACGGTCCCTCGAGGTGCGAGCCGAGCACGAGCGGGTCGCGACGGGTCAGCTCGGCCACCTCGGCGAGGCGTTCGCGCTGCTCGGCCAGCGGGTTGGTGACGATGCTGACCACCGCACGCGTGGTGCCGTGAGCCCGGTGGGTCGCCAGTGCGGCGGCGAGCTCGTCGCCGCCGTCGTCGTACCCGTGGCCGCCGGCACCGTGTCCGTGGAGGTCGAGGAAGCCGGGCGCGATCGTCGCGCCGTGCAGGTCGATGGTCTCGTCCGCATCCGGGGCCGAGCCCGAGCCCGCCGCCTCGATGACGTCCCCGCGGAACAGCACCCAGGCATCCGGGATCTCGCCGCGCTCGTCGATCGCGGTGGCTCCGTGCAGCAGGGTCGTGGTCATGTGAAGATGATCGTCCTCGCTCCGTCGAGCAGCACCCGGTCTTCTGCGAACCAGCGGACCGCCTGGGTGAGCGTGCGCGACTCCTCGTCCTGGCCGATCGACATGAGCTCGGCCGGGGTGCGGGTGTGGTCGACCCGCACGATGTTCTGCTCGATGATGGGGCCCTCGTCGAGGTCGGTCGTGACGAAGTGCGCGGTGGCCCCGATGATCTTCACCCCGCGGGCGTGGGCCTGCTTGTAGGGATTGGCGCCCTTGAACCCGGGCAGGAACGAGTGGTGGATGTTGATGATGCGCCCCGCGAGCGCCTCGCACAGCCCCGGCGAGAGGATCTGCATGTACCGGGCGAGCACGACGAGCTCGATCTCGTGCTCGTCGACAGCGTCGAGAACGCGGCGCTCGAACGCCGCCTTCTGCTCGGCACCGGTGACCGGGTGGGCCTCGAACGGCACCCCGTAGAACGCAGCCAGCTCGGCGAGGTCGGGGTGGTTGGCGAGCACCAGCGGGATCTCCACCGGCACCTGCCCCGCACGCTGGCGGAACAGCAGATCGTTGAGGCAGTGCGCCGCCTTCGACACCAGGACGAGCGTGCGCAGCGGACGCCCGACGATGTCGAGCTGCCAGGTCATGCCGTACCTCTCGGTGACGGGCTGCAGCGCCGCCTCGAAGCGCTCCCGGTCGGCGGCGGTCTCGACCTGCAGCCGCATGAAGAAGGTCCCGGTGTCGTCGCTGGAGAACTGCTGCGACTCGGTGATGTTGCCCTCGGCTTCGACGATCGCGCCGCTCACCGCGTGCACGATCCCCGGCCGGTCCGGGCAGACCAGCGTCAGGATCCAGTGCGTGGAATCCGCGCTCACCCGCTCACGTTATCGTGAAGACGATGACCGCCCCGACCGCTGCACCGCCCTTCCCGTTCTGGCGTCTGCTGGTGATCTCCGGCGCGATCTTCGTGGTCGTCACCAGCGAGTTCCTGCCGACCGGACTGCTGCCCGAGATGGCCGCGGAACTCGGCGTCTCGCAGTCGCAGATCGGGCTCCTGGTCACGATCTTCGCCGTCACGGTCGTGGTGACCGCGGTGCCGCTCACCTCGGTCACGACCCGCTTCCCGCGCAAGCCGCTGATGATCGTGGTGCTCGGCGTGTTCGTCGTCGCGATGGTGCTCGGTGCCGTGTCGCCGACCTACGAGGTGCTCGTGTTCTCGCGCATCCTGGCGGGGGCCGCCCACGGGCTGTTCTGGTCGGTCACCGGACCGTACGCCTCGCGCATGGTCCCGGCGAGCCAGCTCGCCCGGGCCGTCGCGGTGACCGCCGCCGGCGGGACGGCGGCCTTCATCTTCGGGGTGCCCTTCGGCACGGCGCTCGGCCACGCGGTCGGCTGGCGGCTCGCCTTCGCCGCCGTCGGCGGGATCGTGCTGGTGTTCCTGGCGCTGGTGGTCGTCTTCCTGCCCCCGGTGCAGCACCTGGTGCCGCTGGCGACCGGAGAGATCCTGGTGCCCGCCCGGCACGATCGCAGCGTGCCGGCGATCGTCATCGTCTGCGTCAGCGTCGCCCTGCTCGTCGCCGGGCAGAACACCCTGTCGACCTACATCGTGCCGTGGCTGATCGAGGTCGCCACCGTGGAGCCCGACGCGGTCAGCGGCATCCTCGTCATCAACGGTGTCGCGGGCGCGATCGGGCTCGTCGCCGCGGGTCTCGTCGGGGATCGCTGGCCGCGCGCCGCCGTCGCCGTGATGCTCGTCGGCGTCGCCCTCGGCGTCGCCGGTCTCGCCGTGTTCGGCGCCGGCTCGGTGCAGGGCGCCATCGCCGGCGGCGTGTTCTGGAGCGCGTTCTTCGGCGGCCTCCCGTCGCTCCTGCAGTCCCGGATGCTGCAGTCGGCTTCCCTGCGGCTGCGCGACACCGCATCGGCCTGGCTGACGATCTCGTTCAACATCGCGATCGCCGGCGGGGCCCTCATCGGCGGCGTCATCCTCGACGGGCTCGGCGTCGCCGCCCTGCCCTGGGGCCTCGTGGTCGGGGTGGGTCTGGCGCTGGTCTTCGTGCTGCTGACGGACGGCAAGCGCGTCGCCGCCCGGACGCGACACGCCTAGGCGGGTCCGCACCGCATCCGGATTTCGTTGCGTAACGAAGCAAATGCGGTTCGTGCGACGGGTTCGCCTCGGCTAGTAGGTTGTGGGGCATGACGACACCCTCAACGTCCGAGACGGCCGGAAGCAGCAAGACCGGCGTCGAACTGACCGGGCTCGAGACGATCGCCGAAAGCGAGCGTCACGGCAAGCCCCGTAGCCTGTTCTGGCCGTGGTTCGCGGCCAACGTGTCCGTGTTCGCGATCGCCTACGGGTCGTTCGCGCTCGGCTTCGGCATCTCCTTCTGGCAGGCGACCCTCGTCGGCGTGATCGGCATCGTGGTGTCGTTCTTCCTCGTCGGCGTCGTGTCCCTGGCCGGCAAGCGCGGCTCGGCTCCGACCATGGTGCTCAGCCGGGCCCAGTTCGGCGTCAACGGCGCCCGGCTTCCCGCGCTGCTGTCCTGGATCCTCACCGTCGGGTGGGAGACCGTGCTCACCGTGAGCGCCGTCTTCGCCGTCGACGCCACCGTCCAGGCCCTCGGCGGCCCCGCCGACAGTCCCGTCACGAAGGTCATCGCGCTCATCGTGATCGCCGCGGTGGTCGTGGTGGTCGGGGTCTACGGCTTCAGCCTCATCATGCGCCTGCAGCTCTGGATCACGATCGTCACCGGCGCCGTGACCCTGATCTACCTCGTCACGGTGCTGCCCCTGATCGACTTCGCCGCGGTCACCGCCGTCGAGGCCGGATCGCTGGCCGCCGTCATCGGTGCTCTCGTGTTCATGATGACCGGATTCGGGCTCGGCTGGGTGAACGCCGGCGCCGACTACTCGAGGTACCTGCCCCGCAACGCCAGCGGCAAGGCCGTCGTCGGATGGACGACCTTCGGGGCGGCCCTCGCCCCCGTCGTGCTGCTCATCGTCGGCGTGCTGCTCGCGGCCTCGTCGACCGAACTGGCGGAGGCGATCAGCTCGTACTCGCTCGGCCCGCTCGTCGGCCTGTCGCCGGCCTGGCTGCTGATCCCGTTCGCCCTCGTGGTGGTGCTCGGCCTCGTGGCCGGTGCGATCATGGACGTCTACTCCTCGGGACTGTCGCTGCTGGCGGTCGGGCTCAAGGTCAAGCGCCCGGTCGCGGCCGCGATCGACGGGGTGCTCATGGTGCTCGGCTCGATCTTCGTGCTGTTCATCGCCGCCGACTTCTTCGGGCCGTTCCAGGCGTTCCTCATCACCCTCGGCGTGCCGATCGCCGCCTGGGCGGGCATCTTCGTCGCCGACGTGCTGCTGCGCAAGAATGACCTCGCCGACGCCGAGCTGTACGACCCGAAGGGTCGCTACGGCAGCGTGCGCTGGGCCTCGATCGCCCTCGTCGTCCTGGCGACGGTGCTCGGGTGGGGGCTGGTGACCAACGACACCCCGGGCTTCACCTGGCTCGGGTACCTGTTCGGTCCCGAAGGCGAGGGCACGTTCCGTGAGGGCTGGGCGTACTCGAACCTCGGCGTGCTCATCGCGCTGGTGATCGGATTCGTCGGCTACCTGCTGTTCGGCCGCTCGGCCGTGAAGGCGCAGGAGGAGAAGTGACCTCGGCTCCCTGGCTCGTCGCCATCGACATGCAGGTGATCTTCGGCGAGCCGGGGAGCCAGTGGTTCACCCCCGAATACGAGCGCGCGTCGGCGGGCGTCCAGCGCCTGCTGCCCGCGTTCGGCGACCGGGCCATCTTCACCCGGTTCGTCGCCCCCGCCGAACCGCGGGGTGCGTGGGTGCCCTACTACGAGCAGTGGTCGTTCGCCCTCGTGCCCCCCGAGGACCGGCTCTACGAGCTGACAGCGCCGTTCGCCGGAAACGCCCCGCACATCGAGACCCGCGAGACGTTCGGCAAGTGGGATGCGGCATTCGCCTCCGCGATGCAGGGGTCGACCGAGATGGTCATCACCGGTGTCTCGACCGACTGCTGCGTGATCTCGACGGCGCTGGCGGCGGCGGATGCGGGCGTGCACGTCCGCGTCGCCGCCGACGCCTGTGCGGGGCTCAGCCCCGCCGACCACCAGCGCGCGCTCGACGCCATGGCCCTGTACGCCCCGCTCATCGAGATCACTACCATCGACGAGGTGCTCTCGTCGCTGTGAGCACGCTGCTCAGCGTCGGCAACGTCGTCATCGATCTTTTGCTGGAGCTGCCTGCGCTGCCCGCGCCGGGCGACGACGTCACCGTCACCGCCTCCGGATCCTCCGCCGGCGGGTCGTTCAACGTGCTGGCAGCGGCGCGGCGCCAGGGCATGCGCGCCGTCTACGCCGGAGCGCACGGCACCGGGCCCTTCGGCGACGCCGCCCGGTCGGCGCTCGCCGCCGAAGACATCGACGTGCTGCAGGCGCCGGTGGCCGGCTCCGACACCGGCTGGGACGTCGCCATCACCGACGCCGCGGGCGAGCGCACCTTCCTGACCACGGTCGGCGCCGAAGCCCGGCTCGACGCGGAGATGCTCGCCCGCGCGCGGCCCGCCCCCGGCGACGTCGTGCACGTCTCCGGGTACTCCTTCGCCCGGCAGCCCTCGGGCGACGCGCTCGCGGTCTGGGTGCCCGCGGTGCCGGAGGGGGTCACCGTGATCGTCGACCCCGGGCCGCTCGGCGCCGCGATCCCGGATGCGGTGCGGGCCCGCGCGGACTGGTGGAGCTGCGCGGCCGGCGAGTCGGTGGGCGGACGGAACCGGATCCTCCGCCGCGGTGCTGCCGGATGCGAGCTCGACGGGGAGCGCATCCCCGGGTTCGAGGTCGATGCCATCGACACCAACGGGGCGGGCGACGCGCATGTGGGGGTGTTCGCCGCATCCGTCGCCCTCGGCTTCGACCCGCGCACCGCCGCCGTGCGCGCCAACGCCGCCGCGGCGCTCGCCGTCACCCGCCGCGGGCCGGCCACCGCGCCGACGCGCGACGAGCTGGAGAGGTTCCTGTCGGAGCATCCCGGCTGATAACCTGACCCCGTCGCGACTGGCGTTCGGATGGGTCACCATCGGGGAGCGACTGCTGAATCGCGTTGCCGTACGCCTGGGCAGCGCGTCCCCCCGCAGAACACTGGAGCCAGTCATGACCGACACCTTCCTTGCCCCGCTCGCCGAGGTCGACCCCGAGGTCGCCGAGGCGCTGGCCAGCGAGCTCGCCCGCCAGCGCGACACCCTCGAGATGATCGCCAGCGAGAACTTCGTGCCGCGCGCCGTGCTCGAGGCACAGGGCTCGGTGCTCACCAACAAGTACGCGGAGGGCTACCCCGGCCGGCGCTACTACGGCGGCTGCGAGTTCGTCGACGTCGTCGAAACGCTCGCCATCGAGCGCGCCAAGGCGCTGTTCGGTGCCGAGTTCGCGAACGTGCAGCCGCACTCCGGCGCGTCCGCCAACGCCGCGGTGCTGTCCGCGATCGCCCAGCCCGGCGACCGCATCCTCGGCCTCGAGCTCGCCAGCGGCGGCCACCTGACCCATGGCATGAAGCTGAACTTCTCGGGCAAGCTCTACGAGGCGCACGCTTACGGGGTCGAGGACAGCGGGCGGGTCGACATGGCCGATGTGCGGGCCAAGGCGCACGAGGTCAAGCCGGCCGTGCTCATCGCCGGCTGGTCGGCCTACCCGCGCGAACTCGATTTCGCCGAGTTCCGCGCGATCGCCGACGAGGTCGGTGCGGTGCTGTGGGTCGACATGGCCCACTTCGCCGGACTCGTCGCCGCCGGGCTGCACCCGTCGCCGGTGCCGCACGCGCATGTCACGTCCTCGACGGTGCACAAGACGATCGGCGGACCACGCTCGGGGTTCATCCTCACGAACGATCCCGACATCGCCAAGAAGATCAACTCCAACGTGTTCCCCGGCCAGCAGGGCGGACCGCTCATGCACGTCATCGCGGCGAAGGCGACCGCCTTCAAGCTCGCCGGCACGCCGGAGTTCCGGGACCGTCAGGAGCGCACCAAGCGCGGCGCCGCGATCCTCGCCGAGCGGCTCACGCAGGCGGATGCCCGCGGCGCGGGAGTCGACGTGCTCACCGGCGGCACCGACGTGCACCTCGTGCTCGTCGACCTGCGCACCTCGGAGTTCACCGGCAAGGACGCCGAGGACCGTCTGCACGAGGTCGGCATCACCGTCAACAAGAACGCGGTGCCGAACGACCCGCGCCCGCCGATGGTCACCTCCGGCCTGCGCATCGGCACGCCGGCGCTCGCGACCCGCGGCTTCGGCGACGCCGAGTTCACCGAGGTCGCCGACATCATCGCGCTCGCTCTGCTGCCGGATGCCGACCTGCCGGCCCTCCGCGAGCGGGTCACGGCCCTGGCGCACGCGTTCCCGCTCTACGACGGACTCACCTCGCCCGGGACGTGGAAGTAGTGGCCGCTGTCGTCCTCGACGGCATCGCCGCCGCCTCCGCGATCAAGCGGGAGCTGACCGGCAGGGTCGCGGCGCTGCGCGAACGCGACGTGGTGCCAGGCCTCGGAACGCTGCTCGTCGGGGAGGACCCCGGTTCGGTCAGCTACGTCGGCGGCAAGCACCGCGACTCGGCCGAGGTCGGCATCGAGTCGATCCGGGTCGAGTTGCCCGCGACCGCCTCGGCGGCGGAGGTGCGCTCGGCGATCGCCGGTCTCAACGCCGACCCCGCCGTCACCGGCTACATCGTGCAGCTGCCGTTGCCGGCCGGCATCGACGAGAACGCGATGCTCGAGCTGATCGACCCCGCGAAGGACGCCGACGGCCTGCACCCGACGAACCTCGGGCGGCTGGTGCTCGGGGTGGAGGGTGAGCTGCACTCGCCCCTGCCCTGCACCCCCGCGGGCATCGTCGAGCTGCTGCGCCGCCACGACGTGCCGATCGCCTCTCAGCACGTCTGCGTCGTCGGGCGCGGCCTCACCGTCGGGCGCCCGCTCGGGCTCGTCTTCACCCGCAAGGGCGTCGATGCGACCGTCACGCTGACCCACTCGCGCACCGTCGACCTGGCCGCCGAGGTCGCCCGCGCCGACATCGTCGTCGCGGCGGTCGGCGTGCCGCACTTCATCAAGCCCGAGTGGGTCAAGCCCGGTGCCGCCGTTCTGGATGTCGGGGTCACCCGGGTCGGGACCTCCGGCTCCGGCAAGGCACTGCTGCACGGGGATGTGGACCCCGGGGTCGCCGAGGTCGCGGGCTGGCTCTCGCCCAACCCCGGAGGCGTCGGGCCGATGACCCGTGCGCTGCTGCTGCAGAACGTGGTGGAGGCCGCGGAGCGCTCGGTGCGCTGACCGCCGGGGTCAGGCGTCGCGCGCGGCGCCGTCCGAGGGTGCCACCGTGAACACCTCGGGCATGCCGAACCCGTGCTCGGCGAACCCCCCGTCCACGGCCACCTGGATGCGGGAGACCGCGTCGAGCGGCGCCAGCGCGATCGCCGAGCCCCCGAATCCGCCGCCGGTCATGCGGGCGCCGAGGGCGCCGTTCTCGCGGGCGATCTCGACGGCGAGATCGAGTTCGGGGGTCGAGATCTCGAAGTCGTCGCGCATCGACCGGTGCGAGGCGTCGAGGAGTTCGCCGAGCGCGGCGTGATCGTGATCGCGGATCGCGTCGACCGCATCCAGGACGCGCTGGTTCTCGGTGATCACGTGGCGCATCCGGCGGAACGTCTCGTTGCTCAGCTTGGCCTCGGCGCGATCGAGGTCGCCGGGCCCGAGGTCGCGCAGCGAGGGTACCCCCATGAGCACGGCCGCCTTGCCGCAGGACAGCCGGCGGTCGGCGTACCCGCCGGTCGAGTGCTCGTGGGCCACCCCGGTGTCGATGACCACGGTCGTCAGCCCCGCCTCGTCGAGGCCGAGCGGCACGGTCTCGGTCTCGAGCATGCGACAGTCCAGCAGCACCGCCGCGTCGCGCACCCCGAGCAGCGAGGCGGTCTGGTCCATGATGCCCGTCGGGGCGCCGGCGAACTCGTTCTCGGCGAGCTGCCCCGCGTTCGCGAGTTGCTGCCGCGACAGTCCGAGACGCCACAGGTCGTCGAGGGCGAGAGCGGCCGCGCACTCGATGGCCGCCGATGACGATAGGCCGGCACCGACCGGCACGTTGCTGTCGAACATGAGGTCGAGGCCGGGGACGGCAGCGAGGTCGGCGCCCGCCCGTCCGAGGGCCCAGGCGACGCCGACCGGGTAGGCCGCCCATTCCAGCGGAGAGGACCCGCGCTCGTTGGTGAGCGCCTGCAGCGCATCGAGCTCGCCCATCGGCACCTCGAGGTAGAGCGTGTCCTCGTCGTCGAAGGTGCTCGCCAGGCGCAGGGTCGAGTCCTCGCGGGGACCGGCGGCCACCAGGGTGCGGCGGTCGATGGCGAACGGCAGCACGAACCCCTCGTTGTAGTCGGTGTGCTCGCCGATCAGGTTCACCCTCCCGGGCGCCGACCAGATGCCCTGCGGCGTGTGGCCGAAGCGGGCGCGGAAGGCGTCGCGGACGTCGTCGCGGAGGTCGGTCATGGTCGGGGTATGGCCTTCCGGATGGTCTCGGCTGCGGCCTCGGGCGGCACGTCGCCGACCCATGCCCCCATCGCCGACTCCGACCCTGCCAGAAACTTGAGCTTGTCCGCAGCACGACGCGGAGAGGTGAGCTGCAGATGCAGGCGGAACGTGTCGCGCGCGGCGTGAACCGGCGCCTGGTGCCAGGCCGCGATGTACGGCGTCGGGGTGTCGTAGATCGCGTCGATGCCGCGCAGCAGACGCAGGTAGAGGGGGGCGAGTTCGTCGCGTTCGGCCTCGCTGGTCGCCGCCAGGTCGGGGATCTGCCGGTGCGGCATCAGGTGCACCTCGAGCGGCCAGCGCGCGGCGAACGGCACGAACGCGCTCCAGTGCTCCCCCTCCAGCACGAGCCGCTCGCTCGCCCGCTCGAACTCGAGGATGCGGCCGAACAGCCCGGGTGCGCTGCTCTCGATCCTGCGCAGGGTGGCCTGGGTCTTCGGCGTGACGTAGGGGTAGGCGTAGATCTGGCCGTGCGGGTGATGCAGGGTCACGCCGATCGCCTCGCCGCGGTTCTCGAACGGGAACACCTGCTCGACCCCCGGCAGCGCCGAGAGGGCGGCCGTGCGATCCGCCCAGGCCTCGATCACGGTGCGCGCCCGCGACGGGGTCTGGGTGGCGAACGATCCGGTGGTCTCGGGGCTGAAGCACACGACCTCGCAGCGGCCGACGGCCGCGCGGGTGCGGCCGAGCTCCGGACCGTCCTCGCCGCCGTGCACGCCCAGTTCGGGGCCGAACGCGGGGGAGCGGTTCTCGAACACGGCGACGTCGTAGCGCGAGGGAACCTCCGAGGGGTTGCCCGGTGTCTGCGGCGCGAGCGGGTCGTTTTCGGCCGAGGGCAGGACGACCCGGTTCTGGCGCGCCGCGGCGACCGAGATCCAGTCTCCGGTGAGCGGATCCTGCCGCATGACGGGGGTGGCGGGCCGTGGGACGAGGGTGCGGGTGTCGACGGCGCGGTCGGGGCCGAGCAGCGTGTCGGCGTCGTCGAAGTAGATGAGCTCGCGTCCGTCGGCGAGGCGGGTCGCGTGTCTGCGGATCACGGCATTACGATATCGAAAGTTCTGATTGCGAAATCGAAGAAGGGCGAAAGCGTGCCGGACCCCGCCGTTCTGCGCCAGGCAGCGCTCACCGGGATGCTCAGCACGCGCGGATACGTGCGGGTCACCGATGCGGCGCTCGAACTCGGCGTCAGCGAGGTCACCGTCCGCGCCGACCTGACCGCCCTGGAGCGCTCCGGTCACGCCGTCCGGGTGCACGGCGGGGCGATGCCCGCCGACGCCCTGGTGCGAGAGGCGCCCATGGAATCCGCGCGTGACCGGGCAGCTGGGGCCAAGCGCGCGATCGGGGTCGCCGCCGCGCGGCTCGTCGCATCCGGCGACTGCGTCTTCCTCGATGCCGGCAGCACGGCGCTCGCCGTCGCGGAAGCCCTGCTGCTGCGGCGCGAACTGCAGGGTGTCGTCGTGGTCACCAGTGCGCTGCCGATCGCGCTGGCACTCGAGGCCGGCATCCCCCGGCTCGAGGTGATCGTCACCGGGGGCACCCTGCGCCCCCTGCAGCACTCCCTCGTGAACCCGTTCGCCGCACCCATGCTCGACGCGCTCAACGTCGACCTCGCCGTCATCGGCTGCACAGGGATCCACCCGGAGCGCGGCGTGACCAACGTCAATATTCCGGAGGCCGAGATCAAGACCCGGGTCATCGCCGCGGCGCGACGCACCGTCGTGGTCGCCGACGGGTCGAAGCTCGGCCGCGTCGAGACCGCGCTGGTCGCGCCGCTCGCCGACGTGGACACCCTGGTGACTGCGGGGGATGCCGCGCCCGGCGTGCTCGATGCGCTGCGTGACGCGGGCCTCGATGTCGTCGCCGTAGGCTGACGCCGTGCACATCACCCTGCAACGCGGTTCCGTCCGCGCCGAGATCGACACCGTCGCGGCTGCGCTGCGCTCCCTCTCGGTCGGCGGCGAGGCGCTGACCGAGCCGCGCACCGGAGCCGGGCTGCCGCCGTTCTGCAACGGGATCGTGCTCGCGCCGTGGCCGAACCGGGTCGCGCACGCCCGCTGGAGCCTCGACGGTGCCGAGCAGCAGCTCGACATCACCGAGCCGGCGCGCGGGGGTGCTCTGCATGGCTTGCTGGAGTTCACCGACTACCAGGTGATCGCTCAGCAGGACGATCTGGCCGAACTCGCGGCCGCCATCGCACCACAGCACGGGTGGCCCTTCGCCATGGACACCGCCGTGCGCTACCGGCTCGACGACGACGGCGTCACGGTGACCCACACCGTGCAGAACCGCTCCGACCGGCGCGCACCGTGGGCCGTGGGGACCCACCCGTTCCTGAGGGTCGGCGGGCACGACGTGGCAGAGCTGACCCTCCGGGTCGCGGCCGACCGCTTCTTCCCGGTCGACCACGCGCTGAACCCCACCGGCCCCGCGATCCCGGTCGATGACGACACCGATCTGCGCACCCCTCGCCGGGTCGGCGAGCTGCGTCTCGACACCGCGTACGGCGCGGTCACCCACGGCATCGGCCACGAGACCGCGCGGCTCACGGCGCCCGACGGTGCGACGACGACGCTATGGCAGGAGCCCGCCTGGGGCTACGTCCAGGTGTTCACCACCCCGGAGTTCCCCCGGTCGGAAGGCCTCGGCACCGCCGTGGCCGTCGAACCGATGACCGCACCGCCCGATGCGCTCAACTCGGGCGAGGGCCTGATCTGGCTGGAACCCGACGAGCGCTGGGAGGGCAGCTGGGGCCTTCGCCGGACCCCGCCGGTAGGCTAGGGGCTTCGCCCATGGCACGTACTCCCTCTCGCCCGGCCCAGCTGCGACGCTGGCGCAAATACCTCGCCGACGAGCGTGCCGAGGCCGCCGTCTATCGAGAACTCGCCGACCGCAAGAGCGGCGAGGAGCGCGCGATCCTGCTCGGACTCGCCGAGGCGGAGCGCCGTCACGAACAGCACTGGGTCGACCTGCTCGGGGATGCGGCGGGCACCCCCCGCACGGATCTGCGGACCCGGTTGCTCGTCTTCCTCGCCCGGAACTTCGGATCGCTGTTCGTCCTGGCGCTGGCGCAGCGGGCCGAGGCGCGCTCGCCGTACGAGCTCGACGCCGACGCGACCGAGCGCATGGCCGCCGACGAGCGCATCCACGGCGAGGTGGTCCGCGGACTCGCGGCGCGCGGCCGGATGCGCGCGGCCGGGGGCTTCCGGGCCGCGGTCTTCGGCGCCAACGACGGACTGGTCAGCAACCTCGCACTCGTGCTGGGCGTCGGAGCGACCGGCGTCTCGCCGACGACCGTGCTCTTCACGGGCATCGCGGGGCTGCTGGCCGGTGCGCTGTCGATGGGGGCGGGGGAGTACGTGTCGGTGCGGTCGCAGCGCGAGCTGCTCGACGCATCCCGCCCCGACCCGGCATCGCACTCGGCGCTCGGTCACCTCGATGTCGATGCCAACGAGCTGGCGCTGGTCTATCGCGCGCGGGGGATGAGCGAGCGGGACGCGGCCGAGCGGGCCCGCCGCGTGCTGGCCACGCTGCATCTCGACAGCGAAGAGCCGGATGCGGTGGGCGCCGACCCCGCGGACGCGATCGGTTCCGCGTGGGGCGCCGCGATCTCCAGCTTCCTGTTCTTCGGCTCGGGGGCGCTCATCCCGGTGCTGCCCTACCTGTTCGGAGCCTCGGGACTGACCGCGGTGCTGATCGCCGCGGCGGCGGTGGGGCTGGCCCTGGTGGGCACCGGTGCGGTCGTGGGGGTGCTGTCGGGTGCCTCGCCGGTCAAGCGGGCTCTGCGGCAGTTGCTGATCGGCTACGGGGCGGCCACCGCCACCTACCTGCTCGGCCTCGCGTTCGGCGCGACCCTGGCGGGTTAGAGCGCCGCGGCCCCGGCGGCGCGCAGGGTCTCGTTGAGCCGCCGGACCAGGCGGGCGGCGGTCTCGGTGGTGAGGTCGATGCCCTCGACCCCGTCGCCGATGTAGACCGCCACCACGGGGTCGCCGTCGTCGGCGTGCAGCTCGACCAGCAACTCGATGCCGTGCGCGTCGTGCGGCGCGGTGCCGCGGATCGCGATCCCGGGGATCATCGCGGTGGCGCCACGGTGACGGACGGGGCCGCCCTCCTCGTCGGCGGTATGGTCGGCGACGCACCAGGGCGGGCACGTCCGCCTGCGCGGCTGCTGCATGCGACTGCCTCCTCGATCTGTGCGTGCAGGCTAGGTCCGGGCGGCGACATCGCCCGCGGATCTGGGGAGGACCCGACTCCGCGCGAGGAGTTGAGGGAGGGTCGAGGGAACCCCGGATTCCGAGGTGGGGAGGCCGAGGTTCCCTCAAGCCCCGATACTACTCATCGGTGTGTAGACTTTCAAGTATCATCCCGACATCGTTGACCCGTGGAAGGTGACCTGCAGCGCATCGCCGGTGTCAACATCCGGGCCTATCGCAAAGAACGCGGCGTCAGCCAAGAGGAGCTGGCCGACACGCTCGGCGTACACCGTACCTACATGGGCGGCGTCGAGCGCGGTGAGCGCAACCTGACGTTGCGATCGCTCGAACGTCTCGCGCAGCGCATGGGCGTCGACCCGGTCGACCTGCTCCGGCCGCCGAGCGCGTAGCGCCGGCGCGACGGCCCCCGCGCGAGGGTCGCCCGAATGCGGGACTGCCGGGCGCACGCCCACGGGCGTACCGTCCCCGACATGTCCGACGAACGCGAGATCACCCGGAGCCGCGCGCGCGTGCTGGACGCCGTACCCGAAACCGCATTCACCTGGCCAGAGTGCGACATCTGCCACGCGCCGATGGACTTCCACTCGATCCACGACGACCCGACGTGGTTCTGCGGAGAGTGCGGAACGGTCTGACCGCCGTCCGTGCTCAGAACAACGCGAGCGCCTTCGCCGCAGCGGGGGCGCTCGCGGCCACGGCCACCGCCGCCTCGACCCTTTCAGTCGACCCGGCGATGAACAGGTACTCGGTGTTGCGCAGATGCGATACCGCCCCGACCTTCACGCCCGAGGGGTTGTAGATGCCGATCTGGGCTCCCACGTAGCGCTTGGAATCGAACGCCACCATGCGCACATCCTCGTGGCCGGCATCGTGCAACGCCCCGAGCATCTGCTCGGCGGTGATCCACGACTCATCGTTGTACGAGACCACCACCGTCTCGGCGTTCGCCGCCCTCAGGAGGGCGCGGAACGCATCCGGCATCTCGCGCTTCTTGTTGAACACGCTCTTGGTCGCCTCGTCGCGGCTGTCGATGCGCTTGCGGGCGACCCCGTAGGCCTCGGGGGCGTCCCAGCGGACCAGGGTCTCCCAGATGTGGTAGTTCGTGAAGTACCGGTGCTGGTTATACGGGGGGTCGAGGTACATCAGGTCGGTGCGCGGCAGCTCGTGCACCAGCTGCGTCGCATCTCCCCGGCGGGTGTGCCCCGGACCGGCGATCAGTTCGGGCCGGCGGAGCTCGAGGTCGTTGAACGCCCGCGGGGCCCACTGCTTGAGATAGGCCATCTGCACGCCCGTCGTGGAGTCCACACGGTCGGCGGCGAGCATCAGGCTGGTGAGCAGCACAGGGAAGAGCGCGTGGTCACGGTAGTGCGCCTCGAGATGGTCGCGGATCGCGTCGATGCGCATGCCGTTCTTCGGCTGGAAGTACCTCGACTGTTCGCAGAACATGTCGGTCACGTAGCCGCGGACGCCCGGGAGATTCTGCAACTCGGACAGGATCGCGGCGAGCTCGCCCTCGTCGACCGCTGCCGCATCCGTCGCGATGTAGCACTGGCCGAGCACCTCGCTGTAGGTGGCGACGTCGACGGCGGTGACCTCGATGCCGCGGCGCTTGAACTCCTGAGCGACGCGCGTGGTGCCGGTGAACAGATCGACGGCGTCGCGCGCGCCCACCGCGACCGCGATGCGACCGAGTACGTCGACGAGCGTGCGCTTCGAGCCGAGGTACTTGATCACACGGGAAGCCTACGTGCAGCCCCGGACTACTCCGGGATCTGCTGGGGCTTGCCGTCGCCCGGGCCGGCCAGCCAGCGGCTCGCGATCTCGTCGATGAACGCTGCGAGCGAATCGAGGTCGTAGTCGACCCAGTTGAAGTAGTGGCCCTCTTCGAAGTAGTACGGGTGCTTGATCGTGTACCGGTCGAGGGTCGACAGCGACTCGCACATCACGGTCACGAACGGGTGGTAGTCGAACCCGGTCACCTCGGCGAGGGTCTTGTAGAACTGCACGGTGTGATGCTTGGCGGCGCGCTCCTCCGCGTTGCCCTGCGGCCCCTGCTTCTTCACCTCGAAGTACATGTAGCGGCCGGTCGGCAGGTAGGTGATCTTCGCCTCCGGCACGACGCCGTAGCGGTTCCCGAAGATGCGCTCGAGGTCGCGCGGGTGGTCGACGATGTCCCACTGGCCGCTCGGCCTCAGCAGCGTCTCGAGGGCCGCGATGAAGTTCTGCTCCGACGCGCGGAAGGTGCGGTCGTGCCCGGGTTGGATGGCGCGCTGCGACAGGCGCCGGCTGTCCATTCCCATCAGGCGGCGGGTCGTGTGCTGGCGCCCTCGGCGGCGGCGTTCTGCTCCGACACGATCTCGGCGTACTCGCACGGGCTGCGGTGGTCCGCGACCCCGCGCTCGCCCGCGGCGAGCAGGGCATCGCCCAGCAGGATCGCGCTACAGTCCCAGACCGGGTGGCCGGCGCGGCGGTCGTACGCGAGGCCCGCGCCGCACTCGCAGCGCTCGTCCGCCGAGAACACGAGGCGCTTGAGCAGCTTCTCGCGCGGCTTCCCGATCCACTTCACGAAGGGAGAGTGTAGGCGATCTCAGGGGGAGCGCCGTGCATTAGCGTCGGGAACCATGGCCCTCACGCAGCTCACCGACGGCATACGAGTGCACCAGAGCGAGTGCCTTCAGAGCAACTCCCTCATCGTGCAGGGTGACGACGGGGTGCTGCTCGTCGACCCCGGACTGACCCGCGACGAACTGGCCGG